>NZ_BAAAKE010000010.1:0-18352 GCF_039527585.1 Saccharothrix xinjiangensis | reverse complement strand
ACACGGTGGCCCCGAACGTACGACTCGCGCGCGAGTCGAACACTCAGGTCGCGCGAGTCGTACGTTCGGGGCGCGCGAGTCGTGCGTTCGGGTGGTCAGCGGGAGAGGGCTACCAGGCGGGAGATGGCGCGCAGGTACTTCTTGCGGTAGCCGCCGGCCAGCATCTCGGCGGTGAAGAGGTCGGAGAGGG
This sequence comes from Saccharothrix xinjiangensis, assembly GCF_039527585.1. Classification (NCBI taxonomy): domain Bacteria; kingdom Bacillati; phylum Actinomycetota; class Actinomycetes; order Pseudonocardiales; family Pseudonocardiaceae; genus Saccharothrix; species Saccharothrix xinjiangensis. The sequence goes on along the minus strand of NZ_BAAAKE010000010.1, from coordinate 18,162 downwards.
GGTCTCCGGAGACGGCGACCGGGATGTCGCGGTCGTAGAGGCGGTCGCCCAGGGCGACCAGGCGCAGGGCCACCGACTGGTCGGGGGCCGGGTGGACGCCGCTGAGGTGGACCGCGGTGACGCCGTCGACCAGTCGGCCGTAGCCGGACGGGTGGAGGCGGGCCAGGGCGCGGCAGAGGTCGGTGAAGTCGTCGAGGGTGCTGCCGGGCGTGCTCTCGGCCTTGGCGCGCAGGTCCTCGTCGGCCATCGGCGGCGGGGCGTCCGGCAGGCCGCGGTGGCGGTAGTCGGGGCCGTCCACGCGGACGACCTCGAACTTGGCCGACATCGACTGGATCTCGCGGAGGAAGTCGGCGGCGGCGAAGCGCCCCTCCCCCAGCTTGTCCGGCAGCGTGTTGGACGTGGCCGCGACCGAGACGCCCGCCGCGGTCAGCTCCTTGACCAGGCGGGTGACCAGCATGGTGTCGCCCGGGTCGTCCAGCTCGAACTCGTCGATGGCGAGCAGGCGGTGCCCGGACAGCCGCCGCACGGTCTCGGCGAAGCCCAGCGCGCCGACCAGGTTGGTCAGCTCCACGAACGTGCCGTAGGACTTCGGGCCCGGGACGGCGTGCCAGGTCGAGGCCAGCAGGTGGGTCTTGCCGACGCCGAAGCCGCCGTCCAGGTAGAGGCCCGGCTTGCCGTCGGCCTGGGTCGAGCGCTTGAACAGCGAGTCCAGCCAGCCCTTGCGACCGCCCTCGGAGACCTGCTCGGCGAACCCCCGGCAGGCCGCCACGGCCGCCGCCTGGCTCGGCTCGTCCGGGTTGGGCGCGTAGGTGTCGAAGCGGACCCCGTCGAACCTCGGCGGCGGCACCATCGCCGCGACCAGCTCGTCCGCCTCGACGTGCGGGGTTCGGTCGGACAGGCGCGTGGCGGACATGCCCGAAGCGTAACGGCGTGCTGGGATGTGGTCGTGCGGATGTTGTGGCCACCACGTGACGGCGGGATCACCGGCGAGATCACCGACGAGGAGCTGGAACGGCTCTACGACTACCCGGACGGCCTCGACCGGCCCTGGGTGCAGGTGAACTTCGTGTCCAGCGTGGACGGTGCGGTCGCGGTGGGCGGCCGGTCCGCCGGGTTGGGCAACGCCGCGGACAAGAAGGTCTTCGCGCTCGGCCGCGACCTGTGCGACGTGGTCCTGGTCGGGCACGGGACCGCGGCGGCGGAGGGCTACCAGGGCGTCAAGGCGGGCGAGGTCCGCGCCGAGCGGCGGGCCCGGCTGGGGCTGGCCCCCGTGCCGCCGATCGCCGTGGTCACCGCCCGGTGCTCGGTCGAGCCCTCGTCCCCGCTGCTGGGCGGCACGCGGGTCCCGCCGATCGTCATCACGACGGCCGCGGCGCCCGAGGGCAGGCGGCGGGCGCTGGTCGAGGCCGGCGCGGACGTGGTGGTGGCCGGTGACGGTCGGGTGGACCTCCGCGCGGCGCTGGCGGCGCTGGACGAGCGCGGCCTGCGGCGGGTCGACTGCGAGGGCGGGCCCGCGCTGTTCGGCGCGCTGATCGCGGACGACCTGGTGGACGTGCTGTGCGTGACGTTCTCGCCGCTGCTGGTGGGCGGGGACGCGGGGCGGATCGCGACCGGCCCGGAGGCGCCCCGGCAGCTGGAGCTGGCGTCGGTGCTGCACGCCGACAGCGCCCTGCTGCTGCGGTACCGCCGGGCGGACGCGTGACACCGGAACCGGACGACGAGGCGGACGACGCGCCGGGAGGCGGGGCCGGGGACGGGCCTGACGGGGTCCGGGGCGTCGCGGGGGACGAGGCCCGGAGCGCGCCGGAGGGCGAGGACCCGGGCGCGCCGGAAGACGGGGCCGGCTGTTGGCCCGTGGCGGAGGAGGACCGGTCGCTGCTGGTGGCGGCCGTGGGCGGGGATGCCGCGGCCTTCGACGAGCTGGTGCGCCGGCACACCGGGCGCATGTACCGGGTGGCGCTGCGGGTCGTGGCCGACCCGGTCGAGGCCGAGGACGTGGTGCAGGACGCGTGGATCTCGGCGTGGCGGGCGCTGCCGCGGTTCCGGGGCGACGCCGCCGCGTCGACGTGGCTGTACCGGGTGGTGACCAACGCCGCGCTGGCCCACCTGCGCCGGGCGCGGCCGACCGTGCCGCTGGAGTCCGCGCCGGAGCCGCGGGCGGACGGCGGGCCCGAGGTGTCCGTGCTGCGCAACGAGGTCGCCGACGTGGTGCTGCGCGCGGTCGCGGCCCTGGAGCCCACGCAGCGGGTGCCGCTGGTGCTGCGCGAGCTGGAGGGGCTGAGCTACGAGGAGGTGGCCGAGGTGCTGGGCATCCCGGTGCCGGCCTTGCGCTCGCGGCTGCACCGGGCGAGGGTGGCGCTCATGGCGAAGTTGGGGGACCCGCGGTGAGCGCGCTCCCCTGCGGTCGCGCCGAGGCCGACCTGGTGCGCCTGGTCACCGAGGACGACGACGCCGAGCTGGCCGAGCACGCGGCCGGGTGCCCGTTCTGCGCGGTCGAGGCGGACGCCCTGCGCGAGCGGTGGCGGCTGGTGCGGCGGGCGGCCGTGACGCCGGTGCCGACGCCGCCCGGCCTGGTGGACCGGGTGCTGGGCGCGGTGCGCGGCGGGCCGCCGGTGGTGCTGGACCAGGAGGGCGGTCGGCTGACCGTGTCCGGGCGGGCGGTGCTCGCGGTGTCGCGGCGGCTCGCCGTGGACCTCGCGGAGGGGTTCGACCTGCGCGTGCGCGGCGCGGCGGTGGAGGACGACGGCAGGCTCCAGGTGCTGGTCGCCGCCCGGTACGGCACGGCCGCGGTGGAGGCGGCGGACGCGTTGCGGTCGCGGCTGGCGGACGAGCTGGTGGCGCGACTGGGCCCGGCGGCGCCCGTGGTGGACGTCCACCTCATCGATATAGAGTGACCTGCATCACATTACCGACATGATCCGGTGACGGTCCGCATCCGAACGTGTGCACAACGACACGGAAGGGACCGCCATGTCTCAGAGCACCGCCAAGCCGGAGGGCAACGTCCCCGCCCGCCTGGCCGACGACACCTCGCAGGGCAGGACCACCATCGCGTCGTCGGTCGTGCAGAAGGTCGCGGGCATCGCGGCGCGGGAGATCTCCGGCGTGCACGCGCTCGGCGGTGGCGTGTCCCGCGCGTTCGGCGCGCTGCGCGAGCGCATCCCCGGCGCGGGCGTCGCCAACACCGCGGGCGTGGCGGTCGAGGTCGGCGAGAAGCAGGCCGCGATCGACCTGGACATCGTGGTCGAGTACGGGGCGGGCATCGTCGACCTGGCGCGGGCCGTGCGGCGCAACGTGGTCACCGCGGTCGAGCGGATCACCGGCCTGGAGGTCATCGAGGTCAACATCGCGGTCAACGACATCCACCTGCCCGAGGACGACGACGACCGGCCCACCGCCCAGAACCGCGTCGAGTGACGGACGTGGCCGAGGACGTGGAGGCGGCGCTGCTCGCGCACCCGGCCGTGGCGCGGCTCGACGACGCCTTCACCTCCTACCTGCCGGGGCGGCGCGTGGTCGGCGTCCGGGTGGCGGGGCGCGTGGGGGTCGCGGTGGTGCTGCGGCTCGGGCGGCCGATCCCCGACGTGGTCGCCGAGCTGCGGGAGCGGGTCGGCGCGGTGACCGGGCCGGCGCCGGTGGACGTCGTGGTGGCCGACCTGGTGGACGCGTGAGGCGCCGGAGCGCGGAGTTCCGCGCGTTCGTGCGGGCCAACCACCCGGACGTGGGCGGCGACCCCGACGCGTTCGCCCTCGGGTTGGCGGCGCTGCGCGAGGAGCTGGACGAGCGCTGGGACGCGCCGGTGGTGGTGGAGCGCCGGCCGTGGTGGCGCCTGCTGCGCCGGAAGCCCCGGCGGGACCTGACCTAGGAGGGCTGATGAGCGCGACGCAGATCGGGTTGTTGGCGGGCCTGGTGCTGGGCCTGGCCGCGACGAGCGGGTTCACCGCCTTCCTGGTGACCCTGGCGGTGGGGGTGATCGGGCTGGTCGTCGGCCGCGTGCTGGACGGGCGGCTCGACCTGGGCGACCTGCTCGGACGGGGGCGCGACCGGTGAGCGGCACCCTCGACATTCACCCGTCCGTGGTGCGGAAGGTCGCCGCGCACGCGGTGGGCCTGGTGCCCGGCGCGACGCCGTCGGCGGTGAAGGTGGACGGCGCGGAGGACGACGTGGCGGTGGCGGTCCGGGTGGCGCTGCCCTGGCCCGCGCCGGTCCGGGAGGCGGTGGCCGAGGTGCGGCGCAGCGTCGCCGAGGAGGTCGAGCGGATCACGGGCTACCGGGTCCGGTCGGTGGCCGTGGTGGTGGCGGAGCTGCGGGCGCGGGCGAGGTGACGGCGCGGGTGCTGCTGCGGGGGTTGCTGCGGGCGCTGTCGGCGCCGCTGGGGCTGGCGCTGGCCGCCGCCGGGCTGCTGCTGGTGGCCGAGGTGGCGTGGCGGTGGTCCGGGCGCGGCCCGCTGACCGGGGTGTCCCTGGCCGGCTGGGCGTGGACCGACCGGCCGGTCGCGCTGGTCGGCGCGGGCGTGGCGGCCGGCGGGCTGGTGCTGCTGGTCCTGGCGCTGGCGGCGCGGACGCCGGAGGTGCCGCTGGACGCGCCGGCCGACGACGTGCGGGTGGTGACCACGCCGACCTCGCTGGCCAGGGTGGTCGGGCAGCGGGTCCGGGCCGAGGAGGGCGTGTCCGGCGCGTCGGTGACGGCGTCGCGCAGCCGGGTGCGGGTGCGCGCCACGAGCCGCGTCCACGACGAGGCGTCGCTGCGACCCCGGCTGCTGGAGGCGGCGCGGTCGGCGGTCGAGGACCTGCCGCTGCCGGTCCGGCCGAAGGTGTCGGTGGTGGTCCTCTCGCCCAAGGACCGGTCCGGGGCGGCCCGGTGAACCGCGCCAACCGCACCGAGCGGGTCATGGCGGCCGTGGTCGGGCTGCTCGCGCTGCTCACCGGGGTCGGGGCGCTCGCCCTGCACCACCGGCAGGTCGACCGGCCGGTGCTGGACCCGGTCGTGCTCGACTGGGTCCGCCGCCACCCGACGCCGGTGCGGGTCGGCCTGGTCGTGCTGGGGCTGCTCGCGGTGTTCCTGGGCCTGCGCTGGGCGTGGCGGGCGGCGCGGCCCGAGGCCCACCCCGACCTGGTGGTCGACGAGCGGCTGGTGATCACGGCCAAGGCGCTGGCCGCGGCGGTGCGGTCGGACGCCGAGCAGGTCGGCGGGGTGACCGGGGCGAAGGTGTGGGTCGTCGGCACGCCCGCCCTGCGGTTGCGGCTGACGCTGCGGCGCGGCGCGGACGTCCGCGCGGTGTGGCGCGAGCTGGACGACCGGGTGCTGGCGCGGGCCCGCCGGGCGCTGGGCGTGACCTCGCTGCCCGCGGCCGTGCGCCTGGACCTGGGCGCCGAGGAGCGCGAACGCGTGCGCTGAGGCGGCCGGCCGGGCAGGATGGCCGGCGTGGCGCTCCCGCTGAACCCTCCCCTGCAACCCATGCTGGCCACCGCCGTCGACGCCATCCCCACCGACGCCGACCTGCTGTTCGAGCCCAAGTGGGACGGCTACCGGTGCCTGGTGTTCCGCGACGGCGACGAGGTGGTCCTCCAGTCGCGCAGCGGCAAGCCGCTCAACCGGTACTTCCCGGAGGCGGAGGCCGCGCTGCGGCGCACCCTGCCGCCGCGGGTCGTGGTGGACGGCGAGCTGGTCGTCGCCAAGGGCGACCGGTTGGACTTCGACGCGCTGACCGACCGCATCCACCCGGCGGCGAGCCGCATCGCGCTGCTGTCCGAGCAGCACCCCGCGAGCTTCGTCGCGTTCGACCTGCCGGCGCTGGGCGACCGGGTGCTGCTGGACGAGCCGTGCGCGAAGCGGCGCGCCGAGCTGGAGGCCCTGATCACGCCCGGCGACTCGCTCTACCTGACGCCGTCCACCGCGGACGCGGCGGTCGCCGGGCAGTGGTTCGAGCTGTTCGAGGGCGCGGGCCTGGACGGGGTGGTGGGCAAGCCGGCCGCCGCGCCGTACTCGCCCGGCAAGCGCACCATGATCAAGGTCAAGCACGCCCGCACCGCCGAGTGCGTGGTCGCGGGCCTGCGCTGGCACAAGGACACCGAGCCGGGCACCGCGGTCGGCTCGCTGCTGCTCGGCCTGCACGACGACCTCGGCGTGCTGCACCACGTGGGCGTGGTCGGGTCGTTCAAGGCCGCCGAGCGGCGGGCGCTGGCCGGCGAGCTGGGCGGGCTGGTCACCGACGGCGACCACCCGTGGCTGGTCGAGCCGGACGGCCGCCGGCTGCCCGGCGAGGTCAACCGGTGGCGCGGCAAGCAGGCCGAGTGGGTGCCGCTGCGGCCCGAGCGGGTGCTGGAGATCTCCTACGCGCAGACCGAGGGCGCCGCGCCGGCCCGGCTGCGGCACAACGGCCAGTTCCGGCGGTGGAGGCCCGACCGGGAGCCCGGGTCGTGCCGCTACGACCAGCTCGACCAACCGGCTCGTTACGACGTGGAGTCGGTCCTGCGCGGAGAGGTGCGACCCGCGTAGTCTCCCGGTCGTGGTGGGGGACGTGGACGCGCTCATCGGCGAACTGGACGAGCGGATGCGGCGGGACTGCCGCCGGCTGATGCTGTGGCGGAACGTGCACCGCACGACCGGCGTGGCCTACACGGTCGTGATGATCCTGGTGCCGGCCGTGCTCGCGGTCGGCTTCACCTCGTCGGAGACCGCGCTGGGCAAGGTGCTGCTGCTCGCGGCGGCCGTGGTGGGCGGGTTGAACGTGACGTTCAAGCCCTACCTGCACAGCAGGCAGCGCCGCGGCGACGTCAACACCATGCGCCTGCTGCACGACGAGTTCCGGGCCGAGGTCGCGGCGGGCGGCGACCGGCTCGCGGTCTACCGGAAGTACACCGCCGCCTACGCCGGCGAGTTCGAGCGGCGCGGCGGCGAGCTGCTCGACGGGAAGTTGGGCACGGAGGAGCCGCCGGAGGAGAAGGACGGGGAGGGGAAGACCGAGGGGTCCTGACCCCGAGCTGGTCCTGACCCCGAGCTGGTCCCGCGCTGCCGCTACACCTCCGGGCGGGCCGTCCGGGTCGCCCCGATGGACGCCAGCACCACGCAGAACACCGCCACCCACTGCGCCGGGTGCAGCGCCTCGTGCAGCACCACCAGGCCGGCCACCGCGGCGACGGCGGGCTCCAGGCTCATCAGGATGCCGAACACGCGCGGCGGGATGGTGCGCAGCGCCTCCAGCTCCAGCGAGTACGGGACGACCGACGACAGCAGCGCCACCGCCGCGCCCGCGGCCAGCACCACCGGGTCGAGCAGCGCCGTGCCCGCCTCGGCCACGCCGAACGGCAGCGCCAGCGCCGCGCCGAACACCATCGCCAGCGCCAGGCCCCGACCGTCGGAGGTGCGGCTGCCCAGCGCCGCGCCCAGCAGGATGTACCCGGCCCAGCAGGCGCCCGCGGCCAGCGCGAACAGCACGCCGACCGGCTCCAGGCCACCGTCCACCCTGGTCAGCAGCAGCACCCCGCCCGCCGCGAGCAGCGCCCACAGGCCGTCCAGCCAGCGGCGCGAGCCGAACACGGCCACCGCCAGCGGCCCCAGGAACTCCAGGGTGACCGCCGCGCCCAGCGGGATGTGCTTGATCGCCTGGTAGAAGCACAGGTTCATGGCGCCGAGCACCAGGCCGAACGAGCCGATGACCATCCACGTCCGCCGGTCCAGCCGCAACGACGGCCGCCACACCACCAGCAGCACCAGGGCGGCCAGCACGAGCCGCAGCGTGACCGTGCCCATCGCGCCCGCCGTGGTGAACAGCTGCTTGGCCACCGCCGCGCCGACCTGGACGCTGACCACGCCCAGCAGCACCAGCGCGGGCGGGGGGATCGCGCCGAACGCCCTGGCGGCGGAGCTGACGGGCCCCGAGCGGGGATACCTGCGTTCGGGCGTGCCCCCGACCTGCGCCATGACCACGTCACCCATCCTGACAGCCCGCTCACCGGGGCCTCACCTGAATTGTGTGAGGCTTTGCCCACGCTGTTGGGAGAGAGCGAGGACCTGCTGTGCCGCGTCGGCGTCACGTCGCCCTGATCCTGGTGGGACTGACCGCGCTGGCCGCGTGCAGCGCGGGGCCGTCGACCCGCCCGGTGATCGCCGTGCGCGGCGACGGCGGGCAGACGTCCCAGGCCGTGGTGCCCGACGGCCCCCGCGAGGTCCCGCCGCTGGCGAACTACGACCGGGAGGCCCAGGCCTGGTCGCCCTGCACCGACTCGACCAGGGACCGCATGGGCGGCACCGCGCCCGCGGGCGGCCAGGAGTACGAGTGCGCCCGGCTGACCGTGCGGCTCGACCTGCCCAGCAGGCCCGGCCGCGGCAGCTTGACGATGGCGCTGCTGCGCGTGGGCACCGGCGGCAGCCCGCTCGTGGTGGTCGGCGACGCCGAGGGCGAGCCGGGCACGCTGAAGGCCGCGCGGCTGGCGGCGGCGCTGCCCGCGCAGGTGCTGAGCACGTACACCCTGATCGGCGTCGACCGGCGGGGCACCGGCCGGTCGGACGGCGTGCAGTGCGTGCCGGACTCGTCGCGGGAGGCCATCGTCGAGGCCGACCCGGGCGAGCCGGGTTCCGAGGACCTCCAGGACGCCCTGACCAGGGCGAGCCAGGAGTGCGTGATCGACCTGGAGAACCGGCTGCCCGCGGTCGACTCCTGGCGGGCGTCGTCCGACCTGGAGCAGCTGCGCGAGGCGCTGGGCGTGCCGCACCTCAACGCCATCGGCGTCGGCGACGGCTCGAAGGTGCTCGGCCTGTACGCGAGCCGGTACCCGGACCGCATCGGCCGGGTGGTGTTCGACGGCGCGCCGGACCCGACGCTGGACGCGCAGGGCGTGGCCGAGGCGCGGGCGGTGGCGGCCGGGGAGGCGTTCGCCGCGTTCGGGCGGGACTGCGCGCTGCGCGGGTGCCCGCTGGGCTCGGGCGCGGAGGACCGGTTCGCGGCGCTGCTGGAGTCGCTGCGGGACGAGCCGCTGCGCGGCTCCGACGTCGACGTGACCCCCGGCACGGCCACGGCGGCGGTGCTGGCGGGGCTGGCGGACCGGTCGCGCTGGCCGGCGCTGGCGGACGCGCTGGTCGCGGCGGAGGGCGGGGACGGGAGCGCGCTGAGCGCCTTCGTCGAACCGCTGCTGCTCGACCAGGACGACAGCCCGCCGTGGCTGGACGCCGGGATCATCACCTCGTGCAACGACACCACGACCCGGATCCCGCCGGAGCGGGTGAACAGCCTGGCGGACGACTGGCGGGGCAAGCACCCGCTGTTCGGGGCCTACTTCGCGCGCAAGCTGCTGACCTGCGGCCCGTTCCCGGTGCCGCAGAAGGTGGACGTGCCGAAGCTGACGGGCGCGCCGCCGGTGCTGGTCCTGACCACGGCCGCCGACCCGGTGACGCCGGCGGCGGGGGCCGAGCGGGCGGCCCAGGCGCTGCCGGCGGGGATCGTGGTCGGTTGGCAGGGCAGCGGGCACGGCGCGCTGGGCCAGTCGGCCTGCGCGACGGCGGCGGCCCAGGAGTTCCTGGTCAACGCCGTGGTGCCGACCTCGGGCACGGTCTGCCCGCCCTGATCCCGGGGGCCGCGCTCCGGGAGCTGCGTCCCGGGAGCTGCGTTCCAGGGGGCTCATTCCGGGAGCTGCGTCCCAGGGGCCGCTGGGCGGTCGGGCGCTGGTCGCCGCCAGGCGGTGGCCACCGCCGGGCAACAGCCCCAGCCGCGGCCAGGCAGTAGCCACCGCCGCTGCTGGGCGATGGCCGTTGTCCCTGCCGGGCGATGATCGCCGCCGCAGCCAGGCAGTGGTCCCTCCCACCCCGCGCCTCGACCCCGGCTCGCCGACCGCCCGGTCCAGGCAGTCCAGTCCAGGCAGCCCGGTCCAGGCAGCCCGGTCCAGGCAGCCCGGCGAGCCGGCAACACGTGCCCGGTCGGCCGGTCGGCCGGTCAGCCGTTCAGGTCGTCCAGCGCCCGCTGGGCCGCCTCCAGTTCCGCGCGCAGTTGCTCGACGCGCGCGAGGTGCCGTTCCCGCGCGGCCGTGAGCACGCTCTCCACCGCCTCGTCCACCTCGGCCGGCAGCAGCTTCGCCGCCTGCGCCACCGCCGACGCCGCCACGGGCGCCGCCTTCAGCGTCCGCTTCGAGCCCCACTGCACGTCCACCGTCCACTCGCCCTCGGCGGTGGACACCAGCGTCACCGTCACCTCGGCGGGCTTGTTCTTGCGGGCGGCCGTCGGCTTCGCGGCGGGCGCGGGCCTCGGCGCGGGAGCCGGCGCGGGCTTCGGCTTGGCGGGCGGCGGTGCGGGCGTGTAGATGTGCTCGACCGGCGGCGCGGTCGTCGTCGGCGCCGCCGCCGGCTCGGGTTCCTTCGGCGCGGCGGGCGCGCGCTTGCGCGGAGCGGGCTTCTCCAGGGTCAGCTCACCGGGCGAGAACGACAGGTCGTCCTTGTCGCCCGTCGGCCGCACCTGGATGAAGTCGCCCTCCTCGGGCTCGGTGAATGCCATCACCTTGCCCGACCGGCCCGCTTCCACGCCCACCGCGGCGGAGGTGAACCAGACCGCGGGCGGGCGGCCCGCGGCCAACTCCGCGCGCAAGTGCTCGATGTCCTCGGGGGACAACGGCTTCGCCTTCGCCATCTCGGCCACCTCCACGACTCGCACATGTGTTCGGTCGTGAAGTGTGCCCTATGCCACCGACAGCGGTGGAAGTCGGTGCCGACCCCGGAACGGGGTGAGGGGCCCCGCGCGGACGTCGTCGTCCACACGGGACCCCTCACCGGGGGCTTCGGCTCAGGAGCCGAAGCTGATCCAGTTGACGTTGACGAAGTCCGCGGGCTGGCCGCTGGTGAACGTCAGGTAGACGTCGTGGCGGCCGGTCAGCCCGGAGATGTTCGCCGGGACGGTGCGCCAGCTCTGCCAGCCGCCGGTGTTGGCGATGGAGAAGCTGCCGACCGGCGTGGCCGTCGGGCTGCCGACGCGGACCTCGACCAGGCCGCTCACGCCACCCGAAGCGCCGCTGGCGACCCGGGCGGTGAACTGCCTGCCGGTGCGGGAGCCGAAGTCGACGCCCCGGTACAGCGCCCAGTCGCCGTTGGCGATGCCGGCGAGGTTCTCGCCGCCGCCGGTGTCCGACGTCGCCTCGCGCAGCAGGCCGCGGTGCTGGTCGTAGGACTCGCCCTGGATGGCGCCGAACGCGTCCCGGCTCACGGGCGGCGTGGTGGTCGTCGTGGTGGTCGTGGTCGTGGTGGTCGTCGTGGTGCTGGTGGTGGTCGTCGTGGAGGTGGGGACGACGCCGCCCGAGCCGGTGTCCGTGCCGCTGCCGGCCGGGCCGCGCCACGCGGTGGACGACGCGGGCACGCTCAGCGACTGCCCGTCGGAGAAGGTGACCGTGGTCGCCGACGTGCCCGGGTTGTAGGCGACGTAGGTGCGGGCGCCGTTCTTGTTCAGCACGGCGTGCGTGGGCACGTTCGCGGTGACCGAGGTGTCCGGCGTGCCGAAGGTGTTCAGCGAGGTCAGCCAGTGGTAGGCGTGGGCTCGGGAGTCGCCGCTCTCCGGTTCGAGGCCGCCGCCGTACTGGGTCAGCGCCTGCGCCGGGTCGGCCAGCGCGAGGAACTGGGTGATGACGTCCTTCCACTCGACCTCGGTGCCGCCGTTGTTGGCGCGCAGCTCGTTGATGTTCTGGAGGATGTCGGCCTTGTAGTCGGCGTGGTAGAGCGAGCCGCCCGTGATCGGCAGCATGTTGATGCCGTGGATCTCCTCGGGGTTGGCCGTCCACCACGTGCTGTAGCTGCCGCCCGCGCCCCAGACGATGCCGAGGGTGTCGTGCCCGTAGTTCGCCGGGAAGACCGCGTTGTCCTTGTCGAACCAGTACTGGCCGATCGTGGTCTCCTGCGTGGTGTGCAGGTAGATGCCCGCGTCGCGCAGCGCGGTGTCACCGGTGGCCTGCCCGAACAGCACGGCCGCCGTGGCGTACATCATCGCCTCGGACGAGGACTCCTCGTTGTTGCCGTGCGCGAAGCCCGCGTGGCCGGACGCCCAGCCGTGGCCCGCGTAGGCGTCGAAGTTGCGCAGGAACGGGAAGCGCGTCTCGGACCGGTCGTGGTTGTTGGCGTCCTTGAGGATCAGCTTGACCATGCCGCCGTAGCGGGCGTCGCTCGCCCACGTCGCGTCGTGCTGCGCGACGATCGCGGCGGCCAGCGCGTAATAGCCGTAGTGGAAGTGGTGGTCGTTCAGCTCGGCGTCGGTGCCGTAGCCGGCGGGGTAGCCGATCAGCGTGCCCCACGTGGCGTCGTAGGCGAAGTGCCGCCCGCTCTCGCCGGAGGACGCGGTGAGCCAGTCGGTGAGCCGGTCGCGGACCAGCGCCAGCAGCCGGTTGCGCCCGTCGGTGTAGCCGATCTGGTTGGCCACCGGCACCAGCGCGGCCAGGCGCCACAGCGCCTTGCCGGTCCAGTAGGTGTCGGCCGCGCCCTTCCACGGGTCGGCGGCGTTCAGCTCCTGGTCGATCTCCGAGCGCAGGCGGTTCTTGTCGGCTGCCGGCGACAGGGGGAGGGCCGGCAGGACGCCGTTGAACGCGCTGCGCGTGGTGAACGAGGCGCCCTCGCGCAACCGCATCTCACCGCGCGGCGAGGTGTAGCGGTAGGCGGTGGTGGAGTCGGCCGAGTTGAGCCACTGGTGCCGGTAGAGCGCCTGGAGGGTGCCGGTCTGGGTGCCCTGGCGAGCGGTCGTCGTGGCCGAGTAGGTGGCGGTGAGCTGGGCGTTCGCCGAGTTGTACGACCAGCTGACCTTGGTGTCGGTGACGAAGGAGAACGCGTAGCGCTGGAACAGGCTCAGCGCGTCCCGGCTCGGCAGCACCGCGACGGAGAAGAACGACGCGGGCGAGGTGGCCTCGGCGGTGCCGGTGACCGACCAGTTCGCCGGGGAGAACAGGGCGTAGTCGTGGCCGTTGATCGTGACGCCGAGGGTGGTGCCGGTGTTGCTCCAGATCGTGGTGGAGCCGTTGAAGCCGACCCGGGCGTTGCCGCCGGTGGCCTCCGCGTAGACGTACGGCGAGCCGTGGCCGATGGTCGTGCGCAGGGTGCGCGTCCCGTCGGTCCACAGTGGAGTGACCGTCCAGTCGGACCAGCCGTCGACCTGCGTGCGCGGCGCGTTGAGGCCGCTGACGCCGATGAACAGCTCGTCCTGGTGCATGAACTCGTAGCCGCGGCCGTCGGGGGTGACGACCGGGCTGGTCGGGTAGCCGACGCCCAGGCCCTGCGCCGCCGCGTGGAACGTCAGCGGGTGGGCGTACATGTTCTCGGAGTAGGGGTTGCCCGCGTAGCGCTGGAAGGCCAGCGAGGACCACCAGTCGTTGGTCGGGACCGGTCGGCCGGCCACCCGCGAGGTGACCTTCGGGGAGACGGCCGCGCCGTCGGAGTTGGTCGGGCCGGTGGAGCCCGCCGGCCGGGACGTGGCGTAGCTGCCGGAACCGACGGTGACGGCGCCGGCCGTTCCGGGCAGGGCCAGGGGGATGACGGCGGTCGCGGCCACGGCGACCGCCAGAGCCGCCAGGTGTGGGCGGATCGAACGCACGGGAACCTCCAGCAGGGACTCACAGCTCTGTGAGGGGGAGCGCGTGAGAGCGCTCTCACACTGGCAAACGGTAAACGCCCAGGTGCCGCCTGTCTACGGTTGGTTGCGACTTGCGGTGTCAAGCTCGCGAACGCGGCGCTCGGACCGGCCCGCGCCGCGCCTCCGTGCCCCCGCTCGTGCCGTCCCGTCAGGACGCGTCGTCGGCGGAGGCGTCCTCGGCGTCGCCGGCCCGGAGGCGGTACTCGCAGCCGTACTCGACGGCGTACTCCAGGTCGTAGTGGTGGACGATCTTGGGGCCGCCGTGGAGGTGCACGTGGGTGACGGTCGGCTTCGGCGCGACCGGCGGCTTGGCGTGCGAGTCGACCCGGCCGTCGAGGGGGCCGCCGACGAACCGCACCACGTACGCCTGCGTCATCGGTGCGCCTCCCTCTCTCCGACAGTCCCGTCCATGGTACGGGCGGACCAGTCGGACCAGGGCCGATCCGCTGCCGAAAACAGCCGGACGTACCAGCGTCCGGGCAGGTCGGCGACGGTGTCGACGGTCACGGGGCCGGCTCGGGCGACCGGGTCACCGGCGGCCCCAGGGGTACGTGGCGACGTCGTCGTCGAACGCCGCGTTCAGCTCGGCGTCGCTGATCCGGTCGTCGGGGCGCACCGCGCTGTCCCCCGCGAGGCCGGTCGCGTTGAGCAACCCCCAGACCGCGTGCGTGAGCGCAGCGTATTCCCGGTTGGTCAGGTCAGCCGGGAGGAGCACTTCCAGGCGTCTTTCGAGCACGGGCCCATCGTGCACGTTGCGCGGGCGCTGCGCGACGCCCCGGTGAACGACCTGTGGGCCGGCGGTCCCGTCCTCCGGTCGAAGCGGTTCCCGGGACCAGCGCCTGGCGCGACCGACAACGCGGATCCCCTTGCCACCGGGTCATTTCACCAGGGTGAATCTCACCCGCTCGGGTGACCGTCACTCCGCCCGCTTGCGCGACGGCTGCACGCGCGGCGGCTCGCCGGGCATCTTGGGGTAGTCGGGCGGGTAGGGCATCTCGCCGCGCTCGTCGTCGGCGTACCAGTCCAGCAGGGTTTCCAGGCCGAAGGCCTCGTCGTCCAGCGCGGCGTGCGGGTCGCCGTGCTCCGCCAGCCGTCCCGGGGCCGTGAGCACGTCGAAGTCGTCGGGGTCCACAGTGGACAGCTCATCCCACGTCACGGGCATCGACACGGTGGCCCGGGGCGTGCCGCGGACCGACCAGGCGGACGCGATGGTGCGGTCCCGCGCGGCCTGGTTGTAGTCCAGGAAGACGCGCTCGCCGCGCTCCTCCTTCCACCACGACGTGGTGGCCCGGTCCGGCGCCCGGCGCTCGACCTCGCGCGCCAGCGCGATCACCGCGTGCCGCACGTCCACGAAGTCCCACTCGGGCCGGATGCGCACGGCCACGTGGACGCCCCGCCCGCCGGAGGTCTTCGGGTAGCCGACGAGGCCCAGCTCGTCCAGCACCTCCTTGAGGACCTGCGCCACCTCCACCGCGTCCCGGAAACCGGTGCCCGGCTGCGGGTCGAGGTCGACGCGCAACTCGTCCGGCCGGTCGGTGTCGGAGCCGCGCACGGGCCAGGGGTGGAAGTCGAACGTGCCGAGGTTGGCCGCCCACGCCAGCACGGCGGGCTCGGTCGGGCACACCTCGTCGGCCGGCCGTCCCGAGGGGAACGTGACCCGTGCCGTGCCGACCCACTCGGGCGCGCCCTTGGGCAGCCGCTTCTGGTAGAACGCCTCCCCGGTCACGCCGTCCACGTACCGCTTCAGGGTGGTGGGCCGGTCGCGCAGCGCGCGCA
Source organism: Saccharothrix xinjiangensis (assembly GCF_039527585.1). Lineage (NCBI taxonomy): Bacteria > Bacillati > Actinomycetota > Actinomycetes > Pseudonocardiales > Pseudonocardiaceae > Saccharothrix > Saccharothrix xinjiangensis. The sequence goes on along the minus strand of NZ_BAAAKE010000010.1, from coordinate 2,801 downwards.
ACAGCGGTTCGGCCACGGCCAGGTAGTACTCGACCACCTGGAGCTTCGTGATGCCGCGTTCGGGGAAGTACACCTTGCCCGGGTTGGACACCCGGACCACGCGCTCACCGACGTTCAGTTCCACCGCAGGGGCCACCCGTCGAGCCTAGCCCCGCCCCCGCGCGATCACCGCACTCCTGCGGTAGTCGAATCCCTAACCCGTTCGTGTGCGAGCAGTCGAACGCACACCCCACCCGGGAACACCCCGATACAGTCCCGAGCCGACCACGGAGCGCAATCGGGGAGGTTCGTGCCGTAACCGGCGAGAGCGGTGGCCCGACGGGGGACGTCGGCCAGTACGCCATGGACCAGTACCGCCAGCAGAACGGCAGCCTGGCCGGCCTGTTCACCACGGGCCTGAGCGACATCGTCGCCGCGACCAAGGCGGTCGCCGCCGCGAGCGAGGCGCAAGCGCTCTCCGTGGACCCGCACGCGGTCGACTCGATGCTCAAGAAGCTGACCGAGATGCAGGACGCCCTGGCCAAGGTCCAGCGGCAGTCGGTCCAATTGAGCAACAAGACGCCCCTGGGCGGCGGTTACGCCGAGGAGATCGGCGCCGTGAACGGGCAACTCGGCGAACAGGTGGTCGGCGAGATCATCCCGGAGATGTCCAGGGCGATCGACGACCTGGACATCGAGCAGGAAAAAGCGTCGCCGATCACAATAGGCAAATATGACGCGACGCAGGTGGCGGCCCCACGGGGCGGTCAGGCCGGCTGCGAGGTGTTCATCCCGGTCACCGACTCGTCCACGGTGGAGATCACCGCGAACCTGAAGTCCAGTTCGACGGACACCGCGGCGGCCTGTGAGCGTGCCACCAAGGCCGCCGAGCTGATCGCGCCCAAGCTGCCCTGACCCGCTGTTCGACGCGTCCCGAGGGGGATGACACGACGATGGAGAAGCCGCCGGTCCCCGAGCCGAACGCGAACTACCCCGCGCACCAGCACGAGGACATGAAGCGGCAGGTCGAGGAGAACTTCAACCCCGGCCTCGCCGGTGAGATCGCCGGCGAGCGGGAGTCGATCGGCTCCACCTTCACGCAGTTGGCGGTGGACTTCCAGGTCATCGTCAGCGGCTCGGAGTCGGGGTGGACCGGCAGCGCCGGTGAGGGCGTCCGGGCCGCCCTGGGCAAGGTCGGCGCGTTCAGCGACATGACCGGCGACCGCTTCACCGCCACCGGCGCGGCGCTGCACGACCAGACGACCGCCGCCTCCGAGGCGAAGAGCCGCATGCCCTAGCCGGTCGAGTACAACCCCGGGAAGATGTTCACCGACGCGGCGAGCAGCGGCAACATCCTCCAGGTCGTCGCGCTGCCCGTGACCATGCCACTCCAGAAGGCCAAGTCGGAGGGCGCGAAGGCCGAGGCCGTCCAGGTGATGCAGGTGCGGGACGACGCGCTGCGGTCCGCCACCTCGTCGATGCCGACCTTCGCCGAGATCCCGACCGTGACCCAGGACCAGGGCACGGCCACCTGCACCAGCCGGACGACCTCCTCGGTCACCACGAACTCGATCAACCCGGACTCGCGGGTCGGCTCGCCGGAGACGGCGGGCACGGGGCGCGGCGACCTCGGCGGCACGACCCACGCCTCGTGGACCGCTCCGCCGAGCGTGGCGCCGCCGCCGCCGACCGTCACGCCCCCGATCAACCAGCCGCCCCCGACCGCGCCGCCGGTGCAGCCGCCGTGGGTCGCGCCGCCGGGCGCCAGGCCGCCGGGCAACCAGAACGTCCCGCCCCGCAGGCCCGTGCCACCGCCCGCGCCGCCCGGGGTCCGGCCGCCCGTCCGCCCCGGGCCTCCCGGTGGCGGCAACGCGCCCGGACGCGGTCCCGGCGGGCCCGGTGGCCGTCCCGGGATGCCGGGCGGTCCCGGCGGCACGGCCGGCGGCCCCGGTGGCGTCCCCGGCGGTCCGGGCGGCATGGCCGGGCGTGGCGGGCCCGGCGGCCCCGGCGGGTTCGGTCCGCTGGGCGCGGGCGGCCAGTCCGGTTTCGGGCCCACGGGCGCCGGCGCCACCCCCGGCCAGGGCGGCGCCGCCGGTCGCGGCACGCCGGGCTCCCCCGGCGCGGCGGGCGGCACGGGCGCGGGCGGCGCCGGTCAGGGAGCCGAGGACCAGGAGCACAAGGCCAAGTACCTCATCCCCACCGACGACTACTTCGACGACGAGCGGCTCGTCGCACCACCCACCATCGGCGAGTAGAGGCGAATGAGCACCATCGCGACGCTGTCCCCGCCCGCGTTCGAGGTCCTGTGGGAGGACCTGCGGGCGGGGTCGGTCCCCTACCCGTTCGACATCACCCCGCACGGCGCGACCCTGGACGAGCGCGCCCGCGTCCGGGCGGACGTGCACGCCGACCTCGAACGCCGGGGCCTGGTCCGCCGGGGCCGCCCGGAGCCGGAGCTGGAGGACGCGCTGCGCCTGCCGGCCACCCCGGAGACCTCGATCACCGTCCTGGGCATGCCGGACGTCGGGAAGGACGACCTGCTGCGCGCCCTGGTGGCGGCGCGCGGCAGGTACGCGGTGCTGGCCGTGCAGGGCCCGGACTCGGTGCGGCTCGACCTGCTGCGCGACGTCGGCCTGGCCCAGGCCGCGGTGAGCGTGCTGCCGCCCCCGGCAGCCCGGTCCCGGCCGGCCGGTCACCGTGCCCGCGGAGGCCCTCCGGTCCCCACCCCCCGTTACCTTCTTCGTGGTTCCTGATCAAGGAGCTGTGGTCGCCGGGTCCGGCATGACTTACGCCCCCAGTCGAAGGCATGATCCGGGGGGTGG
>NZ_BAAAKE010000009.1:0-314224 GCF_039527585.1 Saccharothrix xinjiangensis | reverse complement strand
GCGGGCGGGCAAACGGCTGCGGGCGGCTGGCGCGAGCGGGCCGGGGCCGGCCGCAACGCTGCCGTCCGGGGCCAGCGGCCGGGGCCGGCGGCCGGCGGCCGGCGCTGACGTCCGGCGTGGCCGGCCGGCTCTGGCGTCCAGGGCCGGCATCCGGCGGGTGCGGTGGTTCGGGGTTCCTTCATGTTCTAACCGAGTGGCGAGGACGCTGTTTTCGTACATCTTCGGCGAAGGTTCACCCGATCGTGCCGGACCCCCCGGGGGCTGCGCGCGCAGCCCACGCCGAGCCCGAGGGGTCAGGTCGGTGGGATCGGGAGGTGCCCGAAGGTCGGGTCCAGGGGGACGCCCCGCCACGGGGCGCGGCGCGGTTCGACCACCGGACCCCAGTGGTGGACGCCGGTCCAGCCGGGGTCGCCGGTGGTGCAGAAGGCGACCCACGAGGCGAGCACGCGCCGGGCGAGGGCGTGCTCGTCGGGGCCCGGGGCGCCGCCGATGAGGAAGTCGGCGCCCCGCAGGTTGCCGAAGCAGAACGGCAGGTCCGCGTTGTGCCACGCCGGTGGTCGGGTGAAGCGGGCCAGGTGGGCTCGGGGGTGGGTTTCGAACGCGCGGTTGGTGGGCTCGACGAACAGGAAGTCGCCCGCGAGCAGGGTGTGGGCGTCGGGGAACTCGCGGTAGGCGGTCACGACGTGGTCGGGGATGCCCCAGTCGCGCCCGAACCGCAGGAGTTCGGCGGCGGTGCGGGCGACGCGGAAGCTGCCCAGTTCCTCGAACAGCCGGTACTCGACGTCGGTGTGGGCGAGCAGCAGGTCGACGTGCGGCGGCACGGTGGGCAGCCGGTCGGCGACGGGGCCGAACAGCACCGGGTCGTGGGACAGCGGTCCGGTGCGCTGGGCCTTGGCGAGCCGGGCGGCGGACAGCACGGTGGACTCCGGCGTGGTGGTGTCGACCCACTCGGCCACGCCGCGCGCGAAGCCGGGCGTGTGGACGCGGTTGGGCGGGCTGTGCGCGATCACGCGGCGGACGGGTTCGGCGGCGGCGAGGAACAGCGCCGACGTCGCGCCCGCCGAGTGCCCGGCCACGGTGATGTTGTCGGGGTCGCCGCCGAACACCTCGATGCCGGCGCGCACCCACCGCAGCGCGGCGCGCTGGTCGAGCAGGCCCCGGTTGTCGGGTCGGCCGGGCACGTGCCCGAAGCCCTCGAACCCGACCCGGTAGTTGCAGGTGACCACGACGAGGCCGGCGCGGGCCAGCGCGGCGCCGTCGAAGTCGGGTTGTGCGGATGACCCGAACGTGTAGGCCCCGCCGTGGAGGAAGAGCAGCACGGGCCGGGGTTCGGGCGCCGGGGGCGGCGCCCAGATGTTGAGGGTGAGCACGTCCTCGTGGCCCGGTCGCCACAGGGGTGTGCCGGGCAGCAGCGCGGCCTGGGGCGCGAGGGGGCCGAATCCCAGGCAGTCGACGGGTGGGCCGGCAGGGTCGACGGGGTCGGGTTCGGCGAAGCGCCGCGCCCCGAACGGCGGCTCGGCGTACCGGATGCCGAGGAACGCGTCCACCGACGGGTCGACCGCCCTCCCCCGGAACCGCCCACGTCGCGTCATCGGTGTCTACCCTGCCACGGATGGGTGATCCGCTGAACGAGCGGGGGAACGCCGCCGAGGTGCTGGAGCTGGTGGCCGCCGCCGCGGGCCCGTACCTGGACGCGTTGCCCGACCTGCCGGTGCGCGACGCCGCGCACGCCCACCTGCTGGACGACCTCGGCGGTCCGCTGCCGGAGGCCGGTGACGGCGCGGCGGCGGCGGTGGCCGAGCTGCTCCGCGGCGGGACGAGGGCCGCGACGCACTCGTCCGGGCCGCGGTTCTTCCACTTCGTGGTGGGTGGCGCGACGCCGGCGGCGCAGGCCGCGGACCGGCTGACGTCGCCGTTGGCGGCGCGGGCGGAGGCGGTGGTGCTGGGGTGGCTCAAGGAGCTGTTCGGCCTGCCGGAGCGGTACGGCGGGGTGCTCACGCCGAGCGCGACGTTCGCCAACCTCACCGGGTTGGCGTGCGCGCGGTGGTGGTGGGCGCGGCAGCACGGGGTGGACGTGACCGCGGACGGGCACAAGTGGCTCAACGTGCCCTGTGACAGCGGTTTCGCGTTCGTGCGGGACCGGGAGCTGCTGGCGCCGGTCACGGTGTTCGTCGTGTGCTTCCGCTTCCGCCCGCCGGGTGTGCCGGGCGGGGAGCTGGACGGGCTCAACCGCCGGTTGGGCGAGGAGCTGGTGGCGGACGGCCGCGTGTACGCGGGCACGACGGTGCACCGGGGCGTGGTGGCGTTGCGGCCGGCGATCGTGAACTGGCGGACCACCGAGGCGGACGTGGACCTGCTGGTGGCGGTGGTGCGCGAGATCGGTGCGCGGTTGCTCACCGACCCGGCGGCGCGGCACGACCCGGGCGGGACCGCCGGACCGGCCGGGGTCGGCAAGTAGCATCGCGGTCGTGCGCAACGCGATCACCGACGTGCCCGGCGTGCTGGTCGGGCACGCGACGCGGGTCGGCGGCGGCGCGCTGACGGGTGTGACTGCGGTGTTGTTCCCGCCCGGGTCGCTCGTGTCGGTGGACGTGCGCGGCGGTGGTCCGGCGACGCGGGACACGGCCGCGCTCGACCCCCGGCACGGTGGCCGCGAGGTGCCCGGTGTCCTGCTGACCGGCGGCAGCGCGTACGGCTTGTCGGCCGCCGACGGCGCGGAGCGGGTGCTGGGTGGTGTGGTGCCCGCCGCGGCGCTGTTCGACCTGGGGCGCGGTGGCGACTTCGGCGCCCGGCCCGGTGCGGCGGAGGGCGCCGAGGCGGTGCGGAACGCGGGTCGCGAGGTGGCGCAGGGCAACGTCGGCGCGGGCACGGGCGCGCTCAACGCCGCCCTGAAGGGCGGTGTGGGCACCGCGAGCGCCGTGCTGCCCGGCGGGGTCGTGGTGGGCGCCGTGGCCGCGTTGAACGCGGTGGGCCCGTCGGTGGACGTGGCGACCGGGTTGCCGTTCGCCGCGGGCCTGGGCGCGCCCGGCGAGTTCCCGGGGCCGGGTGGGGACGACCTGGAGGCCGCCCGCGCGGCCCGTCCGCCCGGCGCGCCGCCGTTCAACACGGTGATCGGCGTGGTCGCGACCAACGCCCGGATCGCGCCGTACCCGTTGGCGGAGGCCGCCCAGGAGGGGCTGGCGCTGGCCGTCCGGCCCGCCCACGGCCTCACCGACGGCGACGCGGTCTTCGCCGCCGCGACCGGCTCCCACGACGCCGATCCGCTCGCCGTGGCCGCAGCGGCGCGACTGGTCTTCGCCCGTGCGCTCGTGCACGGGCTGCTCAACGCGGAGTCGGTGACCACGCCGTGGGGCCACCTCGCCGCCTACCGCGAGCTGTACCCGCGCACCGCTACCGACTACCGGGGGACCTGACCATGCACGCCATGCACTACGAGATCACCCTGCCCGCCGACTACGACATGGGGATCATCCGGAACCGGGTGGCCACGAGGGGGTCGTTCACCGACGGGTTCCCCGGCCTGGGCCTGAAGGCCTACTGCGTGCGGGAGCGCGGTGTCGACGGCTCGCCGGTCAACCAGTACTCGCCGTTCTACCTGTGGCGCGCGGTCGAGGGCATGAACGCGTTCCTGTGGGGGCCGGGGTTCGCGGGGCTGAGCGGGGACTTCGGCCGCCCGACCGTGCAGCACTGGACCGGTCTCGCCTTCGCGCGCGGCCGGGCCGGGGAGCCGACCGGGGCCACCAAGCGCGTCTGGCGGTTGTCCGCCGACGCCGACCCGGCCGACGCGGTCCGGCAGGCCGTCGAGGGGCTGGAGCGGGTCGAGGGCCACCCCGCGCTGCACAGCACCGCGGTGGCCGTCGACCCGCGGAACTGGGAGCTGGTCCACTTCAGCCTGTGGAGCGAGGCGCCGGAGACCGACGACGAGGTCCGCTACGAGGTGCTGCACGTGTCGCGGCCGGAGCTGGACGGCCTCAGCGAGGGCCGTCACTGGTAGGTCGGTCGCGGAGGCGGCGCTCGTAGGGCACCGACAGGTAGCCGGTCAGGTCGAGCACGCCGCCGGTGGTGCGCTCCAGCTCGCGGGCGAGGCCGAGGACGCCCCGGTCGACCCGGTCCATCAGCCACGCCAGCAGCACGACCACCACGTCGGCGAGGATGCCGACCTGGGCGGGCATGTCCTCGCGCCGGCCGGCGGTGACCGCGCTGGCGAAGTCGGTCATGCCGCGCTGGGTCAGCTCCCGCGGCCCGGTCTCGATGGCGCGCTTCATCGAGTCGACCACCAGCGGCACCAGCGACGCCCACACGGTGCGCGGCGCGACCTCGCAGATCAGGCCGCCGCACAGGGCCGCGGTCCACAGCGCCCCGGGGTCGCCCGCGCGCACCGCGCCGACGGCCAGGTGCGGGAGCAGTTCCGCGCCGCGTTCCCACGCGCCGGTGGCGACGAGCTTCTCCACCGCGTGCCGGTAGTGGCCCAGCGCCTCGGCGTGCTCGCCCTGGGCGGTGAGCACGCCGCCGAGGTCGTCGTGGAAGGAGGCGACCTCGGGCGCCGCGCCCAGTTGTTCGGCGCGGGCCAGGCCGGCGGCGGCGCACCGCCGGGCGCCGTCGAGGTCGCCGCGGTCGCGGTGGCACGCGACGAGGCGGCGCAGCGCGGCCAGCTCGCCGGGCCCGTCGTCCTGGGCGCGGAACAGCTCGGCGGCCCGCTGCGCGGCCTCGATGGCGGCGTCGAGGTCGCCCGCCGCGCGCCGCCGGTCGCCCTCGTCGAGCTTGAACGCGGCCTGCCGGGCCCGGTCGCCCAGCTCCTCGGCCAGGTCGTGGCCTTCGACGGCGCGGCGCAGGGCGGTGTCGGGGTCGTCGCCGCCGATGTCGTTGAGCACGGTGACCGATTCCAGCAGACCGGCTCGCGAGCCCCGCGCCCGGTGCTCCTCGTGCGCGGTCAGCGCCGCCCGCCTCGCCTCGTCGGTCCGGTCCTCGCGCATCAGCAACCTCGCCATCCGCAACAGCACGTCCGCCCGGTCGCGGCACGCGTCGCCCAAGCCCACACCTCGTTCGAAGTCGGCGAGGGCGGCGGCGCATTCCCCGCGCCGCTCGGCCCGCGCCCCGGTGAGCACGTACCTGCTCGCCCGGCGCTCGTCGGCGTCCTCGGTCAGGTCGGGCAGCACCGCGTCGAGCCGCTCGACCAGGTCGGCGGCCCGCGCGTCGTCGTCCTCCAGCGCCAGCTCGGCCAGCAGCAGGTCGGCGTAGGCGGGTGTGCCGGTGGCGCCCGCCGATTCGGCCACCGGGCGCAGCGCGGCCAGCTCGCGGCGCAGCACGCGGGCCGCGGGGCCGGTGGTGTGGTCCCGGGCGGCGGCGGCGAGCAGCTCGCAGGCGGTCAGGGCGGCCTCGGTGTCGGTGGTGGACCGGTCGCGCCACTCGTCGAGCCTGCCGTTGACGGTGCCCGCGTACAGGTAGGACCGCTCGATGCCGCCGGGGGTGCCGGTGTTGACGATGGCGTGCGCGGCGGGCGTCTCCTCGGCGGTGAGCCGCCGCACGACGGTGCGGGCGAACCCGGCGGCGAGGTTCGGCGGGATGGTCCACAGCGTGCCGATGTAGCCGCGGGCGCCGGCGCGGGTGAACTCGCGGCCCAGGTCGGTCCAGGAGCGGCAGGAGTTGTTGAACACGATCGGCCGGTGCGGCAGGGTCACGGGCACGTCGTGGTCGGGCAGCTCCTCGCCGCCGAGCACGATGGCGTGGTCGGTGTCGTGGGTGTTGAAGAACACCAGCTCGACGGGCAGGCGGGCGGTCAGCTCGCGCAGCGCGGCGATCGACGAGTCCTCCGCGGCCGGCGCGATCGAGTGGGTGTGGTGGCCGAGCGAGGCGGTGGTCTCGGGCAGTTCCCGGAACACGCCGGGGTCGAACGCGAGGCTGAACGCGCCGGGTTCGCGCGCCACGCCCGCCCGGTGCAGCTCGGTGAGCACGACCAGCGCCGGGTCGGCGACCACGTGCCCGATCGGTTTGCGCGCCCAGTTGGCCTCGTCGGTGCGCACGAACGGGTAGGGCAGGCCGGTGGTGAACGCGGTGAGCCTGCGGTCGCCGACGTCGGCGACGGCCTCGGCGGGCACCTGCGCGGTGACCACGGCCTCGACCGCCGCGTACGGGTCGTGGCCGCCGGTGGACAGGTAGCGCCAGAGGGCTTCGACGAACCCGATGCCCTTGACGGCGTCGCCGATCGCGCCGGCCGCGGCGGTGACGCGGTCCTGCTCCTCGGCGACGACCCGGGCGACCTCGGTCAGGTCGGGTCGGGGCGTGACGACCAGGCGCGCGCCGCGGTGGTGGGCGTAGAGGGCGGCGACCAGGTCGTCGGCGTCGCCGGTGCGCTCGACCAGCACGGCCTCGTCGCCGTCGGCGGGGTTGTGCGCGGCGAACGGCACGGGTGGCGCGCCGTCGACCACGCGCAGCGCCGCGCCCGCGCGCAGGGCGGTGAACAGGGCGGCGACCGGGTCGGCGTCGGGTGGGACGTCGAGCACGCGCGCGGGTTCGCCGCCGCGCAGCAGGGCCCACGCCCGGTCGGTGAGGGTGGCGAGGTCGGTGGGGTCGGCGCAGGGCAGGGGCACGTGCTCGGGCAGGTCGAACGGCGGTTCGCCGGGGTCGGCGAGGAGCACCGCGCGGCGCGCGCCCGTGGCGGTGAGCAGGTCCGCGACCAGTTCGTCGCGGCGGGCGGAGCCGCTCTCCTCCGGCCCGAGCACGATGAGGGGCGCGAGCCGGTCGCCGGGCAGGCACGAGAGCACCACGGCCGCCTCGACCACCCGGTCCGGGCGGCACACCACGGCGGTGTCGCCGACGTCGAACACGGGTTCGCTGGTGACCTCGACGGTCAGCTCCGACTCGCCCGCGGGCAGCCACGCGCGCACGCCGTCGTCCTCCGCCTCGCACGGTTCGGTGCCGGACACCAGCAGCCGCACCGAGCCGGGCAGGTCGAACACCACGCCGTCGTCGGTGTGGGCGCCGGGCGCGCCGATGGTGAGCCGCCAGCGGGCGGGGGCGGGCAGGTCGAAGCGCTGCCGCAGCACCGCGCGCACGCGCCCGTCGCGGGTCCGGCCGGTGTTGCCGGTGTCGCGGGTGTCGTCGCGGGTTTCGTCGACCAGCAGGTCGCGGGTGCCGCCGTGCAGGCCGGTCAGCTGCTCGCCCGCGTCGACCGGGGGTTTGCGGTGCACGTCGAGCAGGACGGCGCGCAGCAGTCCCGCCTCGAAGCGGAACCGGATTCCGTGCGGGGCACCGAGGTCCACTGGCTCACGACCCTTGCGAAGCGAACGGCGAGGTCCACCGGAACAGGAGGTGGCGGGCAGAAACTACGCCACGAACGGGCCCGGTCGTAGGAAATACCGCGGTTGACGTGCCGATCGGCCTCGTCACACCCCCTGCCGGGCCGGCCGGCGCCGGGCGCCCGAACAGTTTTCCGGCCCGGTGTCGTCACAACGGGTTGCGCGACGTGCGACGGGCACGTCACGGTGCGGACCACGGGAGGGACGGCATGGGCGAGGCCGCGGGGATGGCGGTCGACTTCGCGGGCGAGGCCGAGCGGCACCGGCACGAGCTGCGGGTGCACTGCTACCGGATGCTCGGCTCGTTCGACGAGGCCGAGGACCTGGTGCAGGAGACGCTGCTCAAGGCGTGGCGCGCCCGTGACACGTTCGAGGGGCGTTCGTCGTTCCGGGCGTGGCTCTACCGGATCGCGACCAACGCGTGCCTGGACGTGATCGGCCGCCGCGCCGCGCACGCCCCGGGCGGGGAGGTGCCGTGGCTCCAGCCGTTCCCGGACGTGCTGCTGGACCGCGCCGAGCCCGGCGCGGGGCCGGACGTCGAGGTGGTCGCGCGGGAGACGATCGAGTTGGCGTTCCTGGTCGCGGTGCAGCACCTGCCGGCCAGGCAGCGGGCGGTGCTGGTGCTGCGGGACGTGCTGGGGTGGCCGGCGGGCGAGGCCGCGGCGCTGCTGGGCGACACGGTGCCCGCGGTGAACAGCGCGCTGCACCGGGCGCGGGTGGCCATGCGCAGGCACCTGCCGGAGCGGCGCGCCGACTGGTCGGGCGAGCCGAACCCGCGGGAGCGGGCCGTGGTGCGCGAGTTCGTGGAGGCCACCGAGAGCGGCGACATGGCCCGGCTCGCGGCGGCGCTGCGCGAGGACGCCACGTGGACGATGCCGCCGCGGCCCGAGCGGCACCGCGGGCGGGACGCGCTGATGGGCGTCTGGGCGCCGTTCATGGCGGGCCCGGGCGCGATCGGCGAGTGGCGGGCGCTGGAGACGCGGGCGAACCGGCAGCCGGCCGTGGCGAACTACGTCCGAGAGCCGGGTGGTGGGCGCTTCGAGGCGTTGGCGCTGGACGTGCTGCGGGTCGAGGGCGACGCGATCGCCGAGGTGGTCACGTTCCCGTCGGACCGGTTCGCGCTCTTCGGCCTGCCGGCGGCGCTGTGACGGGCGGCGCTGTGACGGGCGCGCGACCGGCGCGGCTGGCCACGCCGGTCGCGCGCCCCCGCCTTCAGCGCTCGCCCAGCACGGCGCGGGCGCGGGCGACGACCTCGGCGGGCGCGGTCTCCGGCGACCCGGCCCGGTAGGGCGGCCGGGGGTCGTACTCCAGGACGAGCTGGGTGAACTCGGCCCGCTCGTCGCCCCAGATCAGCCCGACCAGGGTGAGCGCCATGTCGATCCCGGCGGACACCCCGGCGGCGGTGATCACGGGCCCGTCGACGACGACCCGGTCGGCGCGGACCTCGACGCCGAGGGACGCCAGCTCCTCGTGGACCGCCCAGTGCGTGGTGGCGGGGCGGCCGTCGAGGATCCCGGCCCGCGCCAGCAGCAGCGCGCCGGTGCACACCGAGGTGGTCCAGGTGGCGGCCGGGTGCACCCGGCGCAGCCAGGCGGCCACCGCGCCGTCGTCCAGCGCCCCGACCCACCCGCTGCCGCCGGGCACCACGATCACGTCGGCGGCCGTCATCTCGTCGAACGTGGTGGTCGGCGTGACGACCAGCCCCGCGTCGCACCGCACCGGGTCGGGCGAGGCCGCGACGAAGTGCGCGGTCACCTCCGGCTGGTTGGCCAGCGCCTCGTACGGGCCGACCAGGTCGAGCGCGGTCATGCCCGGGTAGAGCGTGAAAGCGACGTCCATCTTCTTCCCCCTCCTCATGCCGCACCGGTGGTGCGGAACCTGTGGCGGTAACCGCCCGGCGTCACGCCGAGCACCCGCAGGAACGCGCGGCGCATGGTCTCCGCCGACCCGAAGCCGCAGCGCCTGGCCACCGCGTCCAACCCCTCGTCGCCCGCTTCCAGCACGCCCGCCGCCGCCTCGACCCTGGCCCGCTCCACGTACCGGGCGGGCGGGACGCCGACCCGTCGCGGGAACACGCGGGCGAAGTGCCGGGTGCTCATCGCGGCGCGGCGGGCCATCGCCTCGACGGTCCAGCCGGCCGCCGGGTCGTCGGCGACCGCGTCGAGCACGGCGCGCAGGCCGGGCTCGCGGACCGGTGGCACGCGGGCGCGCACGCTGAACTGGGACTGGCCGCCGGGGCGCTGGAGGAACACCACCATCCAGCGGGCCACCAGGCGGGCCAGCGCCGCGTCGTGGTCGTGCTCCACCAGGGCCAGGGCGAGGTCGATGCCCGCGGTGACGCCGGCGGAGGTGGCGGTGCGGCCGTCGCGCACGTAGATCGCGTCGGGCACCACCTCGACCGAGGGGTGCTCGGCGGCGAGCCGGTCGCAGAAGGCCCAGTGCGTGGTGGCGCGGCGGCCGTCGAGGAGGCCGGCGGCGGCGAGCACGAACGCGCCCGTGCACACGCTCGCGACCCTCCTGGCCCCCGGTGACAGGCGTCGCACGTGGTGCAGCAGCTCGGGGTCGCGGGCGGCGGCGGTGAAGCCGAAGCCGCCGACGACCAGGACGGTGTCCACCCCTCCGGGCACCGACCTGAGGTCCTCGGCCTCCAGCCGCAGGCCGCCGTGCACCGCGAAGCCGCCACCCGGGGCCGCCAACCGCACCCGGTAACCGCCGCTCCACTCCTGACCGCCACCTCGCCCGGCGGCCTGCGCCCCGCCCTGCCCGCTGCCTCGCCCACCGCCCTGCCCCCGCCCTACCCCCTGCCCCTGGCCGTTCCCCGGCCCCCGCCCGTCCCCCTGGTCGCGGCCGCTGTCGTGCGCACGGGCGGCGTCGTGTTCGCGAGCGGCGCAGACCTGGCCGGCTCCCGTGAACACGTCGACCGGGCCGGCGATGTCGGTCATCGTCGCCCCCTCGTACCCGACGATCAGCACCTCGCGTTCCACGACACCCACCCTCCGTCTCCCCCGGGCCGGCGGCAACGACGCGCGACCCTCGATTCCTGCCACGCTACGGTCGGCGCCGTGCTGAGGATCGAGATCGACGGCGAACCCGCCGCCCCGGAACTGCTCGCGCGCGGCCTGCTCGCCAACTACGGGCACTTCACCGCCATGCAGGTCCGCGACGGCCGCGCCAAGGGCCTGGAGCTGCACCTGCGGCGGCTCGACGAGGGCAACCGCGAGCTGTACGGGGAGGGCCTGGCCGGCGACCGGGTGCGGGAGCTGGTGTCGAGGGCGCTCGGCGAGGTCCGGGACGCGGCGGTGCGCGTGATCGTGTTCGGCCCGGACGAGCCGTCGGTGCTGGTGTCGGTGGCCCCGCCGGCGGAGCCGTCGGACGTGCCGCAGCGGCTGATGCCCGTGGACTACACCCGGCCGCTGCCGCACGTGAAGCACCTCGGCGGGTTCGGTCAGCTGCACCACCGGCGGCGCGCCCTGCGGGCCGGGTTCGACGACGCGCTGCTGGTGTCCCGCGACGGCGTGGTGGTGGAGGGCTCGGCCGCCAACCTCGGGTTCGTCGACGCCGACGGCGGCGTGGTGTGGCCGCAGGCCGACTGGCTGCACGGCACCGCGATGGCGCTGCTGGAGCGCGAGCTGCCGTCGCGGCGCGAGGTGGTGCGCCTGGAGGAGGTCGGCCGCTACCGCGCGGCGTTCCTGGCCAACTCGCGGGGCGTGGCCCCGGTGTCCCGCGTCGGCGACGTCGGGTTCGCCGTGGACGAGGGCGTGACGGCCCGGCTCCGGGCGGCCTACGACGCCGTCCCCGGCGACGAGTTCCGCTGAACCGGCCGCCAGGCGGTGTCGGACGGCGGCCGGGCGTCAGGCGGCGCAGGGGCCAGGCGTCAGACGGCGGGCGGCCGGTCCTCGTACGGCGTGGACAGCACCACGGTCGTGCGGGTCGAGACGTGGGCGGCCTCGCGGATCTGCCGCAGCACCTCCTCCAGGGCCGTCGGCGACGCGACCCGCACGCGCAGCACGTAGGAGGCGTCGCCGGCGACCGAGTAGCACGCCTCGATCTGCGGCAGGTGCTCCAGGCGCCTCGGGTAGTCGTCCGGGGCCGCCGGGTCGATCGGGGTCAGGGAGATGAACGCGGTCAGCGGCAGGCCGATCTCGTCGCCGTCCAGCCGCGCCGCGTAGCCCTTCACCACGCCGCGCTGCTCCAGCCGCCGCACCCGCTGGTGCACCGCCGACACGCTCAGCCCGACCCGCTCGGCGAGGTCGGTGAAGCTGCACCGGCCGTCGGCGGCCAGTTCGCGCAGGATCGCCCGGTCCGTGGGCTCCAGGTTCGTCACGCCGGCAGCACCACCAGCTCGTGCGGCTGGTTGTTGACGCTCTCCGCGCCGTCCTCGGTGGCGATCACGATGTCCTCGATGCGCGCGCCCCAGCGGCCGGGCAGGTAGATGCCGGGTTCGACGCTGAACGCCATGCCCGGCTCCAGCGGCAGGTCGTTGCCGCTGACGATGTAGGGGTCCTCGTGCACGTCCAGGCCGATGCCGTGGCCGGTGCGGTGGACGAAGTGCTCGCCGAACCCGGCGTCCGCGATGACCTCGCGCGCGGCGGCGTCGACGGCCTCGCACGTGACGCCGGGCCGCACCGCCTCCACGGCGGCCCGCTGCGCCGCCTGGAGGACCGCGTAGGTGTCCCAGACGTCGGCGGCGGCGGGTTCCCCGAGCACGTAGGTGCGGGTGGAGTCGGAGTTGTAGCCCTCGGCGACCGGCCCGCCGATGTCCACGACCACCACGTCACCGGCCTGGATCACCCGGTCGGAGACGTCGTGGTGGGGCGAGGCGCCGTTCGGGCCGGAGCCGACGATGACGAACTCGGCGGCGGTGTGGCCCTCGGCCACGATCGCGGCGGCGATGTCGGCGCCCACCTCGCGCTCGGTGCGGCCGGGGCGCAGCCACTCGGCCATGCGGGCGTGGACGCGGTCGATGGCGGCGCCGGCCTTGCGCAGCGCCCGGACCTCCGCGGCGTCCTTGCGCATCCGCAGCTCGCGCAGCACCGGCCCGGCCAGCACCTGCTCACCGCCGACCGCGTCCCTCAACCGGAGGTTGTGCAGCGCGGGCATCATGTCCGACACGGCGTGGCGCGTGCCCTTGAGCGCCTTCTTGACCAGGGCGTAAGGATCCTCGCCGTCCACCCAGGTGGCGACGTCGACCCCGAGCGCCCCGGTGGGCACGTCGGCGTAACCGGGGTGCTCCAACTTCGGCACCACCAGCAGCGGACCACCGCCGACGGGCAGCACGAGGCAGGTCAACCGCTCGAACGACGCCCCGCCCGCGCCGATGAGGTACCGCAGGTCCGAACCGGGTGCGATGAGCAACGCGTCCAGGCCGGCGGCGGAGGCCGCGGCGGAGGCCCGGTCGAGTCGTGCGCGGAGCGCGTCCACGTCGACGGGCCCAACTGTGGTCGACATAGTTCGGCAGCCTAGTGGTGGTGGGGCGATCACACGTCACCCTGCGGGGTGCGTCGTGACGTGGGAGGGTGCTCGGCGCGGGTTGGCGGGTGAGCCGGGGTTGCGCGGACCCGGACCACACGATCGGGTGATCATGCCCCGACAATGTACGGAAACACCGTTACCGATCATCGGTTGAACATGAAGGAAGCCGCCGACCAACCACCACCCCACCCACCACACTCCCCCGCTCCCACCACCACCCCGCCCCACCCACTCGCCCCCTCGCGTCCCTCCACACTTCTCCGCCACCCCGACCCACTCGCCCCTTCCACTCCGCCCCTCTCCTCACCCATCCCCCTCTCCCCTCCGCCCACCCTTCCCCCTCCGCTCCGCTCCCTCCTCCTCTCTCCCTCCCCCCGCCGACGAGATGCCCATGCCGACGAGAGGCGCATGCCGACGAGTTGTCCACAGGCAGGCACCGGGGCCCCTCGACTGTCGGTGATCTCTGGCAAGCTCTCCCCCGTGAGCACCCCGCTGGTCCTGATGGACGCCGCCAGCCTGTACTTCCGGGCGTTCTACGCGCTGCCGGAGTCGATGACCGCCCCGGACGGCACCCCGGTGAACGCGGTTCGCGGGTTCGTCGACACCATCGCCAAGGTCATCACCGACCGCAAAGCGAGCCGACTGGTGGCGTGCCTGGACGCGGACTGGCGGCCGGAGTTCCGGGTCACCGCCCTGCCGTCGTACAAGGCGCACCGGGTCGCGCAGGGCGCCACCGCCGGCGAAGAGGAAGTGCCCGACGCCCTCACCCCGCAGGTGCCGATCATCCTCGACGTGCTCGACGCGGTCGGCATCGCCACCGCCGAGGCGGCGGGCTACGAGGCCGACGACGTCATCGGCACCCTGACCGCGCGCGAGACCACCGACCCGGTCGAGGTGATCACCGGCGACCGCGACCTGTTCCAGGTCGTCCGCGACGAGCCGACCCCGGCGCGCGTGCTCTACCTGGGTCGCGGCTGGGCCAAGGCGGAGCTGATCGGCCCGCAGGAGCTGGCCGCCAAGTACGGGCTGCCCACCCCCGGCACCGGCCCCGCCTACGCGGGCATGGCCGTGCTGCGCGGCGACCCGTCGGACGGCCTGCCGGGCGTGGCGGGCATCGGCGAGAAGACCGCCGCGAAGCTGATCAGCGAGTTCGGTTCGCTCCAAGCCGTGCTCGACGCCGTGCACGACGGCCGCGACCGCAAGCTCACCACCCGCGCCCGCAACGCCCTGCTGGCCGCGCAGGACTACCTCGCGGCGGCCCCCACGGTGGTCGACGTGGCGACCGACGCCGACGTCGTGCTCGACCGGTCGGACGAGGTCCCGGCCGCGCCGATCGACCCCGACCGCGTGGCCGAGCTGACCAGGCGGTGGGGTCTGGGCAGTTCCGTGCCTCGGTTGGTGAACGCGCTCGAACGCCGTTGACCTCGCGCCCCTCGGAGCGTGGGAACGGGGCGTGATGGGGCGACGGGGCGTGATGGGCCTGGGCGCGACAGGACGGGCGTGGCAGGACGGGCGCGAGGGGACCTGAGGTGATGGGCCTGGGCGTGATCGGGCTGCGCGCGAGGGGACCTCACGCGATCAGGCCGCGCGCGATCAGGCTGGGAGCCAGGGGGCCTGGCGCGATCGGGCCGCGCGGGGGGATTCGAGGGTTCGAGCGGCGCGGCTCGGGGTCTTCGGGGGTGAGGGCTGTGGGGCCAACGCCAGGGTTGGCCCCAGGACCCGCCGGGCTCAGAAGAAGGTGCCGCACCACGGGATCTCGGGCACCGCGAACAGGGCGTCCGCCCGAGCCGGCGCGTCCGGCTCCACCACGTCCAGCCTGCGGGTCGCCGCCAGGGTGGAGAACGACACGTCACCCAGGTACGCCGAAGCGAGGGTGTCCACGTCCAGCACCAACTCGGGCGCGTCCGTCACCCGGCTGACCCCGTCGGCCGACACGCGGTACGTGCCGGTGTTGTCGGGCAGGTAGGTGTCTCGCACGCCGATCAGCACGGGGGCCGTTCCGGCGCGGTCGCGGTACGTGCGCGCGCTCAGCGCGGCCGGGACGTCGACCAGCCTCAGCCAGGTTTCGTCCTCCTCGGCCGTGGTCTTGCAGGCGCGGCGGTCGCCCAGGAGCCATTCGAGGGGCTCGTCCACGGGGCGGCCTTCGGCGGTCACCTCGGCCACCAGGTCGACGCCCAGCGCGAACAGCCACAGGTCGGCCCACGCCTCCGGGGTGCGGGCCCACAGGTCGATCACGTCCAGGGTGGTCGGCTTGCTCTCGGACGCGTCGTGCACACCCGGCTTGACCTTGTAGATCAGGTAGCCGTCGTCCTCGCCGTCCGACGACCTCACGGCGATCTTCGGGCGCTCGTCGCGCGACGGCTGGTGGAGGCCCATCGACCACCAGGCCGGCCACCGCCCGATCGTCCCCACCCGACGCGGCGCCACCTGCTCGTACAGCGAGCGCACGAGCTGCTCACCCGGCTCCAGGTCGACCAGCCGCACCCGGCCGGTGATCCGCGTGCGGGGCTTGGCGCGCGACCGGTCGATCCGCACGGTCCGGTAGCGCGTCGCCACCCCGTACCCGAACCGGCCGTAGATCAACGACTCCGACGCGCGCAACGTCGCCACCACGTCACCCGACTCGACGAACGAGCGCAGCTGCGCCCGTTGCAGCGCGCTCAACACCCCGCGCCGCGTCCAGTCGACCCGCACCCCGACCCTCGACACCGCCGCGTGCGGCACCACGGCGCCACCCGGCACGGCCATCTGCGAGGAGAACGCCTGCACCGTGCCGATCAGCTCGTCGTCGGCGAACGCGCCGAACGCCCGTCCGGGCTCGTAGGAATCCTGGGCCAGCTTCCACCCGTCATCGGCTGCGGGCGGGTAGTGGAGAGTGCCCCGGAACAGCGTGTGCGCGGCGCGGTACTGCGAGTCGTCGAGGACGCGGATGTCGTGGTCGGTCACCACCGCATCCTGCCTCCGAGGTCGCAAGCAAAGCTAACAAGTTTTCATCACACAGAGTTCATGAGAGAGGAGGGAGAGGGGGAAGGGGAGGTGTGGAAGGGAAGGAAGGGAAGGAGCGGAGAGAGGCAAGGGAGGAGAGGGAGAGGGGAGAGGGTGTGGAGTTGTCGAGTGGAGGAAAAGTCGTGGTACGGAAAAGCCACCCCCTCGTGAACGAAGGGGTGGCTCCCGGGAACTCCTCGGCTCAGGACTCCGGCTCGGAACCAGGCCCGGCTCAGGACCAGGCCCGGCGCGCAACCAGGCTCCGGCTCAGCCCGCCGGCTGGCCCACCTCGTACTCGCCGTCCTCCGTCTTCACCGTGATCTTCACGGTCTTGTCCTCGCCGTCGATCTTCGCGGTGCACTCGAACGTGGTGTTCGGCTTGACCTCCTGGTCCGCCGGGCACGTCGCGCTCTCCACGTCGGAAATCTTGTAGACGTCCGTCAGGATGGTCACGACCCCCTTCTGGACCTCCGCGTTGTCGAACACCTTCTTCTTGAAGAACCCCGGCGTGACGAAACCGGTGATACCCACGGCCGCCACCACCAGCACCACCAGCGCGACCACCACCCACAGCACCGCGCCCGACTTCTTCTTCTGCGGCTGCTGCCCGTACTGGCCCTGCTGGCCGTACTGCTGGTACTGGCCGTACTGACCCGGACCGGGCTGGCCGAACTGACCCTGCTGCGGCTGCTGCCCGTACGGGTTGGACTGCGGGTTCTGCTCGAACCCGCCCGGGTACTGCTGCTGCGGGTACGGCTGCTGGGCCTGCTGCCCCCACTGCTGCTGCTGTTGCTGCTGCGACGGATCCGGCTGCCCGTAGGGGTTGGGCTGCTGAGCGGGGAAACCACCCGACGGCGTGCCGGGGTACCCACCGTAGGGCTGCTGGCCCCACTGCTGCTGCGGGTCGTTCCCTCCGGACGGTCCGTACGGACTGGTCATGCTCGGCCTCCGACGGTCGTGACGGAAAAAATTCTAGGGCTTGCGGGCGCGATCAAACCACAGGTGCCAGGGCGCTACCCACCCACCCCGCAAAGCTTTGTCAAACGGTGGCCATCGCCACCACACCCCGGCGCAACGCCTCCACCGCCTTCCGGGCCGCCGCACCCACCGGCTCACCTCCGCCCACCACGTCCCGGATCTGGTCCAGGAAATCGATCACCTGCCGGCACCAGCGCACGAAATCACCCGCGCCCAACTCGTTGCCGTTCTCCTCCGCCGAGGACAACACCTTCTCCAACGACTCACCCCGCGCCCACCGGTACACCGGCCACGCGAACCCCGGATCCGGCTGCCGCGTCCGGTCCAACCGGTGCCGCCGCTCGTCGTCCTCCAACTCCGCCCACAACCGCGCCGTCGCCATCATCGCGTCCGACACCCGACCCGGCGGCAACCTCGTCTCCAACGGCCCGTCCCGCCGCGCCTCGTACACCAGCGCCGACACCACCGCCGCCAACTCCGCCGGCTCCAGGCCCCGCCACACCCCGTGCCGCAGGCACTCCGCCGCCAACAGGTCCGACTCGCTGTAAATCCTGGTCAACCGCTTGCCGTGCTCGGTGACCTCCTCGCCCGGACCGCCCTCCTCCGCGTGCAGGTAACCCCGCTCCCGCAGCAAACCCCGAATCCGGTCGAACTCGCGCGCCAACGAGTGCGTCGTCGCCGCGACCTTCCGCTCCAACTGCTCGGTCTCCGCCAACAACCGGTGGTACCGCTCACCCCACCGCGCGTGGTCCTCGCGCTTCTCGCACCCGTGGCACGGGTGCGCCCGCAACGCCCGCCGCAACGTCGCCAGCTCCGCGTCGTCCTCCGCCGCCGACCGCCGCCTGCGCACCACCGGCGCCACGATCCCCGTGTTGCGCAACGTCGACGCCAGGTCCCGCCGCGACCTCGGCGACCGCGTGTCCACCTGCCGCGGCAACTTCACCCGCCCCAGCACCTCCACCGGCGCCGGGAAGTCCGCCGACGACAACCGACCCGCCCACCGGTCCTCCGTCACCACCAGCGGCCGCGCCTCGCCCAACGGCTCCAGGCCCGGGTCGATCACCACCGCCAACCCCGACCGCCGCCCCGACGGCACCGCGATCACGTCACCCTTGCGCAACCGCTCCAGCGACGCCGCCGCCTCCGCCCGCTTCGCCGAGCTGTTCTGCCTGGCCAGCGCCTTCTCCCGGTCCGCGACCCGCCGGCGCAGCGACGCGTACTCCGAGAAATCACCCAGGTGGCAGCTCATCGACTCCGCGTACCCGACCAGCGCCTCCCGGTTCCGCTCGATCCGCCGGGCCGAACCCACCACCGACCGGTCCGCCTGGAACTGCGCGAACGACTGCTCCAGGATCTCCCGCGCCGACGCCGCGCCCAACTGGTGCACCAGGTTGACCGCCATGTTGTACCCCGGCCGGAACGACGACCGCAGCGGGTACGTGCGCGTCGACGCCAGACCCGCCACCGCCTTCGGGTCCACCCCCGGCTGCCACACCACCACCGCGTGACCCTCGACGTCGATACCGCGCCGCCCCGCACGCCCGGTGAGCTGCGTGTACTCCCCCGGCGTCAGGTCGACGTGCGCCTCGCCGTTGTACTTGACCAGCTTCTCCAGCACCACCGTCCGCGCCGGCATGTTGATGCCCAGCGCCAACGTCTCGGTCGCGAACACCACCTTCACCAACCCGCGGACGAACAGCTCCTCCACCGTCTCCTTGAACGCCGGCAGCAGCCCCGCGTGGTGGCTCGCGATCCCCCGCTCCAACGCCTCCCGCCACTCCCAGTAGCCGAGCACCATCAGGTCGCCCTGCGGCAGGTCCCGCGTCTTCTCCTCGATGACGTCCCGGATCTCCTCGACCTCGTCGTTCGAGTTCAACCGCAACCCGGCGCGCACGCACTGCTGCACGGCCGCGTCACAACCCGCCCGGCTGAACACGAAGTCGATCGCCGGCAGCAACCCCGCCGCGTCCAACCGCTGCACCACGTCCACCCGCAACGGCGGCTTGAACCCCGTCGACCTCGGCGCCCGCCCCCGGTCCTTGTTGCCCCGCCCCCGGCTCCACGGCAGGTGGTAGCGCGACAGGTCGTCGGTGTGGCGCAGCAACTGCGGGTTGATCCGGTTGTGCCCCTCCGGGTCCTCGCCCGCGAACAGGTCCATCATCCGGTTGCCCGCCAGCATGTGCTGCCACAGCGGCACCGGCCGGTGCTCGTCCACCACCACCGTGGTGTCACCCCGCACCTCGACCAGCCACTCGCCGAACTCCTCGGCGTTGCTCACCGTCGCCGACAGGCCCACCAGCCGCACCGACTCCGGCAGGTGCAGGATCACCTCCTCCCACACCGGGCCGCGGAACCGGTCCGCCAGGTAGTGGATCTCGTCCATCACCACGTAGGCGAGCCCGTTCAGGGTCGACGACCCCGAGTAGAGCATGTTCCGCAGCACCTCCGTGGTCATCACCACGATCGGCGCGTCGCCGTTCACCGAGGTGTCGCCGGTGAGCAGACCCACCTTCTGCGGGCCGTACCGGCCGACCAGGTCCGCGTACTTCTGGTTCGACAGCGCCTTGATGGGCGTCGTGTAGAAGCACTTGCGGCCCTCGGCCAGGGCCATGTGCACGGCGAACTCGCCCACGACGGTCTTGCCCGCGCCGGTGGGCGCGCACACCAGCACGCCGTGCCCGTCCTCCAGCGCCTCGCACGCGCGCCGCTGGAACGGGTCGAGCTCGAAGGAGATCACCGAGAGGAAGTCGGTCAGCTTGGGCCGGGCCGAGCGGCGGCGGTAGTCCGCGTACTGGTCGGCCGGTGACCGGGAGGAACTGGACACCCGTCCAGGCTGTCACATGGGACCGACAAAATCCTTCCAGATCCGCGCGCGCCCCGAGAACAGGACCACGTGTGACCCGAGAACTCGTCGGCGCGCGACCCGGAACCGGTCGGCGCGCGACCCGGGAATGGATCCGCG
Source organism: Saccharothrix xinjiangensis (assembly GCF_039527585.1). Classification (NCBI taxonomy): domain Bacteria; kingdom Bacillati; phylum Actinomycetota; class Actinomycetes; order Pseudonocardiales; family Pseudonocardiaceae; genus Saccharothrix; species Saccharothrix xinjiangensis. The sequence goes on along the minus strand of NZ_BAAAKE010000009.1, from coordinate 294,532 downwards.
CGTCACCCGGGAAGCTGTTTTAAGTCAACACTGAAGCGATGGAGACCACTAGGGCTCTTCTTGCGGCACACTCGGTGGCGTGGCGTCGATTCCACTGCGGGACGGCGACCTCCGGTGGGTGTTCCCCCACCTCGGTGAGGTCGAGTCCGTCCTGGACGTGCTGAACACCGCGACCGCCCTCGTCGCACGGCTGGCGGCCCACCTGGGCGACCCCGACGGCGGCCTGGGGTTCGACCACCTGCCCGGCGCGCCCTACGCGGGCCTGGCCGGCGTCGCCCGCACCGAGGAGCTGGCCTTCGAGCTGCACCTGTCGGTGCCGTGCGACACCCGCGGCCGGGCCGGCCGGCCGCCGCCCTGGCTGGTGGACGGCGAGATCTCGATCCGCTGCGACGCGATCAGCGACTGCGGCCGGCACGAGCTGGAGACCCTGGAGTCGGAGTGCGGCACGCCGGCCGAGGCCGCCGGCGGCGTGCTCTCCGTCGCCGGGTGGCTGCTCAGCCGCGCCACCACCGTGCCGCGGACCGGCTGGCGGGAGCGCGACGTGCTCAGCAGGCACCGCTGAGCACCGGCCCTCAACCAGGACCCACAACCCCCGCGCTCACGGCTCCCCTGCGCACAGGCCCGCGCTCACGGCCTCCACGCTCACGGCCCCACGCTGCTCACGGCCGTCAGCGCGCCCGGCACGCACTCGACCTCCAGCGCCGCCTCCCCCAGCGGCTCCTCGCGCAGCCGCTCACCATCCGCGTAGGCCACCCACGGCGGCCCGGACAGCCGCACCGACCTGGCCCGGAACGTGCGCACCGCGGGGTGCCCGACGTGCCCGCCGGTGCGCAGCGTCGGCAGCATCCGCAGCAGGGTCCGCCGCGGCGTCGCGGCCACCACGGTCAGGTCGAACAGGCCGTCGGTGAGGGACGCGCCCGGGCACACCGGGATGCCGCCGCCGTAGCTGGTGGTGTTGCCGACCGCGACCAGCAGCGCGTCCAGCTCCACCACCCGGTCCTCGGTCTCCACCACCAGCGGCCGGGGGCGCAGCGCCGCCAGCTCCGCCAGGATGGCCAGGTCGTAGCGCCGCGGGCCGGCGGGCCAGCGCATCGCGTTCGCCCGCTCGTTGACCGCCGAGTCGAAACCCGCGCACAGCACGGTCGCGAACCACGGGCCGGCGGCCACCCGCCCGAGGTCGAGCGGTCGGCGCGCGCCGGCGCGCAGCGCGGCCACCACGTCGTCCGCGGACGACGCGCCCAGGGCCGCGGCCAGGTCGTTCCCGGTGCCCGCGGGCACCACGGCCAGCGCCGTGGACGTGCCCGCGCACGCCTGCACGCCCAGGTGGGCCGCGCCGTCGCCGCCGAGCACGACCAGCACGTCCACCCCGCCCGCGACGGCGTCGCGCGCCAACCGGGCGGTGCCCTCGGCCGAGGTCGCCACGTGCAGGTCCAGGCGGTCGACCACCTCGCGCAGCGCGGCCGCCACCGAACCCGCGACGCGCGCGGCCCTGCCCTTGCCCGAGGCCGGGCACACCAGCAGGGCCGCCCGCGTCGACGTCGTCGTCATGGCCGGCAAGCCTACGGATCAGGTGGCGTCGTCGTACCGCACCCGCTGCGGCTCCGGCGCGGGCGAGGGCGAGGGCGAGGGCTCCTCGACCTGGGACGGCGTGTAGTCGAACGGGGCCGCCTCGTCGTCGGGCACGTCGTCCCAGCCCAGCTCACCGTGCTTGCGCGCGGCCCGCTTGTCGTGGACCCGGGAGATCTGGATGGCCAGCTCGAACAGCAGCGTCAGCGCCACCGCCAGCGCCACCATCGAGATCGGGTCGGTGCCCGGCGTCGCGACCGCGGCGAAGATGAACAGGCCGAACACGATGCCGCGCCGCCACTTGTTCAGCTTCTCGTAGGGCAGCACGCCGACCTGGTTGAGCATCACCACCACCAGGGGCAGCTCGAAGCTCACGCCGAAGATCAGCAGCAGCGCCAGCAGGAAGCTGACGTAGTCGCCCGCGGTGAGCGCGGTGATGAACTGGCCGTCACCGAAGCCGACCAGCACGACCAGGCCCTGCGGCACCACGAAGAACGCCAGCGTGGCGCCCACGACGAACAGCACCGAGGCGATCGACACGAAGGTCAGCGCGAAGCGCCGCTCCTTGGCGTACAGGCCCGGCGAGATGAACAGCCACACCTGGTACAGCCACAGCGGGGCGGTCAGCGCCATGCCCACGCCGGTGCCGACCTTCAGGCGGATCATGAAGACCTCGAACGGCTGGGTCTGCAGGAGCTGGCAGCCCTGGCCGACCTGGGTGAGCCGCTGGTCCTCCGGGATGGCGCAGTAGGGCGTGGTGATGATCTCGCCCAGGCTCGTCACCGGGCCGGTGATGTCCCAGCCCCACCAGATGAAGCCGAAGACCGCGCCGCCCCCGATGAACAGCAGCGCCCAGCCCAGCCTGCGCCGCAGCTCGTACAGGTGGTCCTTCAGCGACATCGTGCCGTCGGGGTTGCCCCGTCGGCTCGTGAGTTTGCGGCGCTCCCGGCGCTGGGACCACCACCGGACCGGACTTGCCCCCACCGTGCGGACCGTCCTTCGACTCTCGTTGGCGCTCTAGCCGGTCAGTTGGTGCTCTGCCGGTTCTGCTGGACCTGCTCGACGGGCGGGGCCACCTGCGGCTGCTGCGCCACGGGCTGCTGCACGACCGGCTGACCCACCTGCGGCTGGGCGGGCGGCAGCTGCTGCACGGGCTGCTGCACGGGCTGCTGGGTCGACGGCTGCTCGTCGTCGGTGCGCAGGCCCTTGGTCTCGGCCTTGAGGATCTTCGCCGAACGACCGATGGAGCGCGCCATGTCGGGCAGCTTCTTCGCGCCGAACAGCAGGATGATCACCACGGCGATGATGATCAGCTCGGTTGGCCCGGGCATGTTCATTCGTCCACCTTCCGCCTCCGTGTCCCCCCGATCGTACTCGGGCCCACCCGACCGTCCACCACCGCCAGATGAACGGCGTTCGACCCCTCACCGCCACGAAAGGCGATCGGCGAGGGGGTGCCCGCACCCCCTCGCCGATCGCCAACGAAAATCTATCTACCGCACATCAGCGAATGTTCAGTTCTCCCCGGTCGCGGGATATCCGGTACCGTTGCCGCGCATGGTGTGCTCGACCCACGGGTGCGTGCTCGAAAAGCAGCCGTCCCAGACGCAGTTCTCCACGAGGTGCTTCTTGAGGGACCTGACCTCCCACGAGGGCGTCGGCGTGACCACGTCACTCTCGATGTGGCGGGGGTAGGCGCTGGAAGCGACCTCGCTGAAACGGTGGTCGCGGTAGTGGACACCGAGCACCCGAGAACCGTCCTGACACCAGTCGGCGCGGTGGTGGAACTTGTAGAAGGTGTTGCCGAGAAGCGTGAACGCGTGGTGGTACGCGTCGGAAATCCAGCACGCCTGAGCCCCGATCTCCTTGGCGCGCGCGGGATCCGCGACCACCGTGGACCCCGAGACGCTCTTACCGGGGTCCATCACGCCCGCTGCCAGTTCAGGGTACTTGAGCAGCACCTTCCGGTCCTGCTCCGTGAGGGCCCCCGTCGTGGACAGGCGGCCGAGCGCCGCACGCGCGTCCGTCCCGTAGGCGCCGGCCCCCGACGCCGACGCCGACGAAACAGGGGCCAGCAGAACAGTGGAAGCAGCGGCAACGACCGCCGCGAACCTCACGATTTTGGACAACATCAGACCCGGATCCCCTCGTGTAAAGCCGACAGGTAATCGCGCACAACCACAACGGGTGTGCGAAGTGATCACACCCGTGTTGCGACCGGAATTCGAGAATTGATTGAAGGCGTTGAATTCGGGCCGTTCAACCCGCATCCCCCGGCGCAACAGCGGCGCAATATCGAACCTAGCGATCGGGTGGTCGACGGGCAAGGCGTTTCCGGTATTTCGACGCCGGCCACCCGTTCAGCCGAGGCAATGGACCGTGCCGGTCGGCGGGCAAGGTGCTCCCGGTATCCCGGCGCCGGGCGCGCGTTCGGACGGGCCAATGGACCGCAAGGTCCTGCGGTCATGCGCTCAGCGCATCAACCGCGGCGCGGTCCGGTCACTCCCCGCTTCGGCCCCGGGACCGCTCGGCGAGGGCCACCCCGAGCGCGGCGAACCGGGCCCGCAACAGGCCCGCGCCGTCGTCGAGCCCGTGCCGCGCCAGGGTGCTCGCGGTGCGGAAGCGTCGCAGCGACCTGACGACCCGCACCGCCACCGCGAGGCTCACGACGAAGCCGAAGGCGATCAGGAGCAGCATCGGCAAGTAGGGCACCGCTCCACCGTATAGGGCTAGGTCGTCGGGGCGTGATCCGCCCGGCGCAACGCCGCGCCGGCCTGCCGGGCGACCTCCGCCACCAGGTCGGCGGGTTCCTCCACGTGCACCTCACCACCCAGTCCGAGCAGCAGCCGCACCATCCAGGCGGTGTCGGCGTACCGCATGAGCACCCGGGCTCGGCCGTCGCCCAGCTCGACCAGCCCGTCGGTCGGGTAGTACTCCGCCACCCAGCGGGCGTCCGGTTCGAGCACCAGCGTGGCCGTCCGCTGCGAGGGGTCCGGCTGGAACAGGCCCTCGGAGGTGTCGGTGGGGGTGGCGTGGGGCGGTGGCGCGGCGGGCTCGTCCAGCACCTCGACCGCGTCGATCCGGTCGAGGCGGAACAGCCGCACGCCGTCCGCGGCGCGGCACCACGCCTCCAGGTAGCCGCGCCCCTCCACCAGCAGCATCCGCATCGGGTCCACGACCCGCTCGGTGACCTCGTCCCGCGACGGGGTGTAGTAGCGCAGGTGCAGGGCGCGCTTGCGCACGACACCGTCCGACACGGTGTCCCGCACGCGGGACGTCTCCGGCGCCTCCCGCACGCCCAGGCCCACGGCCACGCCGGCGGGCTGGGCCTGCCCCACCGCGGCCTCGATCTTGGCCGCCGCGCGCTGCACGGCGTCCCGGTCGGCCACGCCCGGCGTGTCGGCCAGCGCCCGCAGCGCCACCAGCAGCGACGTGGCCTCGGCGGCGGTCAGCCGCAGCGGGCGGCTCATGCCCGCGTCGAAGGTCACGGTGACCGTGTCGCCCTCGAAGGACAGGTCGATCAGGTCGCCGGGGCCGTAGCCGGGCAGGCCGCACATCCACAGCAGTTCGAGGTCCTTGCGGACCTGCTTGGGCGTGACCTCGAAGTCCTGGGCGACCTCGTCGATCGGGACGCCGGGCCGGGCCAGCAGGTACGGCACCAGGGCGAGCAGCCGGGGCAGCCGGTCGGTGGAGGCGGTCACGCGCGCACCCCCGCCCCGCGCAGCGCGCCCAGCAGCTTCTCCCGCACCGTCTTGGCCAGCACGTCCGGTTCCAGCACCACCACGTCCGCGCCGAAGCCGGCGATCCAGGTGGCCGCCGAGTCCGGGTAGCGCAGCCGCACCTCCAGCAGGTCGCCGGGCTCGCCGTCGAACTCCTGCTCGCCGACCAGCCGGGCCCGCCGGCGCAGGCCGTGGCCGCGGCCCTTGGCCACCCACAGCCTGGCCCTGGTCGCGGCCTCGGCGGGCGCGGGCTGGTTGCGGGCCACGAACGACAGCAGGTCGACCTGGTCGGGCGGGCGCACCGCGCCGGGCTTGCCGAGCGGGCGCACGTCGCCGACGATCCGGGACAGCCGGAAGCAGCGGGGCGCGCCCCGGTCGCGGTCCTGGCCCACGACGTACCAGCGGCCGCGCCAGGCGACCACGCCCCACGGCTCCACGGTGCGGCCCTGGACGTCGACCGAGGCGGTCTTGCGGTAGTCGAACTCCACCACGCGGCCCTCGCGCACCGCGGCGAGCAGCGGCGGGAACGCGGGCTCGCTGGTGCGGACCTTCGGCTCGACCGGGACGTGCACGTCCTGGTCGACGTCGACGCCCGCGGCGCGCAGCTTGATCAGCGCGCCGTGGGCGGCGCCGGTGAACTGCGGCGAGTCCCACAGGCGGGCGGCCAGCGCCACGGCGGCCGCCTCGTCGGGCTCCAGGTCGATGTCGCCCAGCTCGTAGTCGCGGCGGGCGATGCGGTACCCGTCGACCGTGTCGAAGGCCGTGCTGCGGCCGGTCTCCAGGGGCACGCCGAGGTCGCGCAGCTCGGTCTTGTCGCGTTCGAACATGCGGAAGAACGCCTCGTCCGTCGCGGCGTCGGCGTAGCCGGGGACGATGGCGCGGATGCGCTCGGCGGTCAGGTACTGCCGGGTCGACAGCAGGCAGAGCACCAGGTTGACGAGCCGTTCGGCACGGGCGATGGCCACCAGAGCACCCTAACCCCGAACCGACCGGAGGTGACGGGGCACCCGTGGGTGAACGGACCGTTCACCCGCGGGCGCCTCGCGGTCACGGCTCGACCAGCATCCCCTCGGGGAGACCGGGCATCTCGGAGGCCAGCCAGATCGGCCGCCAGTCGGGCAGCTCGTGGTAGCGGCGCAGCTCGGCGATGCCCGACAGCCAGCCGCCCCACGCGCCGTAGGGCGGGCGGCCCTCGATGAACCCGCTCTGCACGAACGTCAGCCGGGTGCGGCCGCCGGACTCCTCCAGTTCCCAGGAGGCGACCAGCCCGTCCCACTCGATGCCCATCCGCCGGCCCGGCTCGTAGCCGGTCACCCGGCCGGGCCGCTCGTCCGCGTCGAACCCGCCCATGGCGAACCGGCCGCCGTCCCACGGCTCGATGTCGACCTTCGCGCCGAACCAGCGCGAGTACTGCTCCGCGTCGACCAGCGAGCGCCCGATGGCCTCGGCGGGGGCGTCGACGAGCACCTCGGCGCTCATGCCCGCCCCGGTGAAGTCGATCTTCGGGGTGAGCGGGCGGCCCTCGACGTGGTCGACGAGGTTGGCCAGCGAGACGCACCAGTAGGTGTGGAGCCAGGCCAGCGCGCCGGTCTAGGCGACGGTGTCCGCCCAGCCCGGGAAGTGGCTCTGCGAGACCGACACGACCGTGTGGTCGTCCCGGGCCTCCCAGGTGATCCCGACGGTGGTCCGCTCGCCGCCGACGGGCCAGGTGAAGCGCAGCGACCCGTCGTCCAGGTGCTCCAGGACCTGGCGCGGCTCGTCGCCCTCGGGGGTGTGCCTGCCCCGGAACCGCCACCGGTCGGGCAGCTCCACCTCCGCGTGCTCGGCCGGCCAGGTGGCCGGCTCGGCCTGGTCCGTCAGCGCCCGGCGCACGCGCTCCGGCGACGCGGAGGTCCGGACGTGCGGCGTCGCGGTGTCACCCATCGGTCTTCCCCTCGTGGTTCGGGTAGCACGCCACGGCCAGGCGGAAGGCGTCGCCCTCCGCGCCGCCGTAGCGGCTGAACAGGTCCTGCAAGGCGTCCTTCAGCTCGTCGAAGAACTGCTGCCGCTGCTCGGGCCGGACCCGGATCTCGCCGGACACGCCCAGCGACGGCAGCTCGGGCCGGGCGCGGTCCAGGGCCGCGACGTCGGCCTGGACCCGCTCGGCCAGGTCGAGCAGGTGGCCGAGGCTCAGCTCGTCCCGCACCCGGCGCGGCCCGAGGCGCCCGACCAGCTCGGGCGACAGCCAGTACGAGCGGGCCGCCGCCTGGTACACGCCCTCGGTGATGCCGCGCACCCGCCGCTGGTCGACCTGGGCCGCCAGACCGGCCTCCACCAGGCGTTTCACGTGGTAGTAGACCCGCTGCGGCGTCTGGTCGAGCACGGCGGCCACCTCGGTGCACGAGCGCGGCTCGGCCAGCTGCCGCAGCACGTCGACGCGCTGCGGCTTGAGCAGGGCCTCGGCCTGCTCGATCTGCTCCAGGTACAGGACGTCTCTCATCGCAAAAATCACGTTGTACGTAAAAATCTATTTTGTCAATAGGGCCGGAAGAGGCCCCGGACCACTCGGCCCGGGGCCTCCTCGTTCGCTCCAACGCCCGGTCGGCACCCCGACGCGGACCCGCTAGAGGGACGAGATCAACCGCTCCACGCGCTCGTCCACGGCGCGGAACGGGTCCTTGCACAGCACGGTGCGCTGCGCCTGGTCGTTCAGCTTCAGGTGCACCCAGTCGACGGTGAAGTCGCGCCCCGCGGCCTGCGCGGCGGCGATGAAGTCACCGCGCAGCTTGGCCCGCGTGGTCTGCGGCGGGGTGTCCTTGGCGGCCTCGATCTCGCCGTCGTCGGTCACCCGCTCCACCTGCCCCTTGCGCTGGAGCAGGTCGAAGACGCCGCGGCCGCGGCGGATGTCGTGGTAGGCGAGGTCGAGCTGGGCGATGCGCGCGTTCGACAGGTCCATGTCGTGCTTGGCCTGGTACCGCTCCATCAGCCGGTGCTTGATGGCCCAGTCGATCTCGCGGTCGATCTTGGACAGGTCCTGCGCCTCGACCGCGTCCAGCGTGCGGCCCCACAGCTCCAGCACCCGCTCGGCCATCGGGTCCGGCGCCCGCTTGGCCACGTGGTCCACGGCCCGCTCGTAGTACTCGCGCTGGATGTCCAACGCCGAGGCCTCCTTGCCGCCCGCCAGGCGCACGGTGCGGCGGCCGGTGAGGTCGTGGCTGATCTCGCGGATCGCCCGGATCGAGTTGTCCAGGCTGAAGTCGCGGAACTGGACGCCCTGCTCGATCATCTCCAGGACCAGGTTCGTGCTGCCCACCTTGAGCAGCGTGGTCACCTCGGACATGTTCGAGTCGCCGACGATGACGTGGAGCCTGCGGTAGCGCTCGGCGTCGGCGTGCGGCTCGTCGCGGGTGTTGATGATGGGCCTCGACCGGGTGGTGGCGCTGGACACGCCCTCCCAGATGTGCTCGGCCCGCTGCGACAGGCAGTAGACCGCGCCGCGCGGCGTCTGGAGCACCTTGCCCGCGCCGCAGATCAGCTGCCTGGTCACCAGGAACGGCAGCAGGACGTCGGCGATGCGGGAGAACTCACCCGCCCTCGCGACCAGGTAGTTCTCGTGGCAGCCGTAGGAGTTGCCGGCGGAGTCGGTGTTGTTCTTGAACAGGAAGATGTCCCCGCCGATGCCCTCGTCGGCGAGCCTGCGCTCGGCGTCGACCAGCAGGTCCTCCAGGATCCGCTCGCCCGCCTTGTCGTGGGTCACGAGCTGGGCGAGGTCGTCGCACTCCGCCGTCGCGTACTCGGGGTGCGAACCCACGTCCAGGTAGAGCCGAGAGCCGTTCCGCAGGAAGACGTTCGACGAACGCCCCCACGAGACCACCCGGCGGAACAGATACCGAGCGACCTCATCCGGGGACAGCCTGCGCTGCCCGTGGAAGGTGCAGGTCACCCCGAACTCAGTCTCAATGCCGAAGATCCGCCGCTGCATCCTTCAACAGTAGGCGCATCCGGCGGTTTCCTCAGTGATCCAATCGGGCGGCACGCCAATTCCCCGATAACGTGCTCCTGTGCTCCGACGCGTGAGTGGCCTGGACTCGGCCCTGGTGAGACGTTCTGCGGCCCTGCGCGGGTCAGCGGCGGACCACGGGTTCAAGCGGTTGTCGAATGCGGCGAACCACAGCTTGTTGTGGCTCGTCATCGCGGGTGCGCTGGCCGCGCGCAAGGGCGTGACCAGGCGGGCGGCGCTGCGCGGGGTGGCCGCGATCGGCGGCGCGAGCTTCAGCGCGAGCCTGGTCGCCAAGCGGCTGTTCCCGCGCCGCAGGCCCGCCGCGGACCTGCTGCACGTGTCGCGCCGGCTGACGAAGCGGCCCACGTCCTCGTCGTTCCCGTCCGGGCACGCGGCGTCGGCGGCGGCGTTCACCACGGCGCTGGCCATGGAGTCGCCGGCCCTGGGCGCGGCGGTGGCGCCGGTCGCGGCGGCGGTGGCCTACTCGCGGGTCCACACGGGCGTGCACTGGCCCTCCGACGTGGCCGCGGGCGCCGCGATCGGGGTCGCCGCGGGCCTGGTCACGCGGCGCTGGTGGCCGCGGCACCGGGCGGACGCGGCGACGGCGCGCGAGCACGCGGCGCTGGAGCCGCTGGTCGACGGCGAGGGGCTGGTGGTCGTGGTCAACCCCGGGGCCGGGCTGGGCGGGGTCGACCAGACGGGCGCGATCGTGCGCGAGTGGCCGAAGGCGACCGTGGTCGACATCGACGACCTGGACGAGGTCGTCGCCGGGCACGGGCCGCGCGCGCTGGGCGTGGCGGGCGGCGACGGCTCGGTGGCCGCGGTCGCGGCGCTGGCGGCGGCCCACCGGCTGCCCCTGGTGCTGGTGCCCGCCGGGACGCTCAACCACTTCGCCCGGGACGTGGGCGTGACGGGCCTGGCCGACAGCGCGCGGGCGGTCGCGGACGGCGACGGCGCCCTGGTCGACCTGGCGGCGGTCTCGGTGGACGGCGCGGGCCCCCGGTGGTTCGTCAACACCGCGAGCCTCGGCGGCTACCCCGACATGGTCCGCCTGCGCGAGCAGCTGCGGGACCGGTGGGGCAAGTGGCCCGCGGCGGTGATCGCGCTGTTCCGGGTGCTGCGCACGTCCCGGCCGCTGCGCGTGGAGCTGAACGGCGAGGAGCTGCTGATCTGGGTGCTGTTCGTCGGCAACGGCCCGTACCTGCCGAAGGGGTTCGCGCCGACCACGCGCCCGGCCCTGGACGCGGGCCTGCTCGACGTCCGCTGCATCCGCGCCGACCGGCGGCTGTCGCGGACCCGGTTCTTCGCCGGGGCGCTGCTGGGCTCGCTGCACCGCAGCCGCACCTACCGGCACGTCGAGACGCGGTGGCTGGACGTGCGGGTGCTCGACGGCGAGGTCGCGATCGCCACGGACGGCGAGGTGGGCCCGACCGGGTCGCGGTTCGAGTTCAGGTCCCGGCCCGCCGCGCTGGGCGTCTACCGCCCCCAGGACTAAGGTTGACCCGGTCAACGGCAACGTTGAAAGGGTCAACCATGACGGTCGCGGACGTCCGCGCGTTCAACCGCTTCCACACCCGCGTGATCGGCGCGCTCGACCGCGGCCACCTGTCCTCGCCGTACTCCCTGACCGAGGTCAGGGTCATGTTCGAGCTGGCGGGCGGCCCGCGCGAGGCGCCGGACCTGCGCGCGTCCCTCGGCCTGGACGCGGGCTACCTCAGCCGCATCCTCGGCCGCTTCGAGCGCGACGGCCTGGTCCGCCGCGAGCCCTCGGCGAACGACCCCCGGCGGCACGTGGTGGAGCTGACCGGCGCCGGCCGCGAGGTGTTCGCCGAGGTGGACGGGCGGTCCGACGCCGAGGTCGCGAAGCTGCTCGACGGGCTGGCGCCCGCGGACCGGCACGAGCTGGTCGCGGCCATGCGCAAGGTCGAGCGCCTGCTCACCGGCGCGCCGCGGGCCTACCTGCTGCGCCCCCTGCGGGCGGGCGACCTGGGCTGGGTGGTGAACCGGCACGGGGTGCGGTACGCGGAGGAGTGCGGCTTCGACCAGACCTTCGAGGCCATGGTGGCGCGCGTGGCGGGCGAGTACGCGGAGCGGCACGTGCCCGGCCGCGAGGCGGCGTGGATCGCGGAGGTGGACGGCGAGCCGGTGGGGTCGATCTTCTGCGTGCGGGTGGACGACCGGACGGCCAAGCTGCGGATGCTGCTGGTCGAGCCGGCGGCCCGGGGGCTGGGCATCGGGGCCCGGCTGGTCGACGAGTGCCTGAGCTTCGCCCGCCGGGCCGGGTACGCGCGGGTGGAGCTGTGGACGGTGGCGGGGCTGGCCGCGTCCCGGCACCTCTACGAGAAGGTCGGGTTCACCGTGGTGAAGAGCCGGCCGGAGCGGCTGTTCGGGCGGGACGTGGAGGCGCAGACCTGGGCGCTGGAGCTGTCGCGACAACGGCCGCGGTGAGCGCTCCGAACACGCCGAAGGCCCCCGGTCACCCGACCGGGGGCCTTCGCGCGAGCGATCCCTACGCCTTGTCGTCGTTCGGCGGCAGGTTCACGTCGGTCACCGGCTTCTTCTCGGCGTCGGCCCCGGCCTCGGCCCCGTCAGCGGGCTCGGCCGGCTCCGGCTCGCCCGGCAGCAGGGCCGCCAGGGCGGCGCCCGTGATGCGCCGGAACGCCCGGCGCGGCCGGTCGCGCTCCAGGACCGCCACCTCCAGCTTGGAGCTCTCCAGCAGCTCCTTGCCGTTGCCCGTGCTGGTCGAGCCGGCGCTCAGGGCCTTCACGCCCACCCGCACCGCCTCGGCCAGGGCCAGGCCCTCGGTGTAGGCCTCCTTCAGGGCGTTGCCCGTGGCCTCGGCCTGGCCGCCCATCACCGAGTACTGCGGCTCCTCGACGATCGAGCCGTCGTAGGTGAGGCGGTACAGGGTGTCGTGCTCCGGCGTGTGCCCGACCTCGGCCACGCAGATCTCGACCTCCAGGGGCTTGATCTGCTCGGTGAAGATCGAGCCCAGGGTCTGGGCGTACACGTTGGCCAGGGACCTGCCGGTCACGTCGCGCGGGTCGTTCTGGTAGCCGCGGATGTCGGCGAACCGGATGCCCGCCTGCCGCAGGTTCTCGAACTCGCTGTACCGGCCGACCGCGGCGAAGCCGATGCGGTCGTAGATCTCCGACACCTTGTGCAGGGTGCTGGACGGGTTCTCGGCAACGAACAGCACGCCGTCGGCGTACCGGAGCACGACGACGCTCCGGCCGCGGGCGATGCCCTTCCGGGCGTACTCCGAGCGGTCGCGCAAGACCTGCTCGGGCGAGGCGTACAACGGCATCGTCACTGGTCAAGCTCCCGGGGTGGGGTGGCGGGGTTCGGGCTGGTCGGGGTTGGCGGGCGCACGGCCGTCAGCCTGCCGGGCTGGTCCGTCGGCCCTCGACGACGGACTCGGCCAGCGCCGCGGTCCGCTCCTCGGGCAGGTGCGCTGCGCCCTCGGCCGAGATCGTCACGACGACGGGGAAGATCCGGCGCACCAGGTCCGGCCCGCCGGTGCCCGAGTCGTCGTCCGCCGCGTCGTAGAGGGCCTCGATGGCGGCCCGCGTGGCCGCCTCCGCGTCCGCGTCCGGGTCGTACAGCTTCTTCAGCGCCGACTTCGCGAACAGCGAACCCGAACCCACGGCCTGGTAGCCCTGGCCGTCCTCGAACCGGCCGCCGGTCACGTCGTAGGAGACGATGCGGCCCGCGCGGTCCGGGTCGGGCGCCTCGGTGTCGTAGCCCGCGAGCAGCGGCACCACCGCCAGGCCCGCCATGGCCGCGTCCAGGTTGCCCTTGATCATGGCCGAGAGCCGGTTGGCCTTGCCGTCCAGCGAGAGCGAGACGCCCTCGATCTTCTCGTAGTGCCGCAGCTCGACCGCGTAGAGCCGGACGATCTCGACCGCGATGCCCGCCGTGCCCGCGATGCCCACCGCCGAGTAGTCGTCGGTGATGAACACCTTCTTCATGTTGCGCTGGGAGATGACGTTGCCCATCGTGGCGCGCCGGTCGCCCGCGATCACCACGCCGCCCTTGTAGGTCAGCGCCACGATCGTGGTGCCGTGCGGCGCCTCGACGGTGCTGCCCTCGGGCAGCCTCCGGGCGGAGGGCAGCAGTTCGGGCGCCTGCGCGCGGAGGAAGTCCGTGAACGACGAAGACCCCGGCCTGAGGTAGGCCGGGGGCAGCGACGCGGCCGGGTAGTGCCCGGTCGAGCTGTTGTCCATGTGTGCGTTGTTCTCCTGTCCCGCCTGCGGCCTACTCGCCGCCCTTTTGCACGTACGCGCGGACGAAGTCCTCGGCGTTCTCCTCCAGCACGTCGTCGATCTCGTCCAGGATCGCGTCGACGTCCTCACCGAGCTTCTCGCGGCGCTCCTGACCCGCGGCGGCCGCGCCGTCGCCGTTCTCGTCGCCGTCGCCGCCACCCTGCCGCTGGACCTGTTCCTGGGACATGTCGTTCCTCCCGCCATTTCGGCCCTGGGGGTTCAACATTACCCAGCGGGCCCGACGTTGTGCGCCGCCACTCGGGTCCGGTGATCAGCCCCTGGTGAGCGCCTCCACGAGCTGCTCGGCCGTCTCCGACGCCTCCAACAGGGCTCCGACGTGGGCTTTCGTCCCGCGCAGCGGCTCCAGGGTGGGGATGCGGACCAGCGATTCGCGCCCCAGGTCGAAGATCACGGAGTCCCACGACGCGGCGGCCACCGCGCTCGGGTACCGCTCCAGGCAGCGGCCGCGGAAGTAGGCACGGGTGTCCTCCGGCGGCGCGAGCACGGCCGCCCGCACCTCCTCCTCGCTGACCAGGCGCTTCATCGAGCCACGGGCCACCAGCCGGTTGTAGAGGCCCTTGTCCAGCCGCACGTCGGAGTACTGGAGGTCGACCAGCGACAGCCGCGGCGAGCCCCAGGCCAGGCCGTCGCGGGACCGGTAGCCCTCCAGCAGCCGCAGCTTGGCCACCCAGTCGAGGCGGTCGGCGCACTCCTGCGGGTCGCGGGCCAGCGCGTCGAGCACCTCGCCCCAGACCCGCAGCACGTCGCGGTCGCCGTAGCCCTCCTTCTCCACGAACTCCGAGGCGCGCTCGTAGTAGGCGAACTGGAGGTCCAACCCGGTGAACTTGCGCCCGCCGGACAGCTCGACGCGGGTCTTCAGCGTCGGGTCGTGGCTGATCTGGTGCACCGCCCGCACCGGGTCCTGGAGCCGCAGGTCGTCGAACCGGCGGCCGGCCTCGATCATGTCCAGCACCAGCGAGGTGGTGCCGACCTTGAGGTAGGTCGAGTGCTCGGCCAGGTTCGCGTCGCCGATGATGACGTGCAGCCTGCGGTACTTGTCCGCGTCGGCGTGCGGCTCGTCGCGGGTGTTGATGATGCCGCGCTTGAGCGTGGTCTCCAGGCCGACCTCGACCTCGATGTAGTCCGAGCGCTGGGACAGCTGGTAGCCGGCCTCCTCGCCCGCCGCGCCCAGGCCGACCCGGCCGGAGCCGACCACGACCTGGCGGGAGGCGAAGAACGGCGTCAGGCCCGCGATCACGGCCGTGAACGGCGTGCTGCGCCGCATCAGGTAGTTCTCGTGGGTGCCGTAGCTGGCGCCCTTGCCGTCGACGTTGTTCTTGTAGAGCTGGAGCCGCGGCTGGCCGGGCACGGTGGCCGCCTTCATCGCGGCCTCCTCCATCACCCGCTCGCCCGCCTTGTCCCAGATCACCGCGTCGCGCGCGTTGGTGACCTCGGGCGCGGAGTACTCCGGGTGCGCGTGGTCGACGTAGAGGCGCGCGCCGTTGGTGAGGATGACGTTGGCCGCGCCCAGGTCCTCCACGTCGCCGTCGCCGCCGGGGTGGCCGCCGGGCGCGCCGAGGTCGAAGCCGCGCGCGTCGCGCAGCGGCGACTCGACCTCGTAGTCCCAGCGCGCCCGGCGGGCCCGCGGCACGTCGGCGGCGGCCGCGTACGCCAGCACCACCTGTGTCGAGGTGAGCACCGGGTTGGCCGTCGCGTCGCCCGGCACCGCGATGCCGTACTCGACCTCGGTTCCCATGATCCGCCGCATACCCCGCAGCCTACGACCAACCACCGGCGCGGCGCTGCCGGCCGAGGTCACTTTTCAGCCGGCGGCGAGCCCCGCCGCGGGTCGGATGCGCGACGCGTTGCGGGCCGGGCCCAGGGCCGAGAGCACCGCCAGGGCCACCACGCCCGCGCCGCCGAGCACCAGGGGCGCCACGGCCGCGGTGGGCCACACGAACAGCCCCACGGCGGCCAGCGTCAGCTCGGCGTAGACCAGGCCGAACAGTCCGCCGCCGAGCACCCCCACCAGCGACAGCAGCACCGCTTCGGCCACCACGCCGCCCTGGATGCCGCCCCTGGTGACGCCCAGGGCGCGGCGCAGCGCCAGCTCCTTGCGGCGCTCCTGGACCGAGATGGTCAGCGCCGTCCCGATGCCGGTCACCGCGACCGCGACGGACAGGCCCAGCAGCACCATCAGCAGCACGATGCCCAGGTCGAGGTAGCGCTGGTCCTGCGCGCCCTGCGCGGCCCTCGTGGTCACCAGGACGGTGGGCGAGCCGGTCAGCGCGCCCTCGACGGCCGCCGCGTAGGCCTCCTGGTCCGCGCCCGGCGCGAACGCCACCAGCACCTCCGTCGCCGGTGCGAGGCCCGGGTCGGCCACCACCACGTCGAAGTCGTCCACCAGCCCGCCGTCGACGACGCCGGCGACCCGGCCCGTGCGCGCGCCACCCGGCAGCCCGTCGACGGTGAACGGCTCGCCGACCCGCACCCCGAACCGCTCGGCGTACCAGTCGGCGACCAGCAGCTCGCCCGCGCCGAGGTCCACCGGGGCCTCCCGCGCCGCCAGGTAGGCGCGCACCTGGCCGGGGTCCGCGCCCGCGACCCGCGTCGGCAGCCGGCGCCCCTCGGCGTCGTGCCGCTCGGCCGTGACGCCGTGCAGCACGACGCGGCCCGCCACCTCCGGCCGGTCCACCGCCGCGCCCACCGCGCCGTCGAGCGGGCGACCGCCCGCGTCGGACACCACGGCGTCCGGTCGCGGCCGGCCCTCCAGCTCCTGCTCCAGGCGCTGCGCCGACCCGACCGTGACGGCGAAGAACGTGACCATGGCGGCGGCCAGCAGCAGGGGCATCGCCACCGACGCCGACCGCTGCGGCACCCGCCGCACCTCGGCCGCGGCGAGCTTCCACTGCGCCCCGCCGAAGCGGCTCGCGACCGAGCCGAAGACCCGGCCCAGGCCGGGCACCACGACCGGGCCCAGCACGCCGAACAGGCCGAACACCGCGGTGATGCCGGAGAACAGGACCAGGAAGATCGCCGCCATCGAGCCCTGGGCCAGCACGCCGAGCCCGGCCATGCCCGCCGCGAGCGCCACCAGGACGAGGCCGAACACCCGGCGGCGGCGCACCACGGCCCGGTCGGGCGTCTGGCCCTCGGACGTGCGCAGCGCGGCCAGCGGCGGCACCAGGGAGGCGGTCAGCGAGGGCCGGACCGCGGCGAACCCGCTGAGCACGGCCGCGGTCCCCACGCCGACCAGCAGCTGGGGCCAGGTGGGCAGCGGCGCCGGGCTCAGCTCCACCGCGCCCAGCACCACCGACAGACCGGTGGCGTCGAACAGCCGGGCCAGCAGCCACGCCACCGCGCCGCCGAGGAGCGCGCCCACCGCGCCCGCGACCGCGCCCGTCATCAACGCCTCGATCAAGTTCGCCCGGACGAGTGACCCCCGGAAGGCGCCCAGGCAGCGCAGCAGCGCGGTGTGCCGCTGCCGCTGGAGGTAGACCGCGCGGTAGGTGGCGGAGGCGACGAACACGGAGGTGGCCAGCGCCAGGATGCTGAACGGCAGCAGGACGACGGCCAGGTCCTGGTTCGGGCGCTCGGCGGCGACCCGGGCGGCGGTGTCGACCCGGAACCCCTCGCCCGCGGCCGCGGCCACCGCGGCCCGGTCGCCGCCGGTGACGTGCAGCGACAGGACGGTCGACGTGCCCAGCCGGGCGGCCAGGCCCTCGCCGACGACGAGCAGGGGCTCCTCGGCGATCGCCCCGCGCCTGGTGACGCCCCGGACCACCACGTCGACCGGGTCGCCCGCCGCGTCGGCGAGCCTGGTGAGCGAGCCGGGCGCGAGCCCGTGCTGGTGCGCGGTGACGCGGTCGACCGCGATCTCGCCGTCCCGCCCGGGTGAGCGGCCCTCCAGCACCGGCACCCGCTCCGCGCCCGCGACCTCCACGTCCGCGGTGGCGCGGCGGTCGGACGCGCGGCCGTCCAGCAGCAGGTCGGCGCGCACCTGCCGGACCTGCCGCACCCCGGCCACCCCCGGCACCGCGGCCACCCGGTCGGCGGTCGCCTGGTCGAGGGCCACGTCCGAGTAGAGCTCCGCGCGGACGACCAGGTCGACGCCCGCGGGCACGGTCGGCGCGCCCTCGCCCACGGCGCGGACCATCGCGTCGCTCAGCATCAGGCCGGCCAGCAGGCAGGCGACACCGACGACCAAGGCGACGCCGGGCAGCACGGCGCGGCCGGGTCGGTCGCGGAACTCGGCGACCGCGAGCCGCAGGGATCTGGGCACAACTCCTCCTCGTGACGCGAACGGCACGACGGTAGGAACAGCGGTCGTCGGCGGGCGTCGGCCCGGGGTAGCACGCGCCGGTACGACCGCAGGAGGATCACCGGGTGACCGGGAACCACATCGACGGGTCGCGACGCGGTCGCGGCGGTCCGGCGCGGGAACAGGTCCTGATCGTCGACCCCGGGGGCAACCCCGTCGGCTCGGCGACGCGGGCCCGGATGCGCGCCGAGGGCCTGTGGCACGCGGGCGCGGCGATCGTGGTCCGCTCGCTCGACGGCGAACGGCTCTACGTGCACCGGCGCACCGCCACCAAGGACGTCTACCCCGACCTGTACGACCCCACGTGCGGGGGCGTGGTCGCGGCGGGCGAGACGCCGGACGGGTGCGCCGCGCGCGAGCCGGCCGAGGAGCTGGGCGTCACCGCCACGCCGGCGTTCCGGTTCCGCGCGCCGTTCGTCGAGGGAACCATCCGCTACTCCGCGCACGTTTACGAGGCGCGCACCGACGGCCCCTTCACCCACCAGCCGGAAGAGGTGGCGTGGGGCGGGTGGGTGGACGTGGCCGAGGTGCGCGCGCCGGCCGAGGACCCGGGCCGGCCGGTGGTCCCGGACGGCCGGGCCTTGATCAGGGAGTGGTTCCGTTGGGTTTAGCGTTCGCCCTGTCGATCCCCGGCCTGGCCGTGCTCTTGGTGGCCCTGGCCGCGGGCGAACGGCTGCTGGGGTGGGTCCGCCGCCGCGCGGGCCGGCACCCCGTGGTCAGCGCGACCGCGTTCGACGAGTTCACCGCCATCGTCCACGGGAGCAAGCGGGTCGAGCTGGACCAGCGGCAGACCGCGCTGGTGCTCGGCGAGGACGAGGAGTCGGGCGCGCCGCCGCGCGGGCCGGTCGACCTGGACTCCGGTTCGGTGCGGCTCAGTCCCAGGCCAGCGCGGCCCGAGTAGCCCAGTACCGCTCGGGCGGCTCGGCCAGGCCGGCCAGCTCGTCCGGGTCGAGGTCCACCTCGCGGGCGGCCAGGTTGGCGCGCAGCTGCCCGGCGCTCGCCGCGCCCGACAGCACCACGTCCGCCCACGGCTGGGCCAGCGCCGCGGCCAGCGCGACCGCGTCCGGGCCGACGCCGTGCCGCCCGGCCAGCTCGCGCACCCGCGCGGGCGGCTCCACGGCGAGCCGGCCGTTGGCCAGGCCCTCCTTGACGAACACCTCGACCCCGGCCTCACCCGCCCGCGCCAGCTCGGGCCCGACCGAGGTCTCCAGCACGTTCCAGGTGGACTGCACCGCGTCGAACAACCGGCGGCCCTCGACCTCCAGCTCCAGCGCCCGGCGCACGGTCCCGGCCTGCTCCGGGCCGGAGGTGGAGAAGCCCAGCCGCACGCCCGAGTCGCGCAGCTCCCCCAGCGCGAGCAGCAGGTCCAGGTCGCCGAACAGCGGGCTGTCCGCGGTCAGCGAGTGCACCAGGTACAGGCCGACGTGCGCCCCGAGCAGCTCCCGCGTCTCACCCCACTGCCGCGCGAACCGCTCCCGCGAGTGCTCCTTCACCTCGTGGGTCGTCGCGTCCAGGCGCCACCCGCCGACGTAGGCGTACCCCCACTTGCTCGACACGCGCACGTCGAGGTGCCCGCGCGAGTCCAGCCACCCGGCCAGGAACTCCTCCGCCCGACCGTACGAGCGGGCGGCGTCCACGCGGCGCACACCGGCCGCGTACGCGGCGTCCAGCACGGCGTGGCAGTGCCCGCGCATGGCCTCGACGTCCCGACCGCCGGGCAACGCGCCGTCACGGCCGAGGTTGATGTAGGCGGGACGGCCGAGGGCGGCGAGTCCGAGGGCGAAGTCGGGCACGCCGGACACGGTAACCGGCGGTTCCCGCGGCCGCCGATCACGTGGTGGCCGGGTCCGCGTCCAGCTCCAGGAGGGCGACCATCTGCCGCAGCCTCAGGCGACGTCGCGGGGCGGTGGCCGGGTCGTCGATCAAGGTCCTCATCCGCTCGGCGCCCCACTCCGCCACACCCGCGCACTGGAGGTCCGACACCAACCCGACCTCGTTCGAGAACGCGTGCTCCTGGACCGTCAACAGCCGGCCCCACGCCTCCATCGCGAGGTCCGTTTCCCCGCTCGCGGCCAGGGCTCTGACGAGAACGCGACGATCCACCGAGGACAACTCGGGCCTGAGCACCAGGTCGACGAGCGTGGTCGCGCAAGCGCTGTCGCCATGGGTGAGCCGGACCAGCAGCGCCTGCTTCAACTGCTCCCCGGTCACCCTCGGGTGGGCGGCCAGTGCGGTGGCGACGTCGACCGCCGCCGCCGGGCTGTCGGGATCGAGGGCGTCCAGCATCCCGGCCAGGGCGTCCACGTGCGGCGCGGGCTTCCCGGCGGCCAGCCCGGCCACCATGGCGACCGTTGCTTCAGGATTGATCTTCGACAGGATCTGCACCGCCATGCGACTCAAGTCACGCGTCAAGACCGCTGACGGGTGGAACACGCTTTCAGCCCATGCCCACGCCTCCTGCCCGCCTCCCGCGTCGTTCATGAACTCGGCGATGTAGATCCGGTCGTACCAGAACAACTTCCGGCCATCGCCGAACAGGTCCACCACCGTCTGCGGCGTCCCGTCCGGGGTGGCCAACCAGGCGCCCGCGAACTGATCCAATCCGAACGCGGTCGGACTGGCCTCGAACAGGCAGGTTCGAGCCAACTCGCTCAAAGCGACGTGCGGGTTCGTTTTGACGGCACTCCTCAACAACCACCCCGCTTCCCAGCAGGGGGACGGTTCCGAGGGCGCCAGCCATTCTTTCGCCTGGTCGACGATCGCTCTCACCCCCTCGTCACCACGCACCTTGAGCAGGAGGAGGAGCGCGTTGCGCGTGGCCGCCTGCGTCGCGTGCGGATCGTCCAGGGCCTCCTGCGCCAAAGCCGCGGCCGTGGTCGCGTCACCCCTGCGTTCCAGGAAGGTGGCGAGTTCGAGCCGACCATCGTGGTCATCCCGCGCACGGGCGTTCGCCTTGGCCGCGATGTCGGCGATCGCCCCGTCCCCCACCGCGTCGTACCACGCATTGGCCACTCGCTTCAGGAGTTCGGGAGTCGCCGACCTGTCCCCGAAGACCCGCTGGGCCATCGCCTTCATGTCCGGCACGAGGTCGAGATCGGCCAGGGCCTCGGTCGCGTCCACCGATCTTGAGACGGGGGCGCCCGGTTCGAGGACCATGTCCAGGATCCGCCGCCGGACCTGTTCGACGACGTCGGCTCCCAGCCGGAGGACCATGGGCGCCGCTCGACGCAGGACAGAGCCGTAGCAGGAGGGCAGGAGCGACGCCAACAGCGATCCGATCCGCGCGCCCCCCGTCAAGCGCTCCAGTGCGACCACGGCGGTCATCCGACGTCCTACCGCCAGGTGCGGGTGCGCTCCCATCGATTCGAGGTGCTTCGCGACCCACGGGTGGTCGAACAAGCCGCCGAGGACCTCGATCGCCTCGGCGGCGATGTCGAAGTCGTCGAGGTTGTGCGCCAGCGCCAGCAGTCGGCTGACGACTCGTTCCACGGTCTCGGTGGAGGTGGTGACGCCCTCCGCCACCAGGCGGCCGGCCAGGACGACCCGGCGGGGGTCGTAAGAGGTCAGGATGCGGTCCACGACGGTGGCGATGTCGTGATCCGGTTTCGCCGCCCACAGGGCGAAGGTGAACAGCGCGAACGTGCGCTCGGCGTCCTTGAGACCCCGGCGGATCCAGGTGTCCAGGTCCGCGAAGTCGTCGCCGATGGAGTCGGCGTGGGACTGGGCGGCCAGGAACTCGGCGAACGACTGGTGCAGGAAGCGGACCTCGCGTTCCGCGGCGACCAGGAGGCCGGTGCCGATGAGTTCCTCCCAGAGGTGCTCCTCCCAGCCCTCCACGAGCGCGTCGCCGGCCTGGTCGCGCACCCACTTCCGGGCGACCGGCCAGAGGGGGTCCTGGGTTTCCAGGCGTTCGCGGGCCAGGGCGGCCAGCAGCCGGAAGCGGTTGGCGTGCAGCCAGTTGACGCAGGCCAGGCGGTCGGAGTCGTCCTGGTGACGCCGCCGGAGGTGGTCCAGGACGTCGCGGCGGACGCCCTGGTCCCCGGCCAGGTAGCCGCAGAAGCGCTCGTAGAGGCTGATCCGGCTGGTGGGCAGGGGGCGTCCGGGGTCCCGGACCGCCGTCACGGCGGCGATGGTGGCCAGCAGGGGGTTGCGGACCAGCTCGCGGAGCCGGCCGTCCGAGGTCTCGCGCAGGAAGCGCTCCGCGTCCCGGGCGGCGGTGGCCGGGTTCTGGGCGGTGAACCAGCGGCGGGCGAACTGCTCCAGCTCGGGGCGGTCGAAGGGCTGGATGACGTAGTCGCCCACGTTGGCCGCGCGCAGCGGTGACAGCTCGGACTCGGGCAGGCCCCGCGTCGTGATGACGAAGCGGTAGTCGGAGCCGGGGCGGGCGTGCTGGGCCACCGCCCGGATCACCTCGCCGCGCACGCGCGGGTCGGGGACCTCGTCCAGGCCGTCGACCAGGACGAGCCAGCGCGCGCCCTGGACGCGGCCGGTGAACATGCCGGAGTCGGGGTCCTGGACGAGCGTCCGCCCGAGGGTGCGGCAGACGGCGGCGGCCAGGACGTTGCTCCAGGAGCCGGTGCTGTCGAGCGAGCGGGCGGACACGCGGACGGGCACCACCGGCTCGCTCAGCGGGGCCGTGGTGGCGCTGTCCTCGCGCAGCCAGACGCGGGACAGGACCCGGGCGAGGTGGTTGCTCAGGGTGGACTTCCCGGCGCCCGGCTCGCCGGTGACCAGGAGGTGGTCGTGGCGCTCCAGGGCCTCCGAGACGGGCACGGCCGACTGGGAGGCGGTGGTCGCGGGCCGCTGCTCCTCGACCACCTCGCGCTGCGCGCCGGGTTCTTCGCGCTCGGCGGACGTGCGGAGGCGGACCTGTTGGCGGACGTAGATCGTGGACAGAGGCGGTTCGTCCACGCCTAACAGGCGGTAAGGGAGGCGCTCGACCGCCGTGCTCTGGGGCTCCAGCAGGTTGCGCAGGGCCAACGTCGGGAGGGGGCACGCGGCCCAGGTCTCCAAGCGGGGTTGCTCGGCCCGCTGCTGTGCCAGGACGTCCCGGTCACGGGCCTCCTTGGCCCGTACCCAGACGTCCACGACCTGATTCGGGGCGCGCTTGAGCGCCACCGCCAGCGACTGGGTGGCCTCCAGGGTCAGGAGCCGGGTGGCGCCGAAGACGCCGTAGACGGCGTTCTTCTCGAACAGGCCCGTGGACAGGAACTCGTGGACGCTGCCGAAGCCCGCGTCGGTCAGTGCCCGGTGGAACCAGGCCGCGAGTTCCTCCAGTTCCTCGTACCGCTGCCGCTTGCCCTGCGATGGACGTCCGCCCGGCATGGCCCTCCCGCCGACGTGTCGGGTTTCCCACGAGTTTCCACACTGTAGAGGGAAATTCGCGGTCTGCCGCACTCTCGATCCCGTCATCGCACGAATGGACGGAGGAGTCGTGGACCAGTTGGTCGGGAACCCGGCGCTCTACCTGGTGTTGGCGCTGGTGGGCGGGTTGCTCAGGCAGTGGATCGCGCACCGGACCGCCGTGCGGCGGGAGGAGGAGGTGACACGGCGACTGGAAGTGGCGGTCCGGGACACGAAATCGGCGGAAAGGGCCGCAGTGGTGCGCGCGGCGCGGTAGAAGTCGTTCGCGGAAAGCCCGGAGACGTGTCCCGAATTGAATACCCGGTGGGAGCCGCGCGGACAACGGCGCGGCTCCCACCGACGCCTTTTCAGGCGTCCCGCCGGGTGAAGGCCACCGCGCCCGCGCCCAGCGCCACCACCGCGTAGGCGACCATCACCAGCCCCGCGCCCGTCGGCGACAGCGGCAGGCCCCCGTCGCCCACCAGCTCCCCCGGCAGCACCGGCAGCATCACCGAGTACAGCGGCTCCCCCCACGTCCGCGGCAGCATCATGGACACCACCGGCAGGACGAACAGCAGCCCGCACAGCGTCACCAGCGTGCCCGCCGTCGACCGGATCACGAAGCCGAGGCCCAGGCCCACCAGCGCGACCAGCACCAGCGACGCGGTGTTCGCCAGCAGGGTCGGCACGGCCTCGCCGAACGAGTCGTACGCCGAGATCGGCTTCGGCCGGTCGCCGGTGATCAGCTCGCCCGCCGCGTAGGCCAGCAGGTTCGTCGCGGCCCCGACGAGCAGCGACGCGGCGGCCACCACGACCGCCTTGGCGGCCAGCAGCTTCCCCCGCCGCGGCACGCCCACCAGCACCGGGCGGATCATGCCGCTGCCGTGCTCGCCCGTGATCGCCAGCGCGCCCAGCACGCCGAGGCAGAACTGCGCGAACGGCAGCAGGGGCACCGTCGGGTCCGCGCTGTCGAACTGCCGCTGCCGCTCGGGCGGCGCGACGTCCCAGTCGGCGGTCATCAGGTAGGAGACCAGGACGCCGACCGCGAGCATCACCGCGATCGCCAGCAGCAGGTACGCGGTGGAGCGCACCGAGCGGAGCTTGAGCAGCTCCGAGTTCAGCACGTCGGTCATCGGGCGGTCTCCTTCGCGCGGTACTCGACGCTGTCGTCGGTGAGCCGGAGGTAGGCGTCCTCCAGGGACGCGCTGCGGGGCGTCAACTCGTGCACGGGCAGCCGCCGGTTCGCGGCCAGGTCCGCGATGTCGGCCGCGCCGAGGCCGCGCACGAGCAGCGCGCCGTCCTCGGTGGCGACCGACGCGCCGGCCTCCTCCAGCACCCGGCCCAGCTCGCCCCGCTCGGGCGAGCGCACCAGCACGTCCTCCTGGAACCGCGCCCGCAGCTCCTTCACGGACGCCTCCAGCACCAGCCGGCCCCGGCCGATCACGATCACCCGGTCGGCGGTCAGCGCCATCTCGCTCATCAGGTGGCTGGAGACCAGGACCGTGCGGCCCTCCGCGGCCAGGTCGCGCATGAAGTGGCGGATCCAGCGGATGCCCTCGGGGTCCAGGCCGTTGACCGGCTCGTCGAACAGCAGCACGCCGGGGTCGCCCAGCAGCGCCGCCGCGACGCCCAGCCGCTGCCTCATGCCCAGCGACAGCGCCCCGACGCGCCGGTTCGCCGCACCCGCCAGGCCGACCAGCTCCAGCACCTCCGCGACGCGCCGGTCGCCGATGCCGTTGGCGCGGGCCAGCACCCGCAGGTGGTTGCGCGCGGTGCGGCCGCCGTGCGCGGCGCCCGCGTCCAGCAGCGCGCCCACCTCGTGGGCCGGCCTGCTCAGGTCGGCGTAGCGGCGGCCGTTGACCAGGGCCTCGCCGTCGGTCGGCCGGTCCAGGCCGAGGACCATGCGCATGGTGGTCGACTTGCCCGCGCCGTTCGGGCCGAGGAAGCCCGTGACGTGGCCGGGTTCGACCTTCGTGGTGAGGCCGTCCACCGCCCGGGTGTCGCCGTAGCGCTTGGTCAGCCGTCTCGTCTCGATCACGGCGCCGAGCGTGCCCGCCCGGCGAGCCCGGCGGATCGGACCGGGGTCCGGACCGCGGGGTCGGACCGTGGTCCGATGCACCGGCGCGCGTCGGCCGGATACCGTGCCGGCCGTGACCTCCCGCGTGCTGCGCCTGCTGCCGACGGCCTACCTCTACGCGCTGGACGCCGTCGCGGCCGTGGCGGTCTTCACGACCTACCTGGGCTTCGCCGAGATGAGCACCGCGCCGCGGTGGCTCTCCTGCGCCCTGGCCGTGCTGATCGGCGCGCCGCTGGCGGTGCGGCGCCGGTGGCCCCTGCCGGTGCTGGCGGTCGTGGTGGCGGCCCAGGGCGCGGCCACGCTCGCGCACATCACCCTGGAGCCTTACGCGCCCACGGCGTTCGCCATGTACTCGGTGGCCGCGCTGTGCTCGTCCCGGGTCGCCGGCGGTGCGCTGGCGGTGTCGCTGGCGTCGGCGACCGCGGTGGTGGTCGCCACCGAGCCGTGGCCCGAGGACGTGGGGCTGGTGGCGTTCGTGTCGGTGCTGGTGTGCGCGGCCTGGGCGCTGGGCCGCACCACGCGGGTCCGGCGCTCCTACGAGACCCGCCGGGCCGCCGAGCTGGCGGAGCGGGCCGTCACCGAGGAGCGGATGCGCATCGCCCGCGAGCTGCACGACGTGGTGGCGCACAGCCTGAGCCTGATCGCGGTCAAGGCGGGCATCGCGGCCCACGTCGGCCCGGCGCGGCCCGAGGAGGCGCAGGAGGCGCTGCGGGTGATCGAGACGGCGTCCCGGGACACGCTGGTGGAGATGCGGCGGCTGCTGGGCGTGCTGCGGTCCGAGGACGCGGCGGTCGAGCTGGCGCCCATGCCCGGCCTGGCCGACCTGCCGGAGCTGGTGACGCGGGCGTCCCTGGCCGGTGTCGAGGTGGACCTGTCGGTCGGCGGCCCGGTGCCCGACGCGCTCGGGCTGACCGTGTACCGGATCGTGCAGGAGTCGGTGACCAACGTGGTCAAGCACGCGGCGCCCGCGTCCTGCGCGGTGTCGGTGGAGGTGTCGGGGGGTGAGGTGGCGATCTCGGTGGTGGACGACGGGCCCGGCGAGCGGGTGCTCGCCGGCGGTGGCGGCGGGCACGGGCTCATCGGGATGAGGGAGCGGGTCGCGGTGTACGGGGGGACGTTCTCGGCGGGGCCGCTGGCCGGGCGCGGGTTCGCGGTGCGGGCGCGGGTGCCGCTGTCGTGATCGACGTGGTGGTCGTGGACGACCAGGCCCTGCTGCGGGGCAGCTTCCGGGTGCTGGTGGACTCCGCGCCGGACCTGAGGGTGGTCGGCGAGGCGGGCGACGGGGCCGAGGCGGTGGAGCGGGTGCGCGCGACGTCGCCGGACGTGGTGCTGATGGACGTGCGGATGCCCGGCGTGGACGGCATCTCCGCCACCCGCGAGATCAGCGCCTCCACCGCGGCCCGCGTGCTGATCCTGACCACGTTCGACCTGGACGAGTACGTCTACTCGGCGCTGCGGGCCGGTGCGAGCGGGTTCCTGCTCAAGGACACGCCGCCGGCCGAGCTGCTGGCCGCGATCCGGGTCGTGGCGGCGGGCGACGCCCTGCTGGCGCCCTCGGTGACGCGCCGCCTGGTGGCCGAGTTCGCCCGCGCGCCGAGGCCGCGCGCGCCGAGGCTGGACGGGGTCACCGAACGCGAGCGGGAGGTGCTGACCCTGATCGCGCGCGGCCTGTCCAACGCCGAGGTCATGCGCGAGCTGCACCTGTCGGCGGGCACGGTCAAGACCCACGTCGGCAGGCTGCTGCACAAGCTCCAGGCCCGCGACCGGGCCCAGCTGGTCATCGCCGCCTACGAGTCGGGCCTGGTCACCGCGCGCACCTGAGCGGACCTTGCCGGGGCGTGCCCGCTCTGCCAGGTTGGGCCGGGGGTCGATGACAGTGGACGGGGTGTTCGTCAGCTACCGCACGGGCGACGGCGACTGGGCCGCCACGCTGGTCGCGCGCGAGCTGGAGTCGCGGTTCGGCGCGGACCGCGTGTTCCTGGCCAGCCGGACCATCCGGCCGGGCGACGACTTCACCGAGCAGATCGACCGGTGGCTGGACCGCAGCGACGTGGTGCTCGTCGTGATCGGCCCCCGGTGGCTGACCGCGTCCAACGGGCGCGGTCGCCGGCTCGACGAGCCCGGCGACTGGGTGCGGTACGAGGTCGCCACCGCGCTCGCCTCGGGCGTGCGGGTCATCCCGGTGCTGCTGGACGGCGCGGAGCCGCCCGCCGAGGCCGACCTGCCGCCGGGCACCGAGGCGCTGGCGCGCAGCCACGTGCTGCGCCTGCGGCACGGCAACGACGACCGCGACATCGCCCGGCTGGTCGACGAGCTGGCCGCGCTCGCCCCGGAGGTCCGTCCCGCCCGGCGACCGCCGGGGTTCCGCCCCTACCGCGGGCTGGAGACGTTCCGGGAGGAGGACGCGGCCCTGTTCCACGGGCGGGACCGCGAGGCCGCCCGGCTCCGGGAGCTGGTCGCGGCGCACCCCGTGGTCGTGGTGGCGGGCGCGTCCGGCAGCGGCAAGTCCTCGCTGGTGCGCGCCGCGCTCGTGCCCCGGCTGCGGGCGGAGGGCGCGGAGGTCGGCGTGTTCCGGCCGGTGGTCGACACGCGGCCGGTGGCGGCCCTGCTCGGCGCGGTGCGCGCGGCGGTCGGCGCGGACCTCGCCGACCGCCTCGACCCCGACGACGTGCGCCTGTGGGCCGACCCGCTCGCGGCCGGGGTGGGCCGGCTGGTGCTGGTGGTCGACCAGTTCGAGGAGCTGGTGGCCGCCGCCCCGGACCAGGCCGCCGAGCTGTTCGACCTCGCGGTCGCGCTGACCCGGGCGGCGCCGGCGCGACCGGGTGGGCCGCCCGCCCTGGGCGTGGTGTGCACCGTGCGCGGCACGGACGTCGACGCGCTGCCCGCCGGCGAGCTGGCGCGGGCGCTGGAGACGTCGGGCGTGTTCGTGCCCCGGATGGGCCCGGCCGAGCTGCGCGCCGCCGTCGAGGCCCCGGTCGCCGGCGCGGCGGCGTTCGAGGCCGGGCTGGTCGAGCGCATCGTGCGGGACGCCGGCGACGCGCCCGGGCAGCTGGCGCTGGTGCAGTTCGCGCTGACCAGGCTCTGGGAGACCGCCGGCGGCGGCGTGCTGGCGCACGAGGCGTACGACCGGGTCGGCGGCGCGGCGGGCGCGCTGGCCGGCTACGCCGACGAGCTGCTGGCCCGACCGCCCTGGCCGGACGACCTGCCGCTGGTGGAACGGCTCCTGGTCCAGCTGGCGCGGCCGGTGGACAGCGGCGGTTTCGCCGCCTCGCCCGCCCGCCTGGACCGGTTCGAGCCGGAGCTGCGCGCGGTCGCGGCGCGGCTGAGCGCGAACCGGCTGGTGGTGATACGGCAGGACCCCGGCCAGCCCGAGGTGGTCGCCCTGGCGCACGAGGCGCTGCTGCACGCGTGGCCGCCGCTGCGCTCGTGGCTGGTCGCGGCCCGCGACTTCCGGGCCTGGCAGGAGCGGCTGCGGGGAGCCGTCGACCAGTGGCTCGACGCCGAACGCGACCCCGCCGCCCTGCCCGGGGGCGTGCCGCTGGCCCGCGCCGAGGAGTGGCTGGCCACGCACGGCGACCGGATGGCGGAGGTGGAGCGCGAGTACGTGGCGGCGGGCCGCGAGCGCCGCGAGGCGGTGCGGCGGGCGTCGGCGACCCGGGTCAGGTGGCAGCGGCGGCTGCTCGTGGTGCTGGCCGTGCTGACGATCGTCGCCAGTGCGTCCGCGACGTTCGCCGTGCGGGCGAACCGGCAGCTCGACGCCCAGCTGCGGACCCAGGACGCGCGGGTGATGGGCCAGGAGGCCCAGCGCCGGGCGGGCGGCGACCCGGCGGTCGCCCTCCGGCTGGCGCTGACCTCCTGGCACACCGACCGGGACGTCCCAGAGGCGTACGCGGCCCTGCTCCAGCAGCGGCTGCGGCTCGGCCAGGCCGTGCGGCTCCACCCCGACCAGTGGGACGGCGCGCCCACCGACTGGCTGTCCAGCGCCGACGGCGCGGTCACGGCGGCCCTGGCGACCACCACCGGCGGCGAGCCCGGGTTGAGGGTCTGGCCGGGCGCGCTCGACGGCGCACCGGGGTCGTGGCAGGTCGACGACGTGCCCGGGGTGACCGCCGCCGCGCTCGACTCCGACGGCGGCCGGCTGGCCGCGGTCGGCGACGACCGGCGGATCCGGCTGTGGGACGTCGCCTCCCGCACCCGGCAGGCGGTCCTGGACCCCGGCGACGGCCCGCCCGCGAGCGACAGCCGGGACGTGCTGCGCTTCTCCCCCGACGGCAGCCGCCTGCTGCACGTGCACGAGACCGGCTCGGACGGCGGGGGCCGCCGGGTCGCGATCCGGGTCTGGGACGTCGAGCGGGGCGAGCCGGTTCCCGCCCGGGCCACCGGCCTGCCCCCGCGCTGGTCCGACTTCTGGTTGGGCGCGGACGGCCGGTCGCTCGTGGTGGCGCAGCCCTTCGGCACGGGCGAGGTGATCGTCTTCGACCTGGAGACCGGCCGGGAGCGGCGCCGCTTCGAGGACGCCGCGGTCGTCGGGCGCGGCGCGTCGGTGCTCACCTGCGCCGGGGACGCGCTCCGGGTGGTCGACGCGGCGACCGGCACGACGCTGCGGGACATCGACCGGCGCCACTGCCACCTGCCGGGACTGGCCGTCGACACCACCGGCCGGTACGCGGTCGAGAGCCACAGGGCCGGCGACCCCAACGGCTACGACGTCCTCGTCCTGCTCGACCTCGCGACCGGCGGGCGGTACTCGGTCACCGCGCCCGGCCGGGACGCCGAGGACGCCGGGAGGCTGACCACCGTGCCCAGGTCGGATGGTTCCGCCCTGGTGGCGATGCCCGTCGGGACGGCGGTGGTCGCGCTCCGGGCCACCACCGCCGAGCCCCGCGCCGGCCTCACGTTCGCCGCAGGCACCCCGGTCGGCGACGGCGTGCACGAGGTGCGGGTGACCGGCGACGAGGTCGTCCTGCTCGACGCGGGCGGGAGGGAGGTCGCCCGCCAGGTCGCGCCGCACCTCCTCGACCCGGCGCTGGTCAACGGCTCGTCGGTCCCGGCGCCCACCGCGGACGGGAGCCGGCTGGTCTTCACCGCCTCGGGCCACGTCGCGGTCTACTCGGTGCCCGACCTGGCCGTGGTGCGGACCTTCCGCGTCCCGTCGCCGGCCGACCCGGACCGCCCCTGCGACCAGGCGCGGTGGGGGGCCGACGTCTTCTCCACCGCCGCCCGGGAGGTCACCGTGGTGTGCGAGGGCGTGCTCACCCGGTGGCGCACCGACTCGGGCGGACCGCTGGAGGAGCCGCTGGACCTGGGCGAACGGGCCCGCGGCGAACGGGACAACACCGTCCGGGTGCGCCCCCGGCCGGGGCGCCCCGACGAGGTCCTGGCCCTCCCCGACCGCCGGCGCCTGGAGGTGTGGGACACCCGGACCAGGACGCGAGCGGCGTCGGTGGACCTCGGCCTGCCGGTCAGCGGCACCGGCACGACCTCCCTGGTCCCCGACGCCGGGGGCGGGCGCGTCGCGGTGCACCACGAGGGCGGGACGATCACCCTGCGCGACCTCGACGCGGGCGGGGCCACTGTCCTGGGCTTCCCGCCCCGGGCCCCCGTCCGGGGCGTCCTGGGTTTCGGCCCGGACGACACCCTCCTCGTCCTGCTCGACCTGCCCGACGCGAACGCGATCCAGGTCCGGGACGTCTCCCCCGGCGCCGAGGACAGCGTGCTGGCCGTGGTGCACCCGCCGGGGGCCTCCACCTGGCGCCTGGACGGCGACCGGCTGGCCACCGAGTGGGCCGACTCGCTGCTCACCCTCGACCCGGCGGGCTGGTACCGCGACCTGTGCGCCCTGCCCGGCCGCGAGCCGGTCGCCGACGCGCCCACCAACGGCCGCGAGGGAGGCCTCTGCTCCTGACCGCGCGCCTCCACCCCGACATCGCGTGTCCTCCGGTCGGACACCGCGAGTTGGCCGGTCGGGCACCCGGCCGGGGCAGGGTTGGCTCGGCGGGGTGGGCCCGGACGTGGGGAAGCCCGCCCGGCGAAGTGCCGGACGGGCTTCCTGGCGAGTTGCTCTTCCGGTGGCGGCAGTCGCTCCCGCCACCGGCGGTGTTACAGGTACTGGCCGGTGTTCGTGGCCGTGTCGATGGCCCGGCCGGACTCCTGGTTCTTGCCGGTGACCAGCGTGCGGATGTAGACGATCCGCTCGCCCTTCTTGCCCGAGATCCGCGCCCAGTCGTCCGGGTTGGTCGTGTTGGGCAGGTCCTCGTTCTCGGCGAACTCGTCGACGATCGCGTCGAGCAGGTGGCGCACCGACAGGCCCGGCTGCTTGGTGTCCAGCAGGCTCTTGATGGCCGCCTTCTTGGCGCGGTCGACGATGTTCTGGATCATGGCGCCGGAGTTGAAGTCCCGGAAGTACAGGACCTCCTTGTCACCGTTGGCGTAGGTGACCTCCAGGAACCGGTTCTCCTCGGACTCCTCGTACATCCGCTCGACCGTGTGCTGCACCATGCCCTCGATGCAGGCCGACGGGTCGCCGCCGAACTCCGCGAGGTCGTCGGCGTGGATCGGCAGGTCGGGCGTGAGGTACTTGTTGAAGATGTCCTTCGCGCCCTCGGCGTCCGGGCGCTCGATCTTGATCTTCACGTCGAGCCGGCCGGGCCGCAGGATGGCCGGGTCGATCATGTCCTCGCGGTTGGAGGCGCCGATCACGATCACGTTCTCCAGGCCCTCGACGCCGTCGATCTCGCTGAGGAGCTGGGGCACGATCGTGGTCTCCACGTCGGAGGACACGCCGCTGCCGCGGGTGCGGAAGATCGAGTCCATCTCGTCGAAGAACACGATCACCGGGGTGCCCTCGGAGGCCTTCTCGCGGGCCCGCTGGAAGATCAGGCGGATGTGCCGCTCGGTCTCGCCGACGAACTTGTTGAGCAGCTCGGGGCCCTTGATGTTGAGGAAGTAGCTCTTGGCCTCGCGGTGGTCCTCGCCGCGCGCGGCGCTGACCTGCTTGGCCAGGGAGTTGGCCACCGCCTTGGCGATGAGCGTCTTGCCGCAGCCGGGAGGGCCGTAGAGCAGCACGCCCTTCGGCGGGCGCAGCTTGTACTCCCGGAAGAGGTCGGCGTGCAGGAAGGGGAGCTCCACCGCGTCGCGGATCTGCTCGATCTGCCGGAACAGGCCGCCGATGTCCTCGTACTTGACGTCCGGCACCTCCTCCAGCACCAGGTCCTCGACCTCGGCCTTGGGCACCCGCTCGTAGGCGAAGCCGGCCTTGGAGTCGACCAGCAGCGAGTCGCCCGCCTTGAGCGGCGAGTCGAGCAGCGGCTGGGCGAGCCACACGACCCGCTCCTCGTCGGCGTGGCCGACGACCAGGGCGCGGCCGATCGAGCCCGCCGGCTCGGACTCCAGGACCTCGCGCAGCGTGCAGACCTCGCCGATCCGCTCGAAGCCGCCGCCCTCGACCACGGTCAACGCCTCGTTCAGGCGCACCGACTGGCCCTGGACCAGCGACGGCGTGTCGACCGCCGGCGACACGGAGACCCTCATCCGACGGCCGGAGGTGAACACGTCCACCGTCCCGTCGTCGAACCGGGCCAGGAACACGCCGTAGCCGCTGGGCGGCTGGGCGAGGCGGTCCACTTCCTCGCGCAGTGCGAGGAGCTGGCTCCGCGCTTCTCGAAGGGTGTCGATGAGCTTCGTGTTGCGCTCGGTCAGTTGGCTGACGCGCTCCGTCGCCTCCGCCAACCGCTGCTCCAGCAAGCGGACGTGTCGTGGGGATTCCGTCAACTTGCGGCGCAGCAACGCGATCTCGTCCTCGAGGAACCGGATCTGCGCAGTCAGCTCACCAGAGTTGTTGCCCGTGTTCAGCTCGCCGCCCTCATCGGGCTGGCTGCCGGGATGACCGTGCTGCATGTCGGCACCCTCCTCCCGTGTTCGTACGACAACGGTACCGGCGATCACCGACAAAAGCCGCCACCCAGCGCGTTCCCGGGTGTTGTGTGATCACACAACCGCCCGCTCGGCGGTCCAACTGCTCCATACCGGTGTCTGCCGGAACCTCTTACCCGCTACC
Organism: Saccharothrix xinjiangensis; assembly: GCF_039527585.1. Classification (NCBI taxonomy): domain Bacteria; kingdom Bacillati; phylum Actinomycetota; class Actinomycetes; order Pseudonocardiales; family Pseudonocardiaceae; genus Saccharothrix; species Saccharothrix xinjiangensis. Next base: position 261,206 of record NZ_BAAAKE010000009.1, on the reverse strand, counting down.
GTGCGTCCCAACACGGAATATCCACGTGCGTGGTCCGGGCAGTGCCCACTGCCACCAGCGGAAAGCTCTAGGAGAAGTGATGTCCGTCCCGCCGCAGCAGCCGGATCCCCACGGTCCGCAGCCGGGTCAATTTGGCCAACAACCAGGCCAATTCGGCCCGCAGCCGGGGTACGGGCAGCAGCCCGGCGGGTACCCGCCGCCGCCCCAGGGGTTCCCACAGGGTGGGCCGCAGCCCGGCTACGGCCCCCCGCCCGGGGCCTGGGGGCAGCCGGGCCAGCCCGGTCAGCCCGGCCCCGGTCAGCCCGGTCAGCAGGGCCAGCCCGGTTACGGCCAGCAGCCCTACGGCCCGCCCGGCCAGTTCAACCAGGCCGGTTACGGCCAACCGGGTGGTTTCGGCGACCCCTACGGCGCACCGCGCAAGAAGAGCCCGCTGCCGTGGATCCTGGCGGGCGGCGGCGTGCTGGTGATCGGCATCGCGGCCCTGCTGTTCTTCACCCTCGGCGGCGGTGGCGGCGGCAACAGCACCGCCAAGGGCGCGGCGGAGAGCTTCGCGGCGGCGCTGACCGCCAAGGACTTCGAGAAGATGCGCTCCCTGACCTGCCCGGAGTACCAGGCGCGGGTCGACGACATGCGCAAGCTCTACGACGCCGAGGGCCAGCTCGACGAGATCGAGAAGCAGCTGGAGAGCCTGCCCGCGGAGATGCGGGAGCAGGCCATGAAGTCGATCGAGGCGGCGAAGAACATCAAGTTCACCGCCACGGCCACCGACGTCAAGGAGACCTCCGACACGACGGCCGAGGCCACCATGACGGTCAAGTACGAGAACGTCCCCGAGGACATGAAGACCATCATGAAGGACCAGGAGGACACCCTCTACCTGGACAAGACCGACGACGGTTGGGTCGCCTGCGACAAGTGACCCGGTTCGCGCCGCGGCCCCGTGCACCACTCGGTGCACGGGGCCGTTTTCGCCGGTCAGCCCTTTGACGGGCGGCGCTGGGGCCGGGGCGGGGTGACGCCGTCGGCGAGCCTGCGGGTGGTCAGCAGGAACGCGGTGTGCGCGATCATCCGGTGCTCGGGCCGCACGGCCAGGCCCACCACGTGCCACGGCCGCACCAGCGTCTCCCAGGCGTGCGGCTCGGTCCAGTGCTGCTGCTCCCGGATCGCCTCGGTGACCTTCGACAGCTGGGTCGTGGTGGCCACGTAGACGACGAGCACGCCGCCCGGGATCAGGTGGCGGGCCACGGTCGGCAGCACGTCCCACGGCGCGAGCATGTCGAGCACCACCCGGTCGACCTCGCCCGCGTGGTCGGCCACGTCGCCCACGGTCAGCGACCAGTTGCCGGGCCGCTCGCCGAAGAACTGCTCCACGTTGCGGATCGCGTGGTCGGCGTGGTCCTGGCGCACCTCGTAGGAGGTGACGCTGCCCTTCTCGCCGACCGCGCGCAGCAACGAGCAGGTCAGCGCACCGGAACCGGCGCCGGCCTCCAGCACCCGGGCGCCGGGGAACACGTCGCCGTACATCACGATCTGGGCGGCGTCCTTGGGGTAGATCACCTGGGCGCCGCGCGGCATGGACAGCACGTAGTCGGCCAGCAGGGGCCGCAGCGCCAGGAACGACGTGCCGCCCACGGAGGCGACCACGGAGCCCTCCGGCTGCCCGATCAGCCTGTCGTGCGACAGGGCGCCGCGGTGGGTGTGGTACTCCTTGCCCGGTTCGAGCACGATCGTGTAGTGCCGTCCCTTCGGGTCGGTCAACTGCACCCGGTCTCCCGGTTGGAACGGACCACTGGCGGTGCTCACCGCGGCGAACCTCCTGCTAAACGCGCGTCAACAGCGCACGATGGTCGCACGGCCGCCGCGGCGGCCCACCGGCGGGACTTCACCTCGCGGAGCGCTTCGCCTTCTCGACGAGCGTGTGGTGGACGGGCCACCCGAACAGCCAGACCAGCCCCACCACCCCCATGCCCCGCACCTGCCCCCACAGCGGCCGCGTGCGCTCCGGGTCGCCGACGGCGACCACCAGCAGCAGCACCACCGCGCAGGTGACGGCCCAGGCCAGGGCGAACCTCCCCCACTCGCGCCACTCGTGGCGGACCTTCCCCGGACCGCTCGTCGGCGGCTCCACCGGCGGCGGGCCGCCCGCGAAGCGGTGCGCGAACCGCTGGTCGGCCCACCTGAGCACGCTGTGCCCGAACGCCACGCTCACCCCCAGGTAGACCGCGGCGAGCCCGTGCGCCACCCCCGCCTCGCCACCCGACCTCAGGTCGAGGGCGGTCGCCACGAGCAGCACCACGTCCACCAGGGGCGTGCACACCAGCAGGACCGCGCCCAGCCGGGGCAGGCGCAGCGCGTACCGGGCCAGCAGCCCCGCCGCCAGCACGACCCAGAACCCGACCTCGCACGCCACGATGACCAAGACCAACGGATCGACCACACCTCGACGGTGCTGCCCGGAAGGGGTCCGGCGCGTCGTCGGGCCGACCCACCGCGGGTCATCACTTCGGAGGACGCCCGGTGCGCGCCGCTGTGCTGTGATGGCGGTGTGGAGCTGTCCCGGAAACACCGCGACCTGCTCGTGGCGGTGGCCTTCTTCACCTCGGGACTGCTGGTCCACCTGCTGGACCTGGACCTGGTCATGGGCGACCGGGGCAGGCAGTACCCGACCGGGGTCGGCCTGGCCGTCCTGGGCGTGGCGTGCGCGGGCCAGGTGTTCCGCCGGAGCGCGCCGGTGCCGGCGCTGGTCGTGGTGACCGCGGCCGCGGCGGTCGACCTGGCCCTGGGCCTGAGCATGCCGGTCGCCATGGTCTGCGTCGACGTGCTGTTCGCGGCCGCCCTGCACGGTCCCCGCCGGCTGCACCAGTTCCTCGTCGGGGTGGTGGCCGTGCTCACCGTCGGCATCACCGCCGTGGTGGCGGCGCTCGGGGACTGGCGGCTGTCCTTCTACGCCGGGTTGCAGGTGTTCTCGCTGCTCGTGGTGCCCGTGTGGTGGGCGACCAACGTCCGGCAGCACCGGGAGGGCGCCGAGCAGATGGCCCGGATCGTCGAGCTGGACCGGCGGGCCGCGGTCGGCGCCGAGCGCACCCGGATGGCCCGCGACCTGCACGACGTGGTGGCCGGGCACCTGTCGGCTATCGCGATCCAGTCCGAGGCGGTGCTGTCGCTGCGCGACGGCGACCCGGGCACCTCGCGGGCGGTGCTGAAGGCGGTGCGCGAGAACAGCGTGCGGGCGCTGGAGGAGATGCGGATGATGATCGACGTGCTGCGCGCCGACGACCCCGTCGACGAGCCGGTGGCGGTGCGGCTGGTCGACGTCGGGCGGCTGGTCGAGTCGGCCCGCGCCGGCGGGCTGGACGTGGCGTTCCGGGGCACGGACGTGACCGGGCTGCCGGCGGCGGTGGACGTGGCCGCGTACCGGGTCGTGCAGGAGGCGCTGACCAACGCGGTGAAGCACGCGCCCGGCGCGTGGGCGTCGGTGGCGCTGGAACGGCAGGTCAGGCGGTTGGTGGTGGTCGTGCGCAACGGGTGGCGCGGCACGTCGGGCGACGGGACGGGCACGGGGTTGCCGAGCATGGCGGAGCGCGCGCACGCGGTGGGCGGCCGGTGCGCGGCGGGCCGGGAGGGCGAGGAGTGGGTCGTGCGGGCGGAGCTGCCGCTGTGACCGGCGCGGCGATCCGCGTGCTGGTGGCCGACGACCACGCGGCGATCCGCGCGGGCCTGGTGATGATCCTGGGCGGCGCGGAGGGCGTCGAGGTGGTCGGCGAGGCCGGCGACGGCGCGGCGGCGGTGCGGATGGCGCGGGCGCTGGGGCCCGACGTGGTGCTGATGGACATCCGGATGCCCGGCACCGACGGCATCGAGGCGACCCGGCAGCTCGCCGGGGTGTGCGAGGTGCTGGTGCTGACCACGTTCGACCTGGACGAGTACGTGCACGGCGCGCTGCGGGCGGGCGCGGCGGGGTTCCTGCTGAAGTCCGTGGAGGCGCCCGCGCTGGTCGAGGCGGTGCGGCGGGTGGCGGCCGGGGACGGCGTGCTCGCGCCGAGCGTGACCAGGCGGGTGATGCGGGAGTTCGCCTCGACCGCGCCCCGAGCCCGACCGCCCGGGTTGGACGCGCTGACCGAGCGGGAGGTCGAGGTGCTGCGGTGCCTGGGCGAGGGCCTGTCGAACCACCAGATCGGGCGCAGGCTGCACATCGGCGAGACGACGGTGAAGACGCACGTGTCGCGGGTGCTGACGAAGCTGGCCCTGAGGTCGCGGGTGCAGGCGGCGATCCTGGCGCAGGACGCGGGACTGCTCGACAGCGAACCGACCACCTGACCGACGGGTGACACCGGACACCCACGCGGGACCGCTCAACGGCAGGCGGGCACCTGCCCGACGGGGTGAAACCGGACCACCACGCGAGGCCGCGACCTACCGACTTCCAGGCGGCCGAGCCGCCGCGCCGGAGGCGCGGCCGTCCAGCACATTCTTGAGGTCCTCGCGGCGCAGCACGCCCGCGGGGCGGCCCTCCAGGTCGACCACCAGGTACTCCCAGGCGGCGGTGCCGTGCACCCGCTCGACCACCTCGTCACCGCTCTCGTTCTCCAGCAGCACGGTCTCCGGCCGGATCGGCACGGCGGCCTGCTCGGCGGGCGCGTGCGGCGAGGTGGAGGCCAGGCGGCGGGCCATCTCCCGGTCGAGCAGGCCCGCGGCCACGCCGTCCGCGCGCACCAGCACCACGCCCCGGCCGGCGGACGCGGTGAGCGCGCCGGACACCGGGCTCTCGGCGGGCAGCTGGAGGACCGGGCGGACCAGTTCGCTGAGCGTGAGGCCGTCCGGCCAGGTGCGCCGGTGCTCGGCGGTCAGCTCGCCGCGGGCGCCCGCCAGCACGAACCAGGCGGTCAGCAGGCACACCCCGAACCGGACCCAGCGGTCCTCGCTGCCCTCCAGCACGCCCCAGATCGCCCACACGACCAGCATCGCGGCCACCACGCCACCACCCGCCACGGCGGCCTTGGTGCCCGTGGCTCGGCGGCCCGTGACGGCCCAGACCCCGGCGCGCAGGATGCGACCGCCGTCCAGCGGCAGGCCCGGGAGCAGGTTGAACACGGCGACGGCGGCGTTGGCGAAGGCCGTCTGGGCGACCAGCAGCCAGATCGCGTCCGGCGCCGGCATCGCGACGGCGGCCAGGGCGAACACCCCGGCCAGGAAGATCGAGACCAGCGGGCCGGCGACGGCGATGGCGCCCTCGTGGCCGGGGCGGGTCGGGGTGCGCATGACTTCCGACACCCCGCCGAGCAGGAACAGGCGCAGGCGGCGGACCGGCAGGCCGAGGCGGAGCGCGACCAGGCTGTGGCCCAGCTCGTGGGCCAGCACGGACAGGCCCAGGAAGACCGCGAACGTGGCGGCCAGCAGCACGCCGGTGGTGCCGTCCGCGCCGGGGACCAGGCGGCTGACCATGGGGGCGTAGAGCACGACGATGGCCGCCGAGCCGAGCCACCAGGAAGGCGCGAGCAGCACCGGGATGCCGGCCGCGCGGAACAGCGGCAGACCGCCGTCCCTGCCGACCTGCCGTCGCCAACTGCCGGTTGTCGCCACGGTCAAAGAGTAGGGGCGGAGGTGTGGTGGTGTTGTGTGGAGGTGTTGGTCGAGCTTGGCGGGGTTGAGCCGGGCCGGGCCTGATAGGCGGGGTCGGGCCTGGTGGGCCGGGTTCCGGCGCCCGACCCGACCCCGGGTCGGGTCGGGCGTTCTTGTCGGTGGGGTGGCTTATGGTCATCGCCATGGCAGCGCCGACGATCACCGACCGCCCTGTCCGCAGGCCCGCGTTGTCGCCCTCCCGGGCGGGCGACTTCAAGCAGTGCCCGCTGCTCTACCGGTTCCGGGCGGTCGACCGGTTGCCGGAGAGGCCGACCAGGGCCCAGGTTCGCGGCACGGTGGTGCACGCGGTGCTGGAGGAGCTGTTCAGCCTGCCGCCCGCCGAGCGGGTGCCGGACCGGGCGCGCGAGCTGGTGGGTCCCGCGTGGGACCGGGTGCGGGCGGAGCGGCCCGAGTTCTCGGAGCTGTTCGCCGAGGGCGACCCGGAGCAGGAGGAGTGGCTGGCCTCGGCGGAGGGGTTGCTGGACGGCTACTTCGGCCTGGAGGACCCGCGCCGGTTCGACCCGGACGCCCGCGAGCTGCTGGTGGAGTGGGAGCTGCCGTCCGGGGTGCTGCTGCGCGGGTACGTCGACCGGGTGGACGTGGCGCCGACCGGTGAGATCCGGGTGGTCGACTACAAGACGGGCGCCGCGCCGCGCGAGGTCGGCGAGGCCAAGGCCCTGTTCCAGATGAAGTTCTACGCGCTGGTGCTGTGGCGGTTGCGGGGCGTGGTGCCCCGCCAGCTGCGGCTGATGTACCTGGCGGACCGGCAGGCGCTGGCCTACCAGCCGGAGGAGGCCGAGCTGGCCCGGTTCGAGCGCACGCTGGAGGCGATCTGGGACGCCATCCTGCGCGCGGGCCGCTCCGGCGACTTCCGGCCCAACCCGAGCCGGATGTGCGACTACTGCGACCACAAGGCGCTGTGCCCGGCGTTCGACGGCACCCCGCCGCCCTACCCGGGCTGGCCCGAGCCGGACGCGGGCGCGGAGACGCCGCTGGACCGGGTCGACTGACCGGGGGCGCACCGCCGGTGGCCGCCTCCTGCGAGCCGCTCGCCGACGACCGCTCCGCCTCGACCCCGCACACCGCGGGCCCGTGGACCGACGCGCGCGGGCCGGTGGGGCGCGGGCGCTGTTCCTGCGGGAGCGCCCGCCTACCGCAGCAGCACCACCGCGACCGACAGCGTGACCATCGACAGCGCCGTGGACACCAGCACCGCGTCGCGCTGGAGGCCCGGGTCCGGTCTGTACCGGTGGGCCAGCACGTAGACGTTCTGCGCGGTCGGGAGGGCCGCGCAGACCACGGCCGCCAGGCGCAGCGGGCCCGTCACGTCGAGCGCCAGGCACGCCAGGAACGCCACCAGCGGGTGCAGCAGGAGCTTCAGCGCGACCACCGAGGCCAGCTCGGCCCGACCACCCGGTCGGGGCAGGCGCGCCGCGCCCAGCGACATGCCCAGCACCACCAGCGCGGTCGGCACGCCCGCCGCGCCCAGGGCCTCCACCGGTTCCAGCACCAGTGGCGGCGGCCGCACGTCCAGCAGCCCGCACGCCACGCCCAGCAGCGAGCCGAGGATGAGCGGGTTGCGCACCGGCAGCAGGGCGAGGGTGCGCAGCACCGAGCCGCGCCGCCCGGACCCGACCTCCAGGGCCGCCAGCACCACCGGCATCACCACCACGGGCTGGAACAGCAGCACCGCCACCACGAACGACGAGTCGCCCAGCACGCCGACCGCGACCGGGACGCCGAGGTTGCCCGCGTTGGCGTAGGAGCCGGCCATCGCGCCGAGCACCCGGTCCGGCGGCGACCGGCGGAACACCCGCCGTTGCAGCGCGAACCCCAGCGCCCCGACCACGACCGTGCCGATCACGAACGCGAGCACGCCGCGGTTGGCCAGGTCGGCGGGAGAACCGTCCAGCAGGGTGGTGAACAGCACCGCGGGCATGGCCAGGTAGAACGCGAACCGGCCGAGCACGGCCTCCGCGCGGTCGCCGAGCACGTCGGTGCGCGCGGCGAGGAACCCGACCGCGGTGAGCACCCAGATGGGGACGAATCCGCTGAGCACGCCGCCCATCAGGGGACGGCGCGGTAGTGCTCGACGCTCGGGAACGGGTCGTAGAAGTGGTGCAGCAGCGCCTGCCACCGCGGGTACAGCGGCCCTTGGCGGAACCCGGTGGTGTGGTCCTCCAGCCGTTCCCACCGCACCAGCAGCAGGTAGCGGGAGGTGTGCTCGACCGACCGCTGAAGCTCCAGCGAGACGAAGCCGGGCGACCGGGCGATCACCGTGCGGGCCTCGGCGAACGCCTCCTCGAAGTCCGCTTCGAGACCCGGTCGCACCGCCAGTTGCGCGACCTCCAGGATCACAGGTGCTTGTACACGTCTTCGAGGGTCAGGCCGCGGCCGAGCATGAGCACCTGGACGCGGTAGAGCAGCTGCGAGACCTCTTCGGCCAGGCGCTCGTCGGACTCGTGCTCCGCGGCGATCCAGACCTCGCCGGCCTCCTCCAGCACCTTCTTGCCCTGCGCGTGCACCCCTGCCTCCAGAGCCGCGGCGGTGGCGGAGCCCTCAGGGCGGGTGCGTGCGCGTTCGCTCAGCTCGGCGAACAGCTCGTCGAAGGTCTTCACGGGTGCTGATCCTCGCATCCCCCGGACCGCGGCGGACGGCAGACCCCCGATCGGCCCGTCCCCCGCGACGCGGCTAGATGCCGTAGCGCGGGTTGTCGAAGGGCCACGCCTCGGCGATCCACTTCGGCACGAACGCGTCCAGCGCGCGCTCCAGGTCCGTGCCGACGTGCTCGTCGACCACCCACCAGGAGATCAGCGCGTCGGCGTCCTCGGCCGGGTCGATGTAGACGCACCCCAGCAACGCGGTCTCGTCGGCGTTGAACAGGGCGTAGTTGAACGACTCGTGCGCGTCCTGCTCCCGCTCGTGCCGGGCGAGGTCCACGCGGTCCTGCTCGTGGGTCATCGTCGCGGGCGGCCAGCCCCACGCCTCGCCGTAGAGCGACCAGAGCCGCTCGCGCGAGCCCATGACGGCCGGGTGGTCGACGTCCACGTCGGATTCCCGGATGGGCCGCAGGTGGTGCTCGGCGTCGAGGTCGACGCGGGTCGGGTGGGCGAAGTCGGCGGGGAGCCAGGTCATGGCCGGGATTGTGCGCCACGCGGGTCGTGCGCGCCGGCGAAAATCCGTGGCGCGGCGGGACGCCCGTCGCGACACTGCGCCGATGACCCTGAGCGATGGCCTGGTGCTGCGGACGGCGCGCCCGGAGGACCTGGAGCGGATCGGCGAGCTGCTGGCCGACCGGGGCGAGCCCGAGGACGCCGTGGACCACCGCCTCGTGGTGGAGGACCCGGACGCGGGCTGGGAGGCGTGCGCGGTGGTCGTGGACGGCGACCGGGTGGTGTCCACCGCGACGCTGCTGGACGAGGCACTGGTGCTGGGCGGGGTGGAGATCCCGGCGGGCCAGGTCGAACTGGTGGCGACCGACCGCGACTACGAGGGTCGTGGTGCGGTGCGCGCGCTGATGGGCTGGGCGCACGAGCGGGCCGCCTCGCGGGGCCACCTGGTGAACGTCATGATCGGCATCCCGTACTTCTACCGGCAGTTCGGCTACACCTACGCCATCCCGCAAGCCGCCACCCGCGAGGTGACGGGCGTCCCGGGCGGCGGGGGTCACGCGCTGCGCGAGGCGACCGCCGACGACATCCCGGTCATGGCGCGGTTGCAGGACGCCGAGCAGGCCCGGTTCGACCTGCGGATGCCGCACTCCGCCCCGCTGTGGCGGTGGCTGGTGGCCCGTGACGGCAGCACCGGGTGGCTGGTCGAGCGCGACGGCGCGCCGGTCGCCACGGGCCGGACCACGCCGCCGGACGAGGGGGTGCGGCTGGCGGAGGTCGCGGCGGTGGACGAGGCCGCCGCGCACGCCCTGCTCGCCCTGACCGGGGCGACCGAGGTGACCGAGCGGCCGGGCACGGTGGCGGGCGCGGCCCTGGAGCCGTTCCTGGCCCCGGCGAAGGCGGAGGCGAACTCCTACTACGTGCGCGTCCCCGACCCGGTGGCGCTGCTGGAGCACCTGCGGCCGGTGTTCGGGGCGCGGCTCGCGGCGTCGGAGCGGTTCGCCGACGAGGAGGGCGAGGTGGTGCTGTCGTTCTACCGCTCGCACGTGCGGATGCCGTTCGGGCGCGGCGAGGTCGGCCCGGTCGCGGTGGGCGGCACGATGCAGGCGCCGGGCGCGGCGGGCGGTGCGGGCGTGGCTCCGGACCTGCTGGCGTCGTTGCTGTTCGGGCCGCACGGGATCGAGGGGCTGACCGCGCGGCACCCCGACGTGTACCCGGGGCCGAACGACGAGCTGATGCGGGTGCTGTTCCCACCGGTGCGGGCCGACGTGCTGACGTTCTACCTGCCGTAGCGCGGCGGGCCTCGGCCGGGTTCGCTCGCACGTGGCGGCACCGGTTCGACCGCGACGGGTGGGCACGGCAGGCGCGCACGGCCTGGCCTACCGGACAGCCGTCACGACGTCTTCGTACTTGGCGGCCACGCGAGGGTTGCGGACGAGGGCGTCCTCGACCTCGCGCCTGGTCCACCAGTCGACGTGGGGGTGCTTCCGGTTCAGCACCTCCAGGTGTTCCACGAGTTGCGCGGTGATGTGGGTGGACGTCACCAACCAGTAGCCATCGGCCCCGTGGCGCTCGATGGTGTCGCGGATGTCGAGGACGTCGGACTTCCCGACCCCTTTGCCCGGGTCGCGCTTCGTCTTGCACTGGACGAGCACGCGGCGGGGGACCAGCAGGCCGTGGTGGACGCCGTACTCCTTGATCTCGTCCCTCGTCAGGGGTGTGACCATGTCGACGAGCAGGTCGCGGCCCCCGTCGGCGTCGTGGGTCGATCCCACGAACCGCACCCGCGTCACGTTCGGCTCCTCGAACAGCAGGTCGTAAGTGAGCTGCTCGAAGCGCTTCGGGTCGACGTTCGCGGTCCACCGGAAACCGGTCACCGGGTGCGCCCACTCGAGGAACGAGTCGTTGCGCCGGAGCGTCGCCCCGACCTCCCTGGTGTACACGTCCCTGCCGGTGTCCGCGCGGAGCGAATAGGCGTGCGGCCCTTCGACCGCCACCAGGCGGTCCTCGAGGGGCACGGCGAACACCTCGTCGGCTTCCCTCAGGTTCACCTCTTCCAGCACGCTCTTCGCTTCGGCGAAATCGGATTTCTCGACGGCGTTGCGGAGTTCACCCCGCCGGACGAGTCGGGCCGATGTCCCCTCGTTCTCGTCGACGTCGGTTCGGGCACAGGTGGTGAGCAGGAGGGCGAATTGCCAACTTCGCACCACGCTGCGGTTGCCGTCCGCCGTTCGGTAGTACAGCCAGTCGGGATTCGCCCGAGCGGTCGTGATGGGCTCTTCGTCCGCGTCCTCGATCCCCAAGGTGGCCGACACATCGCCCGCCCACGCCATCAGGCCCTCGTCGCTCGTGGAGAACTCCGATTCCTCCGATCTGTTGCACGGTCCACCGAGTTGGTGCAACTCCTCCTCCACCTCGGCGAACAGCTCGACCAATGAGGCCAGGTCGGCGCGTCCCGCGTCGTCATCGGGGTACCACCCTTTGCGAGGCTGCTCCAGCACCAGGTACCGGGCATAAAGCTCGCCGGGCACGTGCGAGGCGGGGTGCGGTTCGTCGTAGGAAGAACAGGAGGCCAAACCCGCAGCGGAGAGGCGCACCGCGAGGTAAGTGGAGAACAGGTCGTGCACATCGGTGCGCTCGCCTTCCCAGGACCACGAGGTCGACCTGCACGCGAAATAGGCGAACACCTGGTTTTCGAGCCGTTCGAGCCGAAAGCTCAGGGGCGAGGAGCACGGCGCGCGAACCACCATCCGCTCATCGCGTTCTTCTACCTCGAAATTCAGGGTTGCGGCCAGCTCGGTGATGTAGTGGAACAGTCCGGAATCCCGCGAGTCCGTCGACAGACCCGGATAAGAAGACATGGCGGTGATCGTACCTGTCGTCGACTCGGCTTCAGGGTGTTCGGGAAGTGCGGGAACAGTGCGCCCGGCCTTCCGAATCCGACTCACCACCCGAACAGCGTGGGCCCGAACTCGACGCCCAGCGCGACGCCCGCCACCACCAGCAGCACCCCCGAGAACACCAACGCCCGTCGATAACCGGCGTCGCCCAGGTGCCTGCGCCCCCGCGCCACCAGCAGCGCGATCACCACCTTGCCGCCCACCAGCGTCACGTAGAAGCCCGCCAGCAACGCCACCCCCGCCCCGGTGGACGCCCGCCACGTGGTGACGGTCAGCGGCCCCAGCGCGGTCGCCCACGCCACCCACGGGTGGGGGCTGAGCAGGTTCACCAGGACCGCCCGGCGCAGGGCCAGGAAGTCCGGGTTGTCGGACCCCTGCGCTATCGTGAAAGCAGGGGTTCCCTTGGGCGGGGACTCCTGCGAAGCCTGGTCGGGGGATGGCGGGGCAGTGGAACCTACAGGGGAATCCACAGCGGGATCCGCGGTCCGCTCCAGCGACGCCGTGCGCGCGTCGCGCACCGTGGCCACCCCGTTCCACACCACGAACACCGCGCCCACCACCCCGAGCACGCCCAGCGCCCGCTCCGGCAGCCGGTCCAGCAGCAGCAACGTCACGCCGACCACCGCGGCGTCCGACAGCAGCGGCGCGCACGCGGCCAGCACGCCCGCCCTCCGGCCGGACCTCAGGGCCGACGTCACGACCAGCACCAGCAGCGGGCCGGGGCTGATGCTCGCCGCCAGTCCCAGGGACAGTCCCAACCCCAGCGCGTCCACGGGCGGCAGACTAGGCCACGTGTCCGAGTTCTCCCTCGTCCTGGCCACCCTGCGGCAGATCCGCGGCCTCAGCCCCTTCTTCGCCCTCGACGTCGGCAGGCCCGACGAGGGCTGGCACGACGGTTCCGCGCTGCTGGACGGGCCCGCCCTGCCCGCCACCGTGGACCGGATCGCCGCCCGCTACCGCACCGCCGAACCGCGGGTCGCCGCCTCGCTGTTCTTCCTCAGCTACACCGCCCGCCTGCTGTCGCCGGTGGTGGCCGCGCTCGCCGTCGGCGGCGCCGCGCCGGACGTGCGGCCCGCGAACCTCTGGTGGCGCTACGACGAGGACGGCCTGCGGGTCCGGCTCAAGGAGCCGGTCGGGGGCGTGGGCGTCGCCGAGTCGCTGGCGCCCGTGGTGGCGGCGGTCCGCTCGGTCGTCCCGGTCGCGCCCGGGCTGCTGTGGGGCAACGCGGCGTCGTCGGCGGCGGGGGCGTTGCGAGTGGTCGCGCGCGGCGGGGCGGCGAGTGCCGAGGAGTGCGTGCGGCTGGGTGAGGAGCTGTTCGCCGAGCCGCCCCTGCGGGGCGCCGGCGAGTTCGTCCCGTTCCCCGGCGAGGTGGCGTTCCGGCGGCGCAACTGCTGCCTGTACTACCGGCTCGACGGCGGCGGCAAGTGCGGTGACTGCGCCCTGCTGTGACCGCGCCCTGCCGTGACCGGCGCCGTGACCGGCCGCGGCCGGGCGGGTCAGCGGTCCAGCAGCCGGGCGAGCGCCGTCAGGTCGACGCCCACCAGGGAGTCGCGGAACACGCGGCGCTCGCCCGCGGGCACCGGCACGTCGCACGGCACCACCAGGACGGTGCACCCGGCGGCCTCCGCGGCGGCCACGCCGGTCGGCGAGTCCTCGACCGCCACGCACCGCGCCGGGTCGACGCCCAGCAGGCGGGCCGCCTTCAGGTAGGGCTCGGGCAGCGGCTTGTTCTGCCCGTCCACCTCGTCACCGCACACCGTCACGTCGAACAGGTCGCGGCCGATGGTGTCCAGGGCGACCTCGGTCAGCCCGCGCTCGGTGGAGGTGACCAGCGCCATCGGCACGCCGGAGTCCCGCACCGCGCGCAGCGCCGCCTGCGCGCCCGGCCGCCACGGCAGCCCGGCGCGGAACACCTCCTCGGTCCGGCGGATGATCCACGCCGCGCCGTCGGAGACCTCTTCCTCGGTGGGCGCGTGGATGCCGACCTCGGCGAACAGCAGCGCCATCGTCTTGGGCACGCTCGTGCCGACCATCGCGTGGCGGGTTTCCAGCGACAACTCGCCGCCCAGCTTCCCCACGAACTCGAACAGCGGGACGTCCCACAGCTTCTCCGAGTCCAGCAGCGTGCCGTCCATGTCCCACAGCACAGCCTCGACCGTCATCCACGACCTTCCCGGGTTCACGCGACGCCGACCCGAGGTGGTGGCCGGCCAGGACGAACGGGCGCGCCCCGAAGCGGCGGCGGGACACGACCCGACGTGGACCAGCCTACGGCGTCAGGCGCGCGCCGGTGGTCGTAGGCTGGCCCGGTGACCGATCCGGACCAGGCCGCCCAGACCCCCTTCGACCCCAGCAAACCGCTCACCAACCCGATCATGGTGGCGGCTTTCGAGGGGTGGAACGACGCTGGCGACGCCGCCAGCACGGCGATCGAGCACCTGCAACTCACGTGGGACGCGACGCCGCTGGCCGAGATCGATCCGGACGACTACTACGACTTCCAGGTGACCCGTCCCACAGTCCGCATGGTGGATGGGGTCACCCGTAGGGTGGAATTTCCGACCACCCGGTTGTCGGTGTGCCGGCCGCCGGGGTCGGCGACCGACGTGGTGCTCGTGCACGGCATCGAGCCGAACATGCGCTGGCGGAAGTTCGCCGCCGAGCTGCTGGGCCACATCGAGGACCTGGGCGTGACCACCGTGGTCACCCTGGGCGCGCTGCTGATGGACACGCCGCACACCCGGCCGGTCCCGGTGACCGGGACGGCCTACGACGCCGCGGCGGCGTCCAAGTACGGGCTGGAGCGGTCCCGGTACGAGGGGCCGACCGGCATCGTGGGCGTGTTCCAGGACCTGTGCGTGCAGGCGGGGGTGCCCGCGATCTCGTTCTGGGCGGCCGTGCCGCACTACGTGTCCCAGCCACCCTCGCCCAAGGCCACGCTGGCGCTGCTGCACCGGGTGGAGGAGGTGCTGGACGTCGAGGTGCCGCTCGGCGCGCTGCCCGAGCAGGCCGAGGAGTGGGAGCGCACGGTCAGCGAGATGGCCGACGAGGACGAGGACGTGCGCAACTACGTGCGGGCGCTGGAGGAGCGCGGCGACGCGGAGATCCAGATCACCGAGGCCAGCGGCGACGCGATCGCCGCCGAGTTCGAGCGCTACCTGCGGCGGCGCGGCCGGGGGCCGGGGCGCGGGCCGACCGGCATGTGAGCCCGACCGGCGCGTGAACCGGCACATGACCCCGACCGGCACGTGAACCCGGCCGGCGCGTGGGCCGGCGTCAGGCCCTCACCGAGGCCCTCCGCAGCGTCGCCAGCGCCAGCACCCCCGCGACCAGGTACAACCCGGCCTGGGCGTTGAGCAGCGCGGACAGGCCGAGCACGGGCGTCAGTGCGCCCGCCAGCACCATCCCGACGCCCTGGCAGGCGTCGAAGAGGCCGAGGAAGGTCGCCATCACCCGGCCCCGCACCTCGTCGCCGGTCGAGAGCTGGAGCACCGACGTCGAGCCGACCCCGATGAGCACCCCCGGCGCGCCCACCACGGCGAACACGCCGAGGTGGAAGCCCAGGGCGGTGGTGAGGTGCGATCCGTTCCAGCCGACCGCCGCGACGACCGCGAAGGCGATCAGCGCCACCCCCAGCAGCCGGTCGGCGGCGAACCGCCGCGAGAGCACGCCGACCAGCAGGCCCGCGACCAGCCCGCCGACCGCCTGCACCCCGCGCAGCAGGCCCACCTCGGTCGCGCCGCCGCCGAGGCGCTCGGTGACGAACACGACGAACAGCACCACGAACAGGCCCTGGCCGGTCGCGGTCAGCAGGAACACGGCGATCATCGGCCGCAGCGGGCCGCGGATCTCGCGCAGGCCGTCCAGCCAGGCCCGCCACGGCGGCACGGTCGCCGCCCCGCCCGCGCCGCCCTCCCGGTCCGGTGCGCGCAGCGAGGCCAGCAGCCCCGCGGCGAGCAGGAACGACGCGGCGTCGACCAGCACCACGCCGGACAGCCCGGCGTGCCCGAGCAGCAGCCCGCCGAGGGACGCGCCGACCAGCCGGGCGACGGTGCTGTTGAGGCTGACCAGCCCGTTGGCGGCGACCAGCTGCCCGCGCGGCACGAGGGTGGGCAGCAGGGCGTTCACGGCGGGCTGGAACAGCGCCGCCAGCCCCGACTGCACCGCGACGACCGCGTTGAGCACCACCAGGTCCCCGGTCAGCAGCGGCAGCAGGGCGACCGCCTGGGCGAGGCTCACCACGACGACGAGCCGGCGGCGGTCCCAGCGGTCGGCCAGCACGCCGGCCACCGGCGACAGCGCGAGGCTCGGCAGCAGCGCGACCACGAACGTGGTCGCGGTGGCCGCCGCGGAGCCCGTGCGCTGGTAGACGTACACGGGCAGGGCGACCAGCAGCACCCAGTCGCCGACCTCGGAGACGAACCCGGCGAGCCACAGCCGGCGGAACGCCGGCTCCTCCAGCGGCCCGGTCACCGCGGGAACGCCCGCAGGCCGACGTGGACGGGCAGCGCGCCCTCGGGGACGTCCTCGCGCACGGGCACCAGGTAGGGGCGCAGCAGGTCGTCGATCGCGCCGAGCAGGCCACCCAGCTCCTCGGCGGTCACGTTGACCGAGTAGCCGTGCAGCGACGAGGCCTCCAACCACTCCCCCGGCAGCTCGTGCTGCCGCTCCAGGAAGCGCTGCGCCAGCCGGTTCTCCTCGTTGAGCTGGAGCACCAGCAGCGCGTCCTGCTGCGCGCGCACCGCCGGGTCCTCGTCGAACCCGCCGACCTCGTAGCCGACGGACGTGGCCCGCCAGGGCCGATCCCGCCCGCCGGTGGCGTCGGCGCGCTCGACGAAGCCGAACTTCGCCAGTTGCCGCAGGTGCCAGCTGCAGTTGGACGCGGTCGAGCCGACCGCCTCGGCGCACTCGCTGGCGGTGCGCGGTCCGAGCGAGACGAGGTGGTTGAGCAGCGACACGCGCAGCGGGTGGGCCAGCGCCTTGAGCGCTTCGACGTCGGTGACCCGTCGGGGCCGTGGGAGTTCCATGGCCCCGACGATAAACCTGAAAGCATTCTTTCGAAAGACCTCTTTCAGATGTCAGCCGACATCGCGCCTGCGGAAGCCGACCAGCCCGACCGCCACCAGCGCCGCCGCGACCAGGACCAGCCACAGCAGCGGGCCCGCGGCGACCTCCGCGCCCGGCGCCTTCGGCACGTGCGTGAACGGCGAGAGGTCCATCGCCCACTGGTCGAGCCGCAGCAGCGGTCCGAGCTGGCCGAGCACCAGGAACACCACCAGCACCGCCCAGGTCGCCGAGGTCAGCTTCGGGACCAGGGCGAACACGGTCAGCGCCAGGCCCGCGACCACCCACACCGCCGGCGCGTGCGCCAGGGCCGCGCCGACCAGCCGGACGACCTGGCCGCCCACGTCGCCCACCCGCAGCCCGTGCACCAGGCCCGCGCCCAGGCCGGCCGCGGCCAGCACCACCACCGCGCCGACGACCGCGATCCCCGCGTGGCCGCCGACCCACGCGACCCTGCTCACGGGCGTGGCCAGCACCGGTTCGGCGCGCAGCCCCACCTCCTCGGCGCGCGGCCGCAGCGTCGCCTGCACCGCGTAGACGGCGCTGAACAGCGCGATGATGCCGAGGATCGAGGCCAGGTAGACGTCCACCAGGCCGCCGGAGCCGCCCATGCCCTCGATGACCTGCCGCAGCGCCGGGTTGGCCTCCAACATCTCCTCCACGCCCCGCGCGACCGCCCCGTACACCGCGCCGAGCGCGAACAGGCCCAGCGCCCAGCCCAGCAGCACCCCCCGCTGCAACCGCCAGGCCAGGCCGAACGCGCCGCCCAGCGACCTCGGCGCGCGGGCCGGCCCCAGCCGGGCGGGCAGGAGTCCGCCGCCGCTGTCGCGCCGGGTCACCAGCAGGGCCGCGAGCCCTGCCAGCGCCACCGCCGACCCGAGCGACAGCAGCGGCACCCACCACCGCTCCTCGGCGAACGGCCTGGTCAGCTCGACCCAGCCCAGCGGCGAGCACCAGGTCAGCCAGGTCGGGCCGTGCTCGCCCGCCGCGTCGCCGACCGCCCGCAGCACGTAGGACAGGCCCAGCACGGCGCCGGCGAGCGCGTTGGCGGTGCGGGCGCTCTCCGGCAGCTGCGCGGCGACCGCCCCGACCCCGGCGAACGCCAGGCCGACCGAGGCCAGCGCCGCGCCCAGGGCCGCGGAACCGCCCACGCCCTCGCCGAGCCCGATCAGGCCGACCGCGATCAGGCCGCCGACCAGCAGGTTCGCCACCAGCGCGGTGACCAGGGCCGCGGTCAGCGGCGCGTGCCTGCCGACGACGGTCGAGCCGATCAGCTCCAGCCGGCCGGTCTCCTCCTCCGCGCGCGTGTGCCGGGTGACCAGGAACGCGCTCATCAGGCCGACCAGCAGGCCGGCGAACACGCCCCACCGCCAGGTCAGCACGCCGCCGATGGTGTCGGCGTCGTGGAGGGGGCCGAGCATCGCCAGGAACGCGGGGTTCGAGCCCGCCGTCGCGGCGAGCTGCCGGCGCGACTCGACCGTGCCGTACAGCTCGGACATGCCCGAGGCGGTGGCCAGCGTGATGCCGACCAGGCCCACCACCCACGCGGTGAGCAGCAGCCGGTCGCGCCGCAGCGCCAGGCGCACCAGCGCGCCGAGGCCGGTCACGACGGCACCGGGCCGGGAGTGACGCGGCTGGCGGCCTCCGGCGCGCCGCCGTAGTGGCGCAGGAACAGCTGCTCCAGCGTGGGCGGCCGGCTGGTCAACGCCCGCACGCCCGCCCCGAGCAGGGCGCGCAGCGCGCCGTCCAGGTGCTCGCCGTCGACCTCGAACCGCACGCGCGGGCCCCGGACCACCAGGTCGTGCACGCCGGGCAGGTCCGCGAGGCCGTCGAGCGGGCCGGCCAGCTCGGCGGACACGCTGGTGCGGGTGAGGTGGCGCAGCTCGGCCAGCGTGCCGGTCTCCACGGTGCGGCCGTCGCGGATGATGCTGACCCGGTCGCACAGCGCCTCGACCTCGGCCAGCACGTGGCTCGACAGCAGCACGGTCCGCTCGCCGCGCAGCTCGTCGACGCACTCCTGGAACACCGCCTCCATCAACGGGTCCAGCCCGGAGGTCGGCTCGTCCAGGATCAGCAGCTCCACGTCCGACGCCAGCGCCGCGACCAGGGCCACCTTCTGCCGGTTGCCCTTCGAGTAGGCGCGGCCCTTCTTGCGCAGGTCCAGCTCGAAGCGGTCCAGCAGCTCGGCGCGGCGGCGTTCGTCCAGGCCGCCGCGCAGCCGGCCCAGCAGGTCGATCACCTCGCCGCCGGTCAGGTTCGGCCACAGGCTCACGTCGCCGGGCACGTAGGCGAGCCGGCGGTGCAGCGCGGCGGTGTCGCGCCACGGGTCGCCGCCCAGCAGCGACACGGCGCCCGCGTCGGCCCGCAGCAGGCCGAGGAGCACCCGGATCGCGGTCGACTTGCCCGCCCCGTTCGGGCCGAGGAAGCCGTGCACCTCCCCCTGGCGGACGGTCAGGTCCAGACCGTCCAGCGCGCGCGTCGGGCCGAAGTCCTTGACCAGGCCCGACACGGATATCGCAGATGTCATGATCAGAAGTTACAGTACTTTCACAAAATCGTGAAGTTAAGGAACCGTATAAACTTCCGCCCGCTCGGGCGTTGGGAGATGATGCGGCGGTGTCAGAGGTGGACGAGCGTGACGACCAGGCGGTGCTGCGCTTCATCGAGCGCTTCTCCTCGGTGTTCGTGGAGGCCGGCGTCCCCCGGATGCCCGCGCGCGTCTTCGTCGCGCTGCTCTCCGCCGACTCCGGCAGCCTCACCGCCGCCGAGCTGGCCGACCTGCTGCGCGTCTCCCCCGCGGCGATCTCCGGCGCGGTCCGCTACCTGACCCAGGTGCGGCTGGTCAGCCGCGAGCGCGAGACGGGCACGCGGCGCGACGTGTACCGGGTGTTCGACGACGTCTGGTACGAGGCGCTGTTCCGCCGCGACGAGATGTTCCGCCGCTGGGAGGTCCCGCTCAAGGAGGGCATCGAGGTGCTGGGACCGGACAGCCCCGCCGGGCGGCGCATCGCGGAGATGCGCGCCTTCTTCGAGTTCATCCAGGGCGAGCTGCCCACCCTGCTGGCGCACTGGCGGGAGCACCGGGCCCGGGAGTTCGGCGCCTGACCGCAGGGGCTCCGAAGCCTTGATCGCGGAGGGCTCGCATTCACGACTATCGGCCCTAGTGCCGGGTTCGAACCCGCCCCCACGATGCACTTGACCAGGTCGCACCGCCGTTCGCGAACGTCCCCCATCCCTGCACGCCCGACCGACCGGCCCGAGGCCGGCGCGGTCGAGCAGCCCTGCTCTAGGGAGACCCCGTCATGGGAGACAACCGCACGACCCGAAGACTGGCCGCGCTCGGCCTGGCCGCCGTGTCGGCCGCCGCCCTCACCCTCGCGAACACCGGCGTGGCCGCGGCCGAGGGCGCCGTGCTCGGCGCGGATCGCGCCGACGCCGTCCCCGGCTCCTACGTCGTGGTGCTCAACGACACGGCCTCACCGCGCGCCGCGTCCGCCTCGACCGCGTCCTCGCTGGTCGGCAAGTACGGCGGCCAGGTGCGCACGGCGTGGCAGCACGCCCTGAACGGCTTCCACGCGACCCTGTCCGACACCCAGGCCCGGCGCCTGGCCGCCGACCCGCGCGTGGCGTTCGTGCAGGCCGACCTGCCGGTGGAGCTGGACGCGGTCCAGCCGAACCCGCCGTCGTGGGGCCTGGACCGCATCGACCAGCGCGACCTGCCGCTGGACAGCGCCTACAACTACGCGACGACCGCGAGCACCGTGCGGGCGTACATCATCGACACCGGCATCCGCACCACGCACCAGGACTTCGGCGGCCGGGCCACCTGGGGCACCAACACCGTCGACACCAACAACACCGACTGCAACGGCCACGGCACCCACGTCGCCGGCACGGTCGGCGGCACCGCCCACGGCGTGGCCAAGGAGGTCCGGCTGGTCGCGGTGAAGGTGCTCAACTGCGCCGGCTCCGGCACCACCGCGGGCGTGGTCAACGGCGTCAACTGGGTCACCCAGAACGCGGTCAAGCCCGCCGTGGCCAACATGTCGCTCGGCGGCGGCGTCGACACCGCCCTGGACACCGCGGTGCGCAACTCCATCGCGGCGGGCATCACCTACGCGGTGGCGTCCGGCAACTCCAACGCCAACGCCTGCAACTACTCGCCCGCCCGCGTGGCCGAGGCGCTGAGCGTGAACGCGTCGACCAACACCGACGCCCGCGCCTCGTTCTCCAACTACGGCACGTGCACCGACCTGTTCGCGCCCGGCCAGAACATCACCTCGGCCTGGCACACCAACGACACCGCCACCAACACCATCAGCGGCACGTCCATGGCGTCGCCGCACGTGGCGGGCGCGGTGGCGCTGTACCTGGCGGCCAACCCGACGGCCGCGCCGCCCGCGGTGAACGCGGCCATCGTCGACGCCGCCACCTCGGACAAGATCACCAGCCCCGGCACGGGCTCGGCGAACAAGCTGCTGTTCACCGGCAGCGCCACGCCCGGCGGCCCGGCGGTCGCCAACCCCGGCAACCAGTCGACCGCGGTCGGCACCCCGGTGAGCCTCCAGCTGACCGCGTCCGGCGGGACCCCGCCGTACTCCTTCTCGGCCACCGGCCTGCCGCCCGGCCTGTCGATCAGCTCGTCCGGCCTGATCAGCGGCACGCCCACGGCCACCGGCTCGTACTCGGTGTCGGTGACCGCGACGGACTCGGCGGGCCGGACCGGCGGCACGTCGTTCTCGTGGGCGGTCACGGCCGTCGGCGGCGGCTGCGCCTCGGCGACCAACGGCACCGACGTGGCCATCCGCGACAACGCCACGGTCACCAGCCCGATCGCCCTGACCTGCTCGGGCAGCGCGTCGGCCACCACGACGGTGCAGGTGGACATCCTGCACACCTACATCGGTGACCTCGTCGTGGACCTCGTGGCCCCCGACGGCTCGGTCTACAACCTGCACAACCGCTCCGGCGGCAGCGCGGACAACATCAACCGCTCGTACACCGTGAACGCGTCCTCGGAGGCGGCGGCGGGCACCTGGCAGCTCCGGGTGCGCGACGCGGCGTCCTTCGACACGGGTTCCATCAACAGCTGGACGCTGGACGCCTGATCCGGTGACCACCGCCCCCGGACCGCGTCGCGCGGTCCGGGGGCGGCGCCCGGTCACCGGTCTACAGCTCCACGCCCAGCAGCGAGTCCACCGCCGCCCGGAACAGCGTCGGCCCGGTGGCGTCCGACCCGCCGACCGACAGCGCCTCCGAGGCCCAGGCGTCCAGCGCGGCCAGCGCCTTCGGCGTGTCCAGGTCGTCACCGAGGTGGTCGCGCAGCCTCGCCGCGGTCGGGGCCGCGTCCGGGCCGGTCGGCAGCGCCGCCGCCCGCCGCCAGCGGGCCAGGCGCTCCTGGGCCGACGCCAGCAGCTCGTCGGTCCACGGCCGGTCGGCGCGGTAGTGGCCGGACAGCAGGGCCAGGCGGATGGCGTTCGGGTCCACCTTCTGCGCCCGCAGCTTGGACACGAAGACCAGGTTGCCCCGTGACTTGGACATCTTCTCGCCGTCCAGGCCGATCATGCCCGCGTGCGCGTAGTGCCGCGCGAACGGGTGCTCGCCGGTCAGCGCCTCGGCGTGCGCGGCGGAGAACTCGTGGTGCGGGAAGACCAGGTCCGAGCCGCCGCCCTGGACGTCGAACGACGTGCCCAGGCGGTTGAGCGCGATGGCGCTGCACTCGATGTGCCACCCCGGCCGGCCCTCGCCCAGCTCCGACGGCCACGACGGCTCGCCCTCCCGCGCCGCGCGCCACAGCAGCGCGTCCAGCGGGTGGCGCTTGCCCGGCCGGTCCGGGTCGCCGCCGCGCTCGGCGAAGAACCTGGTCATCGTGTCCAGGTCGTAGTTCGACTCGTAGCCGAACCGGCCGGTCGCGCCGTGGTCGAAGTACACGTCCGGGAACTCCGGGTCGTCCACCCGGTAGGCCGCGCCGGAGGCCAGGAGCTTGCCGATCGCCTCGACGATCTCCGGGATCGACTCGACCGCGCCGACGTACTCGCGCGGCGGCAGGACCCGCAGCGCCTCCATGTCCTCCCGGAAC
Source organism: Saccharothrix xinjiangensis (assembly GCF_039527585.1). NCBI lineage: Bacteria > Bacillati > Actinomycetota > Actinomycetes > Pseudonocardiales > Pseudonocardiaceae > Saccharothrix > Saccharothrix xinjiangensis. Next base: position 238,434 of record NZ_BAAAKE010000009.1, on the reverse strand, counting down.
AGCGCGGTCTCGCGCATCGCCAGGACCACCCAGTCGTCCTGGTCGCGCTCCGCCCGCTCCAGCAGCGGGTCGTCGACGTCGGTGACGTTCTGCACGTAGTGCACGTCGTGCCCGTTGTCCAACCACACCCGGTGGACCAGGTCGAACGCCAGGTAGGTCGCCGCGTGCCCGAGGTGGGTGGCGTCGTAGGGGGTGATGCCGCAGACGTACATCCCGGCGGTGGGGCCGGGGGCGGTCGGGCGCACCTCGCCGGTGGCGGTGTCGAACAGCCGCAGCGGGCGCGGCTCGCCCGCTACCCGCGGGACTGGGGTGGAGGACCAGGTCTGCATGTTCTCGACCCTAACTCGCGCCGACCGGCGCGCCGGCACGTCCGCGCCTTGGGACCGCCGGCCGACCGGTGACGGCGCGTCGCCGCGCCGGTTGCCCGCGACCGGCGACCCGAGGACCATGTGAGCCGGCTCACGTCGTCGGGACGAGGGAGGCGGTCATGACCGCGCTCAAGCCGGAACCCGTGGTCATCCACCCGGGCGCCGCCCGGCGCCGGCCCAGGGGCGCGGTGCTCCTGGGCCTGGCGCGGACCACCGACCCCAAGCAGATCGGCCTGATGTACCTGACCACGTCGTTCGCGTTCTTCCTGGTCGGCGGGCTGATGGCGCTGCTGCTCAGGGGCGAGCTGGCGCGGCCGGGGCTCCAGTTCCTGTCGAACGAGCAGTACAACCAGCTGTTCACCCTGCACGGCACGATCATGCTGCTGCTCTACGCCACGCCCATCCTGTTCGGGTTCGCCAACTACGTCCTGCCGTTGCAGATCGGCGCGCCGGACGTGGCGTTCCCCCGGCTCAACGCCCTCTCCTACTGGCTGTTCCTGTTCGGCGGCCTGACCGTGCTCACCTCGTTCGTCACACCCGGCGGCGCGGCGGACTTCGGGTGGACCGCCTACACTCCGCTGAGCGGCGCGGCGCACTCGCCGGGCGTCGGCGCGGACCTGTGGATCATGGGGTTGGCGGTGTCCGGCCTGGGCACGATCCTCGGCGGCGTCAACATGGTCACCACCGTGGTGTGCCTGCGCGGGCCGGGCATGACCCTGTTCCGGATGCCGATCTTCACCTGGAACATCTTCGTCACCTCGATCCTGATCCTGCTGGCGTTCCCGATCCTGACCGCCGCGCTGATGGGCCTGGCCGCCGACCGGCACCTGGGCGCGCACGTGTTCGACCCGGCCAACGGCGGCGTGATCCTGTGGCAGCACCTGTTCTGGTTCTTCGGCCACCCCGAGGTCTACATCGTCGCGCTGCCGTTCTTCGGCATCGTCACCGAGATCTTCCCGGTGTTCAGCCGCAAACCCCTGTTCGGCTACAAGGGGCTGGTCGCCGCGACGTTCGCGATCGCCGCCCTGTCGGTGGCGGTGTGGGCGCACCACATGTTCGCCACCGGCGCGGTGCTGCTGCCGTTCTTCTCCCTGATGACGTTCCTCATCGCGGTGCCGACCGGCATCAAGTTCTTCAACTGGATCGGCACGATGTGGCGCGGTCAGCTCACCTTCGAGACGCCGATGCTGTTCGCGGTGGGCTTCCTGGTGACGTTCCTGCTCGGCGGCCTGACCGGCATCATCCTGGCCTCGCCGCCGCTGGACTTCCACGTCACCGACACCTACTTCGTCGTGGCCCACTTCCACTACGTCCTGTTCGGCACGATCGTGTTCGCCACCTACGCGGGCATCTACTTCTGGTTCCCGAAGATGACCGGGCGGATGCTCGACGAACCGCTGGGCAAGCTGCACTTCTGGACCACGTTCCTCGGCTTCCACGGCACGTTCCTGATCCAGCACTGGCTCGGCAACCTCGGGTTCCCCCGCCGCTACGCGGACTACCTGCCCCAGGACGGCTACACCCTGATGAACACGATCTCCACGATCGGGGCATTCCTGCTGGGCGCGTCCGTGCTGCCGTTCGTGTGGAACGTGTTCCGCAGCTACCGGTTCGGCGACCCGGCCGGCCACGACGACCCCTGGGGCTTCGGCAACTCGCTCGAATGGGCGACCTCCTGCCCGCCGCCCCGGCACAACTTCACCGAACTGCCCCGCATCCGCTCCGAGCGGCCCGCGTTCGAGCTGCACCACCCGCACATGGTCGAGCGGATGCGGGACGAGGCGCAGTTCTCGCTGTTCAAGCGGGACCGCCGCGGCGACTCCCGGGACCCGGCGACGGACAAGGCGCTGGCGCCGACCGACCGGGAGGTCGACCACGACGCGGAGGGTTGACGCGGAGGGTTGACGCGGAGGGTTGACGTGCTCCCGGGTAACCGCCGCCGGGATCAGCGGCGGGCGCCCGTCCGCCGGTCCAAACCGGCCCGGCTGCGCCAGTGGGCGAGGTTGCTGCGGGTGTTCTGGACGCTGTCGTGGTCCGGGCCCAGCACCCGCAGCCGGTCCGCGAGCAGCTCCTCGAACGCGGCCCTGGCCGCCCGGCGGTCCCCGGCCTTGTCCAGCCACCGCGCGAGGCGGCTGCGGGTCGTCAGGACGGCCGGGTCGTCGGGGTCGAGCACCCTCGACTGCACCCCCAGCAGCGCCTCGTGGGTCGACACGATCAACGCGGTGTTGCGCTTGGCGCGGCTGCCGCCCCCGCCCCCGCTCAACGGGTGCTCCGGGCCCAGCACGGCCAGGTGCTCGTCCAGGAAGCGCCGGAACGTGTCGGCGGCCTCGGCCGCCCGGTCCGCCTCGGTCAGGTGGTGGGCGAAGTCCCCGAGCGCCGCGAGCGTGTCGGGGTGGTTGGGCCCGCGCAGCCCGAGCAGCCGGGTGAACCAGCGCTCGTGCGTCGACAGCGCGGCGTCCTGGTCACCGGCCTCGGCCTGCCAGAAGGCCAGGTCCCCCAGCGTCGCGGCGGTGTCCGGGTGGTCGGGCCCCAGGTGGCGCTCGGCCGTCGCGAGGAGCTGCTCGAAGTAGTCGCGCGCCTCGTCGACGAGCCCGCTGCCGCCCAGGCCGGCGCCGGCGCGCAGGAGCAGCGAGTGCCGGCCCTCGCGCCACAGCCCCGCGCCCGCCGCGGCGTGGACGGCCGCCGCGTTGGCCCGCAGCGACTGCACCAGGGCGGCGTCGACCTCGATCGACGGCCACACCTGGAGCAGCGCGTCCGCGGCCACCGTCGGCAGGGACCGCGAGCGTTCTTCCGCGCAGTGGTCCCGGACGGCGCGCTGCACCAGGGCGTGGACGCCGACCTCCGCGTGCGCGGCCGCCGGGTTGAACGTGACCAGGCTGAGCCGGTCGAGGCACATCAGGGCGTCCCTGGCCTGTTCCGCGCCCACCGCGGACCCCGACACGCCCTCCAGGTGGAAGAGCACCGCGGGCGAGGTGAGCGCGGCCACCGGGATGCCGTTGGGGTCGAGCAGCGCCATGACCTCCAGCAGCGGCGCGGCGAGCCCGGCGGGTTCGGGCCGGTCCGCGATGTCGACCGACAGCGACCACGTCGCGGCCACCGTGTCGCGGTGCTGGTCGGGCAGGGCCCGGGGCTCGGGCAGGAGCGCGTGCAGCTCGCGGCGCTGGTCCTCGAACCGCTCCAGGTACTCGGCGCAGGTCAGGCGCCGGTCGATGAGGTAGGTCGCGGCCTGGGCCAGGGCGAGCGGCAGGTGGCCCGGCGCGCGGGCGAGGACGGGAGCGCCGGCGTCCGCGGGCGCGGGCCCGGAGAGCTTGGCCCGCAGGTAGACCCGGGACTCCTCCGGCGTGAACAGGCCGACCTCGATCAGCAGCCGCCCGTTGCCGCGCAGCGCGGCGTCCCGGCGGCGGGTCGTCACCAGCACCCGGCCGGTGTCGGTGCGCGGCGGCCACAGGCCGTTCAGGTCGGCCGGGTCGCGCACGTCGTCCAGGACGATCAGCCACCTCCTCGGCGTACCGGCCAGGTCTTGACCCGGTCTGTCACGCCCCGGGCCTGTCACGCCCGGAGCCTGCCACCGCCGGGTCCGGCCCCCCGACGTCCCTCGGATCCGGCGGCGGCAGGCCCCGGGCGCCCGCCGTTCAGCGCCGCTTGCGCGACCGCAGGTAGTCGCTCACCACCGCCGCGCCGAGGCCGTCCTCGTCGGGCGCCACCACGCGGCCGCCGGAGCGGCGCGCCAGGGTGTCCACGAACGCGGTGAGCCGGGGGTCGTCGCCGAGCCGGAACACCGTGATCGACGCGCCCAGCCGGGCCAGGGCGTCCACCTCGACCAGGGTCTTGCCGATCGTCCGGTCCAGCGGCGGGTAGTGGAACTCCGCCTCCCCGGTCGCCTCCAGGTGCGCGGTCGGCTCGCCGTCGGTCACCACCAGCACCACGGGCTGCGCGTCGGGGTGCCGCCGCACGTGCCTGCCCGCCAGCAGCAGCGCGTGGTGCAGGTTGGTGCCCTGCTCCCACACCCCCTCCAGGGCGGTGAGCTGACCGATGTCCACGGCCTCGGCGTGCCTGCCGAACGTGATCAGCTCCAGGGCGTCGGTCCGGAACCGGGTCCGCACCAGGTGGTGCAGGGCCAGTGCGGTGCGCTTCATCGGCACCCACCGCCCGTCCTGCACCATCGACCAGGACGTGTCCACGCACAGCGCCACCGCCGCCCGCGACCGCTGCTCGGTCTCGCTGACCTCGACGTCCGCCACGTCCAGGGCCACCGGTCCGCCCGCCGACCTCAGCACCGCGTTGGTGACCGTGCGCGGCACGTGCCACGGCTCGGTGTCGCCGAACCGCCACGGCCGGGTCGAGCCGATCAGCTCACCGGCCGCGCCCGCCGACGAGCTGTCCCGCTGCCCCCGCGACCGCACGCCGTCGACCACGCCGCGCAGCGCGGTCTCCCCCAGCCGGCGCAGCGCCTTCGGGGTCAGCCGCAGGGAGCCGTCGGGCGCGCGTTCGAGCAGGTTCTGCGACCGCAGCTCGCGCTCCAGCTCGGCGAGCCGCCGGGCGTCCACGCCCGCTTCCGCGCCGAGCTGCCGGACCAGCGCCTCCGCGTCGACGTCCTCCAGGCTCGCGCCCGGGTAGGACTGGGCCAGCTGCTCGGCCAGCGCGTCCATCTCGGCCAGGTCGGCCATGGCCTGCGCGCCCTCGCCCAGGCCCATCGGGCTGTTGCCGCGGAACCGGGCCGAGCCGGTCCAGTCCTCGCCGGGCCGCAGGCCGCGCAACAGCGAGTCCAGCTGCGACAGCTGCGTGCCGACGCCGGAGTCGCCGAACGCCTGCCGCGACAGCGCCGACAGCTCCTGGCGCTGCTGCTCGGTCATGGAGTTCATCACCCGCTGGGCGGCGGCGGACCGGGCGGCCAGCGCGTCGACCAGCTCGTCGACCGTGCGCGGGTTCTCCGGGAAGAACTCGCCGTGCTCGCGCATGAACCGGTCGAACCGCTCGCCGGTGTCCTCGCCCCGCGCGTGCGCGGCGAGCAGGGCGTTGAGGTCGGCGAGCATGTCCTGGACGCGCTTGACGTCCTCGCCCCGGACGTTCTCCATGGCCTGCTTCATGCCCTGGAACCGCTGCTCCATCAGCTCCCGGCCGAGCAGGTCCCGGATCTGCCCGTAGGACTCGCGGGCCCGCGGCGAGCGCCAGTCGTACTCGGCCAGGTCCCGCACGGCCGCCGCGGTGGACTGCGGCAGCGCGTCCAACCGGGCCTCGCGGAAGCGCGCGTCGTCGTCCGGGTCGGGGAACAGCGCCGCCCGCTCGGCCTCCAGCGCCTCCCGCAGCAGGCGCTGGACCTCCTGGAGCGTGCCGTCCAGCCGGTGGCGCCGGGTCAGCGCCGCGCGCTGCCGCCACAGCCGGGCGGTCAGGTCGTCCAGGCCGCGCGTGCCCGGCAGGCCGCGGCGCAGCAGCTCGCGCAGCGCCGACTCCGGCGAGGAGCCCTCCATGACCTCGCGGCCCAGCTCGTCCATCGCCGCGCGCAGGTCGACCGGCGGCGCCAGCGGGTCGGGCCCGTCGACGTAGCGGCCGTACCGGTAGGTGCTCATCCGTACACCGATCGGTCGTCGTCGCTGTCCTTGGACAGCTGTCGCGTGAGGTAGAGCGACTCCAGCGCCAGCTCGACGGCCGAGGCGATGCGGCCGACCGGGTCCTTGGGCCCCGCGCCGACCCGCGCGGCCACCTCGTGCAGCACGGGCAGCTCGGGCAGCGCGGCCAGCAGGTCGCCCGCGTGCACGCGCTCGCCGGTGGCCACCGGGTGCCCGTCGGAGACCAGCTCGGCCAGCGGCCGCAGGTCGAGGCCCGCGAACGTCGCGCGCGCCGCGTCGGCGACGGACCGGCGCAGCAGGTGGGTCAGGACCTCCTGCTCGCGGCCCTCCTCACCCGCCTCGAACTCCAGCTTGCCGCGCAGCACGGCCGGCACCGACCCCAGGTCGACCGGCCGGGCGATGGGCGGGTTCTCGTTGATCAGGGCGGCGCGGCGCAACGCGCTCGCCGCGACCGTCTCCGCCGCCGCCACCGCGAACCGGGCCGAGACGCCCGAGCGCTGGTCGATCGACGAGGACTCGCGCAGGTGCCGCACGAACCGGGCGATGACCTGGAGCAGGTGGTCGCCGACCTCGGCGACCAGGTCGGCCTCCTGGCGGACCAGGTCGACCTCGGCGGAGATCTCCAGCGGGTAGTGGGTGCGGATCTCCGCGCCGAACCGGTCCTTGAGCGGCGTGATGATCCGGCCGCGGTTGGTGTAGTCCTCGGGGTTGGCGGTGGCCACCAGCAGCACGTCCAGCGGGAGCCGCAGCGTGTAGCCGCGGATCTGGATGTCGCGCTCCTCCATCACGTTGAGCAGCGACACCTGGATGCGCTCGGCCAGGTCGGGCAGCTCGTTGACGGCGATGACGCCGCGGTGGGAGCGGGGCAGCAGGCCGTAGTGGATGGTCTCGGGGTCGCCGAGGCTGCGGCCCTGCGCGACCTTGACCGGGTCGACGTCGCCGACCAGGTCGCCGACGCTCGTGTCGGGCGTGGCGAGCTTCTCGGCGAACCGCTCGTCGCGGTGCTTCCAGGTCACGGGCAGGTCGTCGCCCAGTTCGGCGGCCCGGCGGCGGGACTCGGGGGTGATGGGCGCGAGCGGGTGCTCGTTCAGCTCGGCGCCCTCGATGACCGGGGTCCACTCGTCGAGCAAGCCGACGATGGTGCGCAGCAGGCGGGTCTTGCCCTGGCCGCGCTCACCGAGCAGCACCACGTCGTGGCCCGCGAGGAGGGCGCGCTCCAGCTGGGGCAGCACGGTGCGGTCGAACCCCACGATGCCGGGCCACGGGTCGCGGCCCTCGCGCAGGGCGGCCAGCAGGTTGTCCCGGATCTCGGCCTTCACCCCGCGCGGCAGGTGGCCTGCCGCGCGGAGCGCGCCGGCGGTGGTGGGAAGCTGAGGGGTCACCCCTCGAAGCTACGTGCGCTCCGGCGATCGGTCGACATGGAGCAACTCCACCCCGGGCGGTGGCGCGCACCGGCGGGACCCGACCCGGTCGTCGTCCTCAGCTGTGGCTCTCCGCTTCCCGGCGTTCCACGGCGCCGGTGGCGCGAGGCGCCCGCCCCGCCTGCCGGATGACCCGTTCGCTGTGCCCGATGTCACCGGACCTGTCCTCGCCGCAGCCGGTGCCGCCGCGGCCGGTGCCACCCGAGGACCCCGCTGACGGGGAGCGGCTCGGCCGAGTGGCCGCTGCCGAGGGGTGGTCCGCCTCGGCGTCGGCCCCGGGTGGCGGTGGCGCGCGGCGACGACCTCCGGCAACGACCTCCGGCAGCCTCGGCAGCGGCAGCCCTCAGCTCAGGCCCCGGCGGCAACAGCCCAGCAGCAGCCCCCGGGTGTCGGGGCGGAGGCGGCGGCTCGGTGGGCGGCGCGGCGACGGGCAGCAGCGGCCAACGGTTCGGCAGGCAGCTCGTCGGCGGCTGGGCAGTCGGCTGGGCAGTCGGTTAGGCGGTCGGTTCGGCAGGCAGCTCGACAGCGTTCCGGCGCAGGTCACGCCGCTGGAGCGCCGAAATTGTCGTACCCCGCCGGCACCATGAAAGCAAGGGGTCCCCCGGGCGGGGACCTGTGCGAAGCGAATGCCGGTCCCGGGGCTGGTCGGACCCCGGGGTGGCGCGGTCGGTCGACCGAAGTGCGAGGTGGCCATGACGGCACATGCGCTCTACCAGCCCGAGGACCGCGAGCTGGACCTGTCGAGCCTGTCCACGACCGACCACGGCCTGGTCAGGTCGCTGGTCGGTCGGATCGGGCCGGGCGATCGGGTGCTGATCTGCCTGGAACCCGACGACGCCGAGCGCGACGAGCTGTACGTCGAGGAGCGGCACGGCAGGTACTACGCGGTCCACTTCGAGGGCGGGCAGCACGTGGTCGCGTTGGAGAGCGACGAGCACAAGCGGCAGAAGGAGTACTGGCACCGGGCCGCCGAGGACGCCGGCTACCGGTCGGACACCGGGCTCGGCACGGGCACCGGCACGGTGCTGGACGTGGCCATCCACGGCCCGGTCCGGACCGGGGTGGAGCTGCGGCGCTCCGACGTCACCGCGCGCGCCGCGGCGCTGAACACCAGCGGGGCGCACCGCGCCGGGTGGCTGCCGCTGTGGTTCTCCGACGCCGACCGCACGCCGAAGTGGTTCCACCGCATCCCCTCGGTGGGCTGCAACCGGATCCCCTGGGACGACCTGCCGCCCCGGCGCGCCGCGACCGCGACCGGTCTGCGCCTGGTGCACGCCGCCCGGTGCACGACGGAGAACTTCCCGCGGTGCTTCGACCGGAAGCGCCGGCCGTGCGGCGGGTACCACCCGCTGCTGCGGCCCTGGCGGGGCGTCACGGTCGACGACGTCGCCGAGATGGTGCCCGCCGGCGAGGCGGTCCCGCTCCGGACGCCCGAACGGTGGGTCTACGTCGTGCCGCGCTTCGGCCTGGCCCACTACCAGCAGCTGACCGGGGGGCTCGGCGCCTACCTGCCCGACGCGGCGCCCGCGCCGGTGGAGCGGCGCGTCCGGTCCGCCGGCCGGTCCTGGCCCGCGTGCCGGGGGTGCGGGAGGGACATGTTCCTCGTCCGCGAGGACCGTGAGCTGTGCGAGAACTGCAAGCCGATGATGCGGGACCCGCTGTGAGGAGCCCCGCTGAGGAGCCCCGCTGTGAAGATCCTGCGGTGAAGATCCTGCGGTGAAGATCCTGCGGTGAAGACCCCGCGGTGAGGCCCCGCCCGAGGCCCCGTGCGAGCCCCCCGCTCAGGGGTTGGGCTCGATCACGGCGGTCCAGAGCCGGTCGCGGCCGTTGTCGCAGGCCGCCAGCTCCACGCGGGTGAAGGGGCGCGCCGACAGGCACTGCCCCGCGTGACCGGTGTTCTCCAGCGCGAAGGACTCGTCCGGCAGCGCGTGCCGCGCCCAGACCTGGTCGGGCTCGCCGGAGCAGGGGTCGAGCAGGCGGACGTCCCGCGGTGCGACCGCCGTCAGGCAGCCGGACGCCGACAGGCTGACCAGCACCACCCGGTCGGAGCCCACGAAGTACATCCGCCACCGCTGGTCGGTCCCGCCGGCGCCGGGGCGGAGCGTCACGACGCCGTCGGCGGTCGTGGAGAGTTCCAGGGAGGGGCTGCCGGCCCTCTTGACGTGGATCACCGGGTTGGGCCCGGCCTGCGCGGTGGGGGCGAGGAGGAGCAGGGCGGCGAGGACGAGCAGGAGTCGGCGCATCGGTCCATTGACGCATTTCGGGGCGTTCACGAACGGGCGGTTGTCGCGCTCCCGGTGGTGAACCCGTGGTCACCCGTGGTCACGGGGCCGCCAGGCCCAGCAGCTCCTCCAGCGCCGGCCGGTCGTCGGAGCGCGACATCGCGATGACCGGCGCCAGCACCCGGCACCACCCGAGCAGGCGGTCCGGGTCGAGCCCGCACGCCTCGGCCAGCCGCGCCGACCGGTCCGCCACGCCCTCGCGACCGGCCGCCTCCAGGGCGAAGTCGACCACGTCGAAGCACGGGTCGCCCACGCACGGCCGCGGGTCGATCGCCACCAGGCCGCGCGGGCCGACCAGCACGTTGCCGGGGTGCAGGTCGCCGTGCAGCAGCACGCGCGGTCCGGCGCCCAGGAGGGCGCGGCAGCGGTCCTGCGCCCGCTCCCACGTCGCCGGGGTGACCGGGGTGGACGCGGTCACGCGGCGGCCGATGCGGGCGAAGGACTCCGCGCACCGGTCGGCGAGGTCGCGCGCGCCGGGCGGCGGCGCCACCGCGTGCAGGGGCGTGACCAGGTCCGCCCACTCGGGGGCGGTGGGCGGTTCGGGCAGGTCGGCCACCTCGGTGCCGGGTCGCACCGCCGCCATCAGGACCGCGCCCGCCTCCTCGGCGAGCACCGCGGGCACCCGGCCCGACGGCCCGAGCAGCCGCAGCACCGCGGTCTGCTCGGCCAGGAACGGCTCGTCCGGGCTCAGCTTGAGCACCGCCGGCACGTCGCCGGCGCGGAACTCCGCGACCACGGACGACGCGCCCTGCGACAGGGGCCCCACGGGGGTCAGGTCCCACCGGCGCGCCAGGTCGGCCACCCGGTCCGGCACGCGCGCCGCCCACCCGGCCACCTCCGGTCCGAAGCGGAGGGACAGGCGCCCGGTGATCTCCTCGACGTCCACGGGCACGACGTTAGGGGACCCGGCAAGCGGAAAAAGCCCGCGGGCGGTGTCCGGAGAGGACACCGCCCGCGGGTCGTGCGGCGATCTTCAGTTGTGGCCTGGCGTCAGCTCGTGATCAGAGCGCCGGGTACGCGTTCTGCATGAGCTGCTGGAACTGCGCGGAGAACCAGTGGCCGGACACCGGGGCACCGGCCAGGGCGCCCGAGGGGTTGTTGCCGTTGCGCACGTTGCCACCGTAGGTCGGGTCGCACATGCGGTCGAAGCCCTTGCCCTCGTTGTTCGGGATCTCCGTGCTGGAACCGTCGGACTCACCCGGCGGCTTGATCCAGACGTAGGCGTCGATGCTCGGCTTCGGCGCGGCCTTCGGCCGCTCACCCAGACCGGCGCCGGCCTGGTTGCACCAGTTGCCCTTCTGGGCGCGGCGGTCGATGCGCGACTGGTTGACGTAGTCGTCCACGTTCGTGGAGGTCGACTTGCCGGTGGGCCGGTTGGCGCCGCCCCAGCCGTTGCGCGAGGTGTCGATCAGCATGCCGATGCCGCTGTCGAAGCCCTGCTTGACGAGCTCCTCGCGCATCGCCGTGGCGAAGCCGAGCTCACCGTTGAAGTCGTTCCAGTCGACCCACTTGGCCCTTTCCTTGACGATCTGGCCGCCGACGACGTCCTCGACCTTCCAGTACGGCTCCTCCAGCGCGGAGTAGTTCGCCGTGTTGGTGATGAAGCCGTGGATCTTGTCCTTGGTGGCGCCGTTCTTGCCCAGGAGCGACGCGAACATCTTCGCCGAGGAGTAGAAGTTGTCGTACTCGGGAACGGTGTCGCCCCACCCGATCCAGCCGTGGTGGCCGGAGTCGATGTAGTTGTACACGTTGCCGATCGCGCCCAGCTTGCCGATGGCGTACGAGACGCCCTCCTGGTAGTTGCCGTTCTGCTTCATGATGTCGCAGTTGGGCGTGGCCGTCGCGCGGGGCGAGACGTTGGTGACCAGGTTCGGCAGCGAGTCGATCTCGATGACCGCGACGATGCGGAGCTTGGAGTACTTCGCGTCGCCGACGATGCTCGCGATCTTGTCGATGTAGTCGGTCTTGTACTTGCCGATCTCGTCGGCCTTCAGCTCACCGTTGGACGCCAGCGCGGCGCAGTCGCGGCCGGGCAGGTTGTAGACGACGAACTGGAACACCAGCTGGCCGTCGGAGCGGGCGGCGCGCTGCTTCTCCGCCTCGTCCAGGTGGTCGGCCAGGCCCATCGAGCCGGTCGTGGGCGAGTCGTTGCCCTCGATCGCGCTGGTCCGGTCCATCCACACACCGGTGGGCTGGTTCGCGATCCGCGAGCCACCCGGCTCGGCGGCGGCGCGGGTCGACCACTGCGGGTTGACGTACACGCCGGCGCCCACGTACGGGTTGTCCACGCGCGCACCCGGACCCGGGTTCTGACCGCTCGTGGTCGTCGTGGTCGTGGTGGTCGTCGTCGTGGTGGTGGTCGTCGTCGTCGTGCTCGTGGGACCGCCGACCGAGCCCGTGCACACCGTCCCGTTGAGGCGGAACTGGGTGGGCGCCGGGTTCGAGCCGTTCCACGACCCGTTGAAGCCGGGGGTCACGGTCTGGCCGGTGCCCAGGTTCGGGGACCACGACGAGTTCCGGACCGTCACCCGGCTCCCGGACTGCGAGAACTGGCCGTTCCAGCCCTGCTGGACGGTCTGCCCGGCAGCGAAGTCCCATTCGAGGTTCCAACCGCCGGAGATCGCGTCCCCGAGGTTGGTGACCGTGACGCTGGCGCCGAATCCGCCGGGCCACTGGTTCGTGACTGAATACGCCACCCGGCAACCGGGTGCCGCGTTGGCGGTGGCGGTGCTCGCCACCACCCCGGCCGCGGACAGGGCCGCCACCGAGGTCACTGCCAACGCGCCCGCCACTTTGCGGGAGCGTACGAAAGTACGCAGACTCATGCATCGCCTCCTTGCGAGCAACTCGCCATCTGGGAGCGCTCCCAGCGCATCTTCCGCCACCCGGGATTCGACGCGAGACCGAGGACTGGTGACTGGGAGCGCTCCCAGAAGAACGGTAACGCATGACATGTCCTGTTGACGAGGGGTTGACCTGGAGATAATCCGGGCTTATACCCGTGCGCGAAGCCGACCCGAAAGCCCCTGACCAGCGGTTTTCCCGGATCCATCCGCTATGCAACTTCCTTGCGCAAGAGCTTCGCGGACCCCTTCGGGGGCAAACGGAGCCCCGCACTGTCACCTGTTCAGCCGAATGCCCTCGGTGATCCGGGAGCGGCAAAAACGAATTCATTCGAACGGACCTGGGAACTGTAGCGCTTCAGAAAAATCGTCGAACTACGAATGATCTTGTCGAACATTCGACGATCGCGCCGACTAGTGGCGGCCGGCGCCCTGGTCCGAAAGGACTCGCACCGCCTCGTCCACGGCCGCCAGCCGGGCCCGCCGCACCGCGTCGCCCAGCGGCCGCAGCGCCTCGTCCCGGGCCCGCGTCGCGGTCGCCGACACCGCGCCGCCCGGCGCGTCCGAGGCGGCCACCTCCAGGATCGCGGCGACCTCGGCGGCGCGCTGGAGCACGCGCAGGGACCTCGGCGGCATCCCGGTGGGCCAGGCGAGCTTCTGGTGCTCGGCGGCCAGCGCGGCGATCTCGGCGCGCACGTTGGGCCGGTGCCGGGCCACGTCCAGGGTCACCAGCGCGGTGGCCGCCTCGCGCATGGCCGACGCCAGGCCGTGCTCGGCCTCCCCGATCGGCACGTGCTCGAACGCGGAGGCGGTCGGCAGGTCGAACACCGTCCACCGCAGCACGCCGTCGGCCACCAGCCGGGGCACCAGGCCGACACCCACCTCGGGCAGCACCACGGCCTGGCCGGCCCGCAGCGCGTACTTGCCCAGCGGTCCCTCGTTGCCCAGGCCGCGCACGTCGCCCGGCACCGGCAGCACCAGGCGGGCGGTGGTCGTCGCGGCGCGGCGCAGCGACGCCAGCAGCAGGGCGGGGCCGACCGGGGCCTCGTCGGGGCCGGGCAGGTCGAGCGCGGTCGCGGTGCCGTCGTCGTCGGCGACCACCTCGTGCAGCCCGGCCCAGGAGCCCAGGGCGTCGAGGACGTCGTCCGCCGCGGCGGAACCGTGCAGCCAGGCGGACGTCCAGACGACCAGCGTCGCACTCGCAGTAGACACGCCGGACAAGGGTACGCGCGAGTCGGCGCGGATCAGGCCGCCGGTCCCACGTGTTCCACCAGCAGGGAGCGGAACCTCGCCACCGCGTCCGCGTCGGCGAACGCCCGGCGCGGCACCGCGTACACCGCGGCCGTCCCGGTCCGCAGCACGAAACCGCGCGAGGTCTCCACCCAGCCGGGCAGCTCGGCCCAGTCCAGCTCACTGCGCGCGGCCTCGCCGACCGACATCCGCAGCGAGTGGTCGTCCGCGGTGCCGGTCACCGCCCTGGCCGCCAGCGGGTGGTTGTGGAAGTTCACCGCCGCGCCCACCGGCACCAGCCCGCCGATGACCGCGGCCAGGACCAGCCCGAACACGCCCGCCCACGTCATGCCCAGCACCAGCACGACGACGCCGAGCGCGCCCAGCGCCGCGGCGAACCACGGCGCCCAGCGGTAGAGCGGCACGGAGGTCTTCAGGGCGTCGCTCCAGTCGCCCGCCCTGGGCGACCAGCCGAAGTCCACCGTCACCGCCGGGGCCTCTTCGCGGGCTCGCAGCACAGCGGGGCGCACGGCGCGCCGTTGACCGTGCAGCCGGCCGCCGGGAAGGCCGACAGCTTGCGCGCGGGCGCGCCCTCCAGGTGCTCGGCGACCAGCTCGGCCACCAGGCGCGCGAAGCGCGGGTCCTCGTTCGGGGTCGCCGCGCGGGCGAAGCCCAGGCCCAGCTCGACGGCGCGGTCGCGGGCCTCGGTGTCGAGGTCCCACACGACCTCCAGGTGGTCGCTGACGAACCCGATCGGGCACAGCACCACGTTGGCCGCTCCCCCGGCGTGCAGCGCCTCGACGTGGTCGACGACGTCGGGCTCCAACCAGGGGACCTGCGGCGGGCCGGAGCGCGACTGCCACACCACGTCGTAGTCGGCGACGCCCAGCGCCGAGGCGACCAGCCGGGACGCCTCCGCGACCTGCCGCGAGTAGCGGCGCCCGCCCTCCTCGGGCGGCCCGGCGGCCTCGTCCGCCGACACCGGCACCGAGTGCGCGGTGAACACCAGGCGGTAGTCGTCGCCGAACCCCGCCGCCGCGGCGCGCACGGACTCCGCGAAGGACTCGACGAACAGCGGGTGGTCGAAGAACTGGCGGATCTTGACCAGCTCGGGCGCGTCCTCGACGGCCGCGCGGGCGCGCAGGACGTCCTCGTCGTACTGGCGGCACGCGGAGTAGCCGCCGTAGGCGCTGGTCGGGAACACCAGCGCGCGCCGGACGCCGGCGGCCTTCATCTCGGCGAGGGTGTCCTCGACCATCGGGTGCCAGTTGCGGTTGCCGAAGTACACCGGCAGGTCCACCAGCGCGCGCACGCGCTCGATGGCCGAGCGGTTGAGCGCGTTGATCGGCGACACGCCGCCGAAGTGCTGGTAGTGCTCCTCGACCTCGTCCAACCGCTCGGGCGGGACGCCGCGGCCGCGGGTCACGTTCTCCAGGAAGGGGCGGACGTCGTCGGGCCCTTCCGGTCCGCCGAAGGACAGCCAGAGCAGCGCGTCGTAACTCACCCGGACATCCTCGCGCCGAGCCCGGGAGGGCGCACAACCGGGTCGGCGTGACCGTTCGCACGCCGACCCGGCCGGGTGAACCCGGTTACAGCCCGAGGAAGTGCACGCCGCCGTCGACGAACACCATGGAGCCGGTGGTGGCGGGCAGCCAGTCGGACAGCAGGCCGCACACCGACTTCGCGACCGGCGTCGGGTCGTCGACGTCCCAGCCCAGCGGGGCCCGGTCGGCCCACATCGACTCCAGGTCGGCGAAGCCGGGGATCGACTTGGCGGCCATGGTGCGCACCGGGCCCGCCGAGACGAGGTTGACCCGGATGCCCCGCGGGCCCAGGTCGCGCGCCAGGTAGCGGTTGATCGACTCGAACGCCGCCTTGGCCGGGCCCATCCAGTTGTAGGCGGGCCACACCTGGCGGGCGTCGAAGTCGAGGCCGACGATCGACGAGCCGCGGCCCAGCAGCGGCAGGGTGGCCTGCGCCAGCGCCTTGTAGGAGTACGCCGAGACGTGCACGGCCTTGGCCACGTCCTCCCACGGCGCGTCCATGAACGGCGCGCCCAGGCACGACGGCGGGGCGTAGCCGATGGCGTGCACCACGCCGTCGAGGCCGTCGACGTGCTCGCGGACGCGGTCGGCGAGCGAGTCCAGGTGCCCCTGGTCCTGGACGTCGAGCTCGATCACCGGCGCGGGCGCGGGCAGGCGCTTGGCGATCCGCTCCACCAGGCTCAGCCGGCCGAAGCCGGTGAGCACGACCTGGGCGCCCTGCTCCTGGGCGGCCCTGGCCACGTGGAAGGCGATCGACGCGTCGGTGATCACCCCGGTGACCAGCAGCCGCTTGCCTTCGAGCAGTCCCGTCACGGGTTCTTCCTCCGAAAAGTGTTGTGCTGGGGACGAGAGGGGTGCGGGGGGTTCAGTGGCCCATGCCGATGCCGCCGTCGACCGGCAGCACCGCGCCGGTGATGTAGGCGGCGGCGTCGGAGGCCAGGAACGTGACGGCGGCCGCGATCTCCTCGGTCGTGCCGTACCGGCCCGCGGGCACCTGGGCGAGGATCTGCTGCTTGCGGTCGTCGGGCAGGGCGTCGGTCATGTCCGTGGCGACGAAACCGGGCGCGACGACGTTCGCGGTGATGTTGCGGGAGCCCAGCTCGCGCGCGATCGAGCGGGCCACGCCGACCAGGCCCGCCTTGCTGGCCGCGTAGTTGACCTGGCCCGCGCCGCCCATGAGGCCGACCACGGAGGAGATGAACACGATCCGGCCGTAGCGCTTGCGCAACATGCCCCTGGACGCGCGCTTGGCCACCCGGAACGCGCCGGTGAGGTTGGCGTCGAGGACGCGGGTGAACTGCTCGTCGCTCATCCGCAGCAGCAGGGTGTCGTCGGTGATGCCGGCGTTGGCCACGACCACCTCGACCGGGCCGTGCGCGGCCTCCACCTCGGTGAACGCGGCGTCGACCTCGTCGGCGACGGTCACGTCGCACTTGACGCCGAACAGCCCCTCGGGCGCGCCGGAGCCGCGGTGGGTCACCGCGACCTTGTCGCCCTGGGCGGCGAACGCCCTGGCGATCGCCAGGCCGATGCCCCGGTTGCCGCCGGTGACCAGTACGGACCTCGACACGCTTGCTCCCATCGCCGCAGGTTGGTGCGCCGCGAGGCTATCTGCTACCCCCGGGTACGCCATCACCGGCCGGAGGGGGATCACAATTCGCCACGTGACCGGTTTCGTCGAACGCCTGCGGGCCGAGGTGGACGGCGACGTGCTCGCCGACGCCGCGAGCCGCGCGCTGTACTCCACCGACGCCTCGAACTACCGCCACGTGCCGCTGGTCGTGGTGCGGCCGCGCTCGGTGGACGCGGTGGTGGCCGCGGTGGGCGTGGCGGCCGAGCACGGCGTGCCGGTCACCAACCGGGGCGCGGGCACCTCGGTCGCGGGCAACGCCGCGGGCGAGGGCGTGGTGCTCGACTTCTCCCGCCATCTCGACCGGGTGATCTCGGTTGACCCGGTCGAGCGACTGGCGGTGGTGCAGCCCGGCGTGGTGCTGGACCGCCTCAACGACGCCGCACGGCCGCACGGCCTGGTGTTCGGCCCGGACCCGTCGACCCGCTCGCGCTGCACGCTCGGCGGCATGATCGGCAACGACGCGTGCGGCGCGCACTCGGTGGCCTGGGGCAAGACCAGCGACAACGTGCGGGCGCTCGACGTGCTGCTGGCCGACGGCCGGCGGTTCGACACGCGCACCCCGCCGCCGCTGGACCTGCCGGAGGTCGACCCGGCCTGGTTCCCGGCGCTGGACCGGCGCGTGTCGGGCTACCGGCTGGACGCGCTGCCGGACCTGACCAGGGCGCTGGTCGGCACGGAGGGCACCTGCGCGACGGTGCTGGGCGCGGTGGTCGGGCTGGTGGGCGCGCCGGAGCGGCGGGTGCTGGCGGTGCTCGGGTTCGACGGCCCGTACGACGCCGCCGACCTCGCGCCGGGGCTGCGCGAGCTGGACGTGCTGACCGTCGAGGGCCTGAACGCGGAGCTGGCGCGGTCGGCCGGGAACGCGCTGCCGCTGCTGCCGCGCGGCGAGAGCTGGCTGTTCGTGGAGACCGCCGACGAGGCGGTGGCGCACCGGGCCGCCGCGCTCGCGCCGCACTCCGCGGTGGTGACCGACCCGGCGCGGCAGCGCGCCCTGTGGCGGGTGCGGGAGGACGGCGCCGGGCTGGCCACCCGGATGGCCGACGGCGGCGAGGCGTGGTCGGGGTGGGAGGACGCGGCCGTGCCGCCCGAGCGGCTCGGCGCCTACCTGCGGGACTTCGACGCGCTGCTGGGCAGGCACGGCAGGCGGGGCGTCACCTACGGCCACTACGGGGAGGGCTGCCTGCACGTGCGGATCGACTTCGACCTGGCGCGCGGGCACCGGTCGTTCCTGGAGGACGCGGCCGACCTGGTGGTGGCGCACGGCGGGTCGCTGTCCGGCGAGCACGGCGACGGGCAGGCGCGGTCGGAGCTGCTGCCCCGGATGTACCCGCCGGCGGCCATCGCCGCGTTCCGGCGGTTCAAGGCGGCGTTCGACCCGGGCGGGCTGATGAACCCCGGTCGGGTCGTCGACCCGCTCAAGGTGGACGACGACCTGCGCGTGGTGGTCGCGCCGCCGGTCATCCCGACCCGGGCGGAGCTGGCGCTGCGCGCCGACGGCGGCGACCTGGCGGCGGCGTCGCGGCGGTGCGTCGGCGTGGGCAAGTGCCTGAACACGAGCGGCGGGGTGATGTGCCCGAGCTACCGGGTGACGCGGGAGGAGAAGCACTCCACGCGCGGCCGGGCGCGGCTGCTGTTCGAGCTGCTGGGCGGTCAGGTGGTGCGCGACGGGTGGCGCTCGGCGGAGGTGCGGGACGCGCTGGACCTGTGCCTGGGCTGCAAGGGGTGCAAGCGGGACTGCCCGGTGGACGTGGACATGGCCGCGTACAAGGCGGAGTTCCTGCACCACCACTACCGGCGGCGGGTGCGGCCCGCGGCGCACTACTCGATGGGCTGGCTGCCGCTGTGGCTGCGGCTGCGCCTGGTGAACCGGGTCTCCGCGCGGTTCGCCCGGTTCGCCGGGGTCGCGCCGGAGCGGCCGCTGCCCGTGCCGGTGCGGTCGTTCCAGTCGCGGTTCGCCTCGTCGGGCGACGGCGAGCCGGTGCTGCTGTTCCCGGACACGTTCACCAACCACTTCGAGCCGGGCGTCGGCCTCGACGCGGCGGCCGTGCTGCGGCACGCGGGCCAGGCGGTCGAGGTGCCCCGCGCGGCGGTCTGCTGCGGGCTGACCTGGTTCTCCACCGGTCAGCTCGGCGTGGCGCGGCGGGTGCTGCGGCGCACCGCGCGGGTGCTGCGGCCGTGGACGTCGGCGGGCGTGCCGGTGGTCGGGCTGGAGCCGAGCTGCACGGCGTTCCTGCGCGCGGACGCGCTGGAGCTGGCCGGCGACGACCCGGACGTGGCGCGGCTGGCCGGCGCCGTGCGGACGTTCGCCGAGCACGTCGCGCCGCTGCTGGAGCGGCAGCCGGGCGCGGGCGGCGCGGCGGGGCGCGCGGTGGTGCAGCCGCACTGCCACCAGTACGCCGAGGCGGGCCTGGACGCGGACCGGGAGCTGCTGGCCAAGGCCGGGGTGGGCGCGTCGGTGCTGGAGGGCTGCTGCGGCCTGGCCGGCAACTTCGGCTTCGAGCGCGGCCACCACGAGGTGTCGATGGCGGTCGGCGAGCTGGCGCTGTTCCCGGCCGTGCGGGCGGCCGGGGACGCGCCGGTCGTGGCGGACGGCTTCAGCTGCCGCACCCAGGTCCGGCACGGGACGGGCGCCGAACCGGTGCACACGGCGACCCTGCTGCGGCGGCGGCTGGGCCTCTAGGGCCGCCGGGTCTCCTCCGTGATCCAGGCCAGGTAGTCGGTGTTGCCGCCGAGCACGGGCAGCGCCACCACCTCGGGCACGTCGTAGGGGTGGTTGGCCTTGACGAACTCGGTCAGCTCGTCGACCCGGTCGTAGGCGGTCTTGATCCAGACCTGCCACTCCCGGTCGTCCCGGACCTCGCCGTCCCACCGGTAGACGCTCCGGACCGGGCCGCCGACCTGGGCGCACGCCGCGAGGCGCGCCTCCACGACGGCCCGCGCCAGCACGTCGGCCGCCTCGGCGCTGCCGGTGGTGGTGATGACCACGACGTGGTTGTCGTTCACCGGTCGGAGCCCAGCCGCGCGAACGGCAGGTCGGCGGCCCACGGCGCGGCCAGCTCGAACTGCCGGGCGAGGCGCAGCAGCAGCTCCTCGCCCCCCAGGCGACCGACGAACTGCACGCCCATGGGCAGGCCGGCGGCGGTGCGGTGCAGCGGCAGGCTGATCGCCGGGCGGCCGGTGAGGTTCGCCAGCTGCGTGTACGGCACCCACCGCAGGTTCCGCTCCACGACCTGGTCCACCATGCCGACGTGCCGGAGCAGGCCGGTGGCCCTGCTGCGCAGCAGGGCCGCGGCCAGGGCGCGCAGCGGTGCGGGCGTGGCCAGGGAGCCGACCCGGATCGGCGGTTCGCCCAGGGTGGGCGTCAGCAGCAGGTCGTGGCGCTCGTGGAAGGCGGCGAGGGCGGCGACGTGGTCGCGGCGGCGCTCGTCGGCGGCCTGGAGCTCGACCGCGCCGAGGGACCTGCCGAGCGCGGCCATGAGCAGGGTGTCCTGCTCGAAGCCGCCGTCGCCCGCGCCGGTCAGCCGCTTGACCCGGGCGACCTCCAGCGCCTGGTGCACGAACCAGATGACCAGGAAGTCCCGGCCGAGCTGCCGGTCGTCGTGCGGCGGGTCGACCTCCTCGACGTGGTGCCCCATGTCGGTGAGCAGGGCGGCGGCGCGCTCGACCGCGCGGACGGCCTCGGGGTGGGGGTGCTCGCGCAGGGCGCAGCGGGTGGTGAAGCCGACGCGCAGCGGCCCCGGGGCCTCGTCGAGCCGGGCGAGGAACGAGCGGTCCGGCAGGGCCGGGGCGAACGGGCTCATCGCGTCGGGGCCGGCGAGCGCGTCGAGCATGGCGGCGGTGTCGCGGACCGTGCGGGAGACGACGCCGTGGGTGGCCAGGCCGTTGAGCGGTTCGCTCTCCTCCGGGCCGTGCGGCACCAGGCCCCGGCCGGGTTTGAGCCCGACCAGGCCGGTGCAGGCGGCCGGGATGCGGATGGAGCCGCCGCCGTCGCTCGCCGCGGCCACCGGGACGATGCCCGCGGCCACGGCCGCCGCCGCCCCGCCGGACGAGCCGCCGGGGGTGCGGTCGGGGTCCCAGGGGTTGCGCGCCGCGCCGAACAGCTCCGGCTCGGTGACGCCCTTGGAGCCGAACTCGGGGGTGTTCGTCTTGCCGAAGACGACGACGCCGGCGTCGAGCCAGCGCCGCACGACCGTGCTCGTGCGCGTGGCGGTCCGGCCGGCGAGGGCGCGGGAACCGGCCGACGTCGGGGTGCCCGCCAGGTCCTGGTGGAGGTCCTTGAGCAGGAACGGGACGCCCGCGAAGGGACCGGTCGGCTCCTGCCCGGCCCGGTGGTCGACCTGGTGGTCGGCGTGGTCGTCGAGCCAGGTGACGAGGGCGTTGACGCGCGGGTTCACCGCACGCGCCCGGTCCCGGGCGGCCGCGAGCAGCTCCGCCGCGGTCACCTCGCCGGCGGCGACCAGGCCGCCCAGCCCCAGCCCGTCGTGCTCCAGGTAGTCGCGCTCGTCCAACCGTCGTCTCCTCGTCCCGGGCCGCGTGGTCCGGACATGGTCACCCGCCGTCCGGTGGGCGCCGAGCCCGGGGTGGCTTGACCCCGGTCCGCTTGTTCCGCAAAACTGGTTTGCATCACAAACTCGATTGCACACCACACCGAGGGGGACCGATGGCGGAGCCGAGCGCCGCGGGGTTGCTGGACGAGCTGAGCAGGCTCCGGAAGCGGGCCAGGATCGCCCGGCGCGGGCACTGGCTGCCGGTGGTCGTCATCGGCCTGCTGACCCTGGGGGCCGTTCCGTTCTACCGACCGGTCGAGCAGCAGTGCCCGCCCGGGGAGCGGAGCTGCGCGGTCCTCGACCACGGCACGTCCTTCACCGTGCCCGGCCTGGGCCGCGTCGACCCGCTGGGCGTCTTCAACGCCGGGAACTTCTTCCAGCTCGCCAATCCCCTGGCGCTCGGCGCCTACTGGGTGCTGGCCCTGCTGACCGGCCTGGTGGTCACGGTGTGGTGGTACCGCCGGCGCGCGGAGGTCGCCGGGCTGGAGACCTCGACCAGCGCCTACGTCCGGGTCACGCTCGGCGGTTTCGCGGTCGTGCTCGGCATCGCGCTCGTCGGCGGGCTGCTGCCGGCGGAGGTGCGCCGGCACCTGCGCCACGACATCAAGGTGGAGATGGTCGAGGCGGCGGTCTTCCTGGCCCTGCCGGTGGTGCTCGCGATCCTGTCCGAGCGGGACTTCGCGCGCACCCGCTGGTACCGGGCCGCGGTGGTCGCCGGCTTCGTGGCGACCTCGGTGCTCGGCGCCGTGGCGGTGACCAAGACCGGCGGGCTGATGCTGTTCGCCGCGGGGCTGCTCGTGCTGGCGTGGCTGGAGCGCAGCCCGTGGTGCGCGCTGGTCGCCCTCGGGTACGCCGGGTTCACGCTGCTGGCCAACGCGTCCACCATGGGGCAGGTGTTCTGGGACCTGGGCTGGCGGCCGGACAGCCGGGTGGACGTGCTGTTCTCCGCCAAGGACGTCCTGTTCCCCGGCTGCGTCGCGGTCGTCGGCGGGCTCGTCGCCCTGGCACTCAGTAGGGTGCGCCGGTGAGCGAACACCCCACCGCGGCCCTGGACGACGTGGTCCACCAGCGACACCGGCTGGGCGTCCTCACCATCGCGAGCGAGGCGAAGCGGGTCGAGTTCGGGTACCTCAGGACCACCCTGGAGCTGACCGCGGGCAACCTGTCCCGGCACATCAGCGTGCTGGAGGACGCCGGCCTGCTGGAGGTGGAGAAGGGCTACGAGGGCAAGCGCCCGCGCACCTGGGTGACCATCACCGCGGCCGGCCGCAAGGCGCTGGCCCGCGAGATGGACGCCCTGCGCGCCCTGCTGGAGCGCCACGACGAGCGGTGACCGGGGCCGTCCGGGGCGGGCGTCGCGACGCCCGCCCCGGACCGGGCGGCGAACGGGGTCGGGCGCCCCTCACCCGGCCCACGCCGACTCGACCCGCTCACCCGGCCGCACCCGCACCACCTCACGCCGCCCACCGTGCCGGAGCACCACCTCGCGCACGGCCGGGCCGCTCACCGCCGTGGCCGACCTGCTCACCGCCACGGACGTCGGCGAGCCGCCGCTCCAGCGCAGGTCGACCACCAGCCCCCCGCGCACCCGCAGCCCGGTCACGCTCCCGGCCGGCCACGACGGGGGCAGCGCGGGCAGCAGCTCCACCTCCCCGGTGTGCCCCTGGACCAGCATCTCGGCCACCGCGGCGGGCACGCCGAGCGAACCGTCCACCTGGAACGGGTTCGCCGCGACCAGGTTGGGGCAGCGCGGCATGGCCGCGATCAGCGCCGCCGCCCGCCCGCCCTCGCCCAACCTGGCCCACAGCGCCGCCTTCCACGCGTACGACCAGCCCGGCCCCTCGTCGCCCCGGTCCTCCAGCGACCGCCGGGCCGCCTCCGCCTCGGGGGAGCCCCGCCGGATCCGCGTGCCCGGGTACAGGCCGACCAGGTGCGACACGTGGCGGTGCCGCGGCTCGGTCTCCGGGACCTCCCGCGCCCACTCCAGCAGCCGCCCGCGCGACCCGACCGGCAGCGGCGGCAGGCGGTCCAGCAGGGAGGTGTCCACCGGCAGGCCCAGCACCCCGCCCGCCTCGCGCAGCCGCGTGAACAGCTCCCACACCAGCGTCAGGTCCATCGTCGACCCGACGCCCACCGCCACCTCGTTGCCCGACGGGCTCTCGTAGTGGTTCTCCGGCGACGTGGAGGGCGCGGTGGTGGGCACGCCCTCGTGCTCGAACACCCAGGACCGGCAGAACTCGGCCGCGCCCAGCAGCACCGGCCACGCCCGCTCGCGCAGCCACGCCACGTCACCGGTGAAGGCGAAGTGCTCCCACAGGTGCAGCGCCAGCCACACGCCGCCCATCGGCCAGTTCGCCCAGGCCGGGTCGCCCTGCACCGGCGTGGCCAGGAACCACGGGTCGGTGTTGTGGTGCGCGCACCAGCCGTCCGCGCCGTACAGCGACCGCGCCACCTCCGCGCCGGACCGCGCCAGGCCCTCGACGAACTCCAGCAGCGGTTCGTGGCACTCGGGCAGCCCGGTCGGCTCGGCCGCCCAGTAGTTCATCTGCGTGTTGATGTTGACGGTGTAGTTCGACCGCCACGGCGGCTCCGGGTACGGGTTCCACACGCCCTGGAGGTTCGCGGGCAGCGTGCCCGGCCGGGACGAGGCGATGAGCAGGTACCGGCCGTACTGGAACAGCAGCGCGGCGAACGCCGGGTCGTCGGCGCGCCACGTGTCGGTCGGCCCGTCCGGCGCGGGGCCGAGGTCCAGCGCCACCCGGTCGAACAGCGCCCGGTGGTCGGCCGCGGCCCGTTCGCGGAACACCTCCCACGCGGGCGGGTCGGCCAGGCCGACGTGGAACACCACCGCGCCCGGCTCGTCAACGCGGACGAGCGGCACGGGCGCGTCCAGCGACGCGGTCACCCCGGGCGCGCCCTCCACCCGCACGGCCAGCGAGTGGTGCTCGGCGGAGCACACCGCCTCCTGCCGCACGCCGTTCCCGTAGTCCACGGCGGCGACGCCCGTGCCCAGGTCCAGGGACCGCGAGTAGCCCTCGGCGGGCGTCAACCCGTGCAGCCGCAACGTGCCCAGCGGCTGGTACACCCCGGTGTCCGGGCCCTGCACCGACCTCAGCAGCACCTCGGCCCGCTCCGGGTCGCCCGCCAGCACGGCCTCCCGCGCCGCCAGGACCTCCGCCACGCCGTCCACCGGCCGCGCCGGGCCGCCCAGCCACACGCGGTCGTCGTTGAGGTCGAACGCGCCGGTGCCCCGGCACATCGCGCCGAACCGGCCGCTGCCCAGCGGCAGGGCCTCCTCCCACCGCTCAGCCGGCCTGCGGAACCAGAGCCGCGACACCGAACCTCCCCAGGGTCGTCGAACCGGACACCCCGGCGCCGGTCAGCAGGTCGACGTGGGCGCCCGGCACGTCGACCGACACCTCGTCGACGCCGTGGTTGACCAGGAACAGCACGTCACCGCGCCGCACCACCTCCACGCCGCGCGGCCGGTCGGGCGCGGGCTCGACACCGGCCTCCGCCAGCACGCGCGCGAACAGCCGCACCGCCGCGCCCTCCTCGGGCCGGGTGGCCACGTACCACGCCGCGCCCGCGCCGTGCCGGTGGCGCAGCACCACCGGCGTGCCGTCGTCGAGCGCGGCCACCACCTCGGCGCCCTCGACGAGCAGGTCGTCGCGCCAGAAGTCGGCGGTGAACCCGCCCAGCTCCGCCGACGAGCAGGCGAGCACGTCGTCCGGGCCGAGCGGCACCACCTCCTCGACGCGCAGCCCCAGCAGCTCCCGCAGCGGCCCGGGGTAACCGCCCGGGAACACCTGGTCGCGCTCGTCCACCACCCCGGAGAAGAACCCCACCACCACCGTGCCGCCGCCCGCGACGAACGACCGCAGCGGCTCGGGGTCGCGCACCAGGTACAGGTTCGGCACGACCACCAGCCGGTAGGCCGCCAGGTCGGCCGGCGAGGCCGTGGCGGGCACGAAGTCGACGGTCGCGCCCAGCTCGAACAGCGGCCGGTAGCAGTCGCGGACCCGGTCGAGCAGGGCGAAGTCGCCGGACGGGTGCGCGTCCAGCTCGACCGCCCACCAGTTCTCCCAGTCCAGCACCACGGCCACGTCCGCGACCACGGGCGCGCCCGCCACCGGGGCCAGCGCCGCCAGGTCCGCGCCCAGCGCCTCGACCTCCCGGAACACCCGGCTGTCCGGGCCCGCGTGGGGCACCATCCCGGAGTGGAACTTCTCCGCGCCGCCGCGCGAGGCGCGCCACTGGAAGAAGCACACCGCGTCCGCGCCGCGCGCCACCGCCTGCACGGACTGGGCGCGCAGCTGGCCGGCCGGTTTGGGCGGGTTGCGCCGCCGCCAGTTGACCGCGCCGGCGGCCTGCTCCATGAGCAGCCACGGCCCGCGCTTGAGCGAGCGCATCAGGTCGAAGCTCAGCGCGCTGAGCACGTGCGACTCCGGGTCGGCCGGGTCGGGGTACCAGTCGTGCGAGACCACGTCCTCGTGCGCGGCCAGCGCCCAGCCGTCCACGACCGGGTGCAGGCCCATGAAGTTGGTGGTCACGGGCACGTCCGGGGTGATGCGGCGCAGCACGTCCCGCTCGGCCAGGAAGGACTCGACCAGGGTGTCGGAGCAGAACCGGGCGAAGTCGAGCCGCTGGCCGGGGTTGATCAGGTAGGGCGCGCGGCGGGGCGGGATCACCTCGTCCCACGAGCCGTAGCGCTGGCTCCAGAACACCGTGTGCCAGGCCTCGTTCAGCTCGTCCAGGGTGCCGTGCCGGGCGCGCAGCCAGCGCCGGAAGTGCGCGGCGGTGGTGTCGCAGTGGCACACCTGGCCCAGCTCGTTGCCCACGTGCCACAGCTTGAGCGCCGGGTGGTCGGCGTAGCGCCGGGCCAGGTCGGTGACCAGGGCCAGCGCGTGCTCCCGGTACACCGGTGAGGAGGGGCAGAACTGGTTGCGCGAGCCGTAGGCGAGCCGGTGGCCGTCGAAGTCCACCGGCAGCGTCTCCGGGAACCGGTGCCCCAGCCACGGCGGCGGCGACGCGGTGGGCGTGGCCAGGAAGACCTCGATCCCGCCGGCGTGCAGCAGGTCGAGCACCCGGTCCAGCCAGCCGAAGTCCCGCTCGCCCGGCCGCGGCTCGATGCGGGCCCAGGAGAACACGCCGACGGTCGCGGTGTTCACGCCCGCCCGGCGCATCAGCTCGACGTCCTCGGCCCACACCTCCTCCGGCCACTGCTCCGGGTTGTAGTCGCCGCCGTACCGCAGCGCCCTCGTCCGCGGCGCGGTCATCCCTTGATCGCCCCCACGATCACTCCCTTGGTGAAGTGCTTCTGCACGAACGGGTAGACGGCCAGCACCGGCACCACCGCGATCACCACCACGGCCATCTTCACCGCGAGCGTGGCGACCAGGCCGCCGGTGCCGTCCAGGGTGGAGTCGGCCGGGCTGGCGCCCGGGATCGGCTGGCCCTGGAGCACGTAGGCGCGCAGCACCAGCTGGAGCGGCCACTTGTCGGTGGAGTTGAGGTACAGGAAGGCGTTGAAGAAGGCGTTCCAGTAGCCGACCGCGTAGAACAGCGAGATCACGGCGGTGACGCCCTTGGACAGCGGCAGCACGATCCGGGTGAGCACGCGGAAGTCGTTGGCGCCGTCGATGCGGGCGCTGTCCACCAGGTCCTGGGGGATGTTCATGAAGAACGACCGCAGGACCACCAGGTTGAACGCCGCCACCGCGCCGGGCAGGACCAGGGCGGCGTAGGTGTCCAGCAGGCCCAGGGACTGCACGAGCAGGTAGGTCGGGATCAGGCCGGGGCCGAACAGGAACGTCAGCAGCACCGCGAACAGCAGGGGCCGGTGCGCGAACGAGCCGGGTCGGGACAGGCCGTAGGCCGCCAGCAGCGTCACGATCGTGCTGAACAGGGTGCCGACGACGGTGATGCCGGTGCTGACCAGCACCGAGCGGGTCACGGTGCCGCCGGAGAGCAGTTCGGCGTAGGCGGCGAGGGTGATCCCGTCGGGGACCACCACCAGCCCGCCCGCCCTGGTGATCGCGGCGGAGGTCGAGACGCTGGTGAGCACCACGACCCACAGCGGGAACAGCACGGCCAGCAGCACCACGCCGACCAGCACGCCCTTGGCCGCCTGGCCGAGGCGCGTGGGCTGCTCCTCCCAGGCCGGGCGGGTGGGACGGGTCGGGCGGGAAGGGGTTCGCACGGTGGTCACCGGGAGTACACCCCCTGCTCGCCCGCCAGGTGCGCGACCTTGTTGGCCGCCAGCACCAGGGCCAGCCCGACCAGGCCCTTGACCAGGCCCGCGGCCGCCGCGTAGGCGAAGTCGGAGTTGACCACGCCGGTGAAGTACACGTAGGTGTCCAGCACCTCGGCCGTGGCCGCGCCGACCGCGTCGCGCTGGAGCAGGAACTGCTCGAAGCCCACCGTCAGCGCCTCGCCGAGGCGCAGGATCAGCAGCAGCACCACCACCGGGATCAGCGCGGGCAGCGTCACGTGCCACAGCCGCCGCCACCGGCCCGCGCCGTCCACCGCCGCCGCCTCGTACAACGAGGTGTCGACGGTCGACAGGGCGGCCAGGAACACGATCGCGCCCCACCCGGCGTCCTTCCACACCGACTGCGCGGTGACCAGCACCAGGAACAGGTCCGGGTCGGTCATCACGTCGACCGGCGAGAACCCGTGCGAGCGCAGGAACTGGTTGAGCACGCCCGCCCCGCCGATCATCTGCTGGAACAGCGTGATCACCAGCACCCAGGAGAAGAAGTGCGGCAGGTACACCACGCCCTGCACGAGCATCCGCAGCCGCGGGCTCAGCAGGCTGTGCACCAGCAGCGCCAGCCCGATCGGCACCGGGAAGTAGAACACCAGCTGGAACGCGGTGATGGTCAGCGTGTTGACCGTGGCGTCCCAGAAACCCGGGTCGGTGAGGATGCGCTCGAAGTTGGTGAACCCGATCCACGGGCTGCCCGCGATCCCCACGTAGGGCGAGTAGTCCTGGAACGCCACCACGTTGCCCAGCAGCGGCACGTAGTGGAACACCGCCAGCAGCAGGATCGCCGGCGCCACCATCACCAGCAGCACCCAGTCCCGCCGCAGCCGCCGCACCCACCGGGGGCTCCGGTTCGGGGGCGCCGGGCGGCCCGCCGCGGGGGCGGGCCGCGCCAACAGGTCAGCGCCCGGCATCGGACAGCGCCTTGTCGTAGAACTCGCGCAGCTCGTCACCACCGGCCTTGCGCCAGTCCTCGGCGAGCTTGCCGACCTGGTCGACGGGCGTGCGGCCGCGCAGGATGTCGTTGGTGCGGTCCTCGAACTGCTTGGGCAGCTTGGAGTGCTCGGCGGGCTCCTCGATGCGCAGGCCGAACGTGGGCGGCTTGATTTGGTGCTCGTAGGCGTCGGAGAGCCAGCCGTGCAGCGACTCGACGTAGTCCGGGTACTGGGTCTCCACGATGGCGTCCGGCGGGCCGGACAGGAAGCCGTAGGTGAGGGTGATCTCCTTGCGGCCCAGCTCGTTGAGGTCGGGCGAACCGCTCGCGTCGCGGGCGCTGTGCTTCCCCTCGGTGCCGTAGCGCAGCAGGAAGTGCTCCTCGGTGCCGATGGGCGCGGCGGCGAAGTTCGCCACCCCCAGCAGCTCGCGCACCCGGTCGTCGGGGACGTCCTTGCGGATCAGGGTGACCATGGCGGTGGGCGGGCTCACCGGGTAGCCCGGCTTGCCGCCGTCGTGCGCGAACAGCGGCATCGCCTCCATGCCGAAGCCGGGGTTGGTGGGCCGCTGCTGGGCCAGCGCCTCGCGCCACGCGCCCAGGCCGTCCTGGTAGATCAGCATCTGGCCGCCCGCGAACAGCTCCTTGAGCCGGGTGGTGGTGCCCGCGACCAGGTCGGGGTGCACGTAGCCCGCCTCGTAGAGGCCCCGGGTGAACTTGACCGCCTCGGTGTACGCCTCGGTCTCGATGACGTTGACCACCTTGCCGGAGGGGTCGCGGCTCCAGTCGCCCGGGCTGCCGAACATCCGGACCACGGAGCGGAACACGTCGCCGACGGCCCACCGGTTGTTCGCCGGGTCGTTGATCTCCTTGCACAGCGCGGCGAACTCGTCGGCGCTCTTGGGCGGCTCCACGCCGAGCTGCTCGAACAGGTCGCTGCGGTAGAACAGGGCTTCGGGGAACAGCTTGTCCGGGAACGGCACGCCGTACAGGCGTCCACCGTAGACGCACGCGTTCCACGCGTCGGTGGGGATGTTCGCCAGCAGCGGGTAGTCCTTGACCTTGTCGCCGGCGAGGAAGTCGGTCAGGTCGCGGAACACCTCGCCGACGCCCTCGCTGAACCGGGGCGGGATGGTGAACGTCGGCATGACGGTCAGCTCGGGCACCTGCTTGGCCGCCATGAGCGCGGCCAGCTTCGCCGCGTAGTCGCTGCCCTGCACCAGGTCGAACTTCACCACGCCGCCGAGGCGCTCGTTGACCACGTCGTAGTAGGAGTTCTCGCCCAGGCCCGGCGGCACGGGCCAGAACGCGGGCGTCATCGCGGTGACCTCGCCGCCCTTGAGCGGCTTGTCCTTCACCGCGGCGACCAGCTCGCGGGGGAACGAGAGGTAGCCGGGCGCGGAGCCGCCGACGCCGGGCAGGTCCGGCTTGGCGAACTCGACCGGCACGTGCGCCGGCAGCACCCGGGACAGCGCGTCGGCGTCGAGCGCCGAACCGGTGTGCTGCTGCGCCGACGAGCCGCAGCCCACGACGACCGTGCCGCCGACGGCCGCCGTGAGGGAGAAGAAGCCCCTGCGGTTGAGAATCATGAACGCCCCTTAGCGTCGAATCCAGGGAGTCGCGCGCCTTCGCGCGTGAAGAGGGGGGTGCGGTCGAGGGGTGCGTCGACCGGGAGGGTCTGACCGCCTTCGTGGAGCGCGCCGGTCGCGGTGTCGGTCCACCGCGCGCCGGACGGGAGGTGGACCTCGCGGGATCGCCGGCCGAGCCGGTGGACCGGGGCGACGAGGAGGTCCGGGCCGAACGGGAACCGGTCGGGCGTCGGGAGGGGCGGGCCCAGCTCGGTGACGAGGACCAGGCCGGGCCGGCGCCGCCCCGACCCGAACGGCCACCCGCAGGCGCGGGAGTTCCGGGCGGTGCGGTGGCAGCCGTCGCCGTTCGCGGTGGACGACCGCGCGCCGGGCACGTCGTCGCGCACGCCGGCCAGGCCGACGCGGACGCGGACCGGGTCCGGCCCCCACGCCCCCGCGCGCGCCACCCGGTGGCCGTCGCACCGCCCGAACCCGCCGCCGACCTCGCGCGAGCCCATCCGGAACACCTCCCTGACATCGAAGCGCTTCGAAATCGCGCCACCACCCATGAGCGGGCCTCGCCCGCGGGATCAGCGCGTGGTGCTCGCCCGCTCGGTCAACCGGGGCGGGAGCAGCGTCAGCGGCGGCGTGGGCGCGCGGTCGAGCTTGGCCATCAGCAGCGCCACCGCGTGGTGGCCCAGCTGCTCGGCGGGCACCGCCACCGAGGTCAGCGGCGGGTTCATCCGCCCGGCCAGGTCGTCCGGGCAGATCGCGACCACGGCCACGTCCTCGGGCACCTTGCGGCCCAGCTCGCGCAGCACCTCCACCACCGACGGCAACGCGGCCTCGTTGTGCACGACCAGGCCCGTCACCGCCGAGTGCCGGTCGAGCAGGCCCCTGATGGCCTGCCGCACCGACTCGTGGTCCGGCTCGGTGGGCAGGGTCGTCGAGGCGACGCCCCGGCGCATGGCCGCCGCGCTGAACCCGGCCATGGTGCGGTGGGCGAACCCGGTGTCGCGCTGGTAGACCGCGCGCGGCGCGCCCACCAGCGCCACGTAGGAGTGACCCAGGTCGGCCAGGTGGTCGACGCACCGCGCGCCCGCCTCGGCGAAGTCCAGGTCCACGCAGGTCAGGCCCGCCGCGTCGGCCGGGAAGCCGATGAGCACCGAGGGCCGGTCCAGCTCCCGCAGCACCGGCACGCGCTCGTCGTGCATCTCCACGTCCATCACCAGCAGCCCGTCGACCTGGGCGCTGCCCGCGACCCGGCGCAGGCCCGCCGCGCCCTGGTCGGCGGTCACCAGCAGCACGTCGTGCTCGTGCCGGCGGGCCGCGTTGGCCACCGCGACCACGAACTGCATCATCACCGGCATGTTCATGCCCTCGCGCACCGGCAGCACCAGCGCCAGCACGTTGGCGCGGTTGCTGGCCAGCGACCGGGCGCCCGCGTGCGGGTGGTAGCCCAGCGCCCGGACGCTCGCCTCGACCCTGGCCTTGGTGGCCGAGGAGATCGAGCGCCGTCCCGTCAGCGCGTACGACACCGTGCTGGGCGCGACACCCGCGTGCCGCGCGACATCGGCGATGGTGACCACGTCAACGCACCTCCCGCACCCGAACGCCCGCCGCCTGCGCGGTGAGCAGCAACGACGCGCCGTCGAACGAGACCCGGAGCCCCGGCGGCGCGGCCCGGTCGCCGGGGACGACGTCGTGGAAGGCGATCCACGCGCCCTCCCGGGTGAACACCACCTCGTCGTCCACCAGCCGCACGCCGTCGCAGTCGTCGAAGTCCACCGCGGGCAGCACGCCCGAGCGCGGCCCGATCCGCTCGCCCGGCACGTCCACCACCAGCCGGGCCCGGACCTCCCGCGACGAGGAGCCGGCCAGCAGCTCGTACCGACCGGCCTCCACCACGCGCCGCCCGGAGACGACGTCCCAGTGCCACAGGTGCTCCACCGGCAGCTCGACGGTCGCGGTCTCCCCCGGCTCCAGGAACACCCGGCGGAACGACTGGAGCCGGCGCAGCGGCTGCCGCACCCGCGTACCCGTCGCGGCCGAGTACAGCTGCACGACCTCGGCGCCCGCCACCGCGCCGGTGTTGGTCACCGACACCGTCGCCACGCCGTCGGCGTGGCCCAGCTCCGAGTACTCGAAGGTCGTGTAGGACAGGCCGTGGCCGAACGGGAACAGCGGCTCGCCGTCGAAGTACAGGTACGTGCCGCCCGCGCGGATGATGTCGTAGTCGAGGATGTCGGGCAGGTCGTCGTCGGACCGGTACCAGGTCTGGGGCAGCCGCCCGGACGGGGAGAACTCCCCGAACAGCGCCTCCGCGACCGCGCGGCCCTGCTCCTGCCCGCCGTGCGCGGTCCACACGATCGCCGGCAGCCGCTCCTCCTCGCCGCCCAGCGCGTACGGGTAGCTGCTCACCAGCACCAGCGCGGTCCTCGGGTTGGCCTCCC
Organism: Saccharothrix xinjiangensis; assembly: GCF_039527585.1. Lineage (NCBI taxonomy): Bacteria > Bacillati > Actinomycetota > Actinomycetes > Pseudonocardiales > Pseudonocardiaceae > Saccharothrix > Saccharothrix xinjiangensis. The sequence continues at coordinate 205,779 of NZ_BAAAKE010000009.1, read as the reverse complement.
GCACCGCCCGGACCAGGTCGAGCGACGGCAGGCGCAGCGTGGTGCGGTCCTGGGTCTCGCGGCCGTTGACGTGCGGGTCGTTGCCCAGCACCAGCACGACGGTGTCGGCCCGCGCCGCCAGCGCCGCCGCCCCGGCCGCGCCGTCGGCCACCAGCTCGACCGCGAACGGCCCGGTGTCCGTGCCCTGGACCTTGTTGCGCAGCACCACGTCGTCGCCCTCGGGGCGGGGTTCGAACAGCTCGCGCACGTCCCACCCGCCCGGCGTGGTCGCCGTCGCGACCAGCGAACCGTCCTCGGCCACCCCCAGGTAGCGCCGGGACGCCACGTCGCGCAGCGCCCACACCCCGTCGCCCCAGTCGAAGCGGTCGAACAGCTCCCGCCCGCCCAGGCCGACCACGCCGCCGCGCACGCCCAGGTACCGGCCGTCCGGCGCGCGCAGCGCGATCCGGTCGACGCCCTCGTGGTGGGTGACGGAGGCGAACCGCTCCAGTCCCCTCCGGACGGTCACCCGGTAGGGCAGGGTGCCGCTGTACCAGTCCTCGAACAGCGCGTCCGCGTGCGTGCCGATCACCGCCAGCTCCGCGCCCCGCTCCAGCGGCAGGAAGGAGTCGTTGCGCAGCAGCACCACCGCCCGCCGCGCCGCCTCCAGCGCCAGCTCGCCGTGGGTGCCGACCACCTCCGGGCCGATCGACGCGTACGGGTTGTCCCCCGGCGGGTCGAACTCGCCCAGCCGGAACCGCAGCGCCAGCACGTTGCCCACCGCCCGGTCCACGGCCGACCGGTCGAGCAGGCCCTCCGCGAGGGCCTTCGTGACGCTCTCGATGACCAGCGCCGGGTCCGCGTCCTGGTCGGTGAAGCTGTCCACACCGGCCCGCAGCAACGCCGCGTGCCCCTCGACCTGGTCGGGCAGGTAGCCCTGCACGCCGGCCACGTTCGACGGCGCGTAGGCGTCGCTGACGACCGCCACCCCGACCGGGGCCCACCCGCGCAGCTCGCCCTCGATCAACGGGCTCAGGTGCGCGGGCCGCCCGTTGACGAGGTTGTACGACGGCATGACGGCCACCGCCGCACCCGCCTCGATCGGCCCGCGGAAGCACGGCAGCTCGTACTCGTGCAACACCCGCGGCCGCAGGTCCGACGAGGTGACGCAGCGGTCGTCCTCGTTGTTGTAGCCCAGGAAGTGCTTCAACGTCGGCGCGGTGCGCAGGTACCGCGGGTGGTCGCCGCGCAGGCCGGACGCGTACGCCGTGCCCATCGCCGCGGTCAGCACCGGGTCCTCGGCGTACCCCTCCTCGTTGCGGCCCCACCTCGGGTCGCGCAACGGGTTCACCACCGGGGCCCACACGTTCAGGCCGTGCGCCACCGGGTCGCGCCGGTGGAAGCCGCGCGCCTCCACGCCGGTCGCCTCGCCGACCCGCCGCACCAGCTCCACGTCCCACGACGCGCCCAGCCCGACCGCCTGCGGGAACACCGTCGCCGGCCCCAGCCACGCCACGCCGTGCAGCGCCTCGGTGCCCGTGCGGAACTCGGCGAGGTCCAGGCGCGGCACGGCGGGCTGCCGCTGGTGCAGCATCGCCACCTTCTCCTCGTCGGTCAACCGCCCCAACAGGTCGGAAACCCTGGCTTCGAGCGACAGCGCCGGATCGCGGAACGGCAGGCCCACGGCACACCTCTCGTGCTGGTCGAATTCCTCGAATACCCAGCTCTCTGAATCGAATCGTTTCGATTCACGTCCCTGAACTTCCCAGGTCGTGAGATCGAACGGGGATGCCCAAAAATGTGGCACAGGTCTCTGACCCGCGTCAACACCGAAGTTTCGCGAATGTTTCGTTCGACGGGTTCGAATCGAACGCGTTCGACATGAAAGGAAACGCCGAACACCCCCTTCACCTCGTCGTGAAGGGGGTGTCGGCGACCTTCGGGATTAACTACCCGAACAGCTCCACGTGCAGCTGGAACGCCGTGGCGATCTCAGCCTGCGCCCAGAACCGGTGGTAGGTGAAGGTCGGCGCGGGGCCGCCGTCCAGGTAGGCCTGGACCTTGGGCCAGTCGGCGTCCTGCTTGAACATCGACCGGATGTCGACGAACGAGACGCCCTGCTTGATCTGGTCGCCGTTGGGCATGGTGCCCGTCCAGCCCGACGGCACGTACGGACCCTCGCGGTTCGACGTGTTGTACACGTCGTCGAAGCGGTTGTAGTCCGCGCGCGTCTCCGGCACCGCGATGCCCTTGTCGTCCTGGTGCTCCAGCAGCGCGTTGAGCAGACCCTCGCCCACGGTCCGGGCCTGGGCGTTGCCCGACTCGGCCGCGTAGTTCAGCAGGGTCTTCGCGTAGGACGCGGCGATGCCGACGTCCTGGCTGTGGTTGAGCACCCGGACCCGCAGGTTCGCGTTGGCACCGGGGTTGGAGGCGTTCCAGGTGTCCGGGGCGCCGGTCCACTCCAGGTCGGACGGGATCTGGAAGTTCCCGCCGGTGCCGACCGTGGTGTTCGCGATGGCCCAGGGGACCCACTTGTCGAGGATCTTCTTGGCCGCGGCGTTGCCGGTCATCTCGTACAGCGCGGCGGTGCGCTCCATCTGCCACGCCTGGAAGCCGAACCAGCGGTTCGACGGCGGGTCGCGCCACACGGGGTGGGCGTCGTAGTACATGCCGTAGAACGTCGGCGTGCCCGCCGGCGGGGCCGCGTACTGGCCCTCCCAGCTGTTCGTGACACCGCCGGCGATGCCGCCGTCGGCGGCCTGGAGCCACTGGAGCAGCTCCAGCTGGCGGGTCATCGACGTGGCCCAGTCCTGCTGGCCGGTGGCCGACTTCGGCTTCAGGGCCGGGACCTGCGACAGCGCGTACGCCGCCAGCGGGTTCTGGTAGCCCTGGTGCGACGCGCCGTCACCGATGCGCCACGCCCAGCCGGCCGACGTGTCCGTCGCGCCGCCCCACGCGTAGTACCAGGACATCAGGTAGTGCGCGCTGTCCTTGCCGGTGCCGCCCGGGCAGGAGGTGCTGTTGCAGTTGCCGACCTTCTTGAAGTACTTGTCGAACATCGCGTACCGCAGGTAGTCGCCCATCTTGGCGGCCTTGTCGACCTCCGGCTTGATCTCGGAGGCCTTGCCCTGCTCGGTCGCCCACTCCTGGGCCAGCAGCGCCACCTGCACCGCGCGCGCGTCGGCGTCCGGGGCGTTGGTGTACTTCCACTGCTTGGCGTACTGGGCGTCCTTGGTGAACAGGTCGAGGAAGCCGTTGGGGCCACCGTGCGCGAAGGTGTCGCAGGACGGCTGCGGGATGGTCTCCCACACCGACTCGGACGAGCCGCGCTGGTAGGTGTTGATGTACGCGGGCGCCGCGTCCGACTCGTCGCCGCACCGGCCGAAGCCGTAGGTGTTGTCGACGTCGATCAGCCAGTGCATGCCGTAGATGTCGTCGCTGCCGTAGGCCGACTTCAGCTCGGCCGCGATCGGGTCACGACCCACCGGGACGTTGGCGTCCAGCTGCGACGGGTACTGGTCCATCCGCGGGTGCTCCGGCGCGTAGGTCGCCGGCTTGGACGGGTCGTACTTGTTGTTCGTCGGCTGGTCGGCGGTCGACGGGATGATGTACTTCTCCATCGACGCCCAGGCCTTCTTGAACGAAGACCAGTCCTCGGTGATCCGGGCGTAGCTGGCCTCCAGCCACAGGTAGTAGCTGAACGCCTCGGACGTGGTCTGGTGACCGTGGTCCGGCGCCTCGACCATCAGCGTCTCGATCGAGTGGTACGGCACCTTCAGGCCGTCGCTGAAGGTCCGGAAGTAACCGCTCGCCGGGTCGTGGATCTTGGCGTACTGGTCGAGGAAGGCCTGCTCGAAGTTCGAGGCGGACCCGTCGATCTCCTTCACCTCGACCGTGGCCGGGGTGATGCCGGTGGAGCTGGCGGTGAACGTCGCCGTGCCGGGCTCGCCGCCGTTGTCCGCCGAGGTGACCGTGACGTTCTGCTTGGTCGCCCAGTTGCCCGGCGTGAAGGTCAGCGACGCCGGGCCCGCGGTCAGGTCGGTGCTGCCGCCCGAGCGCGCGACCGCCACCGTGACGTTGCCCGCCGGCGCGGTGGCCAGCGAGACGCCGAAGGTGCCGGTGGAGCCCTGCCGGACGCTCAGCGACGGCGGGTTGACCTGGATGGCCTGACCGGCCAGCACCCGGATGCCCGCGATGCTGGAGTTGGTCACGCCGCCCTTGTCGTCGGTGGCCCGCGCGGTGATGGCGCGCTCGCCGACGGTCGCGCCGCTCCAGGAGCCGGAGTAAGGCGACGAGGTGTCGGTCGCGACGACCACGCCGTCGGCCAGGAAGTCGACCTTGGCGATCGTGCCGTCGCTGTCGCTCGCGGTGGCCGCCAGCGGGATGGCCTGGCCGACCTGGAACGTCTGGCCGGCCGTCGGCGAGTTCAGCGTCACGCTGGGCGCCGTGTTGGGGCCGGTGCACCGCGTGCCGTTGATCGCGAAGTCGGTCGGGGCGTTGTTGGCCCCGGTCCACTGGCCGTTGAAGCCGACCGACACCTGGGCGTTGGCGCCCAGGTTGGGCGACCAGCTCGGCCCGGTGACGGTGACCACGCTGCCGCTCTGGCTGAACGTGCCGTTCCAGCCCTGCTGCACGCGCTGGCCGTCGGGGAAGGTCCACGTGAGCCGCCAGTTGTTGACGGCGTCACCCTGGTTGCGGATGTTCACGCTGGCGCCGAAGCCACCGGGCCACTGGTTGGTCACCTGGTAGTTGACCGTGCACGCGACGGCGGCGTTCGCGACCGGCGCCACGAACGGCATGACTCCCGCGGCTGTGGCCGCCGCGGCGATCAACGCGAGCGGTCCGGTTCGCAACCGTCCCGCTCTGGTTCGGTACCTCATGCGTCCTCCTCCTGCACGGATCAGCCATTGATCCGCGAGCTTTCGAGCGGCGGTGTTTCCGGTGGTGCGGTGGTGCGGCGGTGTGTCCGGTGGTGTTCGGTGGTGGAGTCGGCACGGGGCGCCTGGGCGCGCAGAACGCCCCGTGCCGAGACTGGGCTAGGGCTCGGTGCCCCAGGAGAGGACGCCGCCCGCGTGGGCGGTGACCCGGTCGAAGTCGGTCAGCGCGGCACTGACCCGGTAGCTGTGGTCGTTGGTCTGGTCGAAGGTGGACCAGTCGGACTTGGCCACCCGCAGCTGGATGTCGCCGGTGCTCGCGCCGGCCGCGAGGGAGCCCGCGGTGAAGGACACCTGGACGTAGGCGTCGGCCCCGGCCCGCGCGGTCGGCAGCTTCACCACGGTGGCGCGCACGTTGGCGCAGCCCATCGCGGCCCAGTCGCAGAACACCTGGTAGCCGGCGTTCGACGAGTCGCCGGTGAACCAGTACCTCAGGGTCACCGCGGCGCGGTCGACCGCGGCGCCGCCCCGGTTGACCAGCGCGAGCGCGGCGCCGATCTGGTTGGCGGTCGCGGAGCCGCTGCCGCGCTGCTGCACGGCGAGGGTCCCGCCACCGCCGCCGGTGTCCTCCCGCGCGGTGCGGAAGGTGATGACGGCGCTCGCGGCGGAGGTGTTGCCGGCGGCGTCCCTGGCCCGGACGGCGAAGGTCTGCGACGCGTCCGGCGTGAGGCCGGTGAGCTGGAACGTCGGGGTGACCGGAGAACCTGCTGACGTGCCGTCCGCCAGGAGCACGTCATAGCCGGCCACCCCGACGTTGTCGGTGGACGCCGTCCAGCTCAGCGTGGCGCCGGTGGCGCCCACGTTCGAGACCCGCAGCCCGGTGGGGGTGGACGGGGCCTCGCGGTCCTCGACGGCCGGACCGGGCTCCCTGCCCCACTGCACCGCGCCGTCCTGGACGAGCGTCAGGCGGTCGGTGAGGGCGACGGTGTTGCCCTGGCCCAGTCCTTCGTGGGACCAGTCGTTCGCCGGGTCCCAGGTGCCCGCGCTGGTGATGCGGAACTGCACCTCGTGCCGGTGGGCGGACTGCCCGCCGGGGTACACGTCCGGGCAGGGGACGTCGACGTAGAAGACGCGGCCGCTGTGCTGCCGGGGCGCGCTGGGCGTGCCGCACTGGTTGTAGTTCGTGGTGACGGTGACCTGCTCGGGCGTGGTGGTCCCGTCGAGGGTGAAGTAGTAGCGCAGGGAGCCGTTGAACGTCCGGGCGGGCCACGCGCTCTTGTTGATGACGAACGCCTTGACCTCGGTGAAGCCGGCCGCGCTCTGGTTGACCGACGCCTGGACGGTCAGCTCGGGGCCGTCGGGGGTCTCGGCGACCGGGAAGTTCGCCAGGGGCGTGCCGCCGTACTCCTTGTAGAGGCGGGCGAGCGCGCTGGTGAAGCCGGCGTTGTAGTCGATCGCGACCTCGTTGGCGACGAAGTCGGTGCGGTCGTCCTTGTACGCGTCGTTGTTGGTGCCGGGGCCGCCGACGAGCGCGCCGTACAGGACGTGCCTGCTGGTCGCGGGTTCCTGCATGGTGTCGGCCCACGCGCCGTGCGCGGTGCGGTGGTGCGGGTTGCGCGGCGGGTTGGCGCCGAAGCCGACGACGTAGCTGGCGTTGCGCGGGTTGTCGCCCAGCGCGTAGTTGACCTGCCGCACGCCGAAGTCGTGGTAGGTGGCCGCTCGGGCCGGGTCGCGCTCGCGCAGCCAGTCGCCGTGGACCAGCGCGACGAACGCGGTGTTGGCCGCGTACCGCAGCGAGCCCCAGGTGTCGAGGTGGGCCTGGCCGCCCGGGGAGTACCGCACCCGGTTGCCGTTGTAGCCGGTGGTCCAGTAGTCCAGCCAGCGGTTGGTGTCGTCGACGTACTGCTGCTCGCCGGTGAGCTTGGCCATCAGCGCGTAGGCGCCGTAGGACTTGTCGTCCCACGCGATGGTCCACCGGTAGGAGCGGGTCGTGGTCTGCGGCTCGGTGGACAGCTTCTGGTACTCGGTCTTCGCCTTGTCCAGGTAGGACTGCTCGCCGGTGGCGCGGTGCAGCCAGACCGCGCCCCACACCAGCTCGTCCTGGTAGCCGCTGTGGGAGTTGTAGAACTTCGCCGCGTCGGTGATGCAGGAGCTGTACTTGCCGCGGTAGGTGTCGGCGAAGGCGTAGAGCTGCCGGGCGTGGGTCAGCAGGGTGGCCGCGTAGGTCGGGTCGCTCTGCCGGAACACCAGGGAGGAGGCGGCCATCGCCGCGGCGTACTCGCCCGCGAGGTCCGAGCCGGGGCAGGAGGCGTCCACTTTGTACGACGGGCGCCCCATCCTCATGACCTCGGCGGCGCCCCACCACTTGTGGTCGTCGTCGCCCGCGCCGACCTGGCCGTAGACCACGTTGGGCGACGGGTGCGCCTTGATGATCCAGTCGGTGCCCCACTTGAGGTTGGCCAGCAGGTGCCGCAGCTGGCCGGACCCCTCGTAGGCGTCCCGGTTCTCCACCGCTCCCCACGCGAGCATGGTCATGGTGGCGGCGAAGGGGAAGCCGAACTTCACGTGGTCGCCGGCGTCGTAGAAGCCGCCGGACAGGTCCAGGCCCGCGTCCCGGCCGTCCTGGAGCGCCGAGTCGCCGCGCCAGGACACCCGGTTGTCGGCGGGCAGGTCGCCCGACCGCTGGGCGTCGTAGAACCAGATCGACTTCTGGAGGGCCTCGCCGTAGTTGAACGCCGGCGCGGCCGCCGCGGGCGGTGCCTGGAGCGGTGTGGACAACAGTGCGCCGACCAGCACCGCGAGGGTGCCGGACAGCGCTCTGTACATGCGTCGTCGCATGCGGTTCCTCCGGGGTGCAGGGCGGTGGAGGTTCTGGGAGCGCTCCCAGTCCGGGACTGTAACGGCATCGAAACACCGTGAAAAGAGGGTTGAACCACAAAGGCTTGACAAGTTGGGCTCAGCGGCTCTCTTCTCGTAGGCCGAAAGCAGGCCGGCGCTGGGCCGGATGACGCAGGGTTGGGGAGCGCTCCCAGAGGGTTACTTCAGCCGGCAGCCCAAGTCAGGGGTCGACGGTGAGCCGTTCGCGGTGTAGCCGAACGTGGCGGAGGAGCCCGGCGCGAGCGCGCCGTTCCACCCGACGTCGTCCACGGACACCTGCGAGCCGGACTGCGCGAGCCTGCCGTTCCACAGGCTGGTGATCGCGCCGCCGGTGCTCCAGGAGACCGTCCAGCCGGCCGACCGGGTGGCGGCGCGGTTGGTCACGGTGACCTCCGCCTGGAAACCGCCCTGCCAGGAGCTCGCCACGCGGGTGGTCGCGGTGCAGCCCTCCCCCGGCGGGGGCGTGGTGGTGGTCGTGGTGGTCGTCGTCGTGGTGGTGGTCGACGTGGTCGTGGCGGTGCTCGTGGTGCTGGTGGTGGTCGGGCCGTAGCTCAGGCCGTGGCCCAGCGGGTAGAGGGCGGCCTTGCCGTCGCCGGCGTTGATCGGCTGCTGCGAGGAGCTGTTCATCCAGGTCACCGGCAGCTTGCCGGTCGGGTTGTGGTCGCCGAGCAGCACGTCGGCCACGCCGCGGCCCTCGGTGCCCGGCAGCCAGGAGGCGAGCAGCGCGTTCCAGTTCCCGACCTGGCCCGCGACGTCCATCGGGCGGCCGGAGACCAGCACGACCACGACCGGGATGCCCGCCGAGCGCAGCCGGTTGATCGTGGTCAGGTCCTCCTGGTCGAGGCCGAGGCCGTTCGGCCGGTCGCCCCGGCCCTCGGCGTAAGGCGTCTCGCCGACCACCGCGATCGCCGCGGTGTAGGAACTGCTCACACCGTTGCCGTAGCGGTCGTAGGTGACGTTGCCGCCCGCGTCGCGCAGGCCCTGGAGGATGGTGGTGCCCGGCGTGGTGCTGCCGCTGCCGCCCTGCCAGGAGATCGTCCAGCCGCCGCTCTGGTAGCCGATGTCGTCGGCGGACTTGCCCGCCACGAAGTACCGGCCGGACCTGGTCAGCGGCAGCACGCCGTCGTTGCGCAGCAGCACCTGGGACTTCCGGACGGCCTCGCGGGCCAGGTCGCGGTGCGCGGCCGAGCCGACCACCGGGGTCAGCGAGCGGTCGGTGAACGGGCGCTCGAACAGGCCCAGCTCGAACTTCTTGGTCAGGATGCGGCGGTTGGCGTCGTCGAGGCGCGCCTGGCTGATGCGCCCGGCCTGGACCTCGGCCTTGAGCAGGCCGGTGAACCGCCGGTAGTCGTTCGGGACCATGACCATGTCGACGCCCGCGTTGACCGCGGCGGTGATCTCCGCGCCGGTGAAGCCGGTCGCGCCGTCGATCTGGTCGACGCCCGCCCAGTCGGAGACCACGAAGCCGGTGAAGCCCAGTTCGCCCTTGAGCAGGTCGGTGATCAGGTAGCGGTGGCCGTGCGCCTTGACGCCGTTCCAGCTGCTGTAGGAGATCATCACCGAGCCGACGCCGCGCTCCACCGCGGCCCGGAACGGCGGCAGGTGCACGTCCCGCAGCTCCTGCTCGGAGATCCGGGCGTCGCCCTGGTCGACGCCGCCCGCGGTGCCGCCGTCGCCGATGTAGTGCTTGGCGGTGGCCAGCACGGACCGGTTGTCGCCGCCGAGGGTCGCGCCCTGGAGCCCGTCGACGTAGCTGGTCATCGCGGTGGGGATCTCGGGCACCTCGCCGAACGACTCGTAGGTGCGGCCCCACCGGTCGTCGCGGGCCACGCACAGGCAGGGCGCGAAGTTCCAGTCCACGCCGGTGCCCGCGACCTCGGCCGCGGTGGCCGCGCCGACGCGCCGGACCAGCTCCGGGTCGCGGGTGGCGCCGAGGCCGATGTTGTGCGGGAAGATCGTCGCGCCGCGCACGTTGTTGTGGCCGTGCACGGCGTCCACGCCGTAGATCATCGGGATGCCCAGCGGCGTGGACAGGGCCACGCGCTGGAACTGGTCGTACATGTCGGCCCAGCTCTGGGCGGTGTTGGGGGTCGGCGCGGAGCCGCCGCCGGACAGGACCGAGCCGATCCGGTAGGTGGCCAGGTCGGAGACCGGGTCCAGGGCGGCGCGGTCGACCTGGGTCATCTGGCCGACCTTGTCGTCGAGGGTCATCCGGGCGAGCAGCTGCTCGACCCGGGGGTCGGCCTGCGCGACCTGCGCCGCGGCGACCGGCCTGAGGTGGGGCGCCAGCACGGTGGCGGCCAGCGCGGCGGCCGCCAGGAGGGCCGTCGTCGCGGCGACCGCGACGGGCCGGGAGGGAGTGCGCGTCATTGCGGGTCCTCCGTGTGAACGGTCTGGGAGCGTTCCCACAGTAGGATTGTCCGCATTCCCGCACCAGGGGTGGACTTTTCGGACCAGGCCGCGTTAGCCGGAACAGCCCAACTCCACCGAACCCCCGACGATTTGTCCGGGTGAACAGTGACGCGGATCTCGTTCACCCGAACGGCCCAGTTCGCCGAAGAATCATTCACAAAACGTCACTGAACCGTCGTGATTCGCGCCAGAAGTTACCTCGGACGTCGTTTTTTCCTGCCTAATCTTACGTACCGTGAGGAGGGCCGAACCGGACCCCTCGGGAACAGCCCCTTTTCCTCAACGTTTCCCAGTGGCTACAGTCCTGCCACCTGGGAGCGCTCCCAGTCGAAGTCAGCCCCCGTTGCACCGACGCTGCGAGGACCTTCTGATGCACTCACCGAATGCCCAGGACCCCGGCCGAGGCCGGCGTCCGCAGGACGCGACCCGGGGCCGACGAGCCCGGCCGGTCGCCGCGAGCGCCCGGGGTCGACGAGCCCGGTCGGTCGCCGCGAGCGCGATGTCCGGCGCGCTGGTCGCCGGCGCGGTGGCCCTGGTCTTCGGCGGTGGCACCACCGCCCAGGCGGCCGACTCGGCGTTCTACGTGGTCCCGGACACCTCGGCGGCGAGGTGGGTGGCCCAGAACCCCAACGACTCCAAGGCATCGGTGATCCGCGACCGGATCGCGAACGTGCCGCAGGCGCGCTGGTACACCACGAGCAACACCTCCCAGGTGCGCGGCCAGGTCGACGCGTTCGTCGGCGCCGCGGCGTCCGCCGGGAAGATCCCGATCATGGTCGTCTACAACATCCCGAACCGGGACTGCGGCGGCGCCAGCGGCGGCGGCGCGCGGTCGCACCAGGAGTACCGGGCCTGGGTGGACGAGGTCGCGGCGGGCCTCGCGGGCCGCCCGGCGGCGATCGTGCTGGAACCCGACGTGCTGCCGATCATGAGCAACTGCCAGAGCCAGTCCCAGCAGGCCGAGACGATGGCGTCGATGGCCTACGCGGGCAAGAAGCTCAAGGCGGGCTCGTCGCAGGCGAAGGTGTACTTCGACATCGGCCACTCGGCGTGGCTGACCACGGCCGAGGCGAACGAGCGGCTGCGCGGCGCGGACGTCTTCAACAGCGCCGACGGCATCTCGCTCAACGTGTCGAACTACCGCTACACCCGCGACGAGGTCGCGTTCGGCAAGTCGGTGCTCAACGCGCTGGGCGACTCGCGCCTCAAGGCCGTGGTCGACACCAGCCGCAACGGCAACGGCCCGCTCGGCGACGAGTGGTGCGACCCGGCCGGCCGCGCGATCGGCACGCCGAGCACCACCGAGACCGGCGACCCCCAGGTCGCGGCCTACCTGTGGATCAAGCTGCCCGGCGAGGCGGACGGCTGCATCGCCGGCGCGGGCCAGTTCGTGCCGCAGCGGGCCTACGACATGGCCATGGCTGCGGGACCGATCACCAGCACCACGACCAGCACCAGCACCACCACCTCGACCTCCACCACCACCTCGACTTCCACGACCACGACCACCACGACGACGACAACCCGGCCTCCAGGGGACGGTTGCCGGGTGACGCACCGAGTGGTGAGCCAGTGGTCGAACGGTTACACCGGTGAGATCGTCATCGAGAACCGGGGAGCGCCGGTCGAATCCTGGACCCTGGCGTTCTCCGCACCCGGTGTGACCGTTTCCCAGGGCTGGAACGGGACGTGGACCGACACGGGCGACACCGTGCGCGTCACCAACACGTCCTGGAACGGCAGGCTCGCGACCGGTGGTACCGCGACCATCGGTTACAACGCGAGCTTCAACGGAAGCACCCCACCGTTCACCTCTCCCACGTTGAACGGCGTGGTGTGCGCCTGATGCCGTGACCGGCCCGCCCGAGGCGGCTCCCCTCCCCGACTGGCAGTCAACGGGAGGGGAGCCGCCTCCTCTCTATGCTCGGGCGGTGACCGAACCGACGCTGCCGGGTGGCGAAGCGGCGCGCGAAGCCCTGTCCACCGACCCGGCCACCCCCGCCGAGTCGCTGGCCCGGCTGGCCGACGACCCGAACCCGGCGATCCGCGCCAACCTGCTCACCCACCCGAACACCCCGGCCGAACTGCGCTACCAGGTGCATGCCGGCCTGCGCGCCGACGCCGCCGCCGGCAACCAGGAGGCCGAAACCGCCCTCGCGTGGCTGCGCTACACCCGCTCCGCCCACACCGCCTGCGACCGCCCGACATGACCCCACCCCCTGGCGCCTCCCCCGCCTCACCCCCTCCCCTTGGCGTATGCCCTTGCGGCACAGGCGAGCCCTACGCGACCTGCTGCTCCCCGTACCACGAGGGCCGCAAGAAGCCGCCGACAGCCGAATCCCTGATGCGCTCCCGCTACAGCGCCTTCGCCCTGGGCCACGAGGACTACCTGCTGGCCACCTGGCACCCCACCACGCGCCCCACCTCACTGGACCTGGACCCGGACCAGCGCTGGACGCACCTGGAAGTCCTGAACCGCACCAACGGCTCCCTCTTCCACACCGAGGGCACAGTGGAGTTCCGCGCCCACTACCGCCTGCACGGCGAACGCGACGTCCTGCACGAAACCAGCCACTTCACCAAGGAGCACAACACCTGGCTCTACGTGTCCCCCACCACCCCCGACCGCGGAACCAGCCGCACCTGAACGGAGAACTCGGGGGTCCTGAACGTACGACACGGTCGACCTGAACGTACGACTCGCGACACCCCACCGGACGACACGCGCCAAGGAAACCCCTTTCCCGCGCGTGTCCTCCACTCAAGCATCGCGAGTCGTCCACTCAAGCATCGCGAGTCGTACGTCCAGGACCCGCGAGTCGTACGTTCAGGACCACCGTGTCGTACGTTCAGGACCCGTGAGTTGTGGGTTCGGGTCAGCGGGGGGCGTGTTGGGAGCCGCGCACGCCCGTGGTCGAGCCACGCGGCAGGGTGCAGCTCGCGCCGGTGTTGAGGGGGGCCGGGGTGGTGTCCAGGCCCAGGCGGCGCGGGGTGCCCTCGTAGCCCGCCTCGCACGGTGGTGGTTCGAAGAAGGTCAGGGCCAGGCCGAACGACGCCTGGCCGCCGCTCAGCGTTGACGCGCCGACCGACACGGCGTCCGGCACGCTCACGAGCACCTGCTCCAGCTGGCCCTGCCGCGTCACCAGCACGTCCGCCGTGGTCAGCAGGTTGGCCAGCACCACGCCCAGGTCCGGGCCGGACTCCCGCAGCACCGCGCTCACCTCGGCCGCCGCGCCCGGCGCCGCCGCGATCACCCGCCGCAGGTCGCCGTCCGAGGCGCGCAGCCGCTCGGCCACCAGCGCGGCGTCGTCGGCGAACGAGTTGATCGCGGCGGCGTGGTCCAGCTGGGTCTGGAGCACGGTGGCGGACTCGTCGAGCAGCCGCGTGGTCTGCGGCAGGTGCGCGGTGGCGGCCCCGATGAACTCGGCCGTCGCGTCGAGCAGCGCCTGGAGGTCGGGCCCGGTGCCGCGCAGCGCGGTGTCCAGCTCGTCCACGACGGTGCGCAGCGCGTCCACCGGCACCGAGCGCGCCAGGTCGTCCATGCTGGTCAGCACCTTCTCCACCGGCGGCGGCAGGGTGGTGAGCCGTTCCGGGATCACGGAGCCGTCGGTCAGGTGCGGCCCGCCCGCGCCGCGCGGCCGCAGGTCGACGTACTGCTCCCCCACCGCCGACCGGTTGGCGACCACCGCCTCCAGGTCGACCGGGATCGGCGGCGCGCCCGCGTCGATGCGCAGCTCCGCCTCGACCCGCCCGTCACCGAGCCGGATCTCGCCGACGCGCCCCACCGGCACGCCCCGGTAGGTCACCTCGCCGCCGGTGAACAGGCCGCCGGTGCGGGCCAGCTCCAGCCGCACCGCGTACCCGTCGTCCAGCACGAGCAGCCCGGCGTACTCCGCGCCCACGTAGGTGACCCCGGACAGGGCGACGACGGTGAACAGCGCCACCTGCGCCCGGATCCGCCGCGTGATCATCAACGCCCCCCGGTGCCCAGCGTCAGGTACGTGTTGAGGTAGTCGCCCTTGATCCCGTCGAGCACCGCGTCGCTGAACGGGAAGGTCAGCAGCAGCTCCAGCGACTGCGGCAGGTCCTGCCCGGACTCGGCGAGCCGCCGCAGCGTCGGCTCCAGCGCGCGCAGGTCGGCCAGCAGGTCGTCACGCCCGCGGTTCACCACGTCCACCGCGACGCCCGACAGGTCGTCCAGCGCGGTCAGCAGCCCGACCAGCTGCCCGCGCTGCTCGTGCAGCACCTCCAGGCCGGGCTCCAGCCCGTCCAGCACCTCGCCGATCTCGCCGCCGCGCGCCGAGAGGTTCGCCGCCAGCCGGTCCACCGCCTCCAGCGCCCTGGTGATCTCGCCCTTGTGCTCGTCGAGCGACCCGGTGAACGACCCCAGGGTGGACAGCAGGGACCGCACCGCCGCCTCGTTGCCGGACAGGGCCGCGCCCAGTTCCCGCGAGATGTCTTGGAGCTGCCCGATCCCGCCGCCGTTGAGCAGCATGGACAGCGCGCCGAACACCTCCTCCACCTCGGGGTTGCGGTTGGTCCGCGCCACCGGCACCACCGCGCCGTCCACGAGCGGCGTGGCCGCGCCCGCGCCGCCGGGCGGCGCCAGCTCCACGTACTTCTCGCCCAGCAGGCTGGACTGCCGCAGCCGCCCCACCGCGTCCGAGGGCAGCCGCACGTCGCCGCGCACCGCCACCCGCACCAGCGCGGTCGAGCCGTCCGGTGACAGCGCGATGTCCTCGACCCGGCCCACCGCCACGTCGTCGACCTTGACCGCCGCGTGCGGCACCAGGTCGAGCACGTCGTCGAACTCGACGGTCACCCGGTAGGGCCGGTCGCCCAGGTCCGCGCCGCCGGGCAGCGGCAGGTCGTAGGCGCTGGGCACCGCCGAGCACCCGGTCAGCACCAGCGCGAGCGCGAGGAGCCGCTTCACCGCGCACCGCCGGGCACGCTCAGCAGGTCGGCCACGAACTCGTCGAGGTTCGCCCGCGCGTTCAGCGTCCCGGTCTCCGGGTCGTAGGCCCCGATCACGTTGTGCAGCGCCACCGGCGCCACCTCCAGCGCCTCGGCCAGCGACTCCTGCTGCCGCGCCAGCGAGCCGGTCAGCACCGCCAGGTCGGCCACGCCGGACCGCACCCGGTCGCGGTTGTCGCGCACGAACGCCCGCACCCCTTCCAGCGCGCCGGCCAGCTCGCCCAGCGCCGCGCCGAGGTCGTCGCGCTCGGCGGCGAAGAACCCGGACACGTCGGCGAGCTGGTCGGCCAGCCGCCCCACCTGCTCGTCGTTGGCGGCGAGCAGCGAGGTGAACGACTGGAGGTGGTCCACGGTGCCGAACAGGTCGTCCCGCGACCCGGCGAGGGTGCGGGCGGCGTCGGCGAGCTGCCGGACGGAGTCGTTGAACGCGCCGCCCGCGTCGTCGAGGTTGGCCGCGCCGGTGCTGAGCAGGTCCGACAGCGCGCCCTCGCGGTTCGCGCCGTTCGGGCCCAGCGCGGTCAGCAGCGCGTCCAGGCTCCGGTACAGCTCGTCGAGCTCGACGGTCCCGGCGGTGCGCCCGCTGGTGACGACCGCGCCGGGCGCGAGCTTGGCCCCTCCGGTGTAGACGGGGGTGAGCTGCACGTACCGGTCGGCCACGATGTTGGGCGCGACGACGACCGCGCGGGCGTCGGCGGGCACGTCGACGCCGTGGTCGAGCTCCAGCTCGACGCGCACCGACCCGCCCTCGGGCGTCACGCCGACCACCTCGCCGACCCGCACGCCGAGCACCCGCACGTCCGAGCCCTCGTACACGCCGACGGCGGCGGTGAAGTGGGCGGTGACGCGGGTGGCGGCAGGGCGGAGGAAGACCCACCACACCGCGGCGGTCGCGACGAGCACCAGCACGAGCCCCTGGGCGAGCGCGGCGACGAGCCGCCGCCGGCCCCTGGTCCGGGCGAACATCAGCGGCCTCCCGGTGGGCAGTCGCGCCGTTCCTGGCCGGGGGTGGTGACGAGCCCGCACACGTAGGTGTCGACCCACTGCCCGTTGCCCAGCGAGTTGTTCAGCAGCCGGTAGTAGGGGCCGGCCAGGGCGAGCCCGCGGTCGAACGCCTCCTGGTTGCGCCGCAGCACGTCGGTGACGCGCTCCAGCTGCTCCAGGGCCGGGCCCAGCTGCGCCTGGTTGTCCGCGACGAGGCCGGAGAGCTGCCGGGACAGCGCGCGGGTGCCGTCGAGGAGCCTGGCGATGGCGTCCCGGCGGTGGGAGATCTCCTCCAGCAGCAGGTTGCCGTCGGTGATCAGCGCGGCGAAGTCCTCGTTGCGGTCGGCGAGCACGCCGCTGACCCGGTTCGCGCCCTCCAGCAGCGACGCGAGCTGCTCGTCGCGCGAGGAGATCGTCTTCGACAGCGCGGACAGGCCTTCCAGGGCCTGCTTCACGTGCCGCGGCGAGTCGCGGAAGGTGTCGGACAGCACCTGGAAGCTCAGCGCGAGCTGGTCGGTGTCGATCCGGTCGACCGTGTCCGCCAGGCCGCTGAACGCCTCGACCACGTCGTAGGGCGAGGTGGTGCGCTCCACCGGGATGGCGCCGGTGAGCGGGTCGCGACCCTCGGAGTCCACCGCCAGGTACTTCTGCCCGAGCAGGGTCTTGATGCGGATCTCGGCGCGGCTGCGGTCGCCCAGCCGCACGCCGGTCACCCGGAACCCCACCCGCACCCGGCCCTCGTGCAGCTCGACGTCGGTCACCGCGCCGACCTTGAGGCCGGCGACGCGGACCTCGTCGTCCACCTTCAGGCCGGCGGCCTCGGCGAAGTCGGCGGTGTGCCGCTCGCCGCCGCCGAAGAACGGCAGGTCCTCCAGGAAGAAGGTGAGCGCGGCGGTCACGGCGACGACCAGGAGCCCGACCGCGCCCAGCAGCACCGGTCTGCGCGTCATCGGCGGCACCTCGATTCGGTCACGGGGATGCCCACGGGCGGGCCGCCGGGCGCGGGTTCGGCTTGCGAGGAGGCGAAGCACAGGTAGAAGTTGAGCCAGGAGCCGTAGGACGCGGTGCGGCCGATGGCCTCCAGCTTCACCGGCAGGTTGCGCACGAACGGCTCCAGCTCGGGCGCGTTCCCGAGGTTGCCCGCGAGCAGCCCGAGGTGGGCGATGTCGTCCTTGAGCGGCTGCCGCCCCTGCTCCAGCAGGGACGCGGTGCTCTCGCCCAGCTCGGCGAGGCCCGCGACGGCGTTGCCGATCGGCTGCCGGTCGGCGGCGAACCCGGACACGAGCCGCCGCAGCGAGCCCAGCAGCGAGTCGAGCCGGTCGTCGCGGGAGCCGACCGTCTCCAGCACGTCGTTCAGGTTGGTCACGACCCGGCCGATCACGTCGTCCTTGGCGGCCAGCGCGGTGGTCAGCGACGCGGTGTGGGCGAGCAGGTCCTCCACCGTGCCGCCCTCGCCCTGGAGCACCTGGACGATCTCGTGGGACAACCTGTTGACGTCGTCCGGGTTCAACGCCTGGAACAGCGGCTTGAACCCGTTGAACAGGGCGGTCAGGTCGAGCGCCGGCGTGGTGCGCTCGACCGGGATGAGCCCGCCGGGCGGCAGCACGTCCGCGACCGACCCGGCGGGCTGGTCGAGCGAGACGTACCGCTGGCCGACCAGGTTGCGGTACTTGATGGCGGCGGTGGCGCCCGCGGCCAGGGAGCGGTCGTCGACGACCGAGAACTCCACGTCCACCAGCTCGTCGTCGACCAGCTCCATGGACTCGACCTGGCCGACCTTCACGCCGGACATGCGGACGTCGTCGCCCTCGGCCAGGGCGGTCACGTCGGTGAAGCGCGCCACGTAGCGGTTGGTGTCGCCGACGCGGCTGCCCGCGATGGTGGCGGCCAGGAAGCCGGTGGCGGCGACCGTGACGACGACGAAGACCAGGAACTTGGTCAGCGGTGCGGCGACGCCCCTCATCGGACCCCCATGAGCAGTCCCGCCCAGCCGGGCACCTGGTCGGGCGCGACCGCCCGGACGGGGCCGGCCGGGCAGTGCGGCGCGCCGCCGCGGCGGAGGACCGGCTCGTCGCGGCCGGGCACGTACCGCTCCCCCGGCGGCACGATCGTGACCCGGGCGTGCACGCCGGGTTGGTCGGTGCCCTTGCCGAGCATCTCGTCCACCCGCGGGCGCAGCGCGTTGACGGCGCCGAGCACGCACGGGAACTCGGGCGAGTAGGTGGCCAGCAGCTCCAGCGAGGGCCGCGAGCGGTCGGCCAGGTCCACGAGCGTGCCGCCGTGGTCGGTCAGGAAGCCGGTCAGGTCGGCCGAGGCGGTGGTCAGGTTCGCGTAGACGGCGTCGAGGTCGGCGCGCTGCTCGGCGACGGTGCGGCTGACCTCGGTCGCGTCGCGCAGCGCGCGCACCAGGTCGGGCGCGGCGTCCGCGTACACGTCGGCGGTGTCGGCCAGCTTGGTGATGTCCTCCTTGAGCACGGGCAACTCCGGGTTCAGCTCGCGCAGGTAGGCGTCGAGCCGGGTGAGGGTCCGCCCCAGGGCCTCGCCGCGACCGTCGAGCGCGCTCGCCACCGAGGTGAGCGCGGAGGCGAGCTTGTCCGGGCGCACGGCCTGGAGGGTCGGCATCAGGTCGGCCAGCACGCGCTCCAGCTCGATCGCGGTGGACGTGCGGTCCTGCTCGATCACGTCGCCCTCGCCGAGCGCGCCCGCCGGGTCCGCGGGCGGCTCCAGGCTCACGAACCGCTCGCCGAACAGCGTCTTGGGCAGCAGCCGCGCGGACACGTTCGCCGGGATGCGGTTCACCTGGTCGGGGTCGAGGCCCAGTTCGACCTCCGCGCCGTCGCCGCGGGAGCGGACCGCGCGGACCTCGCCGACCCGCACGCCGAGCAGCTTCACGTCGGACTCGGCCTGGAGCTGGTTGCCGACGTGGTCGGTGCGCAGCAGCACGCCGACCCGGGGCGTGAACGCCTTCCGGTAGGCGGCGACGGACAGGCCGCACAACGCCACCAGCAGGGCCGCGAACACCAGCCCCAACACACGACGCCGCAATACCACGGGTATTCTCCGGGATGGTTGACGTGAATTTACCGGAACGACATTACTGGCCAGTACGTTACGCACGGGCGCCGAACCGCACAAGCAATGGCGATCCTTTGTCAACCCCGTGACAAAAACCTGTTCCGGAACACTCACGGTGGTACAAAAAGTCCTCCCCGCCCTGGCGCCCCCGCGATCCGTGCGGCTACCAATGTCGTCGGAGCGAAACCAGTCGTCTGGTGAGGGTGAGCAGCATGAGCGGAACCCGGGAACTCCCGTCGGCCGAGTTACCGCCAATCGGGGACACGGACCTGTGGGAACGGTTGCCCGCCGAACTCGCGCCGAAGTTCCGGGCGCGGGCCGGCGATGTCGCGGTCGACATGGTGCGGGAGATCCAGCACCAGATCGCGGAGTACTCGCAAAAGCTGGAGGGAATGTTCGGCCAGGTGGTCGTGGAGGGCGTGGAGCAGGCGATCCACCAGTTCATCGACCGGATGGTCGACCCGACCGCGGCAAGGGCGGACCGCGCGAAGCTGTTCCGGCTGCTCGGCAAGCTGGAGGTGAGCGCGGGCCGGAGCCTGGACCTGCTCCAGACCGCGTACCGGATCGGCGCGCGGGTGGCGTGGCGGCGGATCTCGGAGTTCGGCCAGACCGAGCGCGTGCCGCTGGCCACCATGTGCCTCATCGCCGAGGCGATCTTCGCCTACATCGACGAGCTGTCGCTGCGCTCGATGGAGGGCTACACCGAGGCGCAGGCCCGGCACGCGGGCGCGCTGGAGCGCCGGCGCAAGCGGTTGCTGGAGCTGATCCTGGGTGAGCCGGGCTACCACCCGAGCGCGCTGGCCGAGCTGGCGGAGGCGGCGCGCTGGCCGCTGCCGGACCGGGTGCTCGTGGTGGCCCTGGAGCGGCGCACCGACCAGCACCAGCTGCCGATACCCGCGCTGCACGAGGACATCCTGATGGACCTGGAGGGCGGCGAGCCGTGCCTGCTGCTCACCGACCCGGAGCGGCAGCTGGTGGCGCTGGAGCACAAGCTCGGCGGGTGGCGCGCGGCGATCGGCCCGCTGGTGCCGCTGGCCTCGGCGCGGCAGTCGCTGCGCTGGGCGCGCCGGGCGATCACGCTGATCCAGTCCGGGGTGATCCGGGACCGGCCCATGGTGGACACCACCGAGCACCTGTCCACGCTGCTGCTGCTCGGCGACGAGGACCTGGTGCGCGAGCTGGTCAAGCGGGCGCTGGCGCCGCTGGAGGGGCTGACGCCCAAGCAGCAGCAGCGGATGCTGGAGACGATGAGCGCGTGGGTGGAGACCCGGGGCAGCGCGCCGGAGGTCGCGTCGAGCCTGGCGGTGCACCCGCAGACCGTGCGCTACCGCCTGCGGCAGCTGGAGGAGCTGTTCGGGACGAGGCTGCACGACCCGGACGCGCTGTTCGACATGGGCATCGCGCTGCGGGCGCTGCGGCTGCTCACGGGGTCGGCGGGACCGGCGGGTTCGGCAGGGTCGGCTGGGTCGGCTGGCCAGGCGAGACCGGGGCCGGTTGGCCCTGCGGGACCTCAGGGACCTGCGGGGCCTCCGGGAGCGCGGTCAGCGTGAGCCGGATCCCGTTGCCCGGCCCGGAGATCAGGCCGGTGATCAGCGGGTCCAGCCGCTCCCGGCCCAGGCAGCCGGCGAACGCGGGCAGCTCGTAGACGCCGTCCAGCACGGTCGCCGCCAGGTCGAAGGGACCCTCGACGTCGAGCACGGCGGGCCTGTCGGTCCGGCAGCCCGGCCCGACGTCGAGCGGCTGCCGGTCCACGGCGACCTCGCCCACCCGGACGTCGATCAGGGCGTGCGCCTTGATCTGGCCCGCCTCGATGGTGCCGGTGACCTTGCCGACCGGCGTCATGTCGGTGCGGGCCGTGCTGGGCACGAAGCCGAAGAAGACGAAGTAGCCGTGCGCGGGCGGCAGCCGGAGGTCGCCGATGATGGTGCCGTTGACCAGATCGATCTCGGCGACCAGGAGGCCGGGGCCGATGGCGAGGTCGGAGCCGGGCTTCGCCAGCCGGGTCACCGCGTCGACCCGGTAGGTGATGGTGATGGTCGTGCCGGGCTGCGCCCGTGCGCCCGCCGGTCCCGCCGCCGCGCCGGCCGCCTGTCGCGCGGGGGCGGACGCCGGCGTCGCGCCCAGCAGCGCGACGAGCGCGACCAGGAGCGCCGCGATCTTCACCGCACGACTCCGTCCATTCTCCGAAACTACTTCCGGGCCCGCGCGGGCACAAGCGCCGACCATTTATTTGTCACCCCGGTGACAACTGCCGCAACAGCTCTTGTCGGCCGGGTGCGAATAGTTGCCGCAACTATCCGGTAAAGATACCTTACCCGCCGGTAGGTCATGTTCTGCGCATTAGGGGAGGGATCATGGGATCCAGACACCGGGTGGCGGCGCTCGGGCTCTGCGCGGCGGTGGTCGGCGGTTCGGCCCTGCTGGGCGCGGGCGTGGGCGGCGCCGCCACGGCGACCCTCACGCTGGTCTACAGCTGCCCGTTCCCGCTGATCGGCACGCAGGACATGAGCGTGCGCATCGTGGCCGAGGACCTGCCCGGCCCCGGCGAGGCGGTGGCGGGCGAACCGCTGCCGCCGGTCCGGGTGACCGCGACGGCCACCGTGCCGCCGCTGGCCACGCAGGGGCTGGTGCTGGTGGGCGCGGCCACCGTGGAGGGCACGGCGAAGGCGAGCACCGTGCTGGACAACGCGGGCACGCGGCTGGAAGTCGTGCCGGACCTGACCGTGGCCAAGACCCCCGTGCCGCCCGAGGGCGCGTTCGACACCGTGGCCACCGGCGAGGCGCCGTCGATCACCCTGCCCAACCCGGGCGACACCACCATCCACGTCGGCGAGTTCGAGGCCACCCTGACCCCGAAGACCGCCACCGGCGAGGACACCGGCCTGGGCACCTTCGCCATGCCGTGCACCCTCAAACCGGACCAGGACACCCTGTTGCACCGGGTCGACGTCCTGCCGGGCACCGGCACCACCACGACCACCACGACCACGTCGACCGACACGACGACCACCACCACGACCACGAGCGGCACCGGCACGACGACCACGACGGGCTCGACCACCACGACGGGGAGCACGACCTCGGGCAGCACGACGTCGGACGCCACCTCGACCACGACGAATCCGACCACCACCACGACCGCCGCCCCGGTCACCCAGCCGCCCGCGCCGGGGGGCGGCAGCAAGCTGGCCCACACGGGCGCCTCGGTCCGGGGCCTGCTGGTCGCGGCGGCCGTGCTCCTGCTCGTGGGCGGGGCCGCGCTGTTCCACCTGCGCCGACGCCGCCGCGCCTGACCACGCGCGGTGCGCGCTGTGGATGACGCGCCCCGCACGCGAAAGGGGCCGGCCCGCGCCACGCGGACCGGCCCCCGTCGCCACGTCCTAGCCCGGCAGCGCCGGCAGCTCGCCGACCTGCTCCGGCGCGGGCGGCGTGATCTCCACCGGCTCGCCCCAGCCCCGGTAGTCCGCCACCACCACCGCGTCACCACCGTCCGCGGGCGTGCGCACCTCGCGGCGGACCGGCAGGTCGTCGGCGTCCACCCACAGCCTGACCACCGACGGCCGCCCGTCCCCCGCCACCTCCGCGGTGTAGCGGACGGTCCGCCTGCCGGCCACCTCCTCCTCGGCCCTCCCCGTGATCCGCGCGCCCTCGGGCAGCGCCTCGCGCAGGTCGGCGGCGTCCCGCAGCCGCACGGCGACGTCCGCCATGGCGCGCCCCAGCGGGTTGTCCGGGTCGAGCCGCAGCCACGGCTTGCCCGGGTCGGGCGCCCGCCCCGGCGGGATCCGGGCGAACACGGCGTCGGGGGCCAGCACGTAGGAGACCTCCTCGGCGTCGCCGGGCGCGAACCGGCACGACGCGGCGAAGTCGCTGGTGCGCAGCCCGCAGGTGCCCCGGCCGCGCTCGCCGAGGTCCAGGTCGACGACCACGGAGCGCCGGGCCTCGGCGGCCACCAGGTTCGCCTCCGCCAGGGCCTGGGGCGTGTCGAACGACCTCATCGCCGGCTCGGGCTCCGCGGTGCACGCGGCCAGGGGCCCGGACAGCGCGGCCAAGGCCAAGCCGGCGGCGGCAACACGTTTCGTGCGCATGCTCCTCCTCGGACCGGAAAAGGGGGAATTCCCCGACACCGTACCCCCGGAAATGGGGTGGCGGACCGACCGGGCGACAGCTGTTGCACACATTCGCAATTCGGGAAGAGCTTTTATGAGAAAAGTGACGGATCAGGGTCTTCGCACGGACGCGAGCAGGTTCCGCGCCACCTCGCGCAGCTTCGTGTTGTGCTGCTGCGACTCGGTGACCAGCCGGGCGAACGCCTCGTCGGCGGTGATCCCGTACGCGCCCATGAGCACGCCCTTGGCCTGGTCGATCTCGCCCCGCGACACCAGCGCCCGCTGGAGGTGCTCGATCAGCTCGCGCGACCGGTCGTACCGGCGGAACGCGGTGATGGCGGTCGAGGCGGCGGTGACGAACAGGCGCAGCAGCGCCTCGTCGAACGGGTTGAACGCGTCCTCTTCCGAGCTGTAGATGTTGAGCGACCCGAGCACGTCCTCGTCCGCCAGGACGATCGGCGCGGACAGGTACGCGCGCACGCCCGCGCGCTCGGCGGCGATCGCGAAGTCGGGCCACCGCTCGCGGCCCTCCTCCAGCGAGACGCGGACCGGCTTGCGCAGCCGCGTCGCCTCCAGGCACGGCCCGTCGCCCGCGGCGTACTGGTCGGCGTCGACCGAGACCACCTTGCGGTCGGTGGCCGCGGCCGTGATCGGGCCGTCCGGGGTCAGCACCGTGACACCGACGTTCTCCGCCTCCGGGATGACCCGCGCCGCCGATTCGGCCAACTGCTGGAGCACGTCCTCCAGCGACTGGTCGTCGACCAGCACGCCGGCCAGCTCCTCCAGTGCCTCGCTCGCCTCGTCCAGGAGGGCGGCGGGCGGGTGCTCGTCGATGCTCACAGGCATTGTCTACACCTCAAGCGCGATAATCGCCTCAACCTGAGGGGGGTGACCGCTGTGCGGGTGCTGCTGGTCGAGGACGACGACGGCGTGGCAGGAGCCCTGGTGGAGGCCCTGGAGGCGAACGACCACCGACCCCGCCGGGTGACGCGCGGCGCGGACGCGCTGCTCTCCCACCGGGAGTTCGACCTGCTGCTGCTCGACCTGGGCCTGCCCGACGCGGACGGCCTGGAGGTGCTGCGCAAGATCCGCAAGGTGTCCCCGGTGCCGGTGCTCGTGCTCACCGCGCGCGGCGACGAGCGGTCGATCGTGCGCGGCCTGCGCCTGGGCGCGGACGACTACCTGGTCAAGCCGGTCCGCCTGGGCGAGCTGCTGGCCCGCATGGACGCGGTGGTCCGCCGCAGCGCGGCCCTGTCCGGTCCCCGGGAGCGCGTGGTGCGCGTGGGCGACGCGGAGATCGACCTGGAGGGCAGGAGGGTCGCCGTGGCGGGCGCCGAGGTCGCGCTGACCGCAAAGGAGTTCGACGTGCTCGCCGCGCTGGCGGGCCGGGCGGGCACGGCGGTGAGCCGCCAGCAGCTCATGGACGAGGTGTGGGGTGACGCGTACCTCGCGGTGTCGCGGTCCCTGGACGTGCACCTGGCCGGGCTGCGCGCGAAGCTCGGCCGGCCGGGCCTGATCACCACCGTCCGGGGCTTCGGCTACCGGCTGGCCTCCGACGGGGTGTAGGTGCGCCGCCGACTGCTGCTGGTGCTGCTGCTGTTCTCCGCCGCCGCGGTGGCGGCGTTCGCCGTGCCGCTGCTGTCGGCCACGGCCGCCGAGCGCACGCAGCGGTTCGCGCTCAGCCGCACCGCCGACCTCGACCGGTTCACCGCGCTCGCCCAGCAGGCCGAGGGCACCGGGGACAGCACCGCCCTCAAGGACGAGGTCGCCGCCTACGTCGAGCTGTACGGCGAGCCGGTCGTGGTGGTGGACGCCCGCCGGGAGGCGGTGGCGCAGGCGGGCCTGACCGCGGACGACCCGGTGCTCGCGCCGGTCCTGGACGCCGCGCTGCGCAACCAGCCGGCCCGGACGGTGCCGACGGTGCTGCCGTGGTCGTCCGGGCACGTGGTGTTCGCCCGCCCGGTCGGCACGGGCACGCGGGTCGCGGGCGCGGTGGTGCTGCGGGCGTCGGTGGACCGGGCCGCGGCGGACGTGGCCGGCCGGTGGCTGTGGGTGCTGGGCGGCGCGCTGGCCGCGGGCCTGGGCTCGGTGCTGCTGGTGGTGGCCGTGGCCCGGTGGCTGCTCAAGCCGCTGGCGGAGCTGGCGGTCGGGGTGCGGGCGGTGGCCGCGGGCGAGCGGCGGGCGCACGTGCCGGGCAGCAGCGGGCCGCCGGAGGTGCGCGAGCTGTCCGAGTCGTTCAACCGGATGTCCGACGCGGTCACCGAGGCCGCCGACCAGCAGCGGCGGCTGGTCGCGGACGCCTCGCACCAGCTGCGCAACCCGATGGCGGCGCTGCGGCTGCGCATGGACACGCTGCACGACCAGGTGCGGCCCGGCGGTCGGCGCGCCTACCTGGCGGGCGTGGCCGAGATCGAGCGGTTGGAGTCCCTGCTGGACGGGCTGCTCGCGCTCGCGTCGGCGGAGAGCGCCGCGACGGAGGTGGCGGCGGGCGGGCGCGAACCCGGCCTGGCCGACCTGGGCGCGGTCGTGGTGGACCGCACGGGGTTCTGGCAGGTGCCGGTGCCCGACCCGCCCGTGCCGGCGGTGCTGGTCCGCTGCCCCGAGTCGGCGGTGGCGCAGGTGCTGGACGTGCTGCTGGACAACGCGGTCAAGTACGGCGGCGCGGTCCGGGTCGGGCTGGGCGCGGACCGGTCGGCGGGGGTCGGCTGGGTCGAGGTGCGCGACGACGGGCCGGGGCTGACCGGGCCGGAGCTGGCGCTGGCCACCTCGCGGTTCTGGCGCGGCCGGTCCGACCAGCCGGGCACCGGCCTCGGCCTGGCGATCGCCGACCAGCTGGTGCGGGCGTGGCAGGGCGCGCTGGTGCTGACCTCGGTGGACGGGCTGACCGCCCGCGTGGAGCTGCCGCTGGAGCCGCTGCTGTGACCGTGGAGCGCCGATCGTTCCTGCTGGGCCTGCCCGCCGCGTGGGCGGCGATCGCGTGGACGACCGCCTGCACCGCCGGGGAGCCGCCCGGCGAGCTGGTCATCGCCGCCGGCGAGCACGGCGGGTTCTACTTCGACTTCGCCACCCTGCTCGCGGCCCGGTTGGGCGAGCTGCGCGCCCGGCCGCTGGAGACCGAGGGCAGCAGGCAGAACCTGGAGCTGCTGGGCACGGGCGGCGCGCAGGTCGCGCTGGCGCTGGCGGACTCGGCGCACGCGGCCGACCCGGCGCTGGAGCTGCGCGCCCTGGGCCGCGTCTACGAGAACTACCTCCAGCTCGTGGTGCGGGCGGACGACCCGGCGCGGCGGGCCGCCGACCTGGCCGGGCGCACGGTGTCGCTGGGCGCGCGGGGCTCGGGCGCGGCGCTGTCCGGCGAGCGGATGCTGGCGGCGCTGGACCTGCGCGGCGTCCGGGTCGAGCACCACCGGCTGGAGGACGCGGCGGCGGCGCTGGCGCGGGGGCGGGTCGACGCCGTGCTGTGGTCGGGCGGCGTGCCGACGCCCAAGCTGGACGAGCTGCCGGGCATCCGCCTGCTGCCGCTGGCCGAGCTGGTGCCCGCGCTGCGCCGGGCGCACGGCTCGCTCTACGAGCAGGTCCAGGTGCCGGTCGGGGTCTACGGCGCCGACCGCGAGGTGCCCACGATCGGCGTGGCGAACCTGCTGGTGTGCCGGGCGGCGCTGCCGGACGCCGTGGCGGGCGCGATCACCCGCGCGCTGGTCGCCCGCGCCGCCGAACTGGTGCCGGAGCAGGCGCTGGGCACCCAGTACCTCGACGTGCGCAGCCTCATCGGGACCGCGCGGCTGCCGCTGCACCCCGGCGCCGCCGCCGCGTACCGCGACCTGCACGGGTGAGGAGGGGGGTCGGGCCGCTCGGTGATCCGCCACCGAGCGACCCGACCGATCAGGGGAGGCGTTGTCCGAACAGCAGTGCGCCCGCCACCGCGAACAGGCCGAGCACCGTGCCGATCGCGACCCAGGGTCGCGAGGCGTCGGCCTGCTTCTTCTCGTAGCCGATCTGCTCGCCAAGCGTGTCGTACACGCGCCGCAGCTCCTCGGCGCTGGCCGCCTTGAAGAACTCGCCGCCGGACAGCTCGGCGATCTCCCGCATCGAGTCGTCGTCCACCGGCACCTCCTGGGACCGGCCCTCGATCTCGACCACGCCGTCCTCGGTGCCGAACGAGATCGTGGAGATCGGCACGCCCGCCTTCTTCGCGTCGTCCGCCGCGTCGAACGCCTTGCGCGTGCCCACGGTCTCCTTGCCGTCGGTCATCAGCACGACCCGCGCGGGCGGCGGGCCGTCCGCGCCGCCGACGATCTTGCCGAACGAGTCGATCGCCGCCAGCGCCGCCACGATCGCGTCGCCGGTGGCGGTGGACTGGGCGAGCTTGAGCCCGTCGATGCCCGACTTGACCGCCTCGCGGTCGGTGGTCGGCGCGACCATCACGGTCGCCGAACCGGCGAAGGAGATCAGGCCGAGGTTGATGCCCGGGGTGAGCCCGTCGGCGAACGACTTGGCCGCCACCTGCGCGGCGTCCAGGCGCGACGGCTTGACGTCGGTGGCCTTCATCGACAGCGACGTGTCGATGACCAGCATCACGGTGGCCCGGTTGCGCGGCACCTTCTGCTCCGCGGTCGGCCCGGCCAGCGCCACGGTCAGCAGGGCGAACGCCACCAGCAGCAGCGCCGCGGGCACGTGCCGGTACCAGCCCTGCCTCTTGGGCGCGACCTTCTCCAGCATCGGCAGGTTCGCGAACCGCAGCGTCCGCTTGCGCAGCGTGCGCTGCACGACGACGTAGGCGGCGGTCAGCCCGGCCACCGCGACCAGCAGCAGGAACCACCACGGCGCGGTGAAACCCGACAGGCTCATCAGGCCACCCCTCCCGACCAGCGGCGCTTGCGGGCCACCACGAAGCGGACGGTGTCGGCGATCCAGTCCGAGTCGGTGCGCAGCACCAGGTGCCCGGCGCCCGCGCGCCGCAGGCAGGCGGCCACGTCGGCGCGGTGCTCGGCCGCCGCGGCGGCGAACTCGCGGCGCAGCAGCGGCGAGGCCACCACCTCGCGCTGCCGGCCGCTCTCCGGGTCGGCCAGCACGACCGTGCCCACCTCGGGCAGGTCGAGGTCGCGCGGGTCGACCACCTCGACCGCGACCAGGTCGTGCCGGGCGGACAGCGCCCGCAGCGGTCGCTGCCACTCGGTGCCGCCGAGGAAGTCCGAGATCACCACGACCAGGCCGCGGCGGCGCGGCGGGCGGCGCAGCTGCTCGACCACGTCGGCCAGCGAGCCCCTGGTGCCCTCGGGGGCGCGCGGCGTCTCCGCGACCCGCCGGATCAGGCCGCGCGAGTGCGCCAGGCCGCCGCGGGCGGGGATGCGGACGAGCTGCTCACCGGTGGACACCAGGGCGCCGACCCGGTTGCCGCCGCCGCGCGTCAGGTGCGCCACGGCGGCGGTCGCGGCGACCACCAGGTCGCGCTTCTCGCACGCGGCCGTGCCGAAGTCCAGGCTGGGCGACAGGTCGATGGCGAGCCACGTCTCCAGCTCGCGGTCGGCGACCGTCTCGCGGATGTGCGGCACGGTTGTGCGCGCGGTGACCGCCCAGTCCATCCGCCGCACGTCGTCGCCCGGCTGGTAGGGCCGCGCCTCGCCGGGCTCGGTGCCGGGACCGGGGACCAGGCCCAGGTGGTTGCCCTGGAGCAGGCCGTCCAGCCGGCGGCGCACCTCCAGTTCGAGCGTGCGCAGCGCCGCCTCCAGGCGACCGCCGTGCAGTGCGGGCGGCGCCCACTTCGGGCGGTCGCCCGCGGTCTCGGCGGGGCCCCCGACCTCGTCGACCCCGGTCACGGCCTGCCCGCGGGCTGCGGGGCCGACGGCCGCGCGGACACCTGGGGCAGCGGCACGGTCTGGAGCACCCGGGTGATGATGTGGTCGAGCGGCACGCCGTCGGCCAGCGCGTCGTAGGACAGCACGAGCCGGTGGCGCAGCACGTCCGGCACCACGTCCACGACGTCCTGCGGCAGCACGTAGTCGCGCCCGCGCACCAGCGCCAGGGCGCGGGCGGCGGCGATGATGCCGAGGCTGGCGCGCGGCGAGGCGCCGTAGGCGACCCACCCGGCGACGTCGGTGAGCTGGTGCTCCTTGGGCGCGCGGGTCGCGATGACCAGCCGCACCACGTAGTCGACCAGCGCGTGGTGCACGAACACGCGGGAGGCCACGCCCTGGAGGCGGACCAGCTCCTCGGGGCTGAGCACCTGGCCGGGCACCGGGGGCTCGACGCCCATCCGGTAGACGATCTCCCGCTCCTCCTCGGCCGTGGGGTACTCGACCTGGATCTTGAACAGGAACCGGTCGCGCTGGGCCTCGGGCAGCGGGTAGACGCCCTCGTTCTCGATCGGGTTCTGGGTGGCCAGCACCAGGAACGGGGTGGGCATCGGGAACGTCCGGCCGCCGATGGACACGTGCCGCTCGGCCATGACCTCCAGCATCGCGGACTGGACCTTGGCCGGCGCGCGGTTGATCTCGTCGGCGAGCACGAAGTTGGCCACCACGGGGCCGAGCTCCACGTCGAAGCTCTCGCTGGCCTGGCGGTAGATGCGGGTGCCGAGGATGTCGGCGGGCACCAGGTCGGGGGTGAACTGCACGCGCGAGAAGGAACCGCCGACGACGTTCGCGAACGTCTCCACGGCCAGCGTCTTGGCCACGCCGGGCACGCCCTCCAGCAGCAGGTGGCCCTTCGCGAGCAGACCGACGAGCATCCGCTCGACCAGCCGGTCCTGCCCGACGATCACCCGCTTGACCTCGAACACGGTGCGTTCGAGCAACTGGGCGTCACGAGCCGGCGTGTTGGGCGCCTCGGCGGCGGGCTCGGACAAGAGTCCTCCTCGACAAGGTTGTGCGATCGTGGACGAGTCTCCCCCGTGGCCGGTATGGACCCTGTGAAGGGGTCCTAGAGGTCCGCGGGCGTGTCGACGTCGCGCGCCTCGCCCGGCAGCGCGGGCACGTGGACGGGGTCGAGGGCGCCGAGCACGGACCGCGCCGACGCGTCGCGCGGGTCGGCGGGCATGGCCGCGCGGAGCCGGTCCGCGCGCCACGCGCCGGTCAGCCACTGGGGCCTGCCGCCGGCGTCCACGAGCACCGCGCCGGCGTCGCCGACGGCGGCCAGCAGCCTGTCCACTGTGGAGCGGGTGACGCCCGGCTGGTCGACCGCCAGCACCACGACGAGTTCCGCCGCCGCGTGGCGCAGGCCCGCGGCGAGGCCGGCGAGCGGTCCGCCGCCGGGTGGTTCCTCCCTGGCCCAGCGCACGCCCGGCACGTCCCGCGGCGGCCCGACGACCACGGCCCGGCCGGGGCCGCCGACCGCGTCCAGCACGCGGTCGAGCAGGGTGCGCCCGTCGACCACGAGCAGCGCCTTGTCCACGCCGCCCAGCCTGCTGCCCCGGCCGCCCGCGAGCACGACGGCCGAGAAGTCCGGGGTCCGCTCCACGCCGCCCAGGCTAGGCGGCGCCCTGGAGCCGCCGGTCAGGGCGCCTGTCGGTTCTGGTGCGTGGTGGGCCGTGGTGGACCGGCCGATCGGGCGCAGGCGGCGACGGGGCCGCTGCCGGGCGGTGTCCGGGCGTGGCAGCGGGCGGCGCGAGCACCGGCGGGCCGGAACCACCAACCACCCCGGCCAACGACCTGGGGGACACCGCCTAGGCGGGCTCGCCCACCGCGTCGTCGCCGGTGGTGAACAGCACCCACAGCAGCGCCGCCACCACCAGGCCGCTGATCACGAACACCGGGAACACCAGGTCGAACACGGTGGTGCCGTCGGGCGCGACAATCGCCTCGCGGTGCGTCACCCGCACCGCGGCCATGCCCGTGTAGTGCATGCCGGTGACCGCGACGCCCATGGTCAGCCCGGCCGCGACGGCCGCCGCGGGCGTGCGGACCACCAGGGTGAACCAGAACGCGGCGGTGGCCGCCACGACCGCGATGGCGCCGGACGCGGCGACCAGCGCCGGGTCGTAGGAGATCTCGCCCTTGAAGCGGATCGCCGACATGCCCAGGTAGTGCATCCCCGCCACGCCGAGCCCGGTCAGGCCCCCGGCGAGCAGCAGCCGCGGCTTGGTGAACCGGGCGAGCGTGACCAGGGACAGGCCCGCGCCCACCACGCCGATGGCGACCACCGCGGACAGGGCGGTCAACGGCGCGGAGTACTTGATGGTGGCGTCGGGGATCTCGAAGCCGAGCATGGCGACGAAGTGCATCAGCCAGATGGCGATGCCGCCGATGGCGAACGCGCCGAGCACGGTCCAGCGGATCTTGGCGGCCCGGTGCCGCTCGGTTCTGGCCCTGGCCATGCAGGCGAGGCCGAGGAGCGAGCCGATGACGGCGATGACGTAGGCGATGGCGAGCGTGGACAGACCGGCCGAGAAGTGCTGCGAGACGTCGTGGTTCACCCCCGCTTAGTAACCCGGCGTGACCAGATTCACCAGACTGGGCGAGGTAGATTCATTTACTTGAGACATATTCGCTTTCTTTCTCTACTCAGAGTAGTCGCTTGAGTTCTCACAGGGCCGTGTGGGCGACCCAGTGGTCGAGCAGCGCCCGGTCGCCCTCGACCCGCACGCCCGGGTGGTCGGCGGACCGGCGGCGGGTCAGCACCAGCAGCAGGTCGGGCGGCGGCGCGGTGAGCACCACGTCCGCGGGCCCCTCACCCGACCGCCGGACCGGGCCCCCGGGCGTGCGGACGACGAACAGCGGCGGCCGGCCGCGCGGGCGCAGCAGGAGGGTCTCGCCGGTGCCGCGCAGGTGCGCCAACGAGGGCTTGAGCGACACGCCGGCCGGGTCGGTGAACAGCTCGAACAGCTCGTCGACGGCGTCGGCGGCGACGTCCTCCGGCACGTCCGGCTCCGAGCCGGCGGCGAGGACGAGGTCGGCGTGGTGGACGACCGTGTCGTGCAGGGTGCGGCGCGTCCAGAACGCGGCGGGCCGCGGGCCCAGGTAGGTCCACACCGGGTCGGCGCGCCCGTCGACCGCCGTGACCAGGTCCCGGACGGTCCACCCCGGGCAGGTGGGCACCGCCGAGGCGAAGCCGCCGCCGCTGTTCCCGACCTCGCCGACGCCCTCGACGAAGGCGTCCGTCCGTTCCACCAACCAGTTCCGCATGCCCCGTACGGTAGGAACGGCACCGGACTGGAGGTTCCAGCGAAGGTGACCGGCATCACAGGGGGCGGTGTGCTGGGGATCGGCGACCTGTCGAGGCGCACCGGGGTGCCCGTGCGCACCATCCGGTTCTACTGCGACGAGGGCCTGCTCGACGCCGGGCGCAGCGCGGGCGGGCACCGGCGGTTCGACGAGGCGGCGGTGGAGCGGCTTCGGACGGTGCGGCGGCTGCGCGCGATCGGGCTCGGCCTGCCGGCGGTCGCGGACGTGCTGGCCGGCAGGCGGTCCCTGACCGAGGTGATCGCCGGCGAGCGGGCCGGGCTGGACGCGGCGATGGCGGAGATGGCGTGGCGGCGGGCCGCGCTGAGGGCCGTCGCGGACGCCGCGCCGGCCGACCGGACCGACCGGCTGGACCTGCTGGCCGCCGTGCCGGACGTGCCCGCGGCGCGGGACTCGCTCATCGCGTTCTGGCGGCGCGACTACCTGGACCCGGCGACCACGCCGACCGCGGAGATGTTCCTGTCCGTCATCGCGCCGCCGCCGCCCGTCGATCCGACGCCCGACCAGGTGGTCGCCTACGCGGGCATGGTGGTGGTGGCGAGCGACGCGTCCCTGGGCCGGCGGATGCGCGCACGTGACCGCGTGCGCGACGAGAGCGCGCTGCACGAGGGCATCGGCCTGGCGTGCGACCTGGCCCGACCGCTGGTGGCGGCGGGCCGGCCGCCCGGGGCGGGCGAGGCGCTGGACGTGTTCGTGGCGGCGCACGCGGCGGTGCGGGGAGCGCGGGACACACCGGCGTTCCGGCGCGAGCTGCGGGCGCGGACCGAGGTGGAACGCGACCCGCGGCTGCGCCGGTACTGGCGGCTGGTGGGCGCGGTGACCGGGGAACGGGTCACGCTGGGCGACGCGTACTCCTGGTTGCTGGACGCCCTGCCCACGGCCTGAGGCGCACCACACCCCTCGGCCCAACGCCGCGCGTCTCGGCCACCCGGCCCCCGCCCCGCGTCTCGCGTCTCGGCCACCCGGCCCCCGCCCCGCTACCGGCCTTGCCACCCTCCCGCTGCCGCCCGCCCGCCGCCCGCCGCCCGCCGCCAGCCCGCCCGCCGCCTGCCGCTGCCAGCCGGGTGCGAGCTGGCCGCCCACCCACGGGCCGCCTGCCTGCCTGCCGCCCGCCCGAGGCCCGCAAGCGGGGCGCGAGCCGCCCGCCGCAGGCCCCCTCTCCCCCTCTCTCCCCTCCGCCCTCCACCCCTCTCCCCTCCGCCCTCGCCCCGCTACCCCGCCCGCCTCCCCGCCACCCGGTTCCGCCCCGCGTCCTTCGCCTCCAGCAGCGCGGCGCTGGCCTCCTCCACCGCGTCGGTCACCGACGCGCCCGGCGCGACCTCCACCGCGCCGATCGACACCGTCACCACCCCGCCGGGGTTGCCGCGGTGCTCCAGGCCCAGCAGCTCGACCTCCCGCCTGATCCGCTCGGCCAGCGCGAGCGCGCCGTCCAACCGGGCGTTCGGCAGCAGCACCGTGAACTCCTCGCCGCCGTACCGGTAGGCGCGGTCGCCCGCGCGGGCGGTGCGGCTGATGGCCTGCCCGACCGCGCGCAACGCCTCGTGCCCGGCCAGGTAGCGGTAGAGGGTGTTGTAGCTGTGGAAGCGGTCGATGTCGACGAGCAGCAGCCCGTACGGCTCGCCCAACCGGTTGCGGTGCTGGTGGTCGGCGTCGAACGACGCCGGGTTGGGCAGGCCGGTGCGCTGGTCCGTCGACGCCGCCTCGGCCAGGGCCCGGTTCTCCGCGTGCAGTTCCTCCAGCCGTTCCGCGAGCCGGTCCACCTGGTGCTTGCGGGCCAGCGCCCAGTCCTCCAGGTCCTCCTGGTAGACCGCGACCGGTCCGACGGTCTTCGCCCGGTACATCGCGAGGTCCGCCTGGTGCAGCAGGTCCTCCGCGTTATGGCCGGGCCGCACGAACGTGATGCCCGCCGACGCCGTCACCCTGACCACGCCCGCCGCGGGTTCCAGCGGCGCGGCGATCGCGTCCAGCACCTCGTGCGCGGCGGCGATCGCCCGCCGCCCGTCGAGCCGGTCGAGCAGCACCGCGAACTCGTCGCCGCCGAGCCTGGCCGCCGTGCCTCGACCGGCCACCACGGCGGCCAGCCGGGCGGCGACCAGCCGCAGCACCTCGTCGCCCGCGGCGTGCCCGTGGAGGTCGTTGACCCCCTTGAACTGGTCGATGTCGAGGAACACCAGCACCGGTCCCGGCGCGCCGCGCACCGCCTGCTCCAGCCTCGGCACGAACCCCGTGCGGTTGGCCAGGCCGGTCAGCGCGTCGGTGTTGAGCCTGCTGCCCAACTCGTCCGCCGTCTCGGCCCACCCCGTGACGTCGAGCGCCACCACCACGATCCCGCCCACCTCCGGGTCGTCGCCCAGGTCCCGGGCGATCAGGTCGACCCGCCTGCGCGCCGAGCCCTCCACCGGCACCGCGCACCCGCACCGCGACGCGCCCGTGCGGCCCGCCGCCTGGAGGAACGTGCCCACCGCCGCGGCGTCGCCGGGCGCCACCAGGTCCGGCAGCGGACCGGACGCGCCGCCGAACAGCCGCCGGGCGGCCGGGGTCGCCCACCGGACGCCCAGGTCGTGCGGGTCCACCACGAGCACGGCGGCGTCGGCGCGGTCGAGCACCGCCCGGTGGAATTCCCCGTTCACCACGGGACGCGGCGCACCCCGGCGCCGCGTCCGCCCACTGTCGATTCCCCTTCGGTCCTCATGGTCCCCCCTGTACCGCGTCTTCCTCCCCTGGCCTCAGAAAATACCGAATTCAACCGTCGGCATCCGGGTGATCGGAGTTGTCGCGACTCAATTGGCGCATTTATTCCGAGCGCCTTGGCAAATTCGGTGGACGGCCGCCGGGGCACGCGGTTAGCGTCCGCGCGCCCGTCCACCACGCCCGTGAAGAGGTGCGTTGCATGCCCGTCCAGGTCCCGGCCGCCGTGCGGCCGATCGAGTCCAACCAGACCCCGGACCAGAGGACGTTCCGAAGTGGACATACCACGCATCTTCACCATCCGTGAGAGCGGCCACCGCATCCACAACCCGTTCGACGACGCCAAGTTGGCGGCGCTGGGCGCGGCGCTGCGGCTCGAACCGGGCGCGCGCGTGCTCGACCTCGCCTGCGGCTCGGGCGAGATGCTGTGCACGTGGGCCCGCGACCACGACCTGACCGGCACGGGCGTCGACCTGAGCACCGCCTTCGTGGCGGGCGCGCGGGCGCGGGCCGTCGAACTGGGCGTGGCCGACCGCGTCCGGTTCGAGCACGGTGACGCGGCCGGCCACGTCGCGGACGAGCCGGTGGACGTCGCGGCGTGCCTCGGCGCGACGTGGGTCGGGGGCGGCGTGCCCGGCACCGTCGACCTGCTGAGGCGCAGCCTGCGCCCCGGCGGGCTGCTGCTGGTCGGCCACCCGTACTGGCGGCTGGACCCGCCGGACGACGCCACCGCCCGCGCCTGCCTCATGGAGGGGCGCGACGCGCTGCACCCGCTGACCGGGCTGCTGGAGCAGTTCGGCGAGCTGGGCTGCGACGTGGTCGAGATGGTGCTGGCCGACCAGGACGGCTGGGACCGCTACGCGGCGGCGCAGTGGCTCACCACGCGCCGCTGGCTCGACGAGCACCCGGACGACGAACTGGCCGACCGACTGCGCGCCGAGTTGCGCGCCGAACCGGTCAGGCACGCGCGCTACCAGCGCGAGTACCTGGGCTGGGGCGTGTTCGCGCTGATGGACCGCTAGGAGGTGGCATGGGCCCCGGTCCGACCGGGGCCCACGCCACCCTGGGGTCGTGGACCACTCGTTGCGCGTGGAAGCGGTCGGCCCCGGCGTCGCCGACCGGCTGCGGGACCTGGACGCCGAACACCGGCTGACCCTGCTCGACCGACCGGGACCGACCGCGCTGGTCGTCGCGGTCGGCGACGAGCCGCGCGCGGACGGCGCGGCGGCCGACCTCGCGGCGCCGGACGGCGTGTGGGCGCGGCGCATCGGGCCGTTCGCCGGCCTGGAGCCGCCACCTCGCACGCCACCTGTGCTCGCCGGGCACGACCCGCGCCTGCCCCCGGTTCTCCGCGACCGCCTGCGCGCCGACCCGGCGTTCCGGGACGCCTACGGGCCGTGAAGGACCGCGCGGCGCTCGCGCACGACGCCGATTACGACGACTGCACCCGCGCGAAATCCCACTTCATCCGCTCGTCCGGGTGAATCGGCTCAAGCCCGCCACCCGGTGCGCCGATGGGCTCGGTGCTCACCGCCCGCCGAGGTGCACGAGGGGTTTTCCGGATGACACTGCGCGACCGCGTTCACTCCGCGGTGAACGGCACGCGTTTCCAGCGGTTGGTGGTCGCCGTGATCGTGGTCAACGCGGTCGTGCTCGGCTGCGAGACGTCGACCGCGCTGACCGCCGCGCACGGCGACCTGCTCGCCGGGCTGGACCGCGCCGCCCTCGCGTTCTTCACCGCGGAGCTGGCCGCGCGGCTGTACGCGCACCGGGCGCGCTTCTTCCACGACCCGTGGAACGTGTTCGACCTGCTGGTCGTGAGCGTCTCCCTGCTGCCGGCCGCCGGGCCGCTGTCGGTGGTGCGGTCCCTGCGGGTGCTGCGCGCCCTGCGCCTGGTCTCGGTGGTGCCCAGCATGCGCCGCGTGGTCACGGCCCTGGTCAGGTCCGTCCCGGGCCTGCTGTCCCTGACCGGGCTGCTCGTGCTGGTGCTGTACGTGGGCAGCGTGGTGGCGGTGAACCTGTTCCGGGCGAGCGGCGACCCGCGGTTTGCGGACCTGGGCGCGACCGTGCTGACCCTGTTCCAGATCACCACGGGCGACGGGTGGTCGGACGTGATGCGGGACCTGATGGTCACCCACCCGCTGGCGTGGGTCTTCTTCCTGGCCTACCTGCTGGTCGGGACGTTCACCATGCTCAACCTGTTCATCGCGGTCGTGTGCAGCGCGATGGAGTCGGAAGCGCCGCGCCCCGCGCCGGACCACGTGCTGCTGGACGAGGTCCGGGCACTGCGCGAGGAGGTCCGCGCGCTGCGGCTGGACCCCGTGGGCGACCGCCGCTGACCACCTCCACGACCGGACCCGGCAACCGCGCTCGGCCACCCCTGCCGCTCGACCACCTCGACCGTGCTTGACCTCACCGTGCTCGGACCCTAATACTCGGATCCGAGCAATAGGAGGCGAGCACTTGATCGAGAGCAGCGAGAGCACTCAG
Source organism: Saccharothrix xinjiangensis (assembly GCF_039527585.1). Taxonomy (NCBI): domain Bacteria; kingdom Bacillati; phylum Actinomycetota; class Actinomycetes; order Pseudonocardiales; family Pseudonocardiaceae; genus Saccharothrix; species Saccharothrix xinjiangensis. Next base: position 168,150 of record NZ_BAAAKE010000009.1, on the reverse strand, counting down.
CGCGCCGAGAGCGCCCAGCGGACCCGGCGGACCAAGAGCACCAAGAGCACCAAGAGCACTCAGCGCGCGGTGTCGAACCTGCTGGGCCTGGCCGTCCTGGGCCTGCTGGCGGAGTCGCCCGCGCACCCCCACGCCCTGGCCACCACCCTGCGGGAACGCGGCCTGGACCGCGCCTTCAAGGTGACCACCGGCTCCCTGTACGACGTGGTCCGGGCGCTGGAGCGCGCCGGCTGGATCGAGGCCGTCGAAACCGTCAGGGTCGGGGGCCGCCCGGAGCGGACCGTCTACCGGCACACCGGGACCGGCGGCGCCGAGTTCGCGCGCTGGGTGGACGACCTCGTGCGCGTCCCCGCCACCGAGCACCCCAAGTTCCTCGCCGCGGTCACCTACCTCGGCATCCTGGGACCCGAGGGCGCGGCGGAGGCGCTGCGGGAGCGGGCCGGGCGGCTGCGCGCGGAGCTGGACGAGCTTCGGGCCGAGCACCGCGCCGTGCTGGACTCGGGCCGGGTGCCGCGGCTGTTCGTGCTGGAGGTCGAGTACGCCGTGCGGGTGCTTGAGGCGGAGCTGGGTTGGGTCGAGGAGATCGTCGACGACGTCGAGTCCGGGCGCCTGGCCTGGCCCGCCGCCGAGAACACCGAGACCACCGGGAACACCGAGACCGCCGGGAACACCGAGGGCGCCGAGACCACCGGGGAGGTCCGATGACGGTCGTGGTCGCCGGAGCCGGCCCGGCCGGGCTGGTGCTGGCCGGCGAACTGGCGCTCGCCGGCGTCGAGGTGCTGGTCGCGGACCGGCTGCCGCGGCGCTCGCCGTTCTGCCGCGGCTTCACGCTCGGCGCGCGCAGCCTCGAACTGCTGGACCGGCGCGGCCTCGTCGACCGGTTCCTCGCGGAGGGCGCCGCGGTGCCGTACGCCATGTTCGCGGACCCGAGCCGGCCGCTGGACCTGACCGCGATGGACACCGACCACCCGTACGTGCTCGGCATCGCGCAGACCCGCGTCGAGGAGCTGCTCGAAGAGCGGCTGGCCGAGCTGGGCGTGCCGGTGCGGTGGGGGCACGAGGTCGTCGGCCTCGACCAGGACGACGACGGCGTCGACGTGACCCTGCGGGTCGGCGACGGGCTCCACCGGGTGCGCGCGAGCCACCTCGTCGGCTGCGACGGCAGCCGCAGCGCCGTCCGCAAGCTCGCCGGGATCGGCTTCCCCGGTGTGGCGGCCGGCAGGTTCGGCCTGCTCGCGGACGTGGAGCTGGTCGAACCCGACGCCCTGCCGTTCGGCGTGACCGAGGGCGAGGGCGGCTCGGTGTTCGTGATACCGCGGCCCGGGTACGCGCGGATCGTGCTCGACGAGCCGGAACCGCCCGCCGACCGCGACGAGCCGGTGCCGCTCGACCGCTTCCAGCGGGTGCTGGACTCCGCGCTCGGCCGCCGGGTCGCGCTGCGCGAACCGCGCTGGATCACCCGGTTCTCCGACGCGGCGCGGCAGGCGGACCGCTACGTCGCGGGCCGGGTCGTGCTGGCCGGCGACGCCGCGCACGTGCACCCGCCGGCGGGTGCGGTCGGCGTGAACGTGGCCATCGCGGACGCGGTCAACCTCGGTTGGAAGCTGGCGGCGGTCGCGCTCGGCCGCGCCCCGGACGGCCTGCTGGACAGCTACCACGACGAACGCCACCCGGTCGGCGCGGTCGTGCTGCGGACCACGCGGGCGCAGGCGCTCCTCGGGCGGCGCGACCCCGCCCTGGAGCCCGTGCGCGACCTGCTGGGCGAGCTGGCCGCGCTCCCGGCGGTCGGCAGGCACCTGGCCGAGCTGGTGAGCGGGGTGTCCACCCGGTACGGCCCGCGGGTGCCCGGCGACCACCCGTGGCTGGGCGGGCTCGCCCCGAACCTGGAGCTGGTCGCGGGCCCGCGCCGCACCACCGTGGCCGAACTGCTGCGGCCGGGTCGCCCGGTGCTGCTGGAAACCGGCGACCGCGCGCTGCTGGAGACCGGCGACCGCGTGTTACCGGAAACCGGCGACCGCGCGCCGCGGGGAACCCGAGACCGCGCGCTGCCCGCGAGCCCGGCCGCCCCGGTGGACCGGCACCGCGCCCGCTGCCCCGGCCACCCCGACCTGGAGGGGCTGCTGATCCGCCCCGACGGGCACGCCGCGTGGGTGTCCACCACCGCCGACCCGCAGCCGGACGACACCCTCGAAGCCGCCCTGACCACGTGGTTCACCCGACGAGGGCCGGCTACAGCACGCGGGTGACGTAGGGCAGGATGCCGCCGTAGCGGACCGGGGCGACGCGGACGTTCGCGCCCGAGTAGGGCGCCTCGACCATCATGCCGCCGCCGAGGTAGAGGGCGACGTGCGTGCCGCCACCCGGTCCCCAGAACATCATGTCGCCGCGCCGGGCCTGGGACAGCGGCACCTTCCGGCCCGCGTTGTGCTGGTAGCCGCTGTAGTGGGGCAGGTGGACGCCGACGCCCGCGAAGGCGTACATCATCAGCCCCGAGCAGTCGAAGCCGACGGTGTAGTAGTCGCCGTGCGAGTCGCCGACGCCCCAGTCGCGGATGCCGACCGTCGGGCCGTCGTAGTTGCCGCCGCCCCACGAGTAGCGGACGCCCAGCTGCCGCATGGCCCGTTCGACGACGATCTCCACGCGGTTGCCCGCGGGCGCGGTGACGGGCGGCGCCGGCGCGATGACGGGCAGGGCGGGCAGGGCGGGCAGGGCGGGCAGGGCGGGCGCGGGCGGCGGCTTGGCCGCCGCCGCCTCCTCCTCGCGGCGCTTCTCCTCCAGCCAGCGGTCGTACTGGGCGCGCTGCTCCTCCAGGCCCTCGACGGCGTCGCGCGCCCGGTCCAGCTCGCCCTCGACGCGGGCCTTGTCCTCCTGGATCGCCCGCGCCGCCGCGGCCTGGTCCTGCTGGGCGCGCTGGGCCTCGACCCGCGCCGTGTCGGCATCCTGCGCGGCCCGGTCGGCCGCGGCCCGCTTCTCGTCGGCCAGGGCGCGGGCGGCGCGGGCGGCGGCGTCCTTGTTGGCCAGCTCGGCCCTGGTGCGCTCGACGTCGTCCAGGGCGTCGAGGCTGGAGTCGCCGATCGCGCCCAGCAGCTGCGCGCGGGCCAGCAGGTCCCGGGGGCTGGACGCGCCCAGGTAGGCCGACAGCGACCCGACCGCGCTGCCCTGCCGGAAGCTGGCGGCGGCGAACTCGTCGAGCCGGGCCCGCGCGTCCTCGACGGCCCGTGCCGCGGCCTTCGCCTCGACCTGCGCGGCCCCCGCCTCCCGGCGCGCCCCGTCGGCCTCGCCCCGGGCCGCCTCCAGGTCGACCCTGGCCTTGTTGGCCAGCTCCATCGTGAACGCGACGCCGCCGGTCAGGTCCCGGAGGCGGGCCTCGGCGTCGGCCAGCTCGCCGGTCAGCTCACCGACCCGGGCCGCCTTGGCGGCGGCCTCCCGCCGGCCCGCACCGATCTCCGCGTCGCCGGGGTTCGGTGGGGGCGGGGGGGCGGCGACCGCCGCACCCGCCAAGCCGATCACCGCGGACAGCGCGACCACCACCGAGAGCGCCCACCGAGCCACGACACCCGCCTCCCCGCCGTTCGGCCCATCGGCGTTGCGCCGTTCGGCCCACCCGTCTCACGAGCGGAACTGTGCCACCGGAGCCACGGGCTTTCCACTCGAACCAGGGCGAACATCAGCCACACGGGTAACAGGGGTTTGGCCCGCCGGCCGATCTCCCGGCCGGTTCGCCCGTCAGTTGACCCCCCGCTCCAGCCCCGCCCAGTACGGCTGGCGGAGCTTGAACTTCTGCACCTTGCCGGTGGCGGTGCGCGGGATGGCGTCGCGGAACTCCACCGAGGTCGGCGCCTTGTACCCGGCGAGCCGCGCCTTGCAGTGGGCGATCAGCTCGGCCTCGGTCACCTCGGCCCCGTCCGCGGGCACGACCAGCGCCTTGATCGTCTCGCCCCACCTGTCGTGCGGCACGCCGATGACCGCCGCCTCGGCCACCGCGGGGTGGCTGAACAGGGCGTCCTCCACCTCGATGGACGACACGTTCTCACCGCCGGTGATGATCACGTCCTTCTTGCGGTCGGAGATCGTGAGGTGCCCCTCGTCGTCCAGCGAGCCGCCGTCGCCGGTGTGGAACCAGCCGTCCTCCAGGGCTTCGGCGGTCGCGCCCGGGTCCTCCCAGTAGCCGTCCATGACCACGTTGGAGCGGGCCATGACCTCGCCCGTGCCCGAGATCCGCAGGCGCACGCCCACCGCCGGCGCGCCGGCCCGCGACAGCTTCCGCGCCCGCTCCTCCGGCGCAAGTCCGTCATCACCCGGTCGGGTGCGGTTGAAGGTGAGCATCGGCGAGGTCTCGGTCAGGCCGTAGAGCTGGAGGAACTCCCAGCCCAGCTCCTCGCCGACGCGGGCGATGGTGCGGCTGGGCGGGGGCGCGCCGGCGCAGATGACCCGCACCCGGTCGCGGCCGGGGATCTCGCCGTCCCACGACCGGGCCGCGTCGAGCACCGCGTTCCACACGGCGGGCGCGCCGCACACGAGGGTGACGCCGTGGTCGCGGACGCGGGTGAGGATCTCCGCGCCGTCGACCTTGCGCAGCACCACCTGGGGCACGCCGAGGCCCGCGAGGCCGAAGGGCATGCCCCAGCCGTTGCAGTGGAACATCGGCAGCACGTGCAGGTAGACGTCGCGCTCCCAGGCGCGGGCGTGCAGGGCGAAGGTGACCGCGTTGAGCCAGATGTTGCGGTGGGTCATCCGCACGCCCTTGGGGCGGGCCGTGGTGCCGGAGGTGTAGTTGATCGTGGCGGTGGCGTCCTCGTCGGGCTCGCGCCACGGCCGGGGTTCGGTGTCGAACCGCATCAGCGCCTCGGTCTCCTCGCCCAGGGTGAACCGGTGGGGCGCGGTGACGTCGCCGAGGTCCAGCTCCGGGTCGACGAGCAGCGTGGACGCGCCGCTGTGCTCGACGATGTAGGCGATCTCCTCGGGCCGCAGCCGGAAGTTGACCGGCACGCAGATCCGGCCGGTGCCGGGCACGGCGTGCAGCAGTTCGAGCAGGCGGGCGGAGTTGTGGCTGACCACGGCCACCCGCTCGCCCTCGCCGAGCCCGAGCGCGTCGAACCCGGCCTGCCAGGCGCGGACGCGGTCGCCGAACCCGGCGTAGGTGGTGGCCGGCACGGGCGGCGCGGGCTGGTTCGGCTCGTCGACGACGGCGGTCGTGTCGGCGAAGACCCGCTCCGCCCGGTACAGGAAGTCTGAGACGGTCAGGGGTACGTGCATGCGAGCTGACGTTATTGGGCTTTCAGCCCGTCGTCAGCACGAACCTGCGGTTCAGCGGCTGGACCGGGCGGGCGTGGTCGGCGCGGGAGCGGACGAAGGCGCGCAGCCCCTCGTCCGCCACGGTGACCGCCTCCCGCATCACCACCCAGCTGACGTTCTCGGTGAACTCCCCCGTGGTCAGCGAGCCCTCGTAGCGGTGGAAGCCGCCCTCCGGGAGGAGCGCCGGCAGGTCGATCCAGGTCGGCGGCTCGCCCGCGCCCCCGGTCTCGGGCGCGTCGCCCAGGTCGAGGAACACGGCGACCACGCAGGCGTGGAGCCGGTCGTCGACCCGCAGGTGCACCGCGTGCATCTCGGCCTGCATCGGGCGACCGCGCACCCAGTGCTCGCTCGGCCGGTGGAAGTGGAGGTTCACCAGCCGGTAGACCTGGTCGGACAGGTGCGCGGTGTGCGTGCCCCGGGGCGCGAACCGCAGCCCCTCGGGCCCCTCCTGGACGGTGAAGCGGTCGGGCCGCCAGCCGATCTCCAGCTGGTCGAGCAGGTCGGGCGTGGCGACGGTGCGGCCGATGTTGATCGGTGATTGTTGTTCCCCCATGGGTCCAGGATGGCACCGGGAGCCCTCCACGGGAGGGTGATGGAGCTGCACCGACGGGTGATCACCAGGTGCTGGGGTCGCCCCAGGTCCGGACCGGGCCGGTCGCCGCCACGGGCACCGCGACCAGTTCGGGCAGCGACCGCTCGACCGGTTCGCGCACCACCGCGGCGGCCACCCCGTCGTACGGCGTGGGCGTCAGGTTGCAGATCACCACGGCCGCGCCGGCGCGCGCGCCGAGGCCCACCAGCGAGGCGGCGGGCTCCACCTCCAGGGACATCCCGGCCACCAGCAGCGCGTCGCAGTCCAGCACGGCCGCGCGCGCCGCCCTGAGCACCTCGTCGGCCAGCGGTTCGCCGAACGCCACCACCGCGGGCCGCACCGCGCCGCCGCACAGCGGGCACAGCGGCTCGTCCACGCCGCCGCGCACCTCGGCCAGCGCCCACGCCGTCGACGCGCCCGCGCCGCAGTCCGGGCAGACCACCCTCGTCGCCGAGCCGTGCAGCTCGACCGCCGACGACCCGGCCCGCCCGTGCAGCCCGTCCACGTTCTGCGTCAGCAGCGCCCGCACCCGCCCGGCGCGCTCCAGCCCGGCCAGCGCCAGGTGCGCGGCGTTGGGCTCGGCGGTCCACATCGGATCGTCCAGCCAGGACCGCCACAGCTCCCGCCGCGCCGCCGCGGAGGCCGTCCGGTCCGGTGCGGGGAACGCGAACCTGCCCACCCCCGACGCGGCGGACGCGCCGGCGCCGGTGAGCACGGTGATCCGGCGGGCGGCGGCCATCACGTCCCGAGCACTCATGCCCACACCGTCCCACACGTTTGCGAGCATGTGCGCGTGCGCAGGACGTGGACTGGCGGGGTGCTCTCGGTTGTCGGCTTGGTCACAGCGGTGGTGGGTACCTTCCTGCCGTGGCTGCGGTCCGGATCGGTGACGAGGACGAGTTACGAGGTGCTCGCGCTCCGTGGTTTCGCCGGGTTGGACGGCGTGCCGGGAGAGGTGGTGCGCGGCACCTGGGTCGGGCTCACCCCGCTGGCGGCGTGCTCGGTGATCCTCTGGGCCCTGCGATTTCCGCGAATCGCCTCATGCGGGGGGCTCATCTTCGGCACGATCTCGGGAACGGTGGCGGCACTCGCCGCCGTCCAAGGTGGCAGCGAGGCGGCACTGGTCGGGATCACCTCGACCGGACCGGTGGTGACCCTCGGTGGTGCCGTGCTGGCGATCGCGGGGGCGATCACCGTGCTCACCGCGAAAACCCGCACAGCGTTCAGCAGTACAGGAGGATCACCGTGACCTACCCAGGCGGCGGCGGAGGCGATTGGCAACCGCAGCAGAACAACCCCTACGGCCAGCCACCGCAGGGTTACCCGCAGCAAGGCGGGTACCCCCAGCAGGGCGGCTACCCGCAGAACGGCCCGCAGACCGGCCCCCAGGGCCACCCGCAGCAGGGCTACCCCCAGCAGGGCGCGCCGCAGCAGGGCTTCCCGCAGACCGGGCCGGAGGGTTTCGCGCAGCAGGGCTTCCCGCAGCAGGGCTTCCCGCAGCAGGGTTTCCCGCAGCACCCGTACGGCCAGCCGCCGCAGGGCTACGTCGGCTCCGAGCCGCCGAAGAAGAAGCGGACCGGCCTGGTGGTCACCGCCGTGGTCGCCGTCCTCGTGCTGGCCGCCGGCACCGTCGGCACGGTGTGGGCGCTGCGCAGCTCCGACGACGTGGCCGCGGGCGCGGAGAACCCGTCCGCCGCGGCGGGCAACCTGCTCAACGCGCTGGGCAGCGGTGACGTCCTGGGCATCATGAACGGCCTGGCGCCCGCCGAGGCCGCGCTGAGCAAGGACTACACCGAGGCCACCGTCAGCGAGGCGAAGCGGCTGGAGATCCTCAAGCCGGACGCGGACCCGAACAAGCTGAGCGGCGTGCAGGTCACCAGCGAGGGCATCAAGTTCGACGAGGCCGCCGCGATCCGGGTCAACGACCACCTGACGATCAACAAGGTGACCGAGGGCAGGATCACGATCACCTCGGACGTCAAGCAGATCCCGCTGACCGACAAGCTGGTCGACGCGCTGGGCGCGGAGTTGCAGCGGGCGGAGCCGCAGACCGAGACGCTGGACTTCGCCGAGGTCAAGGCCGACCGCAAGGGCAAGCCGATCGGCATCGCCACCATCAAGGTCGGCGACGAGTGGTACCCGAGCCTCTTCTACACCGTCGCGAACGCCGCGCTGGAGGAAGAGGGCCTGGAGTGGCCGGCGCAGGGCATCGCGCCGGCCGGCGCGGGCTCGCCCGAGGACGCGGCCGAGCAGATCGTGGAGAAGGCGCTGGCCGGTGACGTCAAGGGCGTCATCGCGCTGCTGCCGCCGGACGAGATGGGCGTGCTCCAGGACGTCGGCCCGGTGATCCTGGACCAGATCGGCCGGGTGCCCGCGACCGACGCGAAGCTCGTCGAGCTGGAGACCGACTCGAAGGAGGTCACCGGCGGCACGCAGCTGACCATCCGCAGGCTGGTGCTGGAGGTCGACGGCGAGACCGGCGAGATCACCCGCGACGGCGACTGCTACACCGCCGAGGCGCAGGGCCAGCAGCAGCGGCTGTGCGCGGACGAGATCGCGCAGCTGGTGAAGCAACAGGGCGGGCGCGACGTCCCGGGCGCGGCCGTGGACGTGATCGCCCGGGTCGGCGCGCAGGTGCTGAAGGACGGCATCGGCGTGGTCGCCACCGAGGTGGACGGCAAGTGGTACGTCAGCCCGTTCCGGACCTACAGCGAGCTGTTCCTGACGCTGATGCGCGGTCTGGACCCGAAGGACCTCGACGAGCTGATCGAGGGCATCAAGTAACCGGAACGCCCACCCGGCCCCCGTCGCCCACCCGCGGCGGCCGGGCCCCGTCGAGGTGAAGACCCACCCGGCCCCCGTCGCTCACCCGCGGCGGGGGCCGAGTGCCGTCGCCAGCGCGGTGGCCCCGGCCACGAGCAGCACGCCGATCGCGCCCGACAGCGCCAGCGCGCCCGGCACGCCGTCGCCGTGGGACAGCGACCACAGCACGTTGCCGACCGGCGGGGTGCGGCCGAACAGGAGCAGCAGCACCACCAGGGCGGTCACGGCGAGCAGCGACCACCCGACCCGGTCGACCACCGGGCGGCCGCACAGCACGCCCACGCCGACGCCGACCAGCGCGCACACCGCCAGCCCGCCGAACCCCTGCGCCACGACCGCGAGCGGGTACGGGCGCGGCTGGGTCAGCACCGGCACCACGGCCGCGACCAGCGCGAGCCCCAGCGCGCCCGCGGCGGACACCGCGCTCGCCGCGACCTGGACCCGGGCCCAGCCGCCGGCCGCCACCACCGTGACCGCCCGCCGCACCGGGTCCTCGGCGCCCGCGACGACGACCGCCAGCCACGCCGACACGGGGTAGACCAGCACGCACGTCCCCGCGTAGGCGGCCAGGGGCGGCCCCGCGTCCGACGCGTACAGCATCCCCAGCACGGCCGCGAACAGCAGCAGCGGCGGCAGCCAGCGCTGGGTGCGCAGCACGTCCGCCAGCAGGTGCCCCGCGAGCGCCCTCACGACCGCACGCTCCGCACCGAGCAGCCCAGCCGCAGCGCCTCGGCCAGCACCCCGTCGCTGTGCCCGGCCCGCACCTCCACCCGCGCGCCGGCGCCGACCGGACGTGCCGACGACACCCCCGTCATGCCGCTGATCAGCGCGAACGCCTCCCCCACCCGGTCCAGTTCGATCACCACCACCCCGTCGCCGACCTCGCCGAGGAACACCTCGCGCATCCCCGGCACGTCGTGCCCGTGGTGGTCGGTCAGCACCACGGCCGCCGCCGAGGAGGCCACCAGCTCGCCCAGCACGGCGCCGGCCGCCGCGTCCAGCCCGGACCACGGCTCGTCCAGGACCAGCAGGTCGGTCGCGTGCAGGGCCTGGGCCAAGGCGATCTTCTGCGCGTTGCCCTTGGACAGGGTGGCCACGGGCGCGTCCGGGTCGCCCGCGAAGCCCAGCGCCTCGACCAGGTCCCACCTGAGGGGCACGCCCCGCACGGCGGCCAGCCGGCGCAGGTACTCGCGGGCGGGCGGCCTGACGTCGGTCGGGAAGCGCTCGGGCGCGTACCCGACCGACGCGCCGCGGGTGACGCGGCCGGTCGTGGGCGCGGTGATGCCCGCCGCGATCCGCAGCGCGGTCGACTTGCCGCAGCCGTTGCCGCCGCGCAGGGCGACCACCTCGCCCGGCGCGACGTCGAGCGAGAGGGCCCGCAGCACCCACGGGCCGCGGCCGTAGCGCTTGCCGATTCGATCAAGACGCACCACGGGTGTGATGATGCCCTGACCGAGGTGGGACCCGGTTGAAGGTTTATACAGGACACGCGTACTGTTTAGGGCAGGGAGGCACCGCACCCCGTGGTGCGGAAGACTCAGCAGAAGTTCCCCGAACCGACTTTGCGCGTCACCAGATGGAGTTTCACGTGACTGCACCAGCGAGCAAGGACAGCTTCGGCGCCCGCGGCACGCTCACCGTCGGCGACGCCTCGTACGAGGTGTTCCGGCTGAGCGCGGTCGAGGGCGCCGAGCGCCTGCCGTACAGCTTGAAGATCCTGCTGGAGAACCTGCTGCGGACCGAGGACGGCGCGAACATCACCGCCGACCACGTACGCGCGCTGGGCGGCTGGGATCCGTCGGCAGAGCCGAACACCGAGATCCAGTTCTCGCCCGCCCGCGTGGTGATGCAGGACTTCACCGGCGTGCCCTGCGTGGTCGACCTGGCCACCATGCGCGAGGCCGTCACCCAGCTCGGCGGCGACCCGGCGAAGGTCAACCCGCTGGCGCCCGCCGAGCTGGTCATCGACCACTCGGTGATCGCCGACGTGTTCGGCCGGCCGGACGCGTTCGAGCTGAACGTGGACCTGGAGTACGAGCGCAACAGGGAGCGCTACCAGTTCCTGCGCTGGGGCCAGACCGCGTTCGACGAGTTCAAGGTCGTCCCCCCGGGCACCGGCATCGTCCACCAGGTCAACATCGAGCACCTCGCCCGCGTGGTCATGGTCCGCAACGGCCAGGCCTACCCGGACACCCTGGTCGGCACCGACTCGCACACCACGATGGTCAACGGCATCGGCGTGCTGGGCTGGGGCGTCGGCGGCATCGAGGCCGAGGCCGCGATGCTCGGCCAGCCCGTGTCGATGCTCATCCCGCGCGTGGTGGGCTTCAAGCTGCACGGCGAGCTGCCCGCCGGCGCGACGGCCACCGACCTGGTGCTGACCATCACCGAGATGCTGCGCAAGCACGGCGTGGTCGGCAAGTTCGTCGAGTTCTACGGCTCCGGCGTCGGCGCGGTGCCGCTGGCCAACCGCGCCACCATCGGCAACATGAGCCCCGAGTTCGGCTCGACCTGCGCGATCTTCCCGATCGACGGCGAGACCATCGACTACCTGGAGCTGACCGGCCGCTCGGCCGAGCAGCTGGCGCTGGTCGAGGCCTACGCCAAGGAGCAGGGCCTGTGGCACGACCCGGAGGCCGAGCCGGTCTACTCCGAGAACCTGGAGCTGGACCTGTCGACGGTCGTGCCGTCGATCGCCGGCCCCAAGCGCCCGCAGGACCGCATCGAGCTGGTCAGCGCCAAGGAGGCGTTCCGCCAGGCGCTGGGCGCGTACGTGTCCGACACCGAGCAGACCTCCGCGTCCAGCGTGGACGAGGCCGTCGAGGAGACGTTCCCCGCCAGCGACCCGATCTCGCCCGCGGACGGCGACACCGGCGGCGCGCCGCGCGTGTTCCACTCGGCCGCCCACGGCGCCGAGGGCCGGCCGTCCAACCCGGTCAAGGTGTCCCTGGACGGCGCCGAGTTCGAGCTGGACCACGGCGCGGTCGCGATCGCCGCGATCACCTCGTGCACCAACACCTCGAACCCGTCGGTGATGATCGGCGCGGCGCTGCTGGCGAAGAAGGCCGTGGAGAAGGGCCTGGAGCGCAAGCCGTGGGTCAAGACGACCCTGGCGCCGGGCTCCAAGGTCGTCATGGACTACTACGAGCGCGCCGGCCTCATGCCGTACCTGGAGAAGCTGGGCTTCCACCTGGTCGGCTACGGCTGCACCACCTGCATCGGCAACTCGGGCCCGTTGCAGGACGAGATCTCGGCGGGCATCAACCAGGGCGACCTGGCCGCGGTGTCCGTGCTGTCGGGCAACCGGAACTTCGAGGGCCGGATCAACCCCGACATCAAGATGAACTACCTGGCGTCCCCGCCGTTGGTGGTGGCGTACGCGCTGGCCGGCACGATGGACAAGGACATCACCACCGAGCCGCTGGGCACGGACGCGGCGGGCGAGCCGGTCTACCTGGCCGACATCTGGCCGTCGCCGCAGGAGATCTCCGAGGTCGTCGCGTCGGCGATCTCGCCGGAGGGCTTCACCAAGGGCTACGCGGACGTGTTCTCGGGCGACCAGCGCTGGCAGCAGCTGCCCACGCCGACCGGCAACACGTTCGAGTGGGACGCGGACTCCACCTACGTGCGCAAGCCCCCGTACTTCGAGGGCATGGAGATGGAGCCGGCCGCGGTGACCGACATCAGCGGCGCGCGCGTGCTGGCGCTGCTGGGCGACTCGGTGACCACCGACCACATCTCCCCGGCCGGCGCGATCAAGGCCGACTCGCCCGCGGGCAGGTACCTCACCGAGCACGGCGTCGAGCGCAAGGACTTCAACTCGTACGGGTCGCGGCGCGGCAACCACGAGGTGATGATCCGGGGCACGTTCGCCAACATCCGGCTGCGGAACCTGCTGCTCGCCGACGAGAACAACGGCCAGGGCGTCCAGGGCGGCTTCACCCGCGACTTCCTGTCCGGCGGCGAGCAGACCACGATCTACGACGCGTCGGTGTCCTACGCCGAGGCGGGCGTCCCCCTGGTCGTGCTGGCGGGCAAGGAGTACGGCTCCGGCTCGTCCCGCGACTGGGCCGCGAAGGGCACCTCGCTGCTGGGCGTGCGGGCGGTGATCGCCGAGTCCTTCGAGCGCATCCACCGCTCGAACCTCATCGGCATGGGCGTCCTGCCGCTCCAGTTCCCCGAGGGTCAGGACGCCGCCTCCCTGGGCCTGGACGGCACCGAGACGTTCGACTTCACGGGCATCACCGAGCTGAACAACGGTGACACGCCCCGCACGGTGCACGTGGCGGCGACCAAGGAGGACGGCTCCAAGACGGAGTTCGACGCGGTCGTCCGCATCGACACCCCGGGTGAGGCCGACTACTACCGCAACGGCGGCATCATGCAGTACGTGCTGCGCAAGATGGTCCGCAGCTGATCTGCCGAAGAACGACGAGGGGCCGTCCACCGGGTGGTGGGCGGCCCCTTTTCCTTTCAGCGGGTGAGGTCCCCCGACCTCGCAGGGCGATCCACGAGGCCGACGGGAGCCGCTCCGCCGATCGGACCGCCCCGCTCGACCATCCGCCCGAAAAACCCGCGAATTCGAGTACGTGAACCATTCCACCCACCCGGGAATTCCCGTCGAACACCCAGTCGAAATCTATCGAAATCGTCGAACGAGTACACCCATGTGAATCTTTTTGACATATCCGAACAGCACCCCCTATTGCTGAAGAGGAGAACGTCGCCACCGTTCCCGCCACGCACCGCCGACACCGGTGTCGGCCGAGTCCAACGGAGGACTTCGTGAGGAGAACAACCGCGTTCGCGTTATCCGCGACGCTCATCGGCGGATTCACGTCAGCCGTCGCAGCGACCACCCCGGCGGCCGCCGCCGAGGCGTCCCCGGTCGGTTTCGCCTCCGTCAACGCCCTGGGCCAGAACGGCACCACCGGTGGCGCGGGCGGTCAGACCGTCACGGTCACCAACCGCACCCAGTTCGAAGACGCGGTCGAACGCACCGAGCCGCTGGTCATCCAGGTCAACGGCACCATCCAGCTCAGCGGCATGCTCGACGTCGAGTCCGACAAGACGATCATCGGCGTCGGGACGAACGGCCGGATCACCGGCGGCGGCCTCGACGTCGACGGCACGCACAACGTCATCATCCGCAACCTGACCTTCACCGGCGCCAACGACGACGCCATCAACATCACCGACGGCGCGCACCACGTCTGGGTCGACCACAACGACCTGTCCGGCGCTTACGACGGCGCGCTGGACGTCAAGCGCGGCTCCGATTACGTCACCGTCTCCTGGAACCACTTCCACGACCAGAGCAAGAACTCGCTGGTCGGCCACTCCGACGGCAACGGCGGCCAGGACGACGGCAAGCTCCGCGTCACCTACCACCACAACTTCTTCGACGGCACCGCGGAGCGCAACCCGCGCGTCCGGTTCGCCGACCCGGTGCACGTGTTCAACAACTACTACCGGAACGTCCAGGGCACCGACTCCTACGGCGCGGCGACCGCGATGGACGCGGGCGTGCTGGTGGAGGGCAACTACTTCGAGAACGTCGCCTCGCCGACGAAGGTCCAGATCTTCGAGTCCGACCCCGGCAGGCTGGTGGAGCGCAACAACGTCTACGTCAACTCCGGCGCGCCGGAGTCGGACGGCACGGTCACCGAGCCGCGCACGTACTACGCCTACACCGTGGACGACCCGAACACCGTGCCGGCCCGGGTCCGCGCGGGCGCGGGCGTCGGCAAGCTGGGTTCGCCCACCCCCGACACCACGCCGCCCGCCGCGCCCGGCGACCTCCGCGCCGGCGGCGCCTCGGCGAACAGCGCGACGCTCACCTGGAGCGCCTCGACGGACAACGTCGGCGTCGCCGGCTACACCGTCTACCGCGAGGCCGGCAGCACCGACGTGCAGGTCGGCTCCGCCACCGGCACCTCGTTCACCGTCACCGGCCTGAGCCCGGCCACCAGCTACACCTTCTACGTGGTGGCGCGGGACGCGGCGGGCAACTCCTCGTCGCCGTCCGGCGCGATCACCGTGCGGACGTCCGACCAGGGCGGCGGGCAGCCGACCGGCGGCCCGGTGGGCTTCGCGTCGGTCAACGCCCTGGGCCAGAACGGCACCACCGGCGGCGCGGGCGGCCCCGAGGTCACCGTCACCACGCCCACCGACTTCATCAACAACATCAAGGCCGACGGCCCGCGCGTGGTCAAGGTGCAGGGCCTGATCACCCTGCCGGCCGGCATGTACGACGTGTCGTCGGACAAGACGATCATCGGCGTGGGCGCGAACTCCGGCATCAGCGGCGGCGGCCTCAACGTCGGCCTGCCGGTCAGCGAGGTCACCTCGCCCCCGGCGAACGCCGTGCACAACGTGATCATCCGCAACATGGTGTTCCGCAACGCCAACGACGACTCGATCAACGTCCAGATGTTCTCCCACCACATCTGGATCGACCACAACGACCTGTCGGCGGGCAAGGACGGCCTGATCGACGTCAAGCGCGGGTCGAGCTACGTGACGATCTCGTGGAACCACACGCACAACCACACCAAGAACATGCTGCTGGGCCACGACGACGACAACGGCGCGCAGGACATCGGGTACCTGAAGGTCACCTACCACCACAACTGGTTCGACAAGACGCCGCAGCGCAACCCGCGCGTCCGGTTCGGCAACCCGGTGCACGTGTTCAACAACTACTTCTACGACAACAGCGACGTCGGCGTCGCCTGCCAGCAGCAGTCCGGCTGCTGGGTCGAGGGCAACTTCTTCGAGGACGTCGAGGAGCCCATGACCACCAGCTACGCCGGCCCGAAGGGCAACATCGTCGAGCGGAACAACCACTACACGGGTGAGTCCGGCGACCCGGTGGTGGGCGGCTCGGTCGAGAACCCGGCCAACTACTACCAGTACACCGCCGACCCGGCGGCCAACATCAAGACCATCGTGACGCAGGGCGCCGGCACCGGCAAGATCTGACCCGGTGACGACGGCCGGGCCGCCCCGCAGCGGGGCGGCCCGGCCTCACCGCGTGGTGAAGGTCAGCTCCCGGTCGGCGGGCGAGGTGGCCGTGACGGTCACCGTGCGGGTGTCGGCGTCGTACTCCCACTCCGGCGCGTCCGCTCCGTTCACCGCCAACCGCGAGGGCTCGGGCACGCCGCGCAGCCGCACCGTCCAGGTCCGCTCGGCGACCGCGCCCGCGAACGACCCGGCGCGCGGCTCGACGGTCACCGAGCCGTCGTCCTCGGAGTAGCGGACGGTGGTGCGGGCGAACTCGCCGCCCCGGTACCCCAGCCCCTCGCCCGCGTCCTCGTACAGCGAGTACGAGCCGGACGCGCCGGCGGCCACGTCGAGGACCAGGTCGCCGACCTGCTCACGGGCGTTGGAGGTGTCGTCGGCGCTGGTCGGCAGGATGCCCCCGGCCCGCAGGAACACCGGCATGGTGTCGATGTCCGAGGTCACCGTCGTGACGGTCGGCCCGGTGACCGTCTCGCCGGTGAAGTGGTTCGTCCACGTGCCCGGCGGCACCCACAGCTCCGTGGGCACGTCCTCGACGCCCGGCGAGGTCACCGGCGCGACCAGCACGTCGTCCCCGTACATGAACTGCGAGGGGTGCTCGTACGCCTCCGGGTGCCCCGGGTGGTCGAGGTACATCGGCCGGTTCATCGGCAGGCCCGTGTCGTACGCCTGCCGCGCCACCGTGTAGGTGTGGGGCAGCAGGGCCTTGCGCAGCTTGAGGAACTTCACCGCGGCCTCCTCGACGCCCGGGTAGTCCCAGGGCAGCCGGTAGCCGTGGTTGGAGTGCAGCCGCAGCAGCGGCTGGAAGGCGCCGAACTGCACCCAGCGGGCGTAGAGGTCGTCGGGGAGCCGGTTCTCCTCGTTGCCCGCGTAGTTGTGGCCGCCGATGTCGTGCGACTGGTACGGCATCCCGATGTTGCCCCGGCCGGCCGTGTACTCCGAGGCGAACGCGAGCAGCTCCCAGGTGGAGGAGGTGTCCATCGACGTGTCGACGGTGTAGCGGTGCTCGGCCCACGGCCCGGCCGGGTGGACCTGGTTGCCGCCGTAGCCGTTGTAGCCGCCGCCGCTGCGGTTCCAGGAGAAGCCGCGCTGCCCCTTCTGCTCGGCGCGGCGCGCGTACTCGGCGTTGAAGGCGCTGTCCGGCGAGATGCCCTCGGGCCGGAACCCGCTGCCGTCGCAGCACGAGTCGAGCCACCACAGCAGGTCCGGCTCCAGCTCCTCGAACTCCCGGTGCAGGTCGAAGTACGCCTGGCGCTGGCGCGGGTCGCTCAGGTCGAACACGCGGCAGTCCATGTCGCCGCCCATGCCGCACTCGCCGGGTTCCAGCTCCTTGCCCGCGGTGCGCACGGCCTCCTCGTACTTGGGGTCGTTCGCGTCGATGCTGGGGTGGATGTTGAGCGCCACCCGCAGGCCCTGCTCCTCGGCCCAGCGGAAGAAGCCCTCCGGGTCGGGGAACAGCGACTCGTCCCAGTTCCAGCCGTTCCACTTGTTGGGGCTCTTGAAGTCGGTGTCCACGACCAGCACGTCCAGCGGGACGCCCGCCTCCTCGAAGGCGGGCAGCAGCTCGTCGCGGTAGTAGTCCTGGTCGTGGGCGGCGTACCGCGAGTACCAGTTGCCGAACGCCTGGCGCGGCAGCATCACCGGCGGGCCGGTCAGCTCCTTGAGGTCGCGCAGCCCCTGGCGGTAGTCGTGGCCGTAACCGAAGAAGTAGCCGTCCTGGTAGCCGTCGCGCTCCGCCCGGGGCGTGGTCGTGCCGTCGGGGTTCGCGATGGCGGTCTCGCTGTCGTCGAGCAGGTACCAGCCGTCGCGGCTGAGCAGCCCCTCGTACATCATCACCGGCAGCGAGCGGGGCTTGTCGACGTAGTCGAGGCTGCGCCGCCAGCCGCCGAGGTTCGCGGCCGCGTGCTCGGCCCCGGTGTGCTCGGGGTAGGCGTCGCCGGGCGGGGTGACGGCCACGTGGTCGATCGCCGCGTCGCAGCCTCCGTCGGGGCAGCGGAGGGACAGCGGCGTCCGGCCGGCGGGCACGGTCAGCGCGGCGCTCGCCTCGGCCCACTCGCCGCCGGTCGGCTCCAGCGCCACCGCCCGCTCCTGGTCACCGGCCGTCACGACGAGTTCCTGGGCGCTGTCCGCGCGGTAGCGGAGGTGGACCCGGTGCTCGCCCGCCGCCGCGACGCCCCGCTGGCTCCACCCGACCCCGGAGCCGGGCGCGGTCAGGTCCGCGACGTAGCCGGGTCCGGTGTGGTCGTCGGTGTCGCGCACGCCCTGCGCGCCCTCCTGGGCGAGCATGGTCTCGGCCTCGCACACCTGGCCGAGGTGGCACACGCCGGGCAGCGACCACACCGGGCGGGCGGTGACCGCCTCGTCCCCGGCGGTCAGCTCGACCTGGAGGTTGTCGGGCCCGAACCGGCCCGAGCCCCGCCGGTAGCGCAGCGCCACCCGGTCCGTGCGGATCACCAGGGAGCCGTCGACCTCCTCGGTGGTGAACGCGGTGGTGGTCAGGCCGCGGTTGACCGCGTTGTACGTGGGCCGGTCCTCGAACCGGCCGTCCTCGGCGTACTCGGCGCGGATCAGGGTGGGCGTCAGCACCTGGAACCGGGCGTGGCCGTCCACCACGGCGCCGGGGTGCTCGTCCCGGCCGCGGAACACGACCACGAGCACCGCCACGAGGACCGCCACGGCGAGTACCGCGAGCAGCACGAGCACGCGCTTGGACATGGAACGAGACCCCCGGGTGGCGCGATCGGTTCTCCACCGGTCCAGACGCGGGGCGCCGCGCGGGGTTGCCCGCGGGTCGGGACCGGCGCGGCCGACAGTACCCGCGCCGGGGGTCGGGTCCGGTGCGGCCGCCGCGGTCGCGACGGCCGCACCGGGTGACGCTAGAAGGGCTGGGCGTTGGGCTGGAAGACCTGGCCGTTGGCCGGGGCCTTGAGGTTGACCAGGTAGTCGGTCACCAGGGTGTCCACGCCCGCGCTGTCACCGAGGACGCAGTGCCCGAACGCGTCCACGCTGAGCAGCCGCGCGTTGCCCAGCTGGCGGGCCATGCGCTCGGAGAACTTGTACTGCGTGGCCGGGTCGTAGTAGTTGCCCACCACGACGACCGGGTTCGGGGTGCGCTTGCCCCACGGGCCGGCGTAGCGGTCGGGCCGCGGCACCGGCCACGTGGCGCAGGTCAGCAGGTCGGAGGTGGCCTGCGACCGGCCGAACGTCGGCGACTCGCGCTCCCACGCGGCCGCCACCAGCGGGTACAGCTGCGGCAGGCGCAGGAACGGCTTGTCCGAGCAGTTCACGCCGTAGTACGAGTCGTCGAACTCGTACGGGGTCTCCGCCGCGGGCAGCGGGCGGACGTCGGCCAGGCCGCGCCGGTTGGCCAGCGGCGGCAGCTGCTCGACCTGCTCCTGCGCCGAGAAGCCCGCGGCCTCCGGGTGCAGCGCCGCGTAGGTGGCCTGCAACCAGGCCGCCAGCGCCTTGAAGCGGGTCGGCGCGTACAGGTCGCTCGACACCCGGCCCACGTAGCCGTCGTAGGTGACCTCGTCACCGGACGGCAGCGTGATCGACTGGTTGCGCAGGTGGTCGCGGACCTCGTCGAACTTGGCCCGCGGGTCGCCGTCGCTGTAGGCGCACTTGTCGCCGTCGGCGTCGCAGCGCTTCAGGAAGGCGTCCAGGGCCAGCTCGAAGCCCTGCGCGCGCTGCCGGTCGTACTCCGCGCCGTTGGTGGTGCGCAGCGCCGGGTCGACGTTGCCGTCCAGCACCAGGGCCCGCGACTTCGACGGGAACATGTTGGCGTAGGTCGCGCCGATCAGCGTGCCGTAGGAGAAGCCGACGAAGTTGAGCTGCCGGTCGCCGACGCCCTGCCGGAGCAGGTCGAGGTCGCGGACCACGGCCTCGGTCGACATGTGGCCCAGCAGCGGGCCCGCGGTGCGCGCGCACGCGTCGGTGTAGTCCTCGGTGGCGACCATGGTGTCGCGGATCTGGGTCCGCGTCAGCGGGATCGCGGACATCCGGCCGAAGATTTCCTCGGCCTCCTCCAGCGTCTCGAAGCAGCGCAGCGGCGCGCTGCGGCCCACCCCGCGCGGGTCGAACCCGATCAGGTCGAACCGCTTCATGACCTCGGGCTGGAAGAACGAGCTGCCGTACGCGGAGTAGATGAGGCCGGCGCCACCGGGGCCGCCGGGGTTGAGGAACAGCGAGCCGACCTTGTTCGCCTGGTCGTCGGCGGGGCGCTTCATCAGCGCCAGGGTGATCTTCGGACCGCGGGGCTTCCGGTGGTCCAGCGGCACGGGGTGGTTGGCGCAGCTGACCTTGGTCCGCTGGGCCTCGGGGATCTCGGCGAGCACGTCGGCCGGGCAGGCCGACCACTCGATCGGGGTGGCGCCCTGCGCTTCCTGGGCGGCGGCGGCACCGGTTCCGACCAGGCCCGACACCGCGGTGCCCGCGGCCAGGGCCAGAGCCAGTGCTCTGTTTCGGAGTTGCATCGGGTAGCGCTCCCTCTGTTCACTCGGCGTCGCCCCTCAGTGACAACCGCGACGCCATCGCGCGAGATTGTCACTCGATCGGGGCGAGCAGTACCCGCAGAACGGAGGATTCGTGGCCGCCGATCGGTTCTTGCCCGGCCTGGTGCTCGCCGAGCGGTTCTACCGGGAAGCGGTCGAACCGCTGGTCCACGAGCACTTCGGCCCGGTGCCGCACAGCGCGGCCCGCGTCGGGTCCGGCTCGGAGGTGCTGGGCTTCGACACCGAGCGGTCGGCGGACCACGAGTGGGGTCCGCGCCTCCAGCTGTTCCTGGACCCCGAGGACACGCGGGCCGACGACATCCGGTCCGCGCTGTCGGAGCACCTGCCCAAGACCTTCCTCGGCTGGTCCACGCACTTCGCGGGCGGTGACGACGAGGGCACGAGCGCGGTCATGGCGCCCACCGGCGGCCCGGTGGCGCACCGCGTCGAGGTCACCGACCTGGGCAGCTGGTTCGACCGGCAGCTGGGCTTCGACCCGCGCGCGGGCGTGACGACGGCGGACTGGCTCGCCGCGCCCACCCAGCGGCTGCTGGAGGCGACCGCGGGCGCGGTGTTCCACGACGGCCTCGGCCAGCTCGAACCGGCTCGCGCCGCGCTGCGCTGGTACCCCGACGACGTGTGGCGGCACGTGCTGGCCTGCCAGTGGCTGCGGATCTCGCAGGAGGAGGCGTTCGTCGGCCGGTGCGGCGAGGTCGGCGACGAGCTGGGGTCGGCCGTGGTGGCGGCCAGGCTGGTGCGCGACCTGATGCGGCTGCGCCTGCTGCTGGACCGCCGGTACCCGCCGTACTCGAAGTGGCTGGGCAGCGCGTTCGCCCGGTACGCGGAGCTGGCGCCGGTGCTGCGGGCCGTGCTGGCCGCCGGGGACTGGCGCGAGCGGGAAGAGCACTTGGCGGCGGCCTACGAGCACGTGGCGCGGGTGTGCGACGGGCTGGGGCTGGCCGAGCCGGTCGACCCGACCACCCGCCCGTTCCACGACCGGCCGTTCCGGGTGCTGCGCGCGGACCGGTTCACCAGGGCGCTGGTCGCCGCCGTCACCGACCCGGAGGTGGCCGCGCTGCCGCTGGTGGGCGCGGTGGACCAGTTCGTGGACAGCACGGACGTGCTCAGCCACCCGGCCCGGCTGCGCGGCCTGGCGTTCCGGCCGGTGGCGGCGGGCTGAGCGGGGTGGTCCGTTCGGGAACCCGAACGGACCACCCCGCCCCGGAAAAGCTCCCGGCTACCCGATCGCGCGGGCCAGGCTCAGCGCGAACCGCCCCTCCTCGTCGGTCCACCAGCGGTGCAGCTCGAAGCCCGCCTCGCCCAGCTCGCGCTCCACGCCCTCGCGCCGGAACTTCGCCGACACCTCCGTGCGCAGCTCCTCGCCCTCGGCGAACTCCACGTCCAGGCCGAGCGCGGGCACGTGCGACCGGACCGCCCGCAGCGCCCGCAGCCGCATCTCGACCCACTCCTCGTCGGCGTTCCACAGCGCGACGTGCGCGAAGTCGTCGGGGTCGAAGGCCGCGCCCAGCTCCCGGTTCACCACCCGCAGCACGTTGCGGTTGAAGTCCGCGGTCACCCCGCGCGCGTCGTCGTAGGCGCGGACCAGCACGTCCGGGTCCTTGACCAGGTCCGTGCCGAGCAGCAGCCACTCACCCGCGCCCAGCACCTCCCGCACGGAGGTGAGGAACTTGTCCCGTTCCTCCGGGATGAGGTTGCCGATCGTGCCGCCCAGGAACGCCACCAGGCGCGGCGGCGCGCCCGGCAGCAGGCCCAGGTGCTCGGTGAAGTCGCCGACCACGCCGTGCACGCGCAGGCCCGGGTAGTCGGCCAGGATCGCCCGCGCCGCCTCGACCAGCGCCGACCGCGACACGTCCAGCGGCACGAACTCCTCCAGCGTGCCGTGCTCGCGCAGCGCGGTGAGCAGCAGCCGGGTCTTCTCCGACGAGCCGGAGCCCAGCTCGACCAGGGCGCGGGCGCCGGTCGTCCGGGCGATCTCCGCGGCTCGCGCCACCAGGATCCCGCGCTCGGCCCGGGTCGGGTAGTACTCGGGCAGCCGGGTGATCTCCTCGAACAGGTCGCTGCCGACCGCGTCGTAGAACCACTTCGGCGACACCCACTTCGGCCGCGCGGTCAGGCCCGCCCTCGCCTCGGCGCGCAGCGCCAGCGCCGCGTCCTCCGGGCTCAGGTGCACGTCCAGCACAGGCTCGGTCATCGTCGTCCCATCCCCTTGATGTCCACACCGGACACGTCGGCCGTGACCACGTGCCCGTCGGGCAGCTCGCGCCAGCCCGGGTCGTCGTCGAGCGGTTCGGAGGCCAACGTCACCGCGCCGCCGCCCGCGCGCACCCACAGCGAGTGGGTCCACGTCGTGCCGGCGAGCACGGTCCCGTCGGTGAGCAGCAGGTTCAGCCGTGAACCCGGTGCGGCGGCGGCCACTTCGGACACCACGTCGGCCAGTGCCGCCGCGGGCGCGGCGCCCGCCGCGAGCCTCGACCGCACCAACGCCCACAGCAGCGCCGAGTCCGTCGGCGCGTCCATGGTCAACAAAGCTTCGGTCGGCAGTGTTCCCGCCACGTCCACGACGGACCCCGGCCAGCCCGCGACGCGGCCGTTGTGGCTGAACAGCCACCGCCCGTCGGTGAACGGCGCGCACGCGGTGTCCACCACCGGCATCCCCACCGTCGCCGAGCGGACCGCGGCCAGCACCGCGCCGGACACCACGACCCGGCTCAACCGCGCCAGGTTCTCGTCCGCCCAGAGGGCGCCGGCCCGGCGGTAGCGCACCGCCGGGCCGCCCGGCGCGGGGTACCAGCCCACGCCGTAGCCGTCCGCGTTGACCGTGCCGCCGCCGCGCATGTCCCCCGGCGCGTGCGACTGCCGCTCCAGCGAGTGCGGCGGGTCGTGCAGCAGCGCGGCGAGCGGCACGGCGGGGCCCAGGTAACCCAGGTGGCGGCACACGGTCAGGCCGATTCGTCCCGGCTCGCGTCCCGGGCGCAGCGGAAGCCCGCGAAGATCTGCCGCCGGATCGGGTAGTCCCAGTTCCGGAACGTGGCGCGCAGCGCCGCCGGGTCGGTGCCGAACGAGCCGCCGCGCAGCACCTTGTGGTCCGGGCCGAAGAACACCTGCGAGTACTCGGCGTACGGGAACACCTCGAACCCGGTGTAGCCGCGGAAGTCCGAGCTGGTCCACTCCCACACGTCACCGATCAGCTGGTGCACGCCCAGCGGCGACGCGCCCGCCGGGTACGCGCCGACCGGTGCGGGCGAGAGGTGCCGCTGGCCGAGGTTCGCGTGCCGCCCGGTCGGCTCCTCGTCGCCCCACGGGTAGCGGCGGGACCGGCCGGTCGCCGGGTCGAACCGGGCCGCCTTCTCCCACTCGACCTCGGTGGGCAGCCGCTTGCCCGCCCACCGCGCGTACGCGTCGGCCTCGTGGTAGCAGACGTGCACCACCGGCTGGTCCGGGTCGAGCGGCGCGGTGACGCCGAACGCGGTGCGGTGCCACCGGTCGCCGTGGCGCTCCCAGAAGCGCGGCGCGACCAGGCCCGCCTTGCGCGCGTGCGCCCAGCCCTCCTCGCTCCACCAGCGCTGGTCGGCGTAGCCGCCGTCGGCGACGAACTCCAGGTAGGCGCCGTTGGTGACCGGGGTGGTGTCGATGAAGAACGGGTCGGTGGACGCCAGGTGCGCGGGGCGCTCGTTGTCCAGCGCCCACGCCTCGGTGGAGGTGCCCATGGTGAACGGGCCCCCGGGCACCAGCACCTCGGCGGGCCCGACGGGGCCGCCGGGCGGCGGTGGCGGCGCGTCGAGCACCGGGTCGCCGACGCGCAGCTGGTGCGTGGCCAGCATGGTCTCGTCGTGCTGCTGCTCGTGCTGCACGATCATGCCGAACGCGAACGCGCCGTCGACGAGCCTGCTGCCCTCCAGCGGGGTGCGCTCCAGCACGTCGAACACCTTGTCGCGGACCTCGGTCACGTACCGGCGCGCCTCGTCCGGGCCGAGCAGCGGCAGCTCCGGGCGGGTGGACCGGGCGTGCTTGAACGCGTCGTACAGCTCGTCGATGTCCGCGCGGACCGGCTCCCGGCCGCCCACGTCGCGGACGAGCCACAGCTCCTCCTGGTTGCCGATGTGCGCGAGGTCCCACACCAGCGGCGACATCAGCTTGGAGTGCTGGCGCACCAGGTCGTGGTCGTCGACGGCCTCGGTGAGCAGCCTGCTGCGGTCGCGGGCCCTGGTGAGCTGGGCGGCGACGTGGTCGCGCAGGCGCTCGGCGGCGGCGCGGTCCGGGGCCGCCCCGCCCGCGCCGTTCCCGTTCGCGCTCCTGTCCTGCGTGCTGGTCATGAACGGCCCCCTCCGGTCTTCTCAGCGAGCGTTCGGTGCAGTTCCTCGGCGACCGCGTCGGCCTGGCCCGCCGACAGGTCGGTGTTCGCGAGCGCGGCGCACCCCAGTTCGACCACGTCGCGCGCGGCGCGGGCGAGCACCGGGTCGTGCAGGCCGTAGCGGGCGGCGGCGAGCCAGCGGCCCGCGGCGGTCTCGGTGGCGGCCAGCGCGGCGTCCACCACCTCCGGCGCGCTGAACAGCGCGACCAGCAGGACCACGGGCGGCACCCAGCCGCCGTCCGCCGGCGTGTCGAGGTAGCGGACCTCCACGTACCCGCGCGGGCGCACCGGCGGGAACTGGAGGCTCAGGTGGTAGTCCAGGTCGTCCCGCGTCGGCCGCCGGTCCAGCGCGCCCCCGATCCAGTCCGCGAAGGTCAGCGGGTGCGGCGGGGTCCAGTCCGGTCCCGGTCGGCGCACCACGATGACCGGCGCGTCGAGCACGCGCCGGGCCCACGCGGCGGCCGGGTCGGCGCACACCGCGGCGGGGCGGGTGCGCACGGGGTCGGTGGCGTAGAGGGACCGCATCCGGGCGCTGGCCCAGTCGGTGCGCCTGCCGCCGACACCGGGCGAGTTGGCGAACAGGGCGTTGAGCACGGGTCCGAGCGCGTGCACCGCGGCCCACCGCTTCGGCAGGTCCTCCAGCAGGCCGAAGTCCAGGCAGACCTGGAGGCCGGCGGTGCTGCACATCATGGTGATGCCCTCGGGGCCGAGCGGGGCGAAGGCCTGCTCCATGGCCGCGTAGCGGGGCACCCGGAGGAGTCGGTTCGGCGGGCGGAACGGGTCCGCGCCCCGGCCGCCCAGGCGCAGCCCGGTCGGGGCGAGGAGGTCCTGGAGGTGGTCGACGTCAGCGGCGACGGTCTTGATCAGGTCGCTCAGCGATTCGCGCGGCGGGGTGGAGATCTCCACCTGGCCGCCGGGCTCCACCGTCAGCGGTGTGCCGGACGGGAGCGTTCGCCGGGGGCTGTCCGGGACGAGGGTCGGCGGCGCGTGGTCGCCGAGCGCGGCCGCGAGGGTCGCTGCGTCCAGGGGGCGGGCGGGGTCTTCGACGTGGTGGACGGTCCATTCCAGTTCGACTCCGAGCAGTCTCGGGGGGCCGTGCTTGAAGCAGACCGACGCCACGTAGGCCTCGGCTTCCGCCCTGTCCCGGAACACCGCCGGGACGGGCCCTTCAGCGGACGCGTAACGGACAGCAGTCACTTTGCGCACTCCCAGTGATCATCCTCGTCCTGACGACGCTACACGGGGGTACCGACGAACACAGCACGCCGAAACGTGCTCACCATCGCGGTGTCCACGCTGTGAGCAGGGGGTTCACCTCGTGGACAGCCGGGCGCAGGTCGTTCTTCGCCGGGCGCGGGACGTCCGGCGAGGGGGCGGAGGGGAGGGCGGGAGGGGGCGCAACCGCCGGCCGGGTGACGGGACCGGCGAGGACCGGCGGTCCGGGCGGGACCCGGTGGCCCGAGGGAGGCCGAGGGTCCGGGCGGAGACCCGCCGAGGTGGATCAGGCCTGCGCGCGGGGGGTTTCAGCCCGGTCGAC
This sequence comes from Saccharothrix xinjiangensis, assembly GCF_039527585.1. Lineage (NCBI taxonomy): Bacteria > Bacillati > Actinomycetota > Actinomycetes > Pseudonocardiales > Pseudonocardiaceae > Saccharothrix > Saccharothrix xinjiangensis. The sequence continues at coordinate 142,018 of NZ_BAAAKE010000009.1, read as the reverse complement.
CTCCGCCCCGTGGACCTCCGCCCCGTAGACCTCCGCACGGCGGCGGAACTCCGCCCGCGAGGACGGCACGTCGAGCGCGATCCGGTCGAGCAGGTCGGCCCGCCGCGCCCCGACCGGCAGCGCGAAGGGCGCGCGCAGCGACCCCGCGCACCCCGCCGCGAACGGCACGAGCCGCACCACCGCGTCCTCCCGCTCCGCCACCGACCGCCACTGCCCGGCCAGCACCCCGGCGTCCCCGACCCGGGCGTGGAGCGCGGCCTCGTGCACGAAGAACCTCGTGGTGGACAGCGCAGAGCCGCCCTCCCCACGGCCTTCTCCGCCGCAGCCCCAGCCGCCCTCTCCGCCGCTCCCCCCGCCAGGGCCCTCGCCACACTCCTCGCCGCTGCTCCCGCCGCCCTCTCCGCCGCCCTCCTCACCAAGCGCGGCGGCATAAGCGGGCGTGCGCAGCTGCCGCGGCACGCACAGCGTCTCGAACACCACCAGCCCGACCCCCGCGGGCGCGCCGGGGTCCGGGCCCACGAGGCCGAGGAGGTCGATCAGGTCCGGTCCGCGGCGGCTCCGGTCCCGGGTGGACGGTCGGCCCGCCGGCCACCCCAGGGCCGCCGCGGTCCGCGACAGTGGCCGGATGTCCTCACCTGCGGTCACAACCTGTCACCGTAGTGGCCCTGACCAGGTCTTTCGAGCCCGATCCGACAAGTACACCCCAAAGTGGACCCGCCCAAGCCGTACGTACTGATTGGATTTCGCCGATCAGCCCTGGCAACATCGACCGGTGCCCAGGGTGAGCCAGGACCACCTCGACGCCCGCCGCCGCCAGATCCTGGACGGCGCGCGTGCGTGTTTCGCGCGCTTCGGTTACGAAGGCGCGACCGTGCGCCGCCTGGAAGAGGCTACCGGCCTTTCCAGGGGCGCCATCTTCCACCACTTCCGCGACAAGGAATCGCTCTTCCTCGCCCTCGCCGAGGACGACGCGTTGCGCATGGCGGAGGTCGTCGCCGAGCAGGGCCTCGTCCAGGTGATGCGCGACCTGCTGTCCGCGCCCGCGCCCACCGGCGACGCCGAGCACCCCGCCGACTGGCTGGGCACGAGGCTGGAGGTGTCGCGGCGGCTGCGCACCGACACCGAGTTCCGGGCGCGCTGGGCCGAGCGGTCGCGGCAGCTCACCGACGCGACCCGGCAGCGCCTGGAGCGCCAGCGGGAAGCCGGGAACCTGCGCGACGACGTGGACGTGGACGTGCTGACGTCGTTCCTGGAGCTGGTGCTGGAAGGCCTGGTGTCGCACCTGGCCATGGGGCTGCCGGCCGACGACCTCGAACCCGTGCTCGACCTGGTCGAGGAGAGCGTCCGCAGGCACCGCCGCACCGGGTGAACCGGGGTGAACCGGTACCTCTTGTCGGCCGGCCTCGCGCGCCTCGCGGACGAGATGGTGAGCGTGGCGGTGCTGATGCTGGTCGCGTCGCGCACGGGCTCCGAACTGCTCTCCGGGCTGGTGGTCGCCGCCTACACCGTGCCGTCGGTGGTGTCCGGCCCGCTGCTCGGCGCGTGGCTCGACCGCGCCCGCCGGCCCGTGGTCCTGCTGGTGGGCAACCAGTTCACGCTCGCGGCGATGACCCTGGCCATGCTCGTCGCCCCGGCGCCGCTGCTGCCCGTGCTCGCCTTCGTCGCGGGCATCACGCTGCCGATGACCAGCGGCGGTTTCACCAGCCTCGTGCCCAGGATCGCCGCGTCGAGCGGGGTGGACCTGGACCGGGCGACGTCGCGGGACGCGCTGCTGTTCAACGCCGCCGCGATCGGCGGGCCGGCGCTGTCGGGCGTGCTGGGCGTGGCCGCGTCGCCCGGGGCGGCCGTGGCCGCGATCAGCGCGCTGTCGCTGGTGGGCGGGCTGTGCACGACGGCGCTGCGCGTGCCGCCGCACCCGTCGGACGCGCACCCGTCGCTGTGGACCGCCGTGCGGCGCGGGGTGCGGCACCTGGCGACCACTCCCCCGCTGCGCGGCGCGACGATCGCGTCGGTGCTGGGTTACGGCGCGACCGGCCTGGTGTTCATCGCGCTGCCGTTCCACCTGGAGGACCTGGGTCCGGGCCGGGACTCGGTCGGGATCGCGTGGGCGGCGCTCGAAACGGGCTGCGTGGTGGGCGTCCTGGTGGCGCGGCGGTGGCTGGCGCGGCGGCGGCCCGAGCGCGTGGTCTTCGCGACGGTCGCGCTCTACGGGCTCACGCTGCTGCTGTGGCCGGTCGCCGGCAGCTTCACCGCGCTGCTCGCGGTGGTCCTGCTCAGCGGCCTGGTCCAGGGTCCGACGCTGCCCGCCACCATCACCGCCCGGCAGCGGTACACGCCGGGCCCGCTGCTCGGGCAGGTGTCGACCACCGGGGCGAGCCTCAAGATCGGCGCGTTCGCGCTCGGCGCGGCGGCGGCCGGCACGCTGGTCGAGGTGTGGCGGTGGGCGCCCGTTTCGGTGATCTTGCTGGTGGCGGCCTGCGAGCTGCTCGCTGCGTCACTCGGGGCAATCGCCGCCAGGTCCGGTCCGGACGCCCCGCCGACACCATAGGATCTACGCCATGGCCGACCCGCGAGCTGCCCACGTGCACCGGGTGCGGGTGCGCCCGGTCGACTGCGACCGCCAGGGGATCGTGCACGCCTCCCGCTACGCCGTCTTCTTCGAGGCCGCGATGGTGGAGACGCTGCGGTCGCTGCTGGGTTCCTACAAGGAGCTGGAGAAGCACGGCGTCGACTTCGTGATGGCGGAGACGTCCGTCCGCTACCTGAGCCCGGCCCGGTTCGACGACCTGATCCGGATCGCCGTGCGGGTGCGCACGCTCGGCACCACGACGCTGACCATGGGGTTCGAGGCGGACGTCGACGGCACGCCGGTCGCCACCGGCTGGAACCGCTACGTCTCCTTCGGCACGCCGGAGCTGCGCAGCACGCCGATCCCGGAGGACTTCCGCCGGGTGCTGGAGCGCAGGCCCGCGCCGAGCCGGACCGCCAGACCCGCGAGCACCAGGACCAGGTCGGCCGACACCAGCTCCGCGCCCGCGACCCGCGGCTGACGCACAGCCGCCCTGCGACCGCCCTCACCGGACCTCCGGCCGTCCCCGCCCGCCGGACCTCCGGCCGGCACCCTCCCGCCGGACCTCCGGCCAACCCCTCTCACCAGACCCGCCGTCAGACCCGCCGCCAGGCCTCTCGTCCGACCTTCGCCCGCCCCTCGACGCCCACCGCGTGACCGGCGCCCGAACCCTCGGCGCGGGCCACCACCCGACCACCCCGCACCCGCACCGCGACCTCGGTCTCGTCGCTGACCGAGGGCACCCCGGCCGCCGCCGCGAGCGCGCCGCCCTCGTCGCACACCACCCGGACGCGCGGCCACGCCCCCGCCGGGAACGCCTGCCTCAGGCAGGAGCACAGCTGCGACACCACCAGCCTGACCAGCGGCGCCAGTTCGCCGGGCGCGCCGGTGACCGCGGCGACCGTGACGAGCCCGCCCGCCCGCACCGCCTCCTCCGCCGCGGCCAGGCGGTTGAGCCCGAGCACCACGACCACGCCGTCCTCGTCCGGCACAACGGGTTCGGCGCGCACGAGGTCCACCGCGGTCGGCGGTCGCCACGGCGCGTCCTCGGCCCGGACCGGCGGCCGGGCGGGCGGCGGCCACCAGTCGCTCAGCTCCAGGCCCGCCAGCCGCTCGCAGGCGCTGATCACGTCGAACGGCTCGCCGAAGCCGGGCGCGGCGCCGGCCAGCCCGCTCGCGCCGTGCAGGGCGGTGAGCACGGTCTCCGCGACGCGGACCATCCGCCTCGGCGGCGCGCCCGGCGGCGGGTCGACCGGCTCCAGGCGTTCCATCGCCAGGCCGAGCAGCAGCGCGTCGAGCTTGAGCAGCTGGGTGAACGGGCGCCGGGTCGCCTCCTCGGCGGCCACCTCGGCGGGGAAGTCGCGGTGCAGCGGGTCGAACGCCGGTGAGGTGACCCACGCGCGCGCTAGCGCGCCGAGCGCCGTGCGGAGGTCCGGGCCGCGCTGCGGGTCCGACGGCGTGGACGCGCGCTCCACCAGGTCGGCCAGCACGGCGAAGTACAGCGCCCGCTTGCCCGGGAAGTTCGAGTAGACCGCGCCCCGGGTCAGCTCGGCGCGCTGGGCGATCACGTCGACCTTGGCGTCCCGGAAACCGCGCTCGGCGAACTCGGCGCGCGCCGAGGCCAGCACCCGCGCCCGGTTGCGCTCCTGGAGCTCCGCCCTGCTCAGCCGCACCATCACGCTCCCCGTTTGCCACGCGCCGCGCGATCAAGATACCGTGCAACTCAGATGACATGAACATCTGATCTGAACATCTGGAGTTCCCGATGACCGTTTCCGAGTTGAACCCCGCCGACCCGGCGGTGCTGCTCGACCCGTTCACCGCCTACGGCAGGGCCCGCGAGGAGTCGCCCGTGGCGCGGATGCCGCTGCCCGGCATGGGCGCGCTGTGGGTCGTCACCCGGCACGAGGACGCGCGGGCGGTGCTGAACGACCCGCGCTTCGAGGTGAACGCCAACAGCTTCCTGCGCCCCGGCCTCCCGGAGGACTGCCTGCCGTACATGCGGACCATGTCCGAGATGGACGGCCCCGGGCACACCCGCCTGCGCAGGCTGGTCGCGCCCGCGTTCACCGCCCGCCGGGCCGCCGGGCTGCGGTCACGGGTCGAGTCGACCGTGGAGGCGCTGCTGGGCGCCCTGCCGGACGACGACCCGGTGGACCTGCACGCGCACTTCGCCCGCCCCCTGCCGATGGAGGTGATCTGCGAGCTGGTCGGCATCGACCCGGCCGACCGACCGAGGTGGCGCGAGCACGGCGCGGCCGTGGCGGCGGGTCACGGCGAGGCTTTCCTCGCGGCGATCCCGGAGATCATCGCGGACGCGCGGGCGGCCGTGGCGAGGCGCGCGGGCGAACCGGGCGACGACCTGATCTCCCAGCTCCTGAGCACCAGGGCGGAGGACGGCGACCGGCTCTCCGAGGTCGAGCTCGTGACCCTGGTGTGGCACCTGGTGCTGGCCGGCCAGACCCCGACGAACCTCGTCACCAACGGCCTGGCCGCGCTGCTCGACCACCCGGACCAGCTGGCCGTGCTGCGCGCGAACCCCGACCTCGTGCCGCGCGCGGTGGAGGAGCTGACCCGCTGGGCCGGGCCGCAGCTGCTCACCACGCCCCGGTACGCGACGGAGGAGGTGGCGATCGGTGGTGTGGTGATCGGCGAGGCCGAGCCGATGACGGTGGCCATCGTGTCGGCCAACCGCGACCCCCGGGTGTACGACGACCCGGACGAGCTGGACGTCACGCGCACGCCCTCGGTCGGCCACCTCGGGTACTCGCACGGGCCGCACTTCTGCCTGGGGGCGGCGTTCGCGCGGGTGCAGGTGGAGGTGGCGCTGGCGGCCGTGCTGAGCCGGTTCCCGGACCTGGCACTGGCGGAACGGCCCGCACCCATCCCCGACGGGGGCACCTGGCGGCTGGCCTCGCTGGTGGTCCGGCGCTGACGTGGCCGAAGGGCTGACGAGGGAAGCCGCAGCACCCTCGTCACGGCCCGCGGGACAGCCGCGACGCCCGCTCCGCCGGAGCCGTTTTTCCTTGAAACCTTCTCGCGTCCGGTCCAGTGTGGTCACCATGTCCACGGTGAAGAACGCGGCGCTGCTGTTCATGGGGCGCAACGTCGTCCGCCTGCAAGCCCTCCTCGGCGACCCGGCCGGCCGGTTGTTCGGCACGGACCCGACCCGCGACCCCTACCCGGAGTTCGAGCGGGTGCGCGGTCGGGGCGTGCTGGTGCGGAGTCGGATGGGGTTGTACCTGACCGCCTCGCACTCCCTCAGCTCGTCGCTGCTGCGCGACCCGGGTTTCGGCACGCTGGCGCCGAACGCGCTGTCGCCCGTGGACTCGGTGGCGCACATCGGCGGCCGGCGGCTGGTGAACCCGGTCGAGGAGTCGTTCCTGGTGCTCAACCCGCCGGAGCACACCCGGCTGCGGCGGCTGGTCGCGCCCTGGTTCACGCCGCGCGGGCTGCGGGCCCAGGAGGCGACCGTGGAGCGCGTGGTGGAGGAGTACCTGGACGAGGTGGCCGAGCGGCCGACGTTCGACCTGGTCCGCGACTTCGCCATGCGGGTGCCGATCCAGGTCATCGCGGACCTGCTCGGCGTGCCCGGCGCGGACCACGCCGCGTTCTCCCGGTGGGGCAGCTCGCTGGTCAAGGCGATCGACGGGGTGCGCGACCTGGGCGAGATGCGGGAGCTGCACCGGAGCCTGCGCGAGTTCGACGAGTTCCTCGGCGACCTGGTCGAGCACCGGCGGCGCGAGCCCGGCCCGGACGACGTCGTGTCGGCGCTGGTCGCGCGGGAGGACCTGTCCCGCGAGGACCTGATCGCCACCACGGAACTGCTGCTGGTGGCCGGGTTCGAGACGACGGTCAACCTGATCGGCAACGCGGTGCTGGCCGTGCTGGGCGAGCCCGAGGTGCGCGAGCGGCTGCTCGCCGACCCCGCGCACGCGGAGGCCGTGGTGGAGGAGGCGCTGCGCTTCGACCCGCCGGTGCAGTACACGGTGCGGGTCCCGTTCGAGTCGACGGAGGTCGCCGGCACGCGGGTGCCGAAGGGCACGCCGATCATGATGCTGATCGGGGGCGCGAACCGGGACCCGGAGGTGTTCGCCGACCCGCACCGCTTCACCCCCGGCAGGCCGGACGTGCGCGAGCACCTCTCGTTCTCCTCGGGCGTCCACTACTGCCTCGGCGCGGGACTGGCCCGGATGGAGGCGGCCGCGGCCCTGCGCGGCCTGTTCCGCCGCTTCCCGGACCTGCGCGCGGCGGGGCCGGTGACCCGACGTCCGTCGCGGGCCATTCGGGGCGCCGCGCGCATTCCGGTAACGACTGGGGTGAGAAAACGACACACGATGGTGGAAACCATCGGCTGACGCACCGCACTGTGGTGCATGCTGGTGGGGCGAACGACCCGCCGCACCGCCGCCGCGGCGGGTCGTTCGCATTTCTCCGCAACGATGCGGAGAAGGCCCCCTAGTCCACGCCCCGCATCAAGCCGTGGATGGACTTGGCCCCGGCGACCAGCGAGACGCCCAGCGCGATCGCCAGCCCGCCGAGCACGCCGAAGTACGCCACGGCGTTCTCGTCGCTGTAGAAGCGCACCACGATCGCGCCCACGCCCTGCCCGGCCGCCGTGGCGAGGAACCACAGGCCCATGGTCTGCGAGGCGAACGCGCGCGGCGCGAGCTTGGTCGTCACGGACAGGCCCACCGGCGACAGCATCAGCTCGCCGCAGGTCATCACCAGGTACATGGTGATCAGCCACAGGAAGCTCACCCGGACCGCCGGGTCGCCCTGGCTCGCCACCATCAGCAGCAGGAACGACAGGCCCACCAGCAGCAGCGAGTAGCCGAACTTCCGCGGCGTCACGGGCTGCCGCTTGCCCAGCCCCACCCACAGCAGGGCGAACAGCGGCGCGACCGCGATGATCATCACCGGGTTGATCGACTGGATGAACGACGGCGGGAAGGACAGGCCCAGGAACGAGGTGTCCACGCGCGTGTCCGCGAACGCCGCGATCACCGTCGCGCTCTGCTCGAACAGCAGCCAGAACATGGCCGCCGCGATGAACAGCGGGATGTAGGCGATCACCCGGGACCGCTCCACCGGCGTGGTGCGCGGGCTGCGGATCATCACCGTGAAGTAGCCGATCGGCAGCAGCACCGACAGCAGGCTGATCAGGTTGATCACGCCTTCCGCGCCGAGCACGCCGGTCGCCACCAGCAGCGCGACCACCAGGACCGCGCCCAGCACCGCGGCCGCGATCCGGCCCAGCACCCGGCCGCGCTCCTCGACGGGCAGCGGGTTGGGCGGCGCGGCGGCCGAGTCGCCGAGGCCGCGCACCCCGATCCGGTACACGACCAGGCCCAGCGCCATGCCGACGGCCGCCGCGCCGAAGCCGAGGTGCCAGTCGTACTCCTCGCCCAGGAAGCCGCACACCAGCGGCGCCAGGAAGCCGCCGAGGTTGATGCCCATGTAGAAGATCGTGAAGCCGGAGTCGCGCCGCGGGTCCTGCCGGTCGTAGAGGCCGCCGACGACCGTGGAGATGTTCGGCTTGAGCAGGCCGGTGCCGAGCACGATCAGCACCAGGCCGGTGTAGACGCCGGCCAGGCCGATCGGCAGCGCCAGCGCGACGTGCCCGAGCATGATCAGCACACCGCCGTGGAACACCGCCCGCTGCCCGCCGAGCACCCGGTCGGCGAGCCAGCCGCCCGCCACGCCGGACATGTAGACCGAAGCGCCGTAGATGGCGACCAGCGACAGCGCGAAGCTCTGGTCGAGCCCGAGCGCGCCCTCCGCCGTGGAGCGGTACAGGTAGTAGGCGAGGATCGCTTTCATCCCGTAGTAGGAGAAGCGTTCCCACAACTCGGTGAAGAACAGCGTGGACAGTCCTCGGGGGTGACCGAAGAAGCCCTTCTGCGGGGTGGAGACGGCGCTCGTGGCGCTCACTGGGGTCCTCCTGGTGTCACAACGTCACCATCGGCAGTCGAGCCAAACTACGCCGAACGGGTGTAACCCGAGAAATTCACTTACCCCCGAGTGGCCCAAAGCACAGCCCCGGGGTGCGCCGGGCGGGAACCTTTGGTGCACTCGACTGGTGGATCTGATCGAGGCTCACGGACTGGCGATGAGGGAGTTCGACTCGCGGGTGCGGGAAGTGCGCCCCGAGCAGTGGGACGGGCCGACGCCGTGCCCGGGGTGGACCGTGCGCGACCTGGTCAACCACCTGGTGCACGAGCAGCTGTGGGCGCCGGAGCTGCTGGCCGGCTGCACGGTCGAGCAGGTGGGCGACCGGTTCGACGGCGACCACCTCGGCGTCGACCCGCTGCACTCGTGGGTCCTGGCGGCGGGCGCGGCGCGCGAGGCGTGGATCGCGCCGCACGCGCTGGAGAAACCGGTGGACCTGAGCCAGGGCGAGGCCCCGGCCGAGGAGTACGGCTGGCAGATGACCTCGGACCTGGCCGTGCACACGTGGGACCTGGCGCGGGCGGTCGGCGCGGACGAGCGGATCGACCCCGGGTTGGCGGAGGCGGTGCTGGAGTACGTCACGCCGAACGCGGAGGACTGGGCCGCGAGCGGGCTGTTCGCGCCGCCGGTGCCCGTGCCGGACGACGCCGACGCGCAGACCAGGCTGTTGGCCCTCCTCGGCCGCCGACCCTAGGCGCGCCGGCCCTCGGCGCACCGGCCCTCGGGAGCCGTCACACGCGCCCCGTCACGTCCGGTCTCCCCCAGCCCGGACGTGACGGGACGCGCCTCCCCCACCGCTCGTGCGCCAACCCCCGACGGACCCGGCGCACCCCACAGTCATAGCCCGTCGGAGGTTGTCCGAGGTCGGTGCGCGCAGGTTGACAACACCTGCCTGACAACGCGGGTCGGCCCGTCAGGGCCCGGTGACGCCCGGCTCCCAGCTCTCGGGCCGCCCGCTCTCGGTCAGCAGCAGCTGCCAGTCGCCGAAGCCCATGGGCGCGTCGTGGTGCCACGGGAAGCGGCCCTGGGCGGTGGGCACGACGATCTGCACGGCCGCGAAGTCGCCCTTGCCGTACAGCAGGAACGCGCTGCCGAAGAACTCCGGGTAGAAGCCCTTGAACACCCGCTCGAACGTGATCGGCACGCCGTCGAAGAAGTCCCGGTACAGCTTGCCCGGCAGGAACCGCTCGCCCGCGCGCGCCCGGTCGACGTAGGCCCGGATGAGCACCTGCGCCTGCTCCGGCGGCAGGCCGATCACCACGGCCTCGGCCACGCCGAACCGCCGCCAGGCGCCGACGGAGAACGCGTACCCCGCGCCCTCGTCGTCCTCGGGCACGGTGACCACCGCGTGCCCGTGCAGCTCGGCCTGCTCCAGCAGCCAGTCGCGCAGCTTCAGCTCTTCGGTCGTGGGGTTGGACACCGGGCCATTGTGCCCGTTCGGGCCCTCCGCAGGACCGCGCCCCCGCGCCGGGCGAGCGGCACGGGGGCGCGGGACCGCCGCTCGCGGGTCAGCCGACCTCGGCCATGACCTCGTCGGACACGTCGAAGTTCGCGTAGACGTTCTGCACGTCGTCGCAGTCCTCCAGCGCGTCGATCAGCTTGAAGATCTTCCGCGCGCCCTCGGCCTCCAGCTGCACCGACACGGACGGCAGGAAGTTCGCCTCGGCCGACTCGTAGTCGTACCCGGCGTCCTGGAGGGCCTTGCGCACGGCGACCAGGTCGCCGGCCTCGGACACCACCTCGTAGCTCTCGCCGAGGTCGTTGACCTCCTCGGCGCCCGCGTCCAGGACGGCCATGAGCACGTCGTCCTCGCTCAGCTCGCCCTTGGGCACGATCACCACGCCCTTGCGGCTGAACATGTAGGCCACCGAGCCGGGGTCGGCCATCGAGCCGCCGTTGCGGGTCATCGCGGTGCGGACCTCGGACGCGGCCCGGTTGCGGTTGTCGGTCAGGCACTCGATCAGCACCGCCACGCCGTTGGTGCCGTAGCCCTCGTACATGATGGTCTGCCAGTCCGCGCCGCCCGCCTCCTCACCGCCGCCGCGCTTGCGGGCCCGCTCGATGTTGTCCAGCGGCACGGAGTTCTTGCGCGCCTTCTGGATGGCGTCGTACAGCGTGGGGTTGCCGTCCGGGTCGCTGCCGCCGGTCCGCGCGGCGACCTCGATGTTCTTGATGAGGCGCGCGAACAGCTTGCCGCGCTTGGCGTCGATTGCGGCCTTCTTGTGCTTGGTGGTCGCCCACTTGGAGTGGCCGCTCATTTCTCCTCCGTCTGTCCTTCAGCCCGCCGCACGGACCATGTCCACGAATAGGCGGTGCACGCGCCCGTCGCCGGTCAGTTCCGGGTGGAACGAGGTGGCGAGCACGTGCCCCTGCCGAACCGCGACGATCCTACCGGCGGCGTCACCCGCGTCCTCGGATTCGGGGACCCTGGCGAGCACCTCGACCTGGTCGCCCGTCGACTCGACCCACGGCGCGCGGATGAACACGGCGTGGACCTCGCCCACGTCGGTGAAGTCGAGCTCGGCCTCGAAGGAGTCGACCTGCCTGCCGAAGGCGTTGCGCCGGACCACGATGTCGAGGCCGCCGAGCTGGTGCTGGTCGGGCCGGCCGTCGAGCACCCGGTCGGCGAGCAGGATCATGCCCGCGCACGAGCCGTAGGCGGGCATGCCCTCCTTGATCCGGGCGCGCAGCGGCTCCAGCAGCTCGAACGTGTCGAGCAGGCGGCTGATGGTCGTGGACTCGCCGCCGGGCAGCACCACGCCGTCGACCTCGGCCAGCTCCTCGGGCCTGCGGATCGGGCGGGCCAGCGCGTCGGCCTCGGCCAGCGCGACCAGGTGCTCACGGACGTCGCCCTGGAGGGCGAGGACACCGACGACGGACACGATGGGTATTCCTCCTAGATGAGACCCCATCAGCGTAGGTGACCGGGACGGGCGCGTGCTCGTGACACCCGCCCGCCCCGATCGGTCTTCCCGTGACGCCCAGTCGCGCGTCACGACCCGCCCTGCGGCCTGGTGGGCCGCCGGGGGACGGTCTCGGGGTCCGCCCGCCGGAAGGGTCACGGCGGGGTTCGGAGGCAGCCGGGACGCTATCCGGTCTGGACCAGCTCGCCCGTCCGGCTTGAGGAAGGCTTGATGTAATTGCCCTCACAACCACCGGACAGCGCCTGGTCGAGGTCGTCCCACAGGTCTTCGACGTCCTCCAGCCCGGCGCTGAGCCGCAGCAGGGAGTCCGGCACGCCCGAGGCCTCGCGGTCGGCGCCGGGCACCAGCCGGTGGGTCAGCGCGGCCGGGTGCTCGACCAGCGTGTCCACCGACCCGAGGCTGACCGCGGGCGTGATCAGCCGCAGCCGCGCGACCACCGCCGCCGGGTCCTCCCGCGTGGTGAGCGCCAGCACCGCGCCGGGCCCGCTCATCTGCGTGCCGACCAGGCCGGCCGGGTCGCCGCCGGGCAGGCCGGGGTGCCGCACGAGGCCGACGCCCGGGTGCCCGGCGAGCCGCCGGGCCAGCTCGACGGCCGTGCGCTGGGCCGCCTCCACGCGCAGCGGCAGCGTGGCCAGCCCGCGGTGCAGCAGGTAGCCGCCCAGGGGGTGCAGCACCGCGCCGGTGACGATCCGGACCTGGCGCAGCGCCGCCGCGCGCTCCTCGGCGCAGGCCACCACGCCGCCGAGCACGTCGCCGTGCCCGCCGAGGTACTTGGTGGCCGAGTGCAGCACGTAGGTCGCGCCGAGCGCCGCCGGGTTCTGGAGCACGGGTGTGGCGAAGGTGTTGTCCACGACCACCGGCACCGGACCGGCCCGCTCCACCACGGCCGCGACGTCGAGCAGGTCGAGGTTGGGGTTGGCGGGCGTCTCGACCACGACCAGGCCGGTGTCCGGGGTGATCGCGTCGGCGACCCGGTCGGCGGTCGCGTACGTGGTGCGCACGCCGAGCAGGCCGCTGGACAGGAGGTGGTCGGTGCCGCCGTAGAGCGGGCGCACGGCCACCACGTGCGGCTTGCCGGCGAGCGCGCACGCCGCCTGCACCACGGCGGTCACCGCGGCCATGCCGCTGCCGAACGCGACCGCCGCGGCCGTGCCCTCCAGCGCGGCCAGGGCCTGCTCGAACCGGGCGACCGTGGGGTTGTGCAGCCGCGCGTAGACCGGGGAGGCGGCGTGGGCCGCGCCCTCGGCCAGGTCCTGGAGCGCCCGGCCGCCCGCGGCCTGGTCGGGCACCGGGTAGGTGGTGGACAGGTCGATGGGGAGCGCGTGCACGCCGAGGTCGGCGAGGTCGTCGCGCCCACCGTGCACCGCTGTCGTTCGCAACCGCTTCATGGTCGGATCGTGGACTTCTCATCGGTCCGGTGGTCAGACTTCCGCACGTCGTTCGGCGGACGAAGGGGTTCGTTGTGCTGGATTCGGTGGACACGGCCATCGTGCGGGAGTTGCAGAAGGACGCGCGGCTGCCCAACAAGGACCTGGCGGAGCGCGTGAGCGTGGCGCCCTCCACGTGCGTGGTGCGGCACCGGTCGCTGCGCGAGCGCGGCGTGATCACCGGCTACCACGCGGAGGTGGACCTGGCGGCGGTCGGGCGGCCGGTGCAGGCGGTCATCGCGATCCGCGTCCGGCCGCACACCAGGGCGATCGTGGAGCCGTTCATGGAGTACGCGCTGTCACTGCCCGAGGTGCTGGCGCTGTCGCACGTGGCGGGCCCGGAGGACTTCCTGGTGCACGTCGCGGTCGCCGACACGGCCCACCTCCAGCGGCTGGTGCTGGACCGGTTCACCACGCGGCGCGAGGTCAGCGAGGTGCAGACGAACCTGCTGTTCCAGCACGTCCGCAAGCACACGATCCCCCCGACCGGGTGACGCACTCCACTCGTCGCGGGGGCTACTGGCGGGTACCCCTGCTTCCCAGGCGGTGGAACGGGGGTACGTGGTGGCGGAGCTGACCGAGGCGTTGCGGGACCTGCTCGACGGCAGGTGGGCCGGGCTGCGCCGCGACTCGCTGGACCTGCTGGGCAAGGTCGGGCCGGTGCGCGACCTGCCCCGCGAGGAGCACCGCGCGTGGGTGCTGGAGCAGATGCGCGTGCTGGCCGACGGCGGCCACCCGCTGACCGGGTTCCCGGCCGAGCAGGGCGGGCACGACGACGTGGGCGGCTCGGTGGTGGCCTTCGAGGTGCTCGGGTTCGGCGACCTGTCGCTGATGGTCAAGGCGGGCGTGCAGTGGGGCCTGTTCGGCGGCGCGGTGCAGGCGCTGGGCACCGAGGAGCACCACCGCCGGTACCTGCCGGGGATCATGTCCATGGAGCTGCCCGGCTGCTTCGCCATGACCGAGACCGGGCACGGGTCGGACGTGCAGAACCTGCGCACCACCGCCACCTACGACCCCGGGGCGCGGGAGTTCGTCGTGCACACGCCCGACGACATGGCGCGCAAGGACTACATCGGCAACGCGGCCCGCGACGGGCGGGTGGCCGTGGTGTTCGCGCAGCTGGTCACCGGTGGCGAGGAGCACGGCGTGCACGCCCTGGTGGTGCCGATCCGCGACGCGGAGGGCCGCCCGGCCCCCGGCGTGACGATCGAGGACTGCGGGCCCAAGGCGGGCCTGAACGGCGTGGACAACGGCCGGCTGACCTTCGACCACGTGCGGGTGCCGCGCTCGGCGCTGCTCAACCGGTACGGCGACGTGGCCGAGGACGGCGCCTACTCCAGCCCGGTCGAGGGGCGGGGCCGCCGGTTCTTCACCATGCTGGGCACGCTGGTGCGCGGCCGGATCAGCGTGGCGGGCGGCGCGGGCAGCGCGACGAAGAAGGCCCTGGCCCTCGCGGTCCGGTACGGCGAGCGGCGGCGGCAGTTCACCCGGCCGGGCTCCGGCGAGGAGGTCGTGGTGCTCGACTACCTGGCCCACCAGCGGCGGCTGCTGCCCGCGCTGGCGCGCACCTACGCGCTGCACTTCGCGCAGGAGGAGCTGGTGTCGGCGCTGCACGACGTGACCGACGACCGGGGGCGGCGGGAGCTGGAGTCGCGCGCCGCCGGGCTGAAGGCGGTGGCCACCTGGCACGCGACCCGCACCATCCAGGAGTGCCGGGAGGCGTGCGGCGGCGCGGGGTACCTGTCGGAGAACCTGCTGCCGGCGCTGAAGGCCGACACGGACGTGTTCACCACGTTCGAGGGCGACAACACGGTGCTGCTCCAGCTCGTCGCGAAGGGCCTGCTGACCAGCTACCGCGACCACGTCGGCGACCTGGACCCGTGGGGCATGATCCGGTTCGTGGCCGACCAGGCGGTGAACGTGGTGATCGAGCGGACGGCCGCGCGGGCGCTCATCGACCGGCTCGTGTCGGGCAGCTCGGACTCGCTGCTGGACCGGGGCTGGCAGGTGCGGGTGTTCGAGGACCGCGAGCGGCACGTGCTGGAGGGCCTGGCGCGGCGGCTGCGGCGGGCGTCGGCGGACGACGCGTTCGAGGTGTTCAACGCGGCGCAGGACCACGTGCTGCACGCGGCGCGCGCGCACGTGGACCGGGTGGTGCTGGAGGCGTTCGTGGCCGCGCTGGGGCGCGCCTCCGACCCGGCGGCGGCGGAGCTGCTGGGGGAGGTGTGCGACCTTTACGCGTTGAGCGTCGTCGAGGCCGACCGGGCGTGGTTCCTGGAGCACGGCAGGCTGACGCCCCAGCGGTCCAAGGCGGTGACGCAGGCGGTGAACGAGCTGTGCGGTCGACTGAGGCCGCACGCGCGGACCCTGGTGGACGCCTTCGGCATCCCCGAGGCCTGGCTCGCCGCGCCGATCACGACGTGAGGGGTGGGACATGTGGCCCGAGGACGAAGCAGCGGCGCTGGCCCAAGGCCTGGCCGGGTACGTGAAGGCCGTGGCCGAGGAGATCGGCGTGCCGCACGAGGGCACCGAGTTCGAGGTCTCCGACACCGCCACGGCCTACCTCGCGCTGGCCGAGGGCCGGGGCCGGGACCTGATGCTGGTGTGGAGCAGCGAGCACGGCTGGTCGGTGGCGGTGGAGACCGATCCCGGTGAGCAGCCGGTGACGGTGGCGCACCTGGGGTCGCCCCTGGTGCCCGAGCCCCCGGTGGTGGCGCGGTTCGTGGCGGACGTGCGGGCGGGCGAGCCGGGGCGGCCGGAGCTGACCGTGGCCGACGACCGGCGCCTGCTGGCGCGGCGGCTGCGGGACTACATCGGGGATTAGGCGGGCGGGCCCGGCGCGGTCCACCACCGCCCGGTCCGGCGCAGCGGCGACGCCGGACCGGGCCGTGGTGGACCGCGGGGCGAGGAGCGGCGCCACCCGACCGCCCGGCTAGTCGACCCCGGCCAGCCGCAGCAGCGCCGTGGTCGCGGCGGCCAGCACGACGACCACCACGAACGGCGCCCGGCGCCACGCGGCGACCGCGCCCACCAGCACGCCGGCGGGCAGGGCGAAGCCCGCGAACCCCTGGCCCTTGGTGAGCGTGGAGGTCGCGACCAGGGCGAACAGCATCACGGTCGCCGCGGTCGACATGAGGTCCCGGACCCGGTCGGACAGCCGGAGGCGGTCGCGCAGCAGCGGCCCGGCGACGCGGAAGGCGTAGGTGCCCGCGGCCAGCACCAGGATGGCGGTCAGGTTCACGCCCGCGCCTCCCGCCCGCGGCGCAGGGTGGCCAGCAGGCCCACCAGGGCGAGCAGCACCGGCACGCCCGCGGGCAGCACCGGGGTGGTGGCCAGCGCGACGGCCGCGCCGAGCAGCGCCGCGTCGCGCGTCATGCGGTCCTTGAGGGCGGGCAGCAGCAGCGCGACCAGGGCCGCGGGGAAGGCCGCGTCGAGCCCGAACGCCTCCGGGTCGCCGATGGCCTGCCCGACGAGCGCGCCCACCAGCACGGCCGAGTTCCAGGCGCCGAAGAGCGTGATGCCGCAGGCCCAGAACGCGGCGCGGGCCTTCTCGGGGTCGTCCCGGTTCGCCAGGGCGAACGCGGTCGACTCGTCGATCAGCAGGTGGCTGCCGACGAGCTTGTGCAGGAGGCGGTCACCGAACACGTGCCCGATCGCGAGCCCGAACGGCAGGTGGCGGGCGTTGAGCACGAGGCCCGCCAGCACGGCCGCCACGGGCCCGCCGCCCGCCGCGACCACGCCGACGGCCATGAACTGGGAGCCGCCCGCGAACACCAGCAGCGACATCGCCACCGGGATCCACCACGGCAGGCCGGCGGCGGTGGAGATCGCGCCGAAGGAAGCGCCGCTCACCGCGGCGCCGGCCGCCACCGCGGAGACGTCGCGCAGCAGCGCGGGGTCGAGGGTTCGCCATGTCGAACGCACGGTCTTCTACGATGAACACCAGGAGGGTGTTCGTCAAGCCGAACGATAGGACCGTCATGTCGAACACAGGCGCGCCGCTGGAGGTCATCGCCGCTTCCCTGCGCCGCGAGCGCGAACGCGTGGGCCTGTCCCTCAGCGAACTCGCCAAGCGGGCCGGCATCGCGAAGTCGACGCTGTCCCAGCTGGAGTCCGCGAGCGGCAACCCGAGCGTGGAGACGCTGTGGGCGCTGGGCGTCGCCCTGGGCGTCCCGTTCTCCCGCCTGGTGGAGCCGCCGGCCCCGAGGGTCCGGGTGATCCGCGCGGGCGAGGGGCCGGCCATCTACTCGGAGAAGGCGCACTACACCGCCACCCTGCTGGCCTCCTGCCCGCCGGGCGCGCGGCGGGACATCTACGTGCTGAACCTGGAACCGGGCGCGGCGCGCGAGTCCGAGCCGCACATGGCGGGGACCGTGGAGCACGTGATCGTCGGCAGCGGGCGGGTGCTGGCCGGGTTGCGCGACGAGCCGGTGGAGCTGGGGCCGGGCGACTACCTCATGTACCCGGGCGACCTGCCGCACACGGCCCAGGCGCTGGAGCCGGGCACCAGCGTGGTGCTGGTCTCGGAGCACGTGTAGGACCGGCGGTCCCGGACCGGGTTCAGCACACCGGTTCGAGCGGTTCAGCCGGGCGGGGCCGCGACCGGTGGATCTTGCACGCACACCGCAACGGCCCCGCCCGCGCTCGGCGGCACGAGCGAGCAAGGCCCCCGACCCGGCCCCGGTCCACCGACCGGCCCCCGTCGAGCGCTTCCCCTTCCGCCCGTTCGCCGGCGCGCCGGCGAACACGGCGGTGGCCCGCCGGAACCCCCCGACGGGCCACCACCGAAAACCCTTACCAGCCCCGCTCGGCCAACCGGTGCGGCTGCGGGATGTCGTCCACGTTGATCCCCACCATCGCCTCGCCCAGCCCGCGCGACACCTTCGCGATCACGTCCGGGTCGTCGTGGAAGGTCGTCGCCTTCACGATCGCCTCGGCCCGCTGCGCCGGGTTGCCGGACTTGAAGATCCCCGACCCGACGAACACGCCCTCCGCGCCCAGCTGCATCATCATCGCCGCGTCGGCCGGGGTCGCGATGCCGCCCGCCGTGAACAGCACGACCGGCAGCTTGCCCGCCTCGGCGACCTCGCGGACCAGCTCGTACGGCGCCTGCAACTCCTTCGCCGCGACGTACAGCTCGTCGGCCGGGAGGTTCTGCAACCGCCGGATCTCCGCGCGGATCTTGCGCATGTGCGTGGTCGCGTTGGACACGTCGCCCGTGCCGGCCTCGCCCTTGGACCGGATCATCGCCGCGCCCTCGGTGATCCGCCGCAGCGCCTCGCCCAGGTTCGTCGCGCCGCACACGAAGGGCACGGTGAACTGCCACTTGTCGATGTGGTTGGCGTAGTCGGCCGGGGTGAGCACCTCGGACTCGTCGACGTAGTCCACGCCGAGCGACTGGAGCACCTGGGCCTCGACGAAGTGGCCGATGCGGGCCTTGGCCATCACCGGGATCGAGACCGCGCCGATGATGCCCTCGACCATGTCGGGGTCGCTCATCCGGGACACGCCGCCCTGCGCGCGGATGTCGGCGGGCACCCGCTCCAGCGCCATGACGGCCACGGCGCCCGCGTCCTCGGCGATCTTGGCCTGCTCCGGGGTGACCACGTCCATGATCACGCCGCCCTTGAGCATCTCCGCCATGCCCCGCTTGACGCGGGAAGTGCCGGTGACCTGCGTGCCGGCGTCGGGTGAAGTGGTCACGGCCAACCTTTCGGGTTACGAGTGCCTACGACTGGATGTCACCCATCGTAAGGCGGACGTGGACCGCCGAAGCAGTCCAATCCGACCCGTTCTCGGCAGGCCACTTCCTCTTCCCGCGCAGGTGGTGGCGTGCGCCACGTCCCGGCAAGGCGAATCGACCGGATTCCTCCTGCCGGGTTGGGTGTGACCGCTCGGGGTTGTCCCGCGCGCCCCCTGGGTGTGAGATCGAACACTAAACACTTGTGGAGGGTGGTCCCATGGGTTCGAAGCACTCCGACAACGGCCACTCGGCAGGCGCGGTCGCTGTGGACGACCCGGCCAAGGTCCGCAACGTCGCGCTGGTCGGTCCGTCCGGCTCCGGCAAGACGACGCTCACCGAGGCCCTGCTCGCCAGCACCGGCGTCCTGACCAGGGCGGGTTCGGTCACCGAGGGCAACACGATCTGCGACCACGACCCGGCGGCCGTCCGCCAGCAGCGGTCGGTCGGCCTCGCGGTGGCCCCGGTGCGGCACGGCAACATCAAGATCAACCTCATCGACACCCCCGGCTACGCCGATTTCGTCGGCGAGCTGCGCGCGGGCCTGCGCGCGGCCGACGCGGCGCTGTTCGTGGTCAGCGCCGCGGAGGGCGTGGACGCCTCCACGGTCGCCCTGTGGGAGGAGTGCGCGGCCGTCGGGATGCCGCGCGCCGTGGTGATCGCCCGGTGCGACCACCAGCGGGCGGACGTGCTGTCCGAGATCGCCGCCTGCCGGGCCGCGTTCGGCGCGGGCGTGGTGCCGCTCTACCTGCCGGGCGGCGACGGCGGCCTGGTCAACCTGCTCATCACCGACGACCCCGCGTACGAGGAGCAGCGCAACGCGCTCATCGAGGGCGTCATCGCCGAGAGCGAGGACGAGACCCTGATGGACCGCTACCTCTCCGGCGAGGAGGTCGACCAGGCCACGCTGGTCGCGGACCTGGAGACGGCCGTGGCGCGCGGCTCGTTCCACCCGGTCCTGCCGGTGTGCTCGATGACCGGCTCCGGCCTGCCCGAGCTGCTCGACGGCATCGTCCGCGCCTTCCCCTCGCCCCTGGAGCACCCGCTGCCCGCCGTCACCGGCGTGGACGGCATCCCGCACCCCCGCATCGAGGCCGACCCCGACGGCCCGCTGGTCGCCGAGGTGGTGCGCACCGCCGTCGACTCGTACGTGGGCCGGGTGTCGCTGGTGCGCGTGTTCTCCGGCACGCTGCGCCCCGAGCGCCCGGTGCACGTGTCCGGCCACGGCATGGCCGACCGGGGCCACGAGGACCACGACGCCGACGAGCGCGTGGCGCACGTCTACTCGCCGCTGGGCTCGAACCTGCGCGAGGTGCCGTACTGCGTGGCGGGCGACCTGTGCGCGCTGACCAAGCTCGGTTCCGCCGAGACCGGCGACACGGTGTCCGCGCCGGAGAAGCCGCTGCTGGTGGCGCCGTGGGAGATGCCGGAACCGCTGCTGCCGGTCGCGATCGCGCCGCGCAGCCGCAGCGACGAGGACAACCTGGCGCGCAACCTCGGCAAGCTCGTCGCGGGCGACCCGACGCTGCGGCTGGAGCGCAACGCCGAGACCCACCAGCTGGTGCTGTGGTGCATGGGCGAGGCCCACGCGGACGTGGTGCTGGCGCGGTTGCGCGCGGGTGGCGCGGAGGTCGACACCGAGCCGGTGAAGGTGGCGCTGCGCGAGACGTTCGCCGCGGCGACCAAGGGCCACGGGCGGCACGTGAAGCAGTCCGGCGGGCACGGCCAGTACGCGGTGTGCGACATCGAGGTGGAACCGCTGCCGCGCGGCGCGGGCTTCGAGTTCGTGGACCGGATCGTGGGCGGCGCGGTGCCCAACCAGTTCATCCCGAGCGTGGAGAAGGGCGTGCGGGCGCAGTTGGCGCGGGGCCTCCAGGGCGGGCACCCGGTCGTCGACGTGCGGGTGACGCTCGTCGACGGCAAGGCGCACTCGGTCGACTCCTCGGACGCCGCGTTCCAGACCGCGGGCTCGCTGGCCCTCAAGGACGCCGCGGGCAACGGGAGGACCTGCCTGCTCGAACCGGTGGACGAGGTGACCGTGCGGCTGCCCGACGAGCACCTGGGCGCCGTGCTGGGCGACCTGTCCGGCCGCCGGGGCCGGGTGCTGGGCACGGAGGCCGTCGCGGGCGGCTACGCGGTCGTCCGCGCGGAGGTGCCGGCCACGGAGCTGCTGCGCTACGCCGTCGAGCTGCGCTCGCTCACCTCGGGCGCCGGCGCCTACACGCGCCGGTTCTGCCGGTACGACCCGCTGCCGCAGAACCTGGCCGCGCAGGTCAGGTGAGCGGCAGGTCGGCTGGGCGCGACCGCGCGGGCGGGCCGCACCGCCCGCCCGCGCGACCGCCTCACGTGTTGCGCGGGAAGCCGAGGTTCACGCCGCCGTGCGACGGGTCGAGCCAGCGGCCGGTCACCACCTTCGTGCGGGTGAAGAAGTGCACCCCGTCCGGGCCGTAGGCGTGCGAGTCGCCGAACAGCGAGTCCTTCCACCCGCCGAACGAGTAGTAGGCCACCGGCACCGGGATGGGCACGTTCACGCCCACCATGCCGACCTCGACCTCGTGCTGGAACCGCCGCGCCGCGCCGCCGTCGTTGGTGAAGACCGCGGTGCCGTTGCCGTAGGGGTTGGCGTTGACCACGTCCAGCGCCTCATCGTAGGACGTCACCCGCAGCACCGACAGCACCGGCCCGAAGATCTCGTCCCGGTAGATCGACATGTCCGGCCGCACGTGGTCGAACAGGGTCGGCCCGAGCCAGAACCCGTCCGCCTCGCCGTCGACCGGGTGCGACCGGCCGTCCACGGCCAGCGCCGCGCCCTCCGCCAACCCGGCGTCCACGTAGGACAGCACGCGGTCGCGGTGCGCGGCCGTCACCAGCGGCCCCATGTCGCAGCCCGGCCGGCGGCCGTCGCCGACGCGCAGCGCCCGGATGCGCTCCGCGACCTTCGCGACCAGCTCGTCGCCCACGGGGTCGACGGCGACGACGACCGAGATCGCCATGCACCGCTCGCCCGCCGAGCCGAACCCGGCCGACACCGCCGCGTCCGCCGCCAGGTCCAGGTCCGCGTCGGGCAGCACCACCATGTGGTTCTTGGCCCCGCCCAGCGCCTGCACGCGCTTGCCGTGCCGCGTGCCGGTCTCGTACACGTGCCGCGCCACGGGCGTGGACCCGACGAAGGAGATCGCCTTCACGTCCGGGTGCTCCAGCAGCCGGTCCACGGCCGGCTTGTCGCCGTGCACCACGTTCAGCACGCCGTCGGGCAGGCCGGCCTCGGCGAACAGCGCGGCGATGAGGTTGGCCGCCGACGGGTCCTTCTCCGACGGCTTCAGCACCACCGCGTTGCCGCACGCGATCGCGTTGGGCACGAACCACAGCGGCACCATGGCCGGGAAGTTGAACGGCGAGACCACCCCGACCACGCCCAGCGGCTGGCGCAGCGAGTACACGTCCACGCCGGTGGAGGCGTTCTCGCTGAACCCGCCCTTGAGCAGGTGGGGGATGCCGCACGCGAACTCCACGGACTCCAGCGCGCGCTGCACCTCGCCGGCCGCGTCGGACAGCACCTTGCCGTGCTCGGCGGTGACGATCGCGGCCAGCTCGTCCTTGCGCGCGTTGAGCAGCTCGCGGAAGGCGAACAGCACGGTCGTCCGCTGCGCCAGCGACGCGTCTCGCCACCTCGGGAACGCCTCGCGGGCCGCCGCCACGGCCTCGTCCACGGTGGCGGCGTCGGCGAGGTCGACGCGCGCGGTCACCCGCCCGGTCGCCGGGTCGTGCACGTCGCCGGACCGCGCGCTGTCGCGGTCCCACGGCTTGCCGCCGATCCAGTGGGAGATCCTCCCGGTGCTCACAGCACGGCCTCCAGGGTGTCCAGCGCCTCTTCGACCTCGTCCTCGGTCACCGTCATCGGGGGCGCGAGCCGGATGACGTTGCCGTGCAGACCGCCCTTGCCGACCAGCAGGCCGCGTTCCCGCGCGCCCTCCAGCACCGCGACGGCCTTCGCGGCGTCCGGCTCGTCCCCCGGGCCGACCAGCTCGACGCCGACCATCAGGCCCTTGCCGCGCACGTCGCCCACCGCCGGCCGGTCCTCGGCGATGCGCCGCAGCCCGTCGATCAGCCGGTCGCCGAGCTTCGCCGCGTTGGCCTGGAGGTCGTGGTCGAGCAGGTAGTCCAGGGTGGCCAGCGCGCCGGTGGTGGCGAGCGGGTTGCCGCCGAAGGTGGACAGCGAGTGCGCGGTCAGGCAGTCCATGACCTCGCCGCGCGCGACCACGCCGCCGATCGCGAGGCCGTTGCCCAGGCCCTTGGCGAACGTCATCGCGTCCGGGGTGACGCCGTGCGCGCCGATGCCCCAGAAGTGCTCGCCGGTGCGGCCCCAGCCGGTCTGCACCTCGTCGGAGATCAGCAGGATGCCGTGCTCGTCCAGCACCTCCTTGAACGCGCCGAACAGGCCGTCCGGCGGCGAGGAGAACCCGCCGACGCCCTGGATGGGCTCCACGACCATGCACGCCACGTCGCCGGCGGTGGCGGTCGCGATGACCTCGCGCAGGTCGGCCACGCACGCCTTGACGTAGTCGGCGTCGGAGAGGTCCTTGAACGGGCTGCGGTACCGGTAGCCGCCCTGCACCCAGGCCACCTTGACGGGGCTGAGCGAGGACGCCGACCAGGCCCGGTTGCCGGTGATGGCGACGGTGGCGAACGCGCGGCCGTGGTAGGAGTTGCGCAGCGCGAGGACCTGGTCGCTGCGGCGGTGGCGGGTGGCGAGCATGAGCGCGGTCTCGTTGGCCTCGGTGCCGGAGTTGGTGAAGAACACCTTGGCGTCCGGGATGCCGGACAGCGCGGCGATCCGCTCGGCCAGCTCGACCTGCGAGCGGATCAGGTAGAGCGTGGAGCTGTGCACCACGCCGGTGGCCAGCTGGGACCGGATCGCGTCGGAGACCTCGGCGATGTCGTAGCCGATCGCGTTGGTCAGGATGCCGGCGAAGAAGTCGAGGTAGGTGCGGCCCTCGCCGTCGGTGACGCGGCGACCGGACGCGCTCGCGATCTCGATCGGCCGGTCGTAGTAGAGGGCCATCCAGTCGGGCATCACCGCGCGGTGCCGGGCGAGCAGCTCCTCGTGTCCCATCGCGTCCTCCGGTCGTAGTCCTGCCCTGGAGTCTGCTGCGCGCCCGCGAGGCCCGCCATGGACAACCTGCGCCGCTTTCGGCCCTCCCCCATTACGTTGTGTCCATGTACCCGACGGTCGCCGAAGCGCTCGCCCTGCCCGTGGTCCGCCGCGGCGGACCGGCGGTGGTCGCGGGCGCGGCCGGGCTGGGGCGGCGGGTGCGCTGGGTGCACGCGGCGGAGGTGGCCGACATCGCGGACCTGCTGCGCGGCGGCGAGCTGGTGCTGACCACCGGCATCGCGCTGCCCGAGGACGCCGAGGGGCTGGCCGGGTACGTGGCCGACCTGGCGTCGGTGGGCGCGGCCGGGCTGGTCGTCGAGTTGGTGCGGCGGTGGCGCGACGACGTGCCGGGCGCGCTGGTGGCCGCCGCCGAGCGGCACGGGCTGCCGCTGGTCACGCTGTCCCGGGAGACCCGGTTCGTGTCGGTGACCGAGGCCGTGGTGGCGCTGATCGTGGACGCCCAGCTGGCCGAGCTGCGGGCGGCCGAGCAGGTGCACGAGGCGTTCACCGCGCTGACCGTGGCCGGGGCGGAGCCCGCCGAGGTGCTGCGGGAGGTGGCGCGGACCTCCGGGCTGCCGGTGGTGCTGGAGACGCTGGGGCACGACGTGCTGGCCTACGACGCGGCCGGGCAGGACCCGTCCGCGCTGCTCGCGGACTGGGCGGAGCGGTCGCGCGCGGTCGCGCCCGCCGAGCGGACCTCGTACCACGAGGGGTCCGGCTGGCTGGTGACCGTGGTCGGCGCGCGGGGCGCGGACTGGGGCCGGCTGGTGCTGGTCACGCCCGAGGCGCCGCCGCACCGGCACGTCGTGGTGGCCGAGCGGGCGGCGTCGGCGCTGGCGGTGCACCGGCTGGTGGCGCGCGACCGCGAGTCGCTGGAGCGGCAGACCCACCGGACCCTGCTGACCCAGCTGCTCGGGCAGCCGCCGCACGACCTGCCGACGCGGGCCGCCGCGCTGGGCGTGCCGCTGGAGCGGCGGCAGCTGGTCGGCGTGGCGATCCGGCCGGGCACGGCGACCCCGCCCGCGCAGGCGCTGGCCACCCAGGAGGCGCTGCGGGACCTGGCCGAGGCGACGGCGCTGGCGGCCCGGCGGGCGACGGTGCCCGCGCTGGTCGGGGTGGTGGACGACACCAGCGTGCGGGCGCTGCTCTCACTGCCGCCGCAGGCCGGGCTGGACGGCGTGCTGCGGCGGCTGGCGCGGGAGGTGCACCGGACGGCGGCGGCGACGCAGCACGCGCGGCCGGTGGTGGTGGCGGTGGGGACGACGGTGTCGGTGGTGGCGGACGTGCGCCGCTCGCTGGGCGAGGCGGCGCACGTCGCCGGGGCGGCGCTGCGGTCGCCCGGTGGCCGGCTGTACCACCGCTTGGACGACGTGCGCCTGCGCGGGCTGCTGCACCTGCTGCGGGAGGACGAGCGGGTGCGCGCCTTCGCGGACCGGGAGCTGGGTCCGCTGCTCGCGCGGGACGACCACCAGGGCAGCCGGCTGGTGGAGCTGCTGCGGTGCTTCTGCGAGCAGGGCGGCAACAAATCGGCCGCCGCCGCTGCCGCGCACCTCTCCCGCACCGCGTACTACCAGCAGCTGAACCGGATCGAACAGGTCCTGGGGGTGTCCCTGGAGGACCCGGAGTCGGTGCTGTCGCTCCACGTGGCCCTGCTGGTGCAGGAGATGGGCGAACGGGACCCCCAGCTACCCCGCCCGCCCGCGTCGGCCGGCTAGGCGGGCCGGCGGAGTCGGCCGGCTCGGCTGACCGGCTTGGTTGACCGGCTTGGTTGGCTCGGTCGGCCGGTTCGGCTGACCAGTTCGGCCGGCTTGATTGGCCGGTTCGGCTGGCTAGCTCGACCGGCCGACTCGGCCGGTTCGGCCCGCCAGTTCCGCCAGTTCGGCTGGCCGGCTCGACCGGCCGGCTCGACCGGCCGGCTCGACCGGCGCTAGGGCAGCTGCGGCATCTCGACCGGCGCTAGGGCAGCTGCGGCATCTCGATCGGCAGCCGGGGCAGGCTGGGCAGCTCGACGCCCGGCGCCGACTCGGCCGGGGTCAGCGCGCGTGCGGCGGGCGGCAGCAGCATGCCGGTGAGGTCGGCGGGCTCGCCCACCTGCGGCACGGTCGGCAGCCCCACCCCGGCGGGCGCGGCCACGTGGGGCGCCTTGACCTCCGGCACCGCGGCCGGCGCGGGCGCCGGCAGCCGCACCGGCCGACCGGCGAGCAGTTCGGTGGCGGGCTCGACGACCTGCGGGCTCGCCTCGGGCGAGTGGCCGACCGTGCCGTTGAGCACGTCGGTGGGCGCTTCGGCGGCGTTCGCGGAGGAGGTGAGGAGCGGCGAGGTGCCGACGGCGAGCAGGGCAGCGGCACGCAGGAGTCCGCGCGTGCGGTTTCCAGACACTGGGTTCCTAACCTGGTCGGGGACCTTTCGACCTGACCTCTTCTGCATCGGTCGTCGGCAAACCCGGCTGGAGCTGCACGATCAGGTGATTGACGCTCCGTGTTGGCGTCACCTGATGGGGTCAGAATGGCGTTGTGGACGATTTGCGCAACGAGGTGGGCCGGGTGCACGGGTCCGTGGTGCAGGCGGGCACCATCCACGGCGGGGTCCACCTCCACCCGCCCCCACGGGACCGATCCACCAGTTGCCGCCCGCCGTGCCCCGCTTCGTGGGCCGCGCCGAGGCGCTCGCCGCGCTGGACGGCGCGTCGCTGGTCGAGCAGCGCAGACCCGTCCGGTACGGCTTCCACGACCTGCTGAGGGAGTACGCGGTCGAGCGCGCCGACACCGAGGAGACCCCGGGGGCGACCCGCGCGGCGGTCCACCGCCTGCTCGACCACTACTTGCACACCGGCGTCGAGGGCGAACTCCTCCTTTGCCCGCTGCGCGACCGGGTCGCGGTCGAACCACCGCGACCGGGCGTGACGCGAACCGGGTTCGCGGACCGGGCCGGGGCCTGGGAGTGGTTCACCGCCGAGCGGGCCAACCTCCTGGCGGCGCTCGACCTGGCGGTCCGCCAGGGGTTCGACCACCACGCGGTGCGGCTGCCCTGGGCGATGTCCTCGTTCCTGGGGCACACCGGGAGCCGGCACGACTGGGAACGCAGCCGGCTCATCGGGCTGGAGGCCGCGCGTCGGCTCGGCGACGGGGCGGCCGAGGTCCTGGCCCTGAGGGTCCTCGGTCTGGTGCACGCGCTCGGCGGTCGTTACCGGCAGGCGCTGGACGTGTCGGTCGAAGCGCTCGGTGACCGCTCGGGCGTGGCCGACGCGGAGGACGCCTCGGGACGGGCTCACCAGGTCGCGGGCGAGTTGCACGTGGCCGTCGAGTGCTACCAGCGCGCGCTGGCGCCGCACTCCGAGGCGGGCGACGTGTGGCCCCGGACCACTGTGCTGCGCAGGTTGGGCGACGCCTACGCCGCGGCGGGCGACCAGGAGGCGGCGCACGAGGCGTGGCGGGCGGCCTCGGTGATCCTCACCAGGATCGGCCACCCCGAAGCCGACCGACCGGGACCGACCACCCCGGAGCCGACCACCCCGGAGCCGACCGCCGCGCGTGAAAACGCCCCGCGGCCGTCCAGTCCGCCGACCGGGACGACCGCGGGGCCACCCGCCCCCTCAGGCGGTTCGCGGGCCGTCGCGGGGTGGGGAGGAGCACCCCGCGACGGCCTCCCCCGGGACTAGGGGTTCGTGACCCCCAGGGTGTAGCTGCCGGACCCGCTGTAGGCGTGCACGCGGTACCGGTAGTAGCCGGCGGTGCCGTTGTAGGTCACCGTTTCGCTCGCGGCCGGGCTGTCGCCCTTCGCCACGTCGGCCCAGGTGCTGCCGTTCCACTTCTGGAGGTACAGGTCGAAGTCCGCGCCGCTCGGCCCGGCCAGGCAGCCGACGTGCGCGCCGGACGCCGTGGACTGGTAGTGGCTGCCGTTCGGCTGGATCGCCTGGCCGCCCGCGGCCAGCGAGCCGTTGTAGGTGGCCTCGGAGCTCTGGCACCCGGTCGGCGGGTTCGGGTTGCCGCCGCCCCCGGTGATCAGGGACAGCCCGTACGCCTGGAGGATCTCGTTGACCGGCTGGAAGTACGTGGTGCCGCCGGTGCGGCAGTTGCCCGAACCGCCCGAGGTCACGCCCTGGGCCTGGGCGCCGGCCAGCAGCGAGCCGCCCGAGTCGCCGGGCTCGGCGCACACCGTCGTCTGGATCAGGCCGGTCACGGTGCCCTGCGGGTAGCTCACCGACGAGTTGCGGGCCTGGATGGTGCCGCAGTGCCAGCCGGTGGTGGAACCCGACCGGCACACGGTGGAGCCGACCGGGGCGTCCTGCGAGCCCGCCACGGACACGGTGCCGCCGGAGTAGTCGTTCACCAGGCCGCGCGGGGTGTTGCCGGCCGCGACCTGCACCCACGCGTAGTCGTTGCCGGGGAAGCTGGAGCCGCGGAAGGTGCCGCTCGGGTTGGACGTCGACGCGCCGGTCGAGCCGCAGTGCCCGGCGGTGACGAACCCGCCGTTGACCGAGAAGCCGACCGAGCAGCGCGAGCCGCTGCCGATGTTGTAGGCGTTGCCGCCGACCACGTCGACCAGCGGGCGCGGGGCCTCGTCGGTGCCGACGTACCGGACCGCCGCCGCGCCGACGCCCGAGGAGGCGACGAACGCCCGCGCGGCGGTGAGCCGGGCGGGGTGCGACTTGACCACGACGGTGTTCGTGGGCAGGTCCACGTACCAGCCGGGCACGGACTTCGGGGCCTTGGCCGCGTTGGCGTCCAACGCGGACTTGACCGCGTCCAGGTCGCGTTCGCTGCGCTGCACGAGCCGGGTGCGCACGCCCTGCGCCACGTCGGCGGACTGCCCGGTGACGCCGACGGTCAGCGTGCCGGACGAGTCGATCCACGCGCCGCCGAACCGGGTGTCCAGCCGCTTGCGCAGGGTGCGGGCGGTGTCGCCGGAGCGCTGGTCGGCGGCGAGCCGGTCGCGCGCCCGGTCCGCGTCCAGGCCCAGGTCGCGCTGGATGGCGGAGAGGATCTGGCTGTTCTGGTCGGCGGGCGCGGCTTGCGCGGTGGTGGTCAGGGCACCGGCCGCGACCAGCGCCGCGACGAGCGCGAGTGGCCTCGGGGCAGGGGACATGGGGTCTCCTCGAAGGAGTGCGGGGATTCCCCGTGAAAGGTAATTACGTCGGACCCCGAGGGGTAATACCGATCAGGTCATAAGGCCGCGTGATGCCCTGTGCTCAGACGTGCCCCGCGCTCAGACCGCGACGTGGTGGGCACCGGCGCCGTGCTCGGGGTGGTCGGCGAGCCAGGCCGCGTAGCGCGGGTTGCGCTCGGCGGTCTCCCGGTACGCCTCGGCGGCGTAGCGCAGCACCTGCGGCCCGAGCGCGGCGGCCGGGCTCTCCGGGTCCCAGCCGATGAGGTGCCGCCACCGCAGCGGCACGCCGGCGAGCGGCATGGTGACCACGCCGGGCGTCCGGCGGAACGTCGGCTGGCACAGGACGATCGCGTCGCCCGCCGCGGCGAGGTCGATGCAGCCGGCCATGTCGACCTCGTACATGGGGCGCGGCGTGAACCCGGCGCGGCTGCACGCGGCGACGAAGCAGTTGCCGAAGCACCCGTCGCCCGGCACCGCCGCCCACTGCATGTCCTTGAGCGCGGCCAGCTCCACCTCGTCCAGCAGCGTGAACGGGTGGTCCTCGGGCACCAGCACGAACACCGGGTCGACCGCGATCACGCTCCAGGCCAGCCCGTGCCCGTCCGGCGGCGACGCGTCTCCGCACACGCCCACCAGCACGTAGTCGAGCCGGCCGGTGGCGACCATGGCCGCCAGCTCGTCGCCGGACCACGACACCTGGGTCGACACGTGCGCGCCGGGGTGCGACTCGGTGAGGCGGTGCACCAGGCCGCCGAGCATCGGCCCGTTCACCGCGCCGACCCGGTAGCGGTCGCCGGGGAGGCCGTCGTCCACCAGGCGCAGCGCGTCCTCCTGGAGCCGGGAGAACGCGGGCAGCAGCACCCGGGCCCGCTCCAGCACCAGTTCGCCGAGCGCGGTCGGCCGGGCGCCCCGGTGGTCGCGGTCGAACAGCTTGCCGCCGAGCAGTCCCTCGATCCGGTGGAGCTGCGCCGTCAGGGCGGGTTGGGCGAGGCCCAGGACCGAGGCGGCCTTGGAGAGGCTGCCCGCGTCCGCGATGGCGCAGACCACGCGCAGGTGACGCAGTTCGAGCTTCA
Organism: Saccharothrix xinjiangensis; assembly: GCF_039527585.1. Classification (NCBI taxonomy): domain Bacteria; kingdom Bacillati; phylum Actinomycetota; class Actinomycetes; order Pseudonocardiales; family Pseudonocardiaceae; genus Saccharothrix; species Saccharothrix xinjiangensis. The sequence goes on along the minus strand of NZ_BAAAKE010000009.1, from coordinate 112,075 downwards.
TCCGCCCGACGTTAAGTCACCGGTCGCGGTGCGGTCGACAGCCGTTTTCTTCTCACCCGAACGGTGGACCGACTGTCGTAGTTCTACGGACCGCCACCGCCACGCCGAGTAGCCACATGATCACTCCGCACCAGAGGCGTCGGCGTCCACCCCGTGGAGAGCACGAGGTCCGCCCGAACGGGGAAGGGCAATGGGCAACCTGTGCGCTGATCATGCCAAGCGTGGACACTCTGACACTGCCCAACCCGCGCGGACCAAACGCAGGATGCCGGGATGGGAATCGCGCCGAACCGCCCGCACGCGGGATGTTCCACGAGCGTAACAGGGACGTGACCGATGGCCCCGCACCCCACGACCCAGGTCACAACCGCTCCCGACGGCCGCGTCGAGCTGCGTGACCACTCCGCCATCGCGGACAGCCCGCACTACAACCCCGAGCTGGCCCCGGTGCCCCTGGAGCGCCGCACCTGGTCGACCTACAACTTCTTCGCGCTGTGGATGGGCATGGCGCACAACATCCCCAGCTACACCCTCGCCGCGTCCCTGGTGGCGCTCGGCATGGACTGGCTCCAGGCCTTCCTGACCATCACCCTCGGCAACTTGATCGTCCTGGTCCCGATGCTGCTCAACAGCCACGCGGGCACCAAGTACGGCATCCCGTTCCCCGTCTTCGCCCGCGCGTTCTACGGCGTGCGCGGCGCGAACCTGGTCGCCCTGCTGCGCGCGTTCATCGCCTGCGCGTGGTTCGGCATCCAGACCTGGGTCGGCGGCAAGGCGCTCCACGTGATCGTCGGCCGGCTGGCCGGGGACGGCTGGGTGAACGCGCCCGAGGTCCTCGGCCAGACCTCCACCCTCTGGCTGTGCTTCCTGGCCTTCTGGGTCGTGCAGATGCTGATCATCTGGCGCGGCATGGAGGCGATCCGCCGCTTCGAGAACTGGACCGCGCCGCTGGTCAGCGTCGGCTTCCTGGTCCTGCTCGCGTACGTGGCGGTCAAGGCGGGCGGTTTCGGGCCGATCCTGTCCGAACCGTCCAGGCTGGGCTGGGGCGCGGACTTCTGGAAGGTCTTCTTCCCCGCCCTGATGGGCATGATCGCGTTCTGGTCCACCCTCTCCCTGAACATGCCGGACTTCACCCGGTTCGGCGGCAGCCAGCGCAAGCAGGCGATCGGCCAGCTCCTCGGCCTGCCCACGACCATGTCGTTCATCGCGATCGTGGCCATCCTGACGACCTCGGGCGCGACCGCCCTGTACGGCGAGGCGATCTGGGACCCGGCCGAGCTGGCGAGCCGGTTCGACTCGACGGCCGTCGTGCTGGTCGCCCTGGTCGCCCTCGTGCTGGCGACGATCTCGGCGAACCTCGCGGCGAACGTCGTGAGCCCGTCCTACGACTTCTCCAACGCCTTCCCGAAGAAGATCTCGTTCGCGGTCGGCGGCCTGATCACCGGCGTGATCGGCATCGTCATCCAGCCGTGGCGGCTGATCTCCGACCCGACCATCTACATCTTCGCCTGGCTGGGCTTCTACGGCGGCCTGCTGGCGTCGGTGGCCGGCGTCTTCATCGCCGGGTACTGGCTGCTGGGCAGGACCCACCTGGAGCTGCCCGACCTGTACCTGTCGGGACGCGGCGCGTACTGGTTCTCGGCGGGCTGGAACTGGCGGGCCGTGGCGGCGACGGTCGTCGGGTCCGTGCTGGCGGTGGGCGGCGCGTACGGCGGGCCGTTCCCGGCGGACGGCCTGATCCCGTTCCTCAAACCGCTCTACGACTACAACTGGGTCGTCGGCCTGGCGGGCGGCATGGCCGTCCACCTCCTGCTGGCGCCGCGGAGGGAGAACGCGTGAGCAACGTCGTCCGGGCAGGGCTGGTCCAGCAGAGGTGGACCGGCGACAAGGAGTCGATGATCGCGAACGCGGTCGAGGCGATCCGCACCGCCGCGTCGCGGGGCGCGCAGGTGGTGTGCCTCCAGGAGTTGTTCTACGGCCCGTACTTCTGCCAGGTGCAGGACGCCGACTACTACTCCTACACCGAGGGCATCCCCGACGGGCCGACCACCGAGCTGATGTGCCGGGTGGCCGAGCAGCACGGCGTGGTGCTCGTGGTGCCGATGTACGAGGAGGAGCAGCCGGGGGTGTACTACAACACCGCCGCGGTGATCGACGCGGACGGCACCTACCTCGGCAAGCACCGCAAGAACCACATCCCGCAGGTCAAGGGGTTCTGGGAGAAGTTCTACTTCCGGCCCGGCAACCTCGGCTACCCGGTGTTCGACACCGCGGTGGGCAAGGTCGGCGTCTACATCTGCTACGAGCGGCACTTCCCGGAGGGCTGGCGGATGCTGGGGCTGAACGGCGCGCGGATCGTGTTCAACCCGTCCGCGACGAGCCGCGGCCTGTCGGAGTACCTGTGGCGGCTGGAGCAGACGTCGGCGGCGGTGGCCAACGAGTACTTCGTGGGCACCATCAACCGCGTCGGCGTGGAACCGCTGGGCGACAACGACTTCTACGGCCAGTCGTACTTCGCGGACCCGCGCGGGCAGCTGGTCGGCGAGGCGGCCTCCGACACCGAGGAGGAGGTGGTGGTGCGCGACCTGGACATGGACCTGCTGGCGGAGGTCCGGGACCTGTGGGCGTTCTACCGGGACCGCCGCCCCGACACCTACGAGGGGCTGGTGCGCCCGTGACGATCCTGATCAAGGGCGGGACGGTGGTCAACGCGACCGGCGCGGTGCCGGCCGACGTGCTGGTGGACGGCGAGCGGATCGCCGCCCTGCTCGCGCCCGGGTTCCCGCTCCGGGCCGACGAGACGATCGACGCCACCGGCAAGTACGTCATCCCCGGCGGCGTCGACGCGCACACGCACATGGAGATGCCGTTCGGCGGCACGTTCTCCGCCGACACCTTCGCCACCGGCACGACCGCCGCCGCGTGGGGCGGCACCACCACCATCATCGACTTCGCGGTGCAGGCCAAGGGCACCTCGCTGCTGTCCACACTGGACAAGTGGCACCAGAAGGCCGAGGGTGGGTGCGCGATCGACTACGGCTTCCACATGATCGTCTCCGACGTCGACGACGCCTCGTTGAAGGAGATGGAGTCCTGCGTGGACGCGGGCGTGAACACCTTCAAGATGTTCATGGCCTACCCCGGCGTCTTCTACGCCACCGACGGCGAGATCCTGCGCGCGATGCAGAAGGCCCGGGACATCGGCGCGACGGTCATGATGCACGCGGAGAACGGCATCGCGATCGACCAGCTCGTGGCGCAAGCGCTTGCGGAGGGCCGCACCGCGCCCGTCGAGCACGGCCTGACCCGCCCGCCCGAGCTGGAGGGCGAGGCCACCTCGCGCGCCATCGCGCTGGCCAAGGTCACCGGCTCGCCGCTCTACATCGTGCACCTGTCCGCCGCGCAGGCCCTGGACGCGGTGACCGAGGCGCGCGACACGGGCCAGAACGTGTTCGCCGAGACGTGCCCGCAGTACCTGTACCTGTCGCTGGAGGACCTGGCCAAACCCGGCTTCGAGGGCTCGAAGTACGTGGCCTCTCCCCCGCTGCGGCCCAAGGAGCACCAGTCCGAACTGTGGCGCGGCCTGCGCACCAACGACCTGTCCGTGGTGTCGACCGACCACTGCCCGTTCTGCTTCAAGGACCAGAAGGAGCTGGGGCGCGGCGACTTCTCCAAGATCCCCAACGGCATCCCGGGCGTGGAGCACCGGATCGACCTGCTGCACCAGGGCGTGGTGAAGGGCGAGATCAGCCTGGAGCGGTGGGTGGAGATCAGCTCCACCACGCCCGCCCGCATGTTCGGCCTGCACCCGCGCAAGGGCGTGGTCGCGCCCGGCGCGGACGCCGACCTCGTGGTCTACGACCCGACCGCGCGGCAGGTCCTCTCGGCGGCCACGCACCACATGAACGTCGACTACTCCGCCTACGAGGGCATGGAGATCACCGGGAAGGTCGACACCGTGCTCTCGCGCGGCCGGGTCGTCGTGGACGGCTCCGGCTTCCGGGGCTCGACCGGCCACGGGCGGTTCCTGTCCCGCGAGCTGAACCAGTACCTGGTGTAGGGGGTTGGCCGTGGACTTCGGTGTGGTGTTGCAGACCGACCCGCCCGCGCGGGACGTGGTGGCGGGCATGAGGGCGGCGGAGGACAGCGGTTTCCGCTACGGGTGGACGTTCGACTCGTGCGTGCTGTGGCAGGAGCCGTTCGTCATCTACTCGCAGGTGCTGGCGGCCACGTCGTCGCTGGTCGTCGGCCCGATGGTGACCAACCCGAGCACCCGGGACTGGTCGGTGACCGCGTCGCTGTTCGCCACGCTGAACGACATGTTCGGCAACCGCACGGTGTGCGGCATCGGGCGCGGCGACTCGGCGCGGCGCGTGATCGGGCGGAAACCCGCGTCGCTGGACACCCTGGGCCGCGCCATGGCGGTGATCAAGGAGCTGGCCGAGGGCCGGGAGGTCGAGCACCACGGCACGCCCGTGCGCATCCCGTGGGTGCGCGACGGGAAGCTGGAGGTGTGGATGGCCGCGTACGGGCCGAAGGCGCTGAAGCTGGTCGGCGAGCAGGCCGACGGGTTCATCCTCCAGACCGCCGACCCGGACATCGCGAGGTGGACCATCGGCTCGGTGCGCGAGGCGGCCGAGGCGGCGGGCCGGGACCCGGCGTCGATCACCATGTGCGTGGCCGCGCCCGCGTACGTCGGCGACGACCTGCCGCACCAGCGGGACCAGTTGCGCTGGTTCGGCGGGATGGTCGGCAACCACGTGGCCGACCTGGTCGCCCGGTACGGCGACTCGGGCGTGGTGCCGAGGGCCCTGACCGACTACATCCGGGACCGCGAGGGCTACGACTACGCCCACCACGGCAAGGCCGGAAACCGGTCGACCGACTTCGTGCCGGACTCGATCGTGGACCGGTTCTGCCTGCTCGGACCGGCGTCCGCGCACGTGGAGCGGTTGGCGGAGCTGAAGGAGATCGGCGTGGACAACTTCGCGCTGTACCTGATGCACGACCAGAAGGACAAGACGCTGGCCGCCTACGGCGACGAGGTGATCGGCCGGGTGTGACAGGCGTGCGCCGGTTCCCGGGGAGGGAACCGGCGCGCACCGGCTCAGCGCTCGGGCAGCCCGCCGAGGAAGGCCCGCCACGCGGACGGGGTGAACGCCAGGCGCGGAACGGTGTTCTTCGAGTCCCGCACGCCCACGGCCTCCGACGCGAACGCCACTTCAACGCAGTTCGTGTTCCCGCCACCGCTGTAGCTGCTCTTACGCCACTGCTTCGCCTCCAGCGCCACGCTGTTCCTCCCGCAGTCGGTCGTAGCGGTCCGCCCAGGTGGCGAACACCGACCGCGATTGTTCCTCACTCAGCGCCACCCGGTCGAGATCGCCACACGCCTGTCGGAACCGGTCCGTGGTCTCGGGCGCGTCGGAGAACACCGACATCGGTCCGGACTCGGCGTACGACACGGGCTGGTGGTCGGGGAAGGTCATGAAGGTGAAGGCCGACAACAGCGAGGGGGGCAGTTGGTCCGCGAGGGTCACCACCCGCACCCCGCCACGGAACAGCAGTTGCAGCATCTGCTCGTACATCACCTGCGGACCGCCGACCACGTGGTGCAGCGCCGTTTCGAGGATGAAGAAGTACCCCAGGGGCGGCCGGGGCCGGTTGAAGATCCCCTGTCGGGTCATCCGCCCGATCACGCCGTGCTCGAAGTTCGGTGAACCGATCAGCGCGCGGGCGTAATCGGCGGTCTGGAGCAATCCCGGGACGTTGATGATCTCGTACGCCCAGATGGTGCCGGCGGTCTGCTCGTGCAGAAGGAGCGCGCGCAGGTTGTCGGGCATCGCGATCTCGTGCGGCCGGACGAGGTGGCCCGTGTTCGCCTCCAGGGCCAGGGACATGATGTGGTCGTAGGTGGCCTGGTCGGCCTGGAGGTGGCCGACGTAGCGGGCGATGTCCATCGGGCTGGTGCCGCGCGTGCCGCGTTCCAGCTTCGATATCTTCCCCGGCGACCACCCCAGTTCCTCGACCAGGTCACCGAACCTGATCTCGGAACCGCGACGGGCTTGGCGGAGGGCATCACCCAGCTCACGGCTGAGGGCATTCGACTCACGCGAATCCATGCGGGGAAGCTACAACCGTTTCACCCGGCCGCCCCAGTGGTACCGGACCTTTTCAACCTAAAAGGTTACCGGTGTACCCACGGGCCACTCCTCACCATTGTTGCGCGGGCGCAACAATGGTGAGGAGCGGCTTTGGGCGCGTTAGGCCGCTTGCGCCGCACAGGGCGTCACGGCGCCCGCAGCACCGGCCGCAGCGGCGATCGGGCCCGTGACCGGGGGCCCGCCGGCCGCCGCGCGGTTCCCGGTGCAGGAGTCGGTCCTGAACGAGTCGCCGACCCGGTAGGCGAACAGGAGGTAGTCGGTGCCGACGCTCAGCCTGGTGCCGCACGCCGTGCCGTAGATCGTGGTCTGGAGCGTGACCACCGAGACGGGCACGTCGCCCTTGTACTCGGTGCCGACCTTGACCATGTAGAGGTAGCTGTCGTCGGCGGAGTTGTTCGGCTGCCCCATGTCGACGACCTCGGCGAGCACGACGCCGGTGAACACGTGGCCGTACCGCGCGTAGCGCTTCGGCTCGGTGTCCTGAGGGGGGCAGGTGCAGGCGAGGGCCGTGCCGGCCGACGCCGCGACCATCCCGGTGAGCAACACCAGCACACCGACCGCACGTGCCAAGAACCGAAAAAGCATGGAGGACCTCCGGCAGGGGGCGACAACGGCACTGTGGCGGTGTTCACCCAGAATAACTTCACGGGGGCGATGAAAACAGACGGCCACTCGTATGCCGACAACTCCGGCGAACAGCGCAACGGCATTTTCCGGCGAAATGACCGGACGTCCGCCCACTTCCCTTTCGGGCAACTCCACCCAGCCCCACCCCCTCCCGCACCCCTCGCGAACCCACCTGCCCCCGCCCCGCACCCCGCCCGCCTGCCCCCGCACCCCGCCCGCACCCCACCCGCCACACCCGCACCCCGGCTTGCCAAACGGAACAGTGCTCCATATCGTAGGTGGAGCAAGGTTCCGCTTACTCGCCCGGTGACAGCCGGACGCCCCCACCCCGCCGAAGGGAACGACGCACCATGGTCGAACCGACCGCTGTGCCCGATGCCGACGTGACCGCGCCGGTCCTGTCCTACAGCCCCCTGGAACTGCCCGTGCCCGGACGCCCGACGCCCCTCTCGCTGCGGGTGAGCGCTCCCGAGACCGGCGGCGACCTGCCGGTCGTCGTGCTCTCCCACGGTCACGGCGGGGCCCTCGACCTCGCCTCGCAGGACGGCTACGCGCCGATCGCCCAGCGCTGGGCGGCCGCCGGGTTCGTCGTCGTCCAACCCACGCACCTCAGCTCCCGGCGGCTCAGCCGCCTGTGGGGGACCGCTCCCGACGCGCCCTTCTTCTGGCGCTCGCGCGCCGAGGACGTGATCCACGTCCTCGACCACCTCGACGGGATCGAGCGGGCCGTGCCGCTGCTCGCCGGGCGCGTGGACCGCGACAGCGTCGCCGTCGCCGGGCACTCCCTGGGCGCGTTCACCGTCGAACTCCTGCTCGGCGCGGCGGTCACCGACCCGGGCACCGGGGAGCGGGTGAGCTACCCCGAACCGAGGATCAAGCAGGGCGTGCTGCTGGCCGCGCCCGGCCGGGGCGGTGACGCCCTCACCGGGCCGATGGCCGACCAGGCGCCGTTCTTCCGCACTCTCGACTTCTCCACGATGAGCGGCCCGGCCCTGGTCGTCGCCGGCGACGAGGACGACTCCCGCCACTTCACCGACCTGGGCCCGGCCTGGCACCGCGACCCGTACCACCTCGCGCCCGGCCCCAAGTCCCTGCTGACCCTCTTCGGCGCGGGGCACCTGCTCGGCGGCATCCAGGGGTACGACGCGGCCGAGTCCGTGCAGCTGTCGGACGACAAGCCCGCCCTCGCCGCCGCCGTCGCCCACCTGACCGCCGCCTACCTGCGCACCCACCTCCGCCCCGGCGACGACGCCTGGCAGCGGGCGCGGGAGGCGCTGACCACCGGCCCCGACGCGATCGGCTCGGTCGAGTCGAAGCCCTGAACCGGAATTGTCGTACCCCCGCGCTACCGTCCGCCCATGATCCTTCCCACCGCCGCCGAGGAAGCCCGGTTCTGGGCCCTGCTGGACAACGCCTGGGCCGGCCTCGGCCCCGAGGCCGACGGGCTGCGCCGGGCCCTGACCCGGCGCGACCCCGCCGAGGAGGCCTTCGAGGAGGCCGCGCAGCTCGAAGAGCACCTGGACCGCCTCGTCGAGGTCCTGCGCGAGACCTCCGCCGGCCTGCCCGCCGAGGAGCTGACCGCCCTGGACCGCGTGGTCGAGCGCAAGCTGCACGACATCGACCGCCGCGACGTGCACGAGGTCACCGACGGCTCGGACGACGGCTTCCTCTACGCGCGCGGCTTCGTCGTGGCGCTGGGCCGCGAGTTCTACGAGGCCGTGTCCCGCGACCCCCGCCTCGCCGTCCCCGACGCGGAGGCCGAGTCGTTCTGCTACCTGTTCGCCCACGCGCACGCGCACCGTTTCGGGGATTTCCCGGAGACGGGGTCGGGGATCTCCCGGGAATCCTTCTCGAACCCGGCCGGCTGGTCGGAGCAGGAGGTACCGTCGAACGCGTGATCGATTTCGACAAGCAGTCAGTCTTCAAGCTGGCGCCGTGCCGCCCGGAGGACATCGCGTCGCAGGTGTCGCCGATCATGATCCAGGGCGAGCAGGTCGTGTCCTGCTTCAAGACCGTGCGCGACTTCGTGGTGTTCACCAACAAGCGGGTCATCGCGGTGAACGTCCAGGGCATGACGGGCCGCAAGAAGGACTTCACGTCCCTGCCCTACAGCCGCGTGCAGGCGTTCTCCATCGAGACCGCCGGCACGTTCGACATGGACGCCGAACTGGACCTGTGGTTCAGCGGCCTCGGGCAGGTGCGCCTGGAGTTCAAGGGTCACGCCGACGTCCGACTGCTGGCCCAGGTCATCGGCACCTACGTGCTCTGAGCGCGAGGAGGGGCGCCGGCGACTTCGCGACCCCGCCCGTGATCCCGCCCGAACGGATCGAGCGACCACGGCCCGAACTCCTCGCGACCGCACGGGGCAGGTGCTCCGTTGGCAGCGCCGTCCTGCTCACGATCATTCCCGCCTCCGACCCGTGGGGCTCAGGGCTGAACGAGAGGACCGAGTTCCCGCCCGGCGAGGGCCACCCGACGTGAGGCTGCCGGCCCGCGTCATCGGCGCCTGCGTGCCCTGGGCGCCTTCCGGCCCGAGCCCGGCACCACGAATGATCGTTGTCGCCGACCGTTGTCGCGACAACGGGGCGAGTGGTATGCCGACCCAACGACCGCGCCCATTCCGACGACACCGACGAAGCGTCCCATGAGCCGAACAGGTGGAGTATCCCTGATCTCCTGGCGCCATTCCCCCGTCGTGTGGGATCTGTAACGCACGGCGGAATGAATCCGACATGACGCGCTGGAAGATGGAATGACCGCGTGTCCGTCCAGGAGGATCAACCATGCTCAAGTTCGGGCGGGCGGCGATCGTCGCCCTGCTGCTGCTGGGTGGTGTCGCGTTCACCGGGACGTCCGCGACCGCCGAATCGACCGACCCCCCGATCACCATCCACGCCCTGAGCACCTGGTGGCACGCCGGCCGGTTGGACCACTACACCACCGCGTCCTCGACGGGCGTCAGCGACGCCATCGCCGCCGGTTACACGTTCCTGCGGGTCGAGGGTTACGTCCTCCCGGCTTGAGCTGCTCCCGCATCGGGCGGACGTGCCCAGGCCCTCGAAGTCGGCACACCGCGCGGGAGCAGGTTCGCCCCACCGGGCGACGCACGAGGAAAAGCCCGACCCGCGCCCGCCGCCCGCGAGGTGCCGGCGCCCCGCACTGCGCACACCCCGTCCACCCGCCGGCGCGAACTCAACCTCCGCGATCCGCGAAATGTGACGAAAAGACACTTGCCCACTCTGTCGAGCGAATTCGCACGGGTGACCGAAGCGGATTCCGCCCTCAATTCACCTTGACCTCGGAGCACGGGCGGAACAAGTTGGGAAGCGGATCCCGCAGCAAATTTTTCGCGGCGACTCGGAATTTCGCCCAAAGAGCGGTTCCGCAGCACGGGACCGGCGCCGAGCAACGAGCGCAACGGGTGCCCGGACATCTGGGAGCTGAACAACGGCGACGGGGCCGTGATCGGTCGGGACCTGGCGGGCCCCTACCGGTCCCGGCTCCCGGAGGGGGTGAGCATCCGGGACGACGAAAGGCTCGTGGTCGTGCCCCGCGTGATGATGATCGCGGCGAAGCCGGACATCCCCGATGCGTGACCTCGTCGACCGGAGCACCGGGGAACACCTGACCGGGCAGGAGTTACCTGGACGACTTCGCGCTGCGCTTCGGGCGGATCAGCACCCCGGGTTTCTGGAAGCTCGAACGGCGGCGGACCTTCCGGGAGCCGCGCAGCGAGAGCTGACGGGCCTTCGACCGGGGCGAGTGGGACCTGGCGCTGCGGCTGACCGGTCCCGCCGCCGACGTGGTGCAGGCGGGCGAGGTGCACGGCGGCGTCCACTTCCACGGCTCCGGTGAGCCGTTCACCCCGCCCGCCCAGCTGCCCGGCGACGTGCCCGACTTCGCCAACCGGACCGCCGAGGTGGCCAAGCTCGACGAGGCCGTGGCGGGGGCGTGCCGCCGAAGAGCATCCCCACGAGCTGGAGGACCGCGCCGCGCCCTACCGGTCGCGGTTGTCGGACCGGCGGGTGCTGGTGGTGCCGGACAACGCGGCGACCGCCGGGCAGGTGCGCCCGCTGCTGCCCGGCGGCGCGTCCTGCCTGACGCCGGTGACCAGCCGCAGCAGGTTGTCCGGGCTGGTGTCCGGGTGGCGCGCTCACCCGGCAGGAGGCCGTGGGGCTGCTGCGCTCGGTCATGGCGGACTACCGCGCGGAGGACCTGATCGAGCTGGCGCGGCTGTGCGCGCGGCTGCCGCCGGCACTGCGGATTGCCGCCGAACGCGCGTCGAGCAGGCCGCTGGTGCCGTTGCGCGAGCTGATCGCCGACCTGCTCGGCGACCGGCGCGGGGAGGCGCCGGCGCTCGACGGCGCGGGCGAAGCGTTCCGGGAGCCGGGCGACCGCTGGAACCTGGCGCCGGCGCTGGACAAGCCGGCGCGGTGCGTCGACCGGCCCTCGCCGGTGCGCCGGGAAGCCCTGGCGGCGCTGGAGGGTTTCGACGACCCGAAGGCGCTCGCACCGCGCGCCGGGCTCACCGCGGCACTCGAACCGCCCCGCGCCGACGGGTGGTCGACGCGGGGCCGGGCGTCGCGCCCGCTCCCCCACGCGCGCCGAGCGCGAGGCCGGTGGTGCAGGCTCCTGCCCGTGATCGACGACTTCGCGAAGGACTACCTGCACAGCGACCTGCGAGAGGTCCGCGAGGACCTGCTGGGCAAGCTCGACGGCCTGTCGGAGTACGACGTCCGCCGGCCCCTCACCCGGACCGGCACCAACCTCCTCGGCCTGGTCAAGCACCTGGCGCTGTCCGAGGCCCGGTACTTCGGCGAGGTCTTCGGCAGGCCGTTCCCCGAGCCCGTCCCCCGCTGGGACGACCTGGAGCTGCGCGGCGCCGACATGTGGGCGACCGAGCACGAGGCGCGCGAGGAGGTCACCGGCCGCTACCGGCGCGCCTGGGCGCACTCCGACGCGACGATCACCGCGCTGGCGATCGACGCGCCCGGTCACGTGCCCTGGTGGCCGCGCCCCGACGTGGTGCTGTTCAACGTCCTCGTGCACGTGCTCACCGAGACCAACCGGCACGCCGGGCACGCCGACGTCCTGCGCGAACAGCTCGACGGCGCGGTGGGGTCGGGCCCGCGAGGGCGTGACGCGGCGTTCTGGGAAGCCCGGCGCGCCGAGGTCGAGCGCGCGGCCAGGGCGGCCGACCCGACCGGGGCCTGACCGCGCGACCACCACCGGTGGGAAGCGGCCGGACCCGTCACCGGATCGACCGCGTCGTCCCGTCCCACCCCGACAGCGCGCCCGGCAGCGCCTCGGCCAGCTGCACCGGGTACACCAGCGCCTCCTCGCCGGCCAGCTCCGCCACCGACCACCACCGGTGGCGGCGGATGGTCCGCCGCTCGACCTCGTCGAACCGCGAGGTGTCCACCACGGACCCGCCCGGCGCGCGACCGAGGAAGAACCACTCGACCGCCGCGTAGCTCAACCCGTCGAACGAGAACACGGCGTGCCGCTTCCACACCGGTCCGACCAGCTCGGCCGCCGGCAGCACCACCCCGGTCTCCTCGTGCAGCTCCCGCACCGCCGCGTCCCGCAGCTCCTCGCCCGGCTCGACCCCGCCGCCGGTGGTGAACCAGAACAGCTCGTCCGGCTTGGTCGGGTCGAAGCCCTCGAACATCAGCACCCGGTCGTCCGCGTCCAGCAGCACCACCCGCGCCGACACGCGCTGCACCAGCCCCGACGCCTCGCCGTCACCGCCCGGTTCGGCGATCTCGAAGTACGCGGGCGTCGGCGCGGTGCCCGCGAGCCGCAGCCAGCGCACCGACCGCCGCCTGCGCAGCGCCAGCGTGTCGCGCACGGCGTCGTTGTGCACCCGCCGCGCCAGCACCACCCGCTGCTCCGCGTCGGCCAGCTCGGCCGCCAGCGCGGGCGCGAGCACCGACCGGTCCAAGTCCTCCAGCAGCGCGCTCAACCGGTTCTCCGCCGCCTCGCGGTCGGGCCGCCGCGCGCCCTCCGCCGCGTCGGCCGCCGCGCCCAGCTCGGGCCGGCCGCACACCACCGCGACCGCCCGCGTCACCACCGCGCGCCGCGCCAGGGCGGCGTCCAGGGCGGCCCACGCCGAGTCCGTGCGCACGTGCAACCGGTCCAGCCGGTTGGCCCTGCCCAGGATCCACGGACCCACCAGCAGCACCAGCCCCAGCAGCACCAGGAACGCGGTCGCGGCGCCCGAACTGGTCACACCTCACGCACCCGGCGCGGGTCGGCGGCCGTGGCGCTCTCGTACACCCTCAGCACCTGGTGCGCCACGACGGACCAGTCGTACATCATCACCCGCTGCCGCGCCACGTCCACGTAGTCCGCCCGCCGCCGGGGGTCGGTCAGCACGCCGCGCAGCGCCGCCGCCAGCGCGACCGGGTCGCCCACCGGGGTCAGCACCCCGGCCTTGCCGTCGTCCAGCACCCGCCGGAACGCGTCCAGGTCGCTGGCCACCACCGCCGCGCCCGCCGACATCGCCTCGGTCAGGATGATCCCGAAGCTCTCCCCGCCGGTGTTGGGCGCGCAGTAGACGTCCACGCTGCGCAGCGCGCGCGCCTTCTCCTCGTCGCTCACCATGCCCAGGAACACCATCCGCGACGCCAGCTCCGGCCCGGCCTGCTCGCGCAGCTCGTCCTCGTCGCCGCGGCCGACCACCAGCAGCCGCACGTCCGGCAGGTCCAGCGCCCGGAACGCCTCCAGCAGCACCGGCATCCCCTTGCGCGGCTCGGTGAACCGGCCGACGAAACCGACCGTGCCGCCGGGGCGCGGGTAGCCGTCCAGGGGCGCGGCGTCGGCGAAGAAGCCCACGTCCACGCCGTTGGGCACCTCCACCGCGTCCCCGCCCAGGTGCTCCACCTGCACCCGCCTGGCCAGCGCGGACACCGCGATCCGGGCGGTGATCTTCTCCACGAACGGCTGGAGCACCGACTGGAGGGCCAGCAGCATCTTCGACCGGGGCGTCGAGGTGTGGAAGGTCGCCACGATCGGCCCGTCCGCGACCATCAGCGCCAGGAACGACAGCGACGGCGACGTCGGCTCGTGCAGGTGCAGCACGTCGAACTCGTGCTCGGCGATCCACCGCCGGACCCGGGCGAACGACACCGGCCCGAACGACAACCGCGCCACCGACCCGTTGTACGGGATGGCGACCGCGCGGCCGGCGGACGTGACGAAATCGGGCACGGGCGTGTCGTCGTCGACGGGCGCCAGCACCTCCACCTCGTGCCCGAGGCCCTGCAAGGCCCGAGCCAGGTCGACCACGTGCGCCTGCACCCCTCCGGGCACCTCCAGGGAGTACGGGCACACGATGCCGACCTTCACACCGACTCCCCTCGGCGGGCCAGCACCCGGCGCAGCGCCCGCTGCCGGCTCTCCGGCAGGTCGTCGAACCACAGCGGCTGCATCATGTGCCAGTCGGCGGGGTGCGCGGCGATGTCGGCGGCGAACACGTCGGCCACCTGCTGGGTGGCCGCGCCCACGCCCGCCGCGCCCGCGACCCGCACCGGCGGGTGGAACCGGAGGTGCCAGCCGTCACCGGTGAACCACAGGCCCACCGGCATCAGCGCCGCGCCCGTCGTGGCCGCCAGGTGGGCCGGACCGGCGGGCATCATCGTGCGCTCGCCGAAGAACGTCACCGGCATCCCGCCCGCGGTCAGGTCCCGGTCCGCCAGCAGCGCGACCAGCTTGTTCTCGCGCAGCCGCTCGGTGAGCACCACCGCCGGGTTGCGGTCGCCGCCGGTCAGCGGCACCACCTCCAGGCCGAGGCCCTCCCGGAACTCGATGAACCGCCGGTAGAGCGACTCGGGCTTGAGCCGCTCCGCGACCGTGGTGAACGTGCCGCAGTGGTTGGCCACCCACACCGCGCCCAGGTCCCAGTTGCCGCTGTGCGGCAGGACCGCCACCACGCCGCGGCCCTCGGCCAGCGCCGCGTCCAGGTTCTCCACCCCGCTGACCGACCGGTCCATCTCGGCGAGCAGGGCCTCCCGGTCCATCGACGGCAGCCGGAACACCTCCCGCCAGTACCGGGCGTAGGAGCGCAGCGACTGCCGGACCAGGTCGTCCAGCTCCGCCTCTCCCGCCTGCGGCACCACCCGGCGCAGGTTGCGGCGCAGCTGGTCCACGCCGTCGCCGCCGCGCCGCGCGCTCCGGTCCGCGCCGGCGTCGAACACCGCGCGGGCGGCCCGCTCGGGCATCAGCCGCACCAGCCGCCAGCCCGCCGCGTACCCGAGATCGACCAGCCGCTGCTTCACGTCAGCTCCTTCGCCTCGCGGCTCACGGCCAGCAAGCGCTGCACGACGGTGGCCACGATCAGCGCCGCGAGCAGGTAGAGCGCCACCGGGAGGATGTAGGGCACGCCGAGGCCGTGCAGGCCGATGCCGACGAGACCGATGATGGACCGCTCGGCGCGTTCGGCCAAGCCGCCGTCGCCGGCGACGAACCCCGTCGCCTCGGCGCGCGCCTTCACGTACGAGATGACCTGCGCGCCGACCAGCGACACGAGGACCGCGGCGGCCAGGCCGTGCTCGCCCGCGCCGAAGGCCCACCAGGCGATGGCGGCGAACAGCGCGCCGTCGGCGACGCGGTCGCACGTGGCGTCCAGCACCGCGCCGAACCTCGTGCCACCCCCGCCCGCGCGGGCCATGGCGCCGTCGAGCAGGTCGAACAGCACGAACACGGCGACGAGCACCGCGCCCGCGAACAGCTGCCCCCGCGGGATGAACCACAGGGACGCGGCTACGGAGCCGACGGTGCCCAGCACCGTGACGGCGTTCGGGGTGAGACCGCGGCGCAGCAACCACGCCCCGATCGGATCGGTGACGCGCGAAACCGACGCGCGAGCGAAGATGTTCAGCATGGGGCGGCCAGGCACCTAGCGGCGGGGACGATGTGGTCACCGGCAGCCTAACGACCCAGCTCAGCCGAGCTTGCGGTGGTCCCTGGAGATCTGGTCCAGCAGCTCTTCCAGCTCGTCACCGCGCAGCGCCAGCCGCTCCAGCCTGCCGAACAGCGCCAGGTACTCGCGCACGTCGTGCGGGTCGGTGATGGTGGCGTTGCCGGTCAGCACCGTGAGCGTCACCACGCGCTCGTCGTAGACCTGGAACCCGTGCGGGGCGACCATGTTCGCGTCGACCGACCACGGGACCACGCCCAGCTGCACGTTCGGCCGCCGCATCAGCTGCACCAGGTGGTCGATCTGCTCGCACATCAGGTCGGCGGACCCCATGCGCCAGCGCAGCGCGCTCTCGGCCAGCAGGAACACGAACCGCTTGCCCAGGTCGTCCATGCGGGCCCGGCGGGAGCGCAGCGTGCCGATCGCGGTGTCCTGCTCGTGCGACGGGGTCGAGTTCAGCACGACCCGCAGGTAGTTCTCGCTCTGGAGCAGCGAGGGCACGCCCGCGTTCTGGAAGAAGCGGCTGGTGGTGGCCCGGGCCTCGATGCGGGCCACGGTCTGCTGGTGGCGGTGGGCGCCGCGGTGCAGCACCACGCGGCGGGTCTCCGCCTCGGCGTGCAGCTGGCGGGCCAGCTCGACCAGCTCGGCCTTGGTCTCCCTGGTCGCGGACAGCTCGGCGACCAGGCGCTCCACGTCGGTCACGGACGGGAGGAGCATGCCGTTCTCGATCTTCGACAACTTGGACTGGCTCATCCCGGTGGCGCGCGCCGTGGCCGTTCCCGTCATCTTGGCCTCGGTGCGCAGCCGTCGTAACTCGCGCGAGAGCCGTTCTCGGGCCAGCCGCGAACGCTCAGGTGCGGTCATGCAACGCACCGTATCGATCGCCAACCCTCTTGACGATCGGCCACCACGGTGCTTGCGGCCCCTTGACATGTAACTCGCAGGTGATCTGCATTACCCCGATGACGATCACGAGCAAACGCACGTGCACCCTCCCATGCACCACAACCGCGCGAGTCGTACCTCCAGAACGCGCGAGTCGTACGCACAGAACGCGCGAGTCGTACGTTCAGGACCCCCGAGTTCTCCATTCGCGCACCTTCGGAGGTGTTCTGAACGTAGAACTCGGGGGTCCTGGAAGTACGACACGGTTGACTTGGACGTACGACTCGCGCGGTTTTAGGCGGTCGGCCAGGAATCTGCGAGCATTGTTCGGGTTTCGGAGAGCAGTTGCGGCAGGACCTTGGTGTGGCCGACGACCGGCATGAAGTTGGCGTCGCCGCCCCAGCGCGGCACCACGTGCTGGTGCAGGTGCGCCGCGATGCCCGCGCCCGCCACGACGCCCTGGTTCATGCCGATGTTGAACCCGTGCGGGCTCGCCACCGCGCGGATCACCCGCATGGCCCGCTGCGTGAACTCGGCGAACTCCACCGTCTCGGCGGGCGTCAGGTCCGTGTAGTCCGGCACGTGCCGGTACGGCAGCACCATCAGGTGACCCGGGTTGTACGGGTACAGGTTGAGGACCGCGAACACCAGTTCGCCGCGCGCCAGGATCAGGCCCTCGGCGTCGTCCAGGCCGGTCACCCGGCAGAACGGGCACCCCGCCGGCTCGTCGCCGACCGCCTTGCCCTCGCCGCGCACGTAGGACAGGCGGTGGGGGGTCCACAGCCGCTGGAACGCGTCGTGGACCCCGACCCCGTCCTGCTCCTCGTAGTCCGTCGTCACCGGACGAGTTCCGCGGTGGGCGAGGAGTTCTCGCGCCGGGCGACCCAGTCGACGACCGTCTCGACGGCCTTGGCCACCGGCACGCCGTTGACCTGCGACCCGTCGCGGAACCGGAACGACACCGCGCCCTCCTCCACGTCCTTGCCGCCCGCGAGGAGCATGAACGGCACCTTCTGCGTGGTGTGCGTGCGGATCTTCTTCTGCATCCGGTCGTCCGAGGCGTCCACCTCGACCCGGACGCCGTGCGACTTCAGCGCCGCCGCGACCTCGCGCAGGTGCTCCACGTGCTCGTCGGCGATCGGGATGCCGACCACCTGCACGGGCGCCAGCCACGCCGGGAACGCGCCCGCGTAGTGCTCGGTCAGCACGCCGAAGAACCGCTCGATCGACCCGAACAGCGCCCGGTGGATCATGATCGGCCGCTGCCGCGAGCCGTCCGGGGCGGTGTACTCCAGCTCGAACCGCTTGGGCTGGTTGAAGTCCAGCTGGATCGTCGACATCTGCCACGACCGGCCGATGGCGTCCTTGGCCTGCACCGAGATCTTCGGCCCGTAGTACGCCGCGCCACCCGGGTCCGGCACCAGCTCCAGGCCGGAGTCGATCGCGGCCTGCCGCAACGTCTCCGTGGCCTCTTCCCACTCCGCCGGGTCGCCGATGAACTTCGGCGAGTCGTCCCGGGTGGACAGCTCCAGGTAGAAGTCGCTCAGGCCGTAGTCGGCGAGCAGGTCGAGCACGAACTTCAGCAGCGACCGCAGCTCGCCCGGCATCTGCTCCTTCGTGCAGTAGATGTGCGAGTCGTCCATGGTCAGGCCGCGCACGCGCGTCAGGCCGTGCACCACACCGGACTTCTCGTACCGGTAGACCGTGCCGAACTCGAACAGCCGCAGCGGGAGCTCCCGGTAGGACCGCCCGCGCGACCTGAAGATCAGGTTGTGCATCGGGCAGTTCATGGCCTTGAGGTAGTAGTCCTCGCCCTCGAACTCGATGGGCGGGAACATCGTCTCCGCGTAGTACGGCAGGTGGCCCGAGGTGTGGAACAGCCCGCTCTTGCTGATGTGCGGGGTGTTGACGAACTCGTAGTCGGCGTCCTCGTGCCTGCGGCGCGCGTAGTCCTCCAGCTCCCGCCGGATGATGCCGCCCTTGGGGTGGAACACCGCCAGGCCGGAGCCCAGCTCGTCCGGGAAGCTGAACAGGTCCAGCTCCACGCCGAGCTTGCGGTGGTCGCGCCGCTCGGCCTCGGCGAGGCGCTCCAAGTGGGCGTCCAGCGCCTCCTGCGACTCCCACGCCGTGCCGTAGATCCGCTGGAGCTGCGGGTTCTTCTCGTCACCGCGCCAGTACGCGGCGGCCGGGCGGGTCAGCTTGAACGCCGGGATGTGCTTGGTCGTCGGCACGTGCGGGCCGCGGCACAGGTCGCCCCACACCCGTTCGCCCGACCGCGGGTCGAGGTTGTCGTAGATGGTCAGCTCGCCCGCGCCGACCTCCATCACCTCGGAGGTGTCGACGTCGCTCTTGAGGTCGACCAGCTCCAGCTTGAACGGCTCCGCGGCCAGCTCGACCTTCGCCGCGTCCACCGACTCGACCACCCGGCGGTGGAACCGCTGGGCGCCCTTGACGATCGCCTTCATGCGCTTCTCCAGCGCCTGGAGGTCCTCGGGCGTGAACGGCCGGCCGACCTGGAAGTCGTAGTAGAAGCCGTCCTTGACCGGCGGGCCGATGCCCAGCTTCGCCTCGGGGAACTGCTGCTGCACGGCCTGCGCCAGGACGTGGGCGGCGGAGTGGCGGATGACCGCGCGGCCGTCCTCGGTGTCGGCGGCGACCGCCTCCACCTCGACCTCGACCGACGGCGCCCACGACAGGTCGCGCAGGTGGCCTTCGGGATCGCGCACGACCACGACGGCGTCGGCGCCCTTGCCCGGCAGGCCCGCCTCGCGCACCGCCGTCCCCGCGGTGGTCCCCGCCGGCACCACCACGCGCGGTGGGGCTTGAGCGGCTGCGGGACGTGGCTGGGACACGGTGACTCCTCGGGTGTGCGAACGGTCCTTCCCCCGAGATGTTATCGGTGCTCACCGACTCGTTTTCTTCCGCACTGCCCGGCCGACGGGGCAATGGGCCGCCATCCGGGCCCGATCGTCACCGGCAGTGACCGCGGGGCGGTCGGGGCCGGCGTCCTCCCGGCAGCGGGCCCCGTCGCGGAATTCCCCCGGTCGGGTCAGGCCCGGGCGTCCGCCGCCCCGGTCCGGCGTCAGCCGAGGATGAGGGCGGGCACAGCCAGGGCGGACACCACCTCACGACCGGTCGTGCGCTCGTAGCGCCGCACCAGGTCGCGGTGGCGCGCCCCGTGCCCGAGGCGGCGTTCGGCGCGCAGGAGCGGGTTGCGGCGCGGCGGCGGGAACCGCGTGGCCAGGTCGGCCAGCAGGGCCGCCCGGTCGACGCGCGCGGTCGCGAGCAGCCAGGCCACGCCGGGGTCGAGGGCGACGAGGGCCAGCGCCAGGTGCTCCCGGCGGTGCTCGCGCTCGCGGCGCGCCAACGCCAGCCGCAGCGACGCCGCGAGCGCGGCCTGGGCGTCGAGGCCGAGGGGCGGGTCCGCGCGGGCGCAGCGCTCGCGGGCCTCCCGCGCGCCCAGCGGCAGCAGCGGTTCCCGGGCCGGCAACCGGTCGACGACGTCGAGCAGGTCCCCGAGGTCCACGCCGAGCACGGCCAGGGTCTCGCGGTCGGCCGCCGCGCCCGCGCCGTCGACGGGCGCCTCCCGGACGGCGGCGCGCAGCGCGTCGCCGTGCCCGGTCAGGTCGGCCAGGGCGAGCAGGAGGTGTTCGCTGCCGGTCCTCGGGTGGCCCAGCTCGCGGGCCAGCGACAGGGCCCGCCCCACCGCGCGCCCCAGCTCCGGGTGGTCTCCTCGGAACACGTGGTCACCCCTCCTTGCCGTGCTTGCGGTGCACGGTCTGCTTGGTCACGCCCAGCCGCAGCGCGATGTCGCGCCACGACCAGCCGGCGCGGCGCGCGTCGGCGACGTGCCTGGCCTCCAGCTGCTCGACCAGGCGGCGCAGCCGGGCGACGGCGCGCAGCCCCGCGTCCGGGTCGGTCCCGTGCACGGCCTGGTCCAGTTCGGTGATCGCCGACATGTCGTCAGCTTATGCTGACGATCGAGCGAGCGTCAACACATGCTGACGGTCCGCTCCTCACAGCGGACTCACAGCAGATCGACAGCGCGCCGTGACCACCGGCTCAGCGTCCGCTCAGGTTCCGCGCGCACCCTTGCCGCAGGTCAGCCACCAGAGGAGAGGCCACCATGTCCGAGCCACCACCCGCACCCGAACCCCGCCCCGCCACCGGGCAACCCCCTGCCGAGCGACCCGCCGGTGAGCAACCCACCGCCGCACAGCCCACCGCCGCACAGCCCGCGCCGCCCCCTCCCCCGGTCGCCCCGCAGCGCCGGTTCGGCCGGGTCGTCCGGCACCGCGCCACCCAACTGGTCGCCGTCGGCCTGCTCGGTTCGGTCCTCGGCGGCGGCCTCGTCGCGCTCCTCGACCGGGACCGCCACCGCACCGACAACGCCGACCGCCCCGGCGCCTCGCGGTTCGACGACCGCGGCCCGGGGCGCGGCGACTTCGACCGCCGGGAGCGCCGGGACCGCCAGGAGCCGCGGGAGCGCCAGGACCGCGGCGACCGCTAGGCGAGCCGGGGCTCCACCGGGTCGTCCCCCGCCGGGCCTAGGCGAGGAAGCCGCGCAGCAGCACGGCCGTGCCGTCCAGGTGCTCGGCCATCGCCCGCCGCGCGGCCTCGCCGTCACCCGCCAGGATGTGGCCGACGATCCCCTCGTGCTGCTCGTTCGAGTGCGCCAGGTTCGGCGGCAGCAGGGGGATCCGGTCCAGCAGCTCGTTGACCCGCGCGCGGGCGTCGGCCACGACCGCGGTCAGCGACGAGGAGCCGGTCGCCTCCGCGATCGCCAGGTGCAGCCGCGAGTCCCTGCGCCGGTACTCCTCCAGCGCGGCGTCGCGGCACTCGGCCAGCCGCGCCAGCAGGTTCCGCCGCTCGACCGGGTCCAGCGCCCGGTCCGCCGCGCACTCCGCCGCGCCCGCCTCCACCGCCGCGCGCAGCGTCAGCGCGTCCGCCAGGTCCTCGGCCGGGACCCGTCCACCCGGAGCGGGCGCGGGCGGCGGCGAGGTGACGAACGTGCCGCCGTACCGGCCGCGCCGCGACTCGACGTACCCCGCGTCCTGCAACGACCGGATCGCCTCGCGCAGCGTCACCCGGCTCACCCCGAGGCGACCGGCCAGCTCGCGCTCGGCGGGCAGCCGCTCGCCCGGCCCGACCGCGCCGAGCCGGATGGCCCGCACGAGCCGCTCGACGGTCTCCTCGAACGCGTTGCCCGCCCGCACGGGGCGGAACAACGCGTCCCGCAGCGGTGTCACAGCGGTGTCACGTAGGCCCCGGCGATGCCACCGTCCACCAGGAAGTTGGAGGCGGTGATGAACGAGGAGTCGTCACTGGCCAGGAACGCGACCGCGCCCGCGATCTCCTCCGGCTCGGCGAACCGGCCCAGCGGCACGTGCACCAGCCGCCGCGCGGCGCGCTCCGGGTCCTTGGCGAACAGCTCCCGCAGCAGCGGCGTGTTCACCGGTCCGGGTGACAGCGCGTTGACCCGCACGCCCTGCCGCGCGAACTGCACGCCCAGCTCGCGGCTCATCGCCAGCACCCCGCCCTTGGAGGCGGTGTAGGAGATCTGCGACGTCGCCGCGCCCATGGTGGCCACGAACGACGCCGTGTTGATCACCGAACCCCTGCCCCGCGAGAGCATGTGCGGGATGGCGTGCTTGCAGCACAGGTACACCGAGGTCAGGTTCACCTTCTGCACCCGGTCCCACGCCTCGATGCCGGTGGTGAGGATCGAGTCGTCGTCCGGCGGCGAGATGCCCGCGTTGTTGAACGCCACGTCCAGCGAGCCGTAGGTGTCCACGGCGGTCTGGAACAGGGCCCGCACCTGCTCCTCGTCGGTCACGTCGACCTGCACGAACAGCCCGTCCACGGCGTCGGCGGCGGCCTTGCCCGCGTCACCGTCCACATCGGCCACGACGACCCGCGCGCCCTCCGACGCCAACCGCTTGGCCGACGCCAGGCCGATGCCGCTGCCGCCGCCGGTCACCACGGCCACGCGGCCCTCAAGTCGCTGAACCATTGCCACTCCGATCAGTGCGCGATGAAGACGTTCTTGGTCTCGGTGAACGCGTCGAGCGCGTCCGGGCCCAGCTCGCGGCCGAGGCCGGACTGCTTGAACCCGCCGAACGGGGTCCAGTACCGCACCGACGAGTGGGAGTTCACCGACAGGTTCCCGGCCTCCAGGGCCCGCGACACGCGCAGCGCGCGTCCGACGTCGCGGGTCCAGATCGACCCGGACAGGCCGAACGAGCTGTCGTTGGCCAGCCGCACGGCGTCCTCCTCGTCGGTGAACGGCAGCACGGCCACCACCGGCCCGAAGACCTCCTCCACGGCCACCGGGTCGGTCGGCGCGACCGGCGCGAGCACCGTGGGCGGGAACCAGAAGCCCGGCCCGTCCGGCGCCGAGCCCCGGAACGCCACGGGCGCGCCCGGCGGCACGTACGAGGCCACCTTCTCCCGGTGCGCGGCGGAGATCAGCGGACCCATCTCGGTCGCCTCGTCACCCGGCGGACCCACCACGACGCCCTTGACCGCGGGTTCCAGCAGCTCCATGAACCGGTCGTAGACCGAGGCCTGCACCAGGATGCGCGAGCGGGCGCAGCAGTCCTGGCCCGCGTTGTCGAACACCCCGTACGGCGCGGTCGCCGCGGCCCGCTCCAGGTCCGCGTCGGCGAACACGACGTTGGCCGACTTGCCGCCCAGCTCCAGGGTGACCCGCTTGACCTGCTCCGCGCACCCGGCCATGACCTGCTTGCCGACCCGCGTGGACCCGGTGAACACGACCTTGCGCACGGCCGGGTGCGTGACGAACCGCTGCCCCACCACCGCGCCCGCGCCCGGCAGCACCTGGAACACGTCCTCCGGGATGCCCGCCTCCAGCGCCAGCTCGGCCAGCCGCAGCGCGGTCAGCGGCGTCAGCTCGGCGGGCTTGAGCACCACCGTGCAGCCCGCCGCGAGCGCGGGGGCGAAACCCCACCCGGCGATGGGCATGGGGAAGTTCCACGGCACGATCACGCCGACCACGCCGACCGGCTCCTGGAAGGTGACGTCCCACCCGCCCGCCACCGGGATCTGCCTGCCGAACAGCCGCTCGGGCGCGGCCGCGTAGTAGTGCAGCACGTCGCGGACGTTGCCGGCCTCCCAGCGGGCGTTGCCGATGGTGTGACCCGCGTTGAGCACCTCCAGCGCGGCCAGCTCCTCCACCGCGCCGTCGACCGCGTCGGCGAACCGCCGCAGCAGCCGCGCCCGGTCGCCGGGGGCCACCGCGCGCCACGCGGGCAGCGCGCGGGCCGCGCGGTCGATCGCCGCGTCGGCCTCCTCGGCCGAGGTCGGGGTCACCGACCGGACCACCTCGCCGGTGGCCGGGTTGATCACGTCGTGGGCGGTCATCGCACTCCTCGTTCACGGGCCGCTCCCACCAGGGCGGCGAACAGCCGGTCGTCCTCGCTGTCGGCCTCGGGGTGCGACTGCACGCCGAGCACGAACCTCGCGCCCGGCAGCTCGACCGCCTCGACGGTGCCGTCCGGGGCCCTCGCCACCACCCGCAGTCCCTCGCCGACGACGTCCAGGGCCTGGTGGTGGTGGCAGTGCACGGTGGTGGCCAGGCCGACGACCGAGGCCAGCACCGAACCGGGCGCGACCGCGATCCCGGTGTGCCCGAACACGGCGGGCGCCGGGTTGTGGCCCTCCACGTGCTGGAGCAGCGTGCCGCCCAGCACCACGTTGAGCACCTGCATCCCCCGGCACACCGCGAGCAGCGGCAGGTCGAGCTCGAACGCGGCGCGGGCCAGGTCCAGCTCGGCGGCGTCCCGCTCGGGCCGCGCCGGGCCGGTGCGCGGGTCGCGCGGGCGGCCGTAGCGGGCGGGGTCGACGTCCGCGCCGCCGGAGAGCACCAGGCCGTCGAGGAACGCGATGCCGTCGGCGTCCCACGTGCCGACCGGCGGCAGCAGCACCGGGTTGCCGCCCGCGCGCACCACCGCGTCGAGGTAGTCGCGGTGCAGCACGGCCGCGTCGACGTCCCACACCCCGAACTTCGCGCGTTCGAGGTAGGTGCTGACGCCGATCAGCGGTCTAGAGCCGTTCGAACCCACGGATCCTCTCCCAGTCGGTGACGGCCGAGTCGAACGCGGTCAGCTCCACCCGCGCCGCGTTGAGGTAGTGGTCCACCACGCCCTGCCCGAACGCCTCGCGGGCGATCTCGCTGCGCGACAGCAGGGACGCGGCGTCGCGCAGCGTGGTGGGCACCGTGGGCCGGTCGGAGGCGTAGGCGTTGCCGACGAACTCCTCCTCCAGCGGCAGCTCGTTGTCCACGCCGTGCAGGCCGGCCGCGATCAGCGCGGCGACCGCCAGGTACGGGTTGACGTCCGCGCCGGGCACCCGGTTCTCGAACCGCAGCGACCGGCCCTTCCCGACCACGCGCAGCGCGCACGTCCGGTTGTCGCGGCCCCACGCCACCGCGGTCGGCGCGAAGCTGCCGGGCGCGAACCGCTTGTAGGAGTTGATGTTGGGCGCCAGGAAGCACGTCAGCTCGCGCAGCGCGACCAGCTGGCCCGCCAGGAAGTGCTCCATCAGCTTCGACATGCCGTCGCCCTCGGCGAACACCAGCCCGCCGTCGGCGGAGCGCAGGCTCAGGTGGATGTGGCAGGAGCTGCCCTCGCGCTCGTTGTACTTGGCCATGAACGTCAGGGACTTGCCGTGCTGCGACGCGATCTCCTTGGCCCCGGTCTTGTAGAGGCTGTGGTTGTCGCACGTGACCAGCGCGTCGGTGTAGCGGAACGCGATCTCGTGCTGGCCGGGGTTGCACTCGCCCTTGGCGGACTCGACCACCATGCCCGCGCCCGTCATGTGGTTGCGGATGGCGCGCAGCAGCGGCTCGACGCGCCCGGTGCCGAGCAGCGAGTAGTCCACGTTGTACTGGTTGGCCGGGGTGAGGTCGCGGTAGCCGCGGTCCCACGCCTGCTCGTAGGTGTCGTTGAAGACGATGAACTCCAGCTCCGTGCCCGCGAACGCGAGCAGGCCGCGCTCGGCGAGGCGGTCGAGCTGGCGCTTGAGGACCTGCCGCGGTGACACGGGCATCGGTTCGCCGTGGTGGTCCACGACGTCGCACAGGACCATGGCGGTGCCCTCGTGCCACGGGACGCGGCGCAGCGTGGCCAGGTCCGGCCGCATCACCAGGTCGCCGTAGCCCTGGTCCCAGGACGAGTTGGCGTAGCCCGAGACGGTGTTCATCTCCACGTCCACGGCGAGCAGGTAGTCGCACCCCTCGGCGGCGTGCTCCAGCACCTCGTCGAGGAAGTAGCGGGCGTCGCAGCGCTTGCCCTGGAGGCGGCCCTGCATGTCGACCACGGCGACGAGCACCGTGTCCACTTCCCCCGCGTCCACGAGCACGCGCAACTCCTCCACGGCGAGCATCCGCACCACCTCCAAAGGTATGACAGCGAGCCATTGGACGCCTCATCTTGGCACCACGGGGTGACGGCACGCCACCACCGAAGGCCGGTCCACCCAAGACGCCGTTGACACCATCAGGCGACTCGCGCCACGCTCGACGCTCGCAGCAATGGAGCGCGACTGACCCATTAGAGGGAGCGCACATGGCCAAGCACGTCGAGTACGAGAAGGTGGGCAGCGACTACCTGGAGCACCGGCAGCTCAAGCGCGGCGCGGCGGGGTGGGTGCTGCTGGCCGGGCTCGGGGTCTCCTACGTCATCTCCGGCGACTTCGCCGGGTGGAACTTCGGGCTGGAGCAGGGCGGCTGGGGCGGGCTGCTCGTCGCGACGGTCCTGATGGGCGCCATGTACACGTGCATGGTGTTCGGGCTGGCGGAGCTGGCCTCCGCCCTGCCGGTGGCCGGCGGCGGGTACGGGTTCGCCCGGCGCGCGCTCGGCCCGCTCGGCGGGTTCGCCACCGGCATCGCGATCCTGATCGAGTACGCGATGGCGCCCGCGGCCATCGCGGTGTTCATCGGCGGGTACGTGGAGACGCTGGGCCTGTTCGGGCTGACCAACTCCTGGCCCGTGTACCTGGTGTGCTTCGTGGTGTTCATCGGCGTGCACCTGTACGGCGTCGGCGAGGCCCTGCGGCTGATGTTCGTGATCACCGGCGTGGCCGTGGTGGCGCTGGTCGTGTTCGTGATCGGCATGGTGCCCGCGTTCGACTCGGACAAGCTGTTCGACGTGGTGGGCGGCGAGGGCGGGTTCCTGCCGTTCGGCGTGGCGGGCGCGCTGGGCGCGCTGGTGTACGCCATCTGGTTCTTCCTCGGCGTGGAGGGCGTGCCGGTGGCCGCCGAGGAGGCGCGCGACCCCCAGCGGGACATGCCGCGCGGGATCATCGGCGCGATGCTCGTGCTGCTGGTGTTCGCGGGCGCCATCCTGGTGCTGGCGCCGGGCGGCGCGGGCTCGGAAGCGCTGAAGACGTCGGACAACCCGCTGCCGGCGGCGGCGCGCGCGGCCTACGGCGACGGCAGCGTGCTGGCGCAGGTGGTGAACTACGTCGGCCTGGCCGGGCTCGTGGCGAGCTTCTTCTCGCTGATCTTCGCCTACTCGCGGCAGCTGTTCGCGCTGTCGCGGGCCGGGTACCTGCCGCGGTGGCTGTCGCGGACCGGCCGGCGCAAGACGCCGTACCTGGCGCTGGCCGTGCCGGGCGTGATCGGGTTCGCGCTGGCGTCGATCACCCGGGACGGCGCGCAGCTGATCAACATCGCGGTGTTCGGCGCGGCGCTGTCGTACGTGCTGATGATGGTGTCGCACATCGTGCTGCGCGTGCGCGAGCCGGAGCTGGAGCGGCCGTACCGGACGCCGGGCGGCGTGGTGACCACGGGCGTGGCGCTGGTGCTCGCGGTGGCGGCCGTGGTGGCGACGTTCTTCGTCGACGAACTGGCCGCGGGCATCACGGCGGGCATCGTCGTGGTGGCGCTGGCGTACTTCTGGTTCTACAGCAGGCACCACCTCGTGGCGTCCGCGCCCGAGGAGGAGTTCGCCGCGATCGCCCGCGCCGAAGAGGAGCTGAAGGACTGACACCACCGGTCCGGGTGGTTTCCCATCACCCGGACCGGTTTCCCCCAATCGTGGAATCAAGTTCCGCTCTGCGAGGGGAATACCTCCTTCATCGGGTGCCACCGAGAAGGAGGTTGAACCATGACACCCAAGAAGGTTGCGGCAAGCATGGCCATTGCTGCACTGATCGTCACCACCGGCACGGCCACCGCCGCGCCGACCTACCACGACTCGGTGCTCTCCCTGACCAACCAGCACCGCGCCGCGGCCGGCTGCCCGGCACTGGCGGTCAACGACCAGCTGGCGGCGGCGGCCAGGCGCCACAACGACGAGATGGCCAGGACGGGCAACTTCAGCCACACGGGTGTCGACGGCAGCACCGCCGCCCAGCGCGTCTCCGAATCGGGCTACCCGTACCGGGTCACGGCCGAGAACATCGCCGCCGGGCAGGGCACGCCGCACGAGGTGGTGCGCGACTGGATGAACAGCGAGGGGCACCGGGCCAACATCCTCAACTGCGAGCTGCGCGACCTGGGGGTGGCGCACGCGGTGGACGGGGGCGGACGTGCTTATTGGACCCAGGAGTTCGGCGTCAGGCAGTGACGCGGGGCAGTGACGCGGGGCGGCGCCCCGCCCGGCGCCGCCCTCAGCCGATCGGCTCGACGCGGACGCCCCCGCCGAGCGATTCCGCACCGATCACGTTGCGCAACGCACCCCGCACCCGCACCCGGAGGTCCGACGCGCCGGCCAGGGCGCTGAGGTTGACCGGGGCTTCGCCGGTGAAGCGGATCTCCCTGAGGCCGGGCAGTTCGGCGATCGGCTCCAGGAACCGCGCGTCCCGGGTGCCGCTGAGGACCAGCGCCTCCAGGCGCGGCAGTCGGGCCAGCGGTCGGAGGTCGATCACGGTGGTGCCGGCGAGGTCCAGCTCCCGCAGGTGGTCGAGGGCGGCGACCGGCCGGAGGTCCAGGTTGCCGCAATCGCGCAGGCGCAAGCGCTCCAGCGCGCCGGCCCAGCGCTCCACCACCCCGATGTCGAACAGGGCCCGGCAATCCGAGACGCTCAGCTCCTCCGGGCCGGAGAGGCAGCCGAACGGGTCGAGGTCGGCGACGCCCGGGAGGGCCGACAGCTCCAACGACCTCAACGGCCACCCCGCCCGGACGCCCGCCAGGTCGTCCAGGAGAACTCCTCCCCGCAGGGCCAGTGATCGGAGTTCCGGCAGCTTCCGCAGCGCGGCCAGGCCCGTGGTCCGGTATGCCCGAACCCGCGCCGAACGCAGGTCGGCGAACTTCCCCAGCCGGGTCACGTCCAGGTCGCCCGCGGCCGTGAGCACGAGGTCGCGGAGCCCCGGGGTGCGCAGGGTGTCCAGGTCCGCCCTGCCCGGCAGGACCACGGTGAGCGCGGTCACCTGGGAGGGGATGAAGTCCAGCGGCCCGGGTGGCGCGTTGCAGGTGATGCGCTCGACCCGTCCCAGGTGTCGCAGGCCGCGAGCCATGGCGGGGTCGGTGACCTCCACCTCGGGAAGCGCGAGGTCCGCCAGCACGGTCGCGGCGTAGTCGTCCGGGTCGAAGTTCCACCACGCCAGCAGGAGTTCGCGCTGGACCGCCGCCCGGTCGTCCCGCCCGTACGCCGCCAACAGCGGCAACGCCTCCTCCAGGCCGGTCCCGCCGGCCGCCCTGACGGTCGCCGCCGCCTCGACCTCGTCGCGGGGCTCGGCCGCGGCGAGCAGGTCGAGCACGAACGGACCTGCGGAGGAGAAGGACTCCGCCGCCGCCAGCGAACGGGGTGGCAGCAGTCGCTCCGCCCGGGTCTGGACCGCCTCGCGGATCGACGGCTCCAACTCCGGCGCGGTCTCCAGGCAGGCCACCGCGAGCAGGTGCAGCGTGGGCCGCGACCCCGGTTCGCGGTCGCCGTTCTCCACCAGCCGGCCCAGCAGGGCGTCGCGCTGGGCGCGCGACGCGTGGCCGACGGCCATCACCACCACCTCGTGCCACTGGTCCCGGTGGGCGTTCGACACCAGCGTGCCCACGTCCCCGTCGTCGATCGCCGCCTTGGCCGCCAGGTACTCCTGGAAGGTGCGGTGGACGAAGTCGACGCGCCCGTGCACCGGCTCGCGCAGCAGGCCGCTGCGCTCCAGCAGGTGCCGGTAGACCTCCTCGCCCGACGCCGCGACCTCGGGCATCGCGGGCAGCCGGCGGTCGATCTGCGCCACCACGCGCTCCGCCGGCGCGTCGGTCAGGTCGTTGCGGATGAACCAGTAGGCCAGGTCGCTCAGCAGGAGCGTCTTGCGCGTGCGGCTCAGGCCCGCCACGGGGTCCAGGCGCCGTTCCGCGTCCCTCCGCTCCAGCAACATCTGCAACGCGGTGTCGTACAGCTCCATGCGGTTGCCGGGCAGGTCGCCGCGCCGGTCCCGGTGCAGGGCGCACAGCAGCGCGCACAGGAGCGGGTACCCGGCGAGCCTGCGCAGGTGGTGCCGCTCGGCGAAGTGCCCGGTCAAGCGCTCCCGGTGCGCTTCCAGCTCGTCCTTCGCGGCCTCGTCGGCCACCTGCGCGGCCAGCGCGGCGTGCCAGCGGTCCACGAAGACCCGGACGTCGGTGTGGGTCATCGGGCGCAGCGAGGTCACGGCGAACCCGTCGGCGGCGAGCCAGTCCGGGTCGACCGCGCTCGGCCGCGAGGTCACCACGAACCGCGCCTCGGGGAAGGACAGGACCAGCGACCGCAACCACGCCCGCGCCTCGCCGCGGCGCTCCACCGCCAGTTCGTCGACGCCGTCCACCAGGACGACCGCCAGTCCGGACCGCAGCTGCTGCTGCACCCACCCGGCCGGCATCTCGTCCGCGATGTGCCGACCCACCTCGTCCAGGAACTGCCCGGCGGCGGGCAGCTCGCGGTCCGCGTAGCGGCGCAGCGGGACGAGGAACGGCACCGTGCCGTTCCAGGCGGTCAGGGGTTCCGCGAAGTCGTGCCGGGCGCTGCGCACCGCGATCCACCGCAGCAGCGTCGTCTTGCCCAGACCCGCCTCGCCGCGGATGAACAGGCGGTTGTGCGCGGCCAGCAGGTCCTCCACCCGGCGACCGGGGGTGAACCGGTCGGAGCTGTCCGCGGTGAGGCTGATGTAGGCCACCGACAGCGGGTAGCGGCGGCTCGCCTCGGACAGGGTCGCGCCGAACACCTCGACGTGGTCGAGCGTGCCGACGACGAGCTGGCGGTAGTCGTGCGAGAAGTCGTTGCGGTCGCGGCGCTGCGGCAGCCGGCTCAGCACCTCGCGGACCTCGTCGACGATCTCGCTCTCGCGTCGCAGCACCTCGGTGAGCGCGGTGGGGCCGAACATCGGCAGGGTGCGCGCCATGTCGATCACGTACCCGGCGCTCTCGCGGAGCAGCAGGCCGTACAGCTCGACGGCGTCCTGGGACAACCCGTCGGTGGCGTCGGGGACGCGCGACCGCAGGTGGCGGTCGAGCCGGGGCGCGTCCAGGTCCACCGCGAACAGGTCGTCGTCATCCAGCGCCGCGCCGTCGAAGGTGTCCTTCACCGCTCGGACGGCGGCCAAGCGCTCGTGCTCGGGTAATCGGCGGTGCTCGACCTCCACGATGGGCTGCACCCGCTCGACGACGGCCTCGACGAACCGGTCCTCCACCCGCAGCGCCTTGCGCCGGTGGATCGTGTCGGTCAGCCGCCGTTCGAGCAGGTCGACGCCCGTGCCGCCGGCCGCTGCGGTGATCGACTTGTCACCCAGCCAGAGCTTGAGCGCGCTCCGCACCACCGACGCGCCCAGCGGGATCAGCACGGCTTCGACGCCCATGCCGCCCATCGTGCCGCACGAGACGTGCCTCCCGCCGAACGCCCTGGCAGGATCGGGGCGTGAGTGACATTCAACGTGTTGGAGTGGTGGGATCGGGCCTGATGGGCTCCGGCATCGCCGAGGTCTGCGCACGCGCGGGCCTGGACGTGCTGGTGTCCGAGGTCAGCCCGGACGCCGCGGAGGTCGCGCGCGGGCGGATCGCCTCGTCGCTCGGCCGCGGGGTGCGCAGCGGGAAGCTGTCCGCCGAGGACCGGGACGCCGCACTGGGGCGCCTCCGGTTCACCACCGACCTGGGCGACCTCGCCGACCGGAACCTGGTCGTGGAGGCGGTCGCGGAGAACGAGCAGGTCAAGACCGAGGTGTTCACGGCGCTGGACAAGGTCGTGGAGGACCCGCACGCGATCTTCGCGTCGAACACCTCGTCCATCCCGATCATGAAGCTCGGCATGGCCACCGGCCGGCCGGAGCAGGTCATCGGCGTGCACTTCTTCAACCCGGTGCCGGTGCTGAAGCTGGTCGAGCTGGTGCCGTCGCTGCTGACCGGCGAGCAGACCCGGTCACGCGCCGAGGCGTTCGTCACCGGAGTGCTGGGCAAGGAGGTCATCCGCTCGCA
This sequence comes from Saccharothrix xinjiangensis, assembly GCF_039527585.1. Lineage (NCBI taxonomy): Bacteria > Bacillati > Actinomycetota > Actinomycetes > Pseudonocardiales > Pseudonocardiaceae > Saccharothrix > Saccharothrix xinjiangensis. Next base: position 80,082 of record NZ_BAAAKE010000009.1, on the reverse strand, counting down.
GGACCGGGCCGGGTTCGTGGTGAACGCCCTGCTCATCCCCTACCTGCTGTCCGCGATCCGGATGATGGAGTCCGGCTTCGCCAGCGCCGAGGACATCGACAACGGCATGGTGCTCGGCTGCGCGCACCCGATGGGGCCGCTGCGCCTGACCGACCTGATCGGCCTGGACACCACCAAGGCGATCGCCGAGTCGATGTACGAGGAGTTCAAGGAGCCCCTCTACTCGCCGCCCCCGCTGCTGCTGCGCATGGTCGACGCGGGCCTGTTCGGCAAGAAGAGCGGGCGCGGGTTCTACGACTACACCTCCTGATCCGCACGCCGGAGGGGCCGTCGACCGACCGGTCGGCGGCCCCTCCGCCATGTCGGGGCGCTTACCACAGATGCGCGCCGGAAGTCACGGCGAGTTCACTGTGGAACAATTAACAGAACTGTCTTGAATGGTTGACGGGCAATGCCTGCCGAACATTCGACCGTACACCGGCCCGCGCCGGGGGCAAAATGCCACGATCCGTCATCGAAGATCGTCGGCGCATTGGTGCGAAAGACTGACAGAGGTCTAGTCAATAGGCCATTCGGAGTAGTGTTGGTTACCGTTCTCAACCGCGTGCGCACTGATCGACAGGAGCTGTGACCTGGCCCTAGAGTGCCCTACGTCACGCTACCGCCGCCTGGTGGACAAGTTTGCTTCGCGTAGCGTAACTTTCGGTTCGCACCCCACAAGGAGACCCCCGCCTTGGAACCCAAAAATATCTCCATACGTGATTTCACGGGTCGCCAGCTGAGCGCCCTGCTGCATTCCGTGGGCATTACCGAAAATGTCCCGGGATCAGTTGGCCTGCTTGCCGACGCCCTTGGCCCCGGTGGTCTGCGGCCGATTTCCACCAACCCCGCATGGCCTTCCGACGTGGCCGACGACCACACCCCGGTCGAGTTCTCGACGGCGTTCGGCCCGAACGAGTCCCCGGTCGTTCGGATGATCGTCGAAACCTCCGCCGTCAGGCCTTCCCGCCAGGCCAACACGTCCGCGGCGCTCGCCGCGCTCGACCGGATGCGGAAGCGGGGCGACGTCGACACCACCAGCTTCGACGCGGTCCGCGACCTGTTCCTGCCCGCCGACGCCGAACGGGATTTCACCTTCTGGTATTCCCTGGTGTTCCGGGCGGGCGAACGGCCGATGGTGAAGGTCTACCTCAACCCGGAGGTGCGCGGCGAGGCCGCCGCGGAGGAGTTGGTGCGCGAGGCGCTGGGCCGGACCGGTTTCGCCGCCGGTTTCCCGGTCCTGCGCGACCGCGCGCTGACCCGTCCCGGTTTGGACCGGTATTCCTTCTTCGCGCTCGACCTGGCCGAACAACGCCGCGCGCGCACCAAGGTGTACGTCTCCCACCACGCCGCTGAAGTCCACGACGTCATCCGCGCCGCGCAGGCCGCGCGGGGGGTGGACGTGGACCGGGTCCCCGATTTCTGCCTGCTCACCGGCGGCACGGCGACGTTCGACAAACGGCCCCTGATTTCCAGCTACACGTTCCTGGACGGCGACGCGCAGGCGCCCAGCGGCTATTCGCTGTACGTGCCCATCCGGGACTACGTGGCCGACGACGAGGAAGCCCGGCGCCGGGTGCTCGCGGTGATGGCGAAGTACGACCTGGACCCCACCCCGTTCGAACGCGCCCTCAACGCCGTCGCCCGGCGGCCGCTCGACGAGGGCGTCGGCCTCATCGCGCACGTGTCGCTGCGCATGGGCCGGCCGCGTCCCGGCATCACCGCATACCTGTCGTCCGAGGCGTACGACGTGTCCGCGCCGCGCTCGGTCAGCCTGGCTGTCTAGGAGTCCCCGTGCCGATCATGGAGCCGTACCGCATCAAGGTCGTGGAGCCCATCCCGATCACCACCCGCGCGCACCGCGAGCGGGCGCTGGCCGCCGCCGGGTACAACCCCTTCAACCTCGCCGCCGCCGACGTGACGATCGACCTGCTCAGCGACTCGGGCACCAACGCCCTGTCCGCCGAGCAGCAGGCGGCCGGCCTGCGCGGCGACGAGTCCTACGCGGGCGCGCGCTCCTACTACCGGTTCCGCGACGTGGTCGAGGAGCTGACCGGGTACCCGCACGCCTTCCCCGTCCACCAGGGGCGCGCGGCCGAGCGGATCCTGTTCACCGCCCTGCTCAAGCCCGGTCAGCTGAGCGTGAGCAACACCCACTTCGACACCACGCGCGCGAACGTCGAGATCCTCGGCGGCGAGGCGGTCGACCTGCCGTGCCAGGCCGCGAAGGACCTCGACGACGACGCGCCCTTCAAGGGCGACATCGACCTGGACGCGCTGGAAGCGGTGCTGTCCGGATCGCGGGACGTCGCGATCGTGCTGATCACCATCACCAACAACGGCGGTGGCGGGCAACCGGTGTCCATGGCCAACATCAAGGCCGCGGCCGAACTGGCGCGCAAGCACGGCGTGCCGTTCTTCCTGGACGCCGCGCGCTTCGCCGAGAACGCGTGGCTGGTCACCCAGCGGGAGCCGGAGTACGCGGGCCGCACGCCCCGCGAGGTCGCCCGGGAGGCGTTCCGCCTGGCCGACGGGTGCGTGGCGAGCCTGAAGAAGGACGCCATCGTCCACATGGGCGGGTTGCTCGCGATCCGCGACCCCGAGCTGGCGCAGAAGTGCGAGCTGCTGCTGATCGCCACCGAGGGCTTCCGCACGTACGGCGGGCTGGCGGGCCGCGACCTGGAAATGCTCGCCCAGGGCCTGGTGGAGGTGACCGAGCCCGAGTACCTGCGGGCGCGGGCCGAGGCCACCGCCCACGTCGCCGACCTGGCCGCCGCGGCCGGTGTGGACAGCGTGCGGCCGACCGGCGTGCACGCGGTGTACCTCAACGCGGGACGGCTGCTGCCGCACCTGCCGCCGAGCCTGTTCCCGGGCTTCGCGCTGGCCACCGAGCTGTACCTGGCGGGCGGCATCCGGTGCGCCGAACTGGGTTCGCTGTACCTGGGCGAGCTGGACGACGCGGGTGAGCTGCTCAAGGCCGCCCCGTACGAGCTGGTGCGCCTCGCCATCCCGCGCCGGGTGTACACGAAGAGCCACCTGGAGTACGTCGGCGAGACGCTGGCGGAGATCGCGAAGGAACCGGAGCGCGTGCCCGGCTACCGGCTGACCCACGCGCCGAAGCTGTTGCGGCACTTCAACTGCCGCCTGGAACCGGTGGTGTGAGCGTCGGGCCCGCGGTCCCCTCGGGGGTCGCGGGCCCGATCTCCTTCCGACCGGGCGCCGTTCCCCCACCCGAACGGCCGCCGCGGTTGTCCACAGACGGCGCTCACGGGGTGCCGGCTCACCGGTCCCCGCCGGTGAAGTGAAGATCAGGGGTCCCCCGGGCGGGGTGCCCAGGAGCCGGACGAGTTCAACGCGCACCTCGTCGGCACGATCGAGGTCGTCCACGAGTTCCGCTGACGGGCGCCGCGGTGCGGCCCGGAGCGCCCGTCGGTCCTCTCAGGCCATCGCGTCGAGCCGGTCCATCGTGTGCTGGATCAAGCTGACCAGCACGGTCTTCGACGACTCGCGGTCGCGCGCGTCGCACAGCACCAGCGGGATGGCGTCGTCGACGTCCAGCGCCCGCCGGACCTCCTCCGCCCCGTACTGGTGCGCGCCCTCGAAGCAGTTCACCGCGATGATGAACGGGATGCCGCGCCGCTCGAAGAAGTCGATCGACGGGAAGCTGCTGTCCAGCCGGCGGGTGTCCACGAGGATCACCGCGCCGATCGCGCCGTAGGCCAGCTCGTCCCACATGAACCAGAAGCGGTTCTGGCCCGGCGTGCCGAACAGGTACAGCACCACCTCGGGGTTGATCGTGATGCGCCCGAAGTCCAGGGCGACCGTGGTGGTCTCCTTGTTCTCCAGGCCGACGACGTCGTCGACGCCGACACCGGCCTCGGTGAGCAGCTCCTCGGTGTGCAGCGGCGGGATTTCGCTGACCGAGTTGACCAGCGTCGTCTTGCCGGTGCCGAAACCACCGGCGATGACGATCTTGACAGGGGTGGGGACCAGCAGTTCCCCGCCCGGCCGCTCAGATTCCACGGACACCATCCAGCACTGCCTGCAACAGGTTCCGGTCCGGTACCACCGGAGCTCGGGAGGGGTCTCGGATCACGACGTCACCGCGCTGGATGAGGTCGCTCAACAGCACCTTGACGACCACCAGGGGCACGTCGAGGTAGGCGGCGACCTCCGCCACGGACAGCGGCCGCCGGCACAGCTCCATGATTTCGAGGTGCTCGACCGACAACGAGTCCGGGTCGGACGGCGAGGGCATCGCCCGCACCTGGGTGACCAGGTGCAGCTCCGGGCGCAGCGGCCGGGTTCGGCCGCGCACCATCGCGTACGGCCGGACCAGCGGGCCGGCCGCCTCGTCGTACCACCAGTCCTCGCGGCCGTTCATCAGGACGACCTTCGGGCAGCGGGCAGGCTCGCGGCGGCGGTGCCGCGCGGCGCGGACGACAGGTACGTGCCGACCCGCTTGACCAGCATGTTCATCTCATAGGCGATCATGCCCATGTCGGAGTCCTCCTCGCCGAGCACGGCCAGGCACGCGCCGTGCCCCGCCGCGGTGACGAAGAGGTAGGCGTGCTCCATCTCGACGATGGTCTGACGCACCGCGCCGCCGCCGAAGTGCCGCCCGGTGCCGCGGGCGAGGCTCTGGAACGCCGAGGCCATGGCCGACAGGTGGTCCGAGTCGTCCTTCGACAGACCCGCCGAGCGGCCCAGCAGCAGACCGTCCGCCGAGAGGACCACGGCGTGCCGTGCTCCGACCACGCGTGTGACCAGGTCCTCCAACAACCAGTTCAGTTCGTTGTGCTGGCTGGCCATGTCGTTCATCGGTATGCCTTTCCGGTTTCCAGTCGTCCGGCCACTGCTGCTGGTCAGGGTTCGAGCTCCTCACCTGTGCGACGGGCGTCGCGCGTGCCCCGTTGGAACGCCGACAGGCCCTTGCGGACCCGGTCTGCGGACTTCTCGGGATCGACCTCGGCGAGCGGTTCGGGCGAAGGGTGGAAATCGTTGCGCACCAGCTGCGGCGCGAGGTTCTGCTGCCTGCGCCTGCGGGGCAGTTCGGGCCGACCGGCGGCACCGGCGGTCGACTTCGGTTCGGCGTCGGGCCACGCCTCGACCCGGTTGCGCTGCGGCAGCTCCAGCTCGCCACTGCGCTGCGACAGGTCGAGCCCGCCGCTCATCCGCTCGACCTCGGGGAGGGGATCCGGGGCGGGCGGCGCGGTGTTGACGTGGTTGTTGTTGGTCGTGGCACCGGCGTTGGCCGCGGCCTCCGCCTGGGCCCAGAAGCCTTCGAGGTCTCGGGAGGTGTCGGGAAAGCCGGCGTCTCGCACTGGGTCGTCGCCCTGCTCCGGGATGTCGTGGAAGGGGCGGCGGGGCAGTTGCCGCGTCTCGGCGGGCTCGGTCACCGTGCTGGGGCCCGCGACGATCGCGGACGGGATGAGCACGAGCGCCAGCGTGCCGCCGTAGGGCGACTCGCGCAGCTCGACGTGGATGCCGCGGCGGGCGGCCAGCCTGGCGACCACGAACAGGCCGAGGCGGGACTCGCCGCGCAGGCGCATGGCGTCGAACTCCGGCGGGTCGGCCAGCATCGCGTTGTGCTGGTCGCGGTCCTCCGGGTTGATGCCGAGGCCGTGGTCCTCGATCTCCACCACGATGCCCTGCGGCACCTCGCTGGCGTGGACCTGCACCTGGGACCGGGGCGAGGAGAACGCGGTGGCGTTGTCCACCAGCTCGGCGATCAGGTGGATGGTGTCGGCGACGGCCGCGCCCACCAGCGCGGTGTCCGGCACCGGGTTGACCTTGACCCGGACGTACTGCTCGGTCTCGGCCACGCCGGCGCGCAGCACGTCGAGCAGCCGCACCGGCTTGCGCCACTGCCTGCCCGGCTGCTCGCCCGCCAGGATGATCAGGTTCTCGGCGTTGCGGCGGGCGCGGGTGGCCAGGTGGTCGAGCTGGAACAGGGCGTCGAGCTGCTCGGGGTTCTCCTCCTCGCGCTCCAGCTTGTCCAGGATCTTCAGCTGGCGGTGCACCAGGCCCTGGTTGCGGTGCGCGATGTCGAGGAAGACCCGGTTCACGCCCTCGCGGGCCTGGCTCTCCTTGACCGCCGCGGCCACGGCGGTGTACTGGGCGGCGTTGAACGCGTCGGCCACCTGGCCGATCTCGTCGCTGCCGTAGTCCAGCGGCGGCACCTCGACCTCGACGTCCACGTGCTTGCCCTCGCGCAGCCGGTCGACGATGTCGGGCAGGCGCTCGTGGGCCAGGGTCAGCGAGTCCTTCTTCAGCGACGCCAGTCGCGTGATCAGGGCCTTGTTGACCAGGCGGTTCGACGTGCGGATGGCGATCAGGATGCCGATGATGACGGCGAGCAGCGCGATGAGGCTGCCGACGATCACGGTCCGGAACTTGCTCTCGCCGCGCGACATGGTGACGCTGACGGCGCTGGCGGCCTGCTCGCTGACCAGCGCGGTCAGCTCGGCCGAGATCGGGCCGCTGACGTTCTGCCACTCCTGGAGCGAACCCGCCTCCAGGGGCCGGTCGCCGTTCTGGACCAGCCTGCCCTCGAACTCGATCAGGCGCTTCCACTCGTCGCCCTCGACCATGAACCGGTAGTGCTCGCGCACCTCGGGGCGCGCGTGGGGCTCGTTGGACTCGAAGGAGGAGTGGTAGGCGCCGACCAGGCTGGCGAACTCGACGTGCTCCTCGGGCGTGAACCGCCCGGCGGCCAGCGCGCCCGAGGCCAGCGAGGTGGCCCGGGACATCCAGTCGGAGGCCTTGAAGTACTCGGAGGCGGTGATGGCGCCCTTCATCGACTCGGCGTCGGGCACCACGCGCGCCTGCACGCTGAACAGCGCGTCACCGGCGTCGAGCACGCTGTTGTAGTACGTGTAGATCTCGGCCTTCGACGCGCGGCCGGCCTCCAGCGCGGTGCGGCGCTGCGGCAGCTGGTCCAGCAGCACGTTGAGCGCGTTGATCCGCTCGACGATCTCCGGCGGCGCCTGCGAGGCCAGCTCGGTGAACGCGGCCCGCATCTCCTCGACCGCCCGGTCGCTGTCCCGCTGCTGGGCCTCCAGGTCGCTGGTGCCGGCGTCCGGCAGCGCCAGCGCCGTCATGGTCAGCTCGCGCTCCTTCTGGATCGCGGCGAACGTCTGGACGGCCGGGATCGAGGCGTCCCGCACGCCTTGCGCCACCGCGCGCAGGTAGAAGCCGTCGAAGACGGTGTAAGAGGAGAACAGGGCCCACATGATGAGCAGGACGATGCTGGGGACGACGACGACACCGGTGAGTCGCGAGCGGATCGTCTTGTAGTTCGTCTCCGTGGTGCTCTTCTGCTTCACAGCACTCCGCAGCCTCGTCCAGGTACCAGGTCAGGCGCAGCACTAGGGGCGCTGTCTCTTCGTTCACCCGATCCGGCCACGGAACGGTAACACTAGAAGATCATCATTACGAAGAGACAGCGATCACTCGCGCGACGCGACGATGAGGTTACCTAGTCGAGTGACACCCCGAACAGGGGGCCGATGTGAACTTCCCTTGATCGGCCCCCTGACTTTCACGCCTCCGGAACGGAAACCGCGTCGTACGTCGTCGTGGGCGTGGGAGGGGTCGTGAAGCGGGCGTTCGGCAGGTACAACCGGTGACCGAACGAGGCCACCGTCGTCGGCACGTCGAACCGCGGGTCAGTGATCTTGGTCACCAGCTCGCCGCGGGCGCCGTCCCTGGCCAGCGTGAAGACGGCCACCGTGTTGAGCCGGTTCTGCACCACGTAGAGGGTGCGGCCCTCGACCAGCAGGCCGTCACCGTTGGTCAGCACCTCGCCGCCCAGGTCGACCGCGCGGGTCACGCCGGAGCGCCCGTCGACCCGGTGGAGCCGACCGGTGTTGCTCTGCACGATCAGCAGCGCTTTGCCGTCGGGCGTCTCCGCGATGCCGTTGGCGTTGTTGACACCGGGTGTCAGGACGAAGTCACCGCCCAGCGGAATGGCGGTGTGCGACTCCGGCAAGTCGCCGTGCCGGCCGAACGGGATCTTGTAGAGCACCGCCTTGCGCGAGTCGGTGAAGTAGGCGGCGCCATCGGTGATCACCACATCGTTGACGAACGTGTCCGCGTCTTCCGCGAACCGATAGGACTTGAGGATCTTTCCTGTTCGCGCATCGACAACGCGCCCGTCACCCCCCGCGCCACCGGCGACGAACAACCTCTTGCGCCGGTCGACCTTCAACCCGACCGACGCGGTCCCCGGCCCCTGGCTGAACACCTCGCCGCGCCCGGTCCGCAGGTCGACGCGGAACAGGTCGCCGTCGGCGCGCGAGCCGAAGTAGGCGGTGGGCGCCGAGCCGATCGCGATGCCCTCGGGCAGGAAGCCGTCGGGCAGGGGGAACCCGGTCGGGAACGGGTGCGCGTGCGCGGCGGCGGCGGGCGCGGCGGTGACGAGGGAAACCCCCAACACCACGGCGGCCAGCGCACCGGGGGTGCGAGACATGAGCGCTCCTTGCGGTTCGAGTCCGTCGTGGGAGTGTTCCGCGCTCCGGAGGGCCGGGAGAAGGCCTCACAGCGAACCGACAGGCAGAGAGCCGACGGGTGACGGCCAGTGGATCAACGGCCCGATCGGCACGGGGGCGTCCCGCCGGGTCACCGGGCAGACGGGTCGAGGGTGCTGGTCCTGGTGCCGCACGTGGTGGCGGCGGCGCCCCGCCTGAACCGCCTGGTCGCGAGCGTCCCGCACCGGGCGGAGTACCGGCGCCGGACGATCCCGTGTTCCACCCGTCACCGGATCACCGGCTTCCCGACATTTTCGGTAATGGGTGAGGTCGCGGTGCCGGCGCCAGCCGGGTGTTCGCGACGGCGCGCAGCACCTGCACGCCGCGGAACGCTCCGTGGCGCGGGCGACCCGGACTTCGTCAGCAACGCCGTCCGTCATGCCGTGGGAGAGCATGGACCGCTTGGTCCAGTGCGGGAACTCCGGCCGTCGGTGTCGGGAGTGGGTGTTCGACGGGTTTTTCGCAGTGGGTCATGAGGTATCCCGGGAACCGATCCTGGGAGGTTGTCGTGGCACGCATCCGTCCGTCCAAGCCGATGGCGTTGTTCGGTGCCGTGGTGGGTCTGGCGATCCTGGTGTTCGGCTTCGTGAACATGCCCAAGGACAGCGGTTTCCTCTACCTGTGGATGGCCGTGGGCCTCGGGGTGGTGGGGTTCAACCTCTGGGCCGCGTTCAGTCGCAGGGGCGCCACCCACGTCATCGAGGAAGATCGCCGCGGTTGACCCGCGTGGACCTCTACCCCGCTTGCAGGGCGAGGTAGAGGTCCACGCGCTCGGTGAAGTTCGACAGGTCCGCGCCGAGCAGCTCCTCGGCCCGGCCCACGCGGTAGCGCAGGGTGTTCACGTGGACGTGCAGGCGGGCGGCGGCCGCGGTCCAGGAGCCCGAGCAGTCGAGGAAGACCCTCAGCGTGCCGATCAGGTTCGAGCCGTGCGCGGCGTCGTAGTCCAGCACCGGGCCCAGCAGTCGGCGGCGCAGCGACCCGCGCAGGTCCTCCGGCACACCGGCGAGGAGCAGTTGGTGCAGCGCGATCTCCTCGCCCGCCACCACGCACGTCAGGCCCCCGTCCCGATCGCCCGATCGCCGATCGCCCAGCCGCTCCCCCAATCGCCGCTCGCCCGGTCCCCGATCAGCCAGTCGCCGCTCCTCCGGCTGCCGCTCGCCCCGTCGCCACTCGCCCTGTCGCCGCTCGCCCAGCCGTTGCTCCTCCAAGCGCCGCTCGCCCAGCCGCCGCGCGTGGGAGGCCTCCTCGGCCGCGCCGCGCAGGCCGTTGTGCCCCACCGGGGACGAGATGCCCACCAGCACCCGCGTGGCGCCCAGTCCCGGCTCCGCGACGCGCAGCGCCGACCGCACCTCCTCGACCCACGGCCCGGCCGGCGCCAGCGCGTACACCTCGTCCTCGACGCTCGTCAGCAGGAACCCGGGCGCGACCGCCGCCAGCGACTCCTCCAGCAGCGCCTCGACCCGGTCGACCCGCCCGTCCGACGCCGAGGCCGCCACCACCCGCAGCGGCGCGCCCGGGTCCCAGCCGACGGCCGCGATCCGGGCCGCCACGTCACCGCCGGCCAGGACTTGGCGCAGCAGGGGCCCGGCGGCCCGGTTCTCGATCCGACGCCCCTGCACGACCCGCGCCCGCTCCACCCCGACCAGGCTGGCCAGTTCGACGGCCGCCTCGTCGTCGGCGCGGTCGCCGGAGACGACCAGGATCCACGCGGTCAGCCGCTCGCCGCCGCGCGCGGTCACCGGCAGCAGCGTCACCCCGCGCACCGCCCGCGGCAGCCGGTCCGCCACCAGGAACTCCCGCACCAGGTCAGCCGCTCCCGGCAGGTCGGGGCCGGCGACCACGTGCCCGGTGCACGCGAGCACCCAGCACGGCGCCCCCAGTTCCGCGGCGCCGGCCTCGACCAGCTCCGACAGCCCGCCGCCCTCGGCGACCACGGTCAGCAGCCGCCGGTGCCTGCCCAGCTGCGCGCCCGCGTCGCCGACCCGCTCGGCCGCGAGCTCCAGCACCACCCGCTCGGTGATGGTCGCGAACGACAGGTCGACCGGCACCTCCAGCAGCGGCACCCCGTGCCGCTCGCACGCCTCGACCAGCGCGGCGGGCAGCTCCTCGGCTTCGGGCGGGCTGGCCGCCAGCGCGGCGACACCGCACCCGGCCAGCGAGGAGACGAACCGCTCGCAGTCCCCGGCGGTGCGGTGCCACAGGAGCCCGGACAGCACCAGCTCGCCACCGGACAGGTACCGCGCCGGTTCCGGCAGCTCGGTGCCGTAGAGCCTGGTCACCGGCCGGTCGAGCAGGTCGCCGCCCACGACCGGGCGCAGCCGCAGATCAGGCATCCCCACCAGGTCCCGGATCCGCACCGCGCCCTCCTCGCCTCGGCCGAGCAGATCGTTGCACCGGGGACATCTCCGCGCTTCGCCGCCGTCCGATCGTGTTTGTAGGAAAGCACAAAACACTTCGCTGTAGGAGCCTGTGGTTCATGCACCGCCGCCGTAGCCGACCATGCGCACCGGTCTGTGTACTGACCCACATCGACCTGGACTGACCTGCACCGACCCGGACTGCCCCTACCGACCGCACCGCCCAGCCGACCAGCCGACCGCCGAGGTAGCCGATGGACTTCCTTCGCCCAGCCACCCTGGCCGAGGCGCTGAGCCTCAAGGCCCAACGCCCGGACGCCGTGCCCATCGCGGGCGGCACGGACGTGATGGTCGAGCTGAACTTCGACCACCGCAGGCCCGCCGCCCTGCTCGACCTGACCCGGATCGCCGAGCTGAGCGAGTGGGACCAGGTCGACGGGTCGGTGCGGATCGGTGCGGGCGTGCCGTACACGCGGATCATCGAGGAGCTGGGCGACCGGCTGCCCGGCCTGGCCATGGCCTCCCGCACGGTGGGCTCGCCGCAGATCCGCAACCGGGGCACGGTCGGCGGCAACCTCGGCGCGGCCTCCCCGGCGGGTGACGCGCACCCGGTGTTGCTGGCCTCGGGCGCGACCGTGGAGGTCGCCTCGACCCGCGGCACCCGGCTCATCCCGGCCACCGCGTTCTACCTGGGCGTGAAGCGCAACGCGCTGGAACCCGACGAGCTGATCGCCGCGGTGCGCGTGCCCGTCACGGGGGCGCCCCAGCAGTTCGCCAAGGTCGGCACGCGCAACGCCATGGTCATCGCCGTGTGCTCGTTCGCGCTGGCCCTGCACCCGGCGCGGGGCGGCGTGGGCGCCGCCGTCGGCTCGGCCGCACCCACCCCGCGCCGCGCGCCGGCGGCCGAGGACTTCCTGTCCGGTGAACTCGCCTCCTCTGGTCAGTGGGAGTCGCCCCGACCGCTGCTCGACTCGGTGAAGCGGCGGTTCGGCGAGCTGGTCGCCGAGGCCGCGAGCCCCATCGACGACGTGCGCGGCACGGCCGCGTACCGCAAGCACGCCCTGTCCGTGCTGGCCCGCCGCGCCCTCGGCTGGGCCTGGCAGGACTACTCCGGGAAGGCGGCCTGACCATGCGCGTGGACGTGACGGTGAACGGCGAGCGGCGGCGCGCCGACGACGTGTGGGAGGGCGAGAGCCTGCTGTTCCTGCTGCGCGAGCGGCTGGGGCTGCCCGGCTCCAAGAACGCGTGCGAGCAGGGCGAGTGCGGCTCGTGCACGGTGTACCTGGACGACGTGCCGGTGTGCGCGTGCCTGGTCGCCGCGGGCCAGGCGCAGGACCGCGAGGTGCGCACGGTCGAAGGGCTCGCCAAGGGCGACCTCGCCGGACGCGCCGACGCGCTCGACCCCGTGCAGGAGGCGTTCGTCGAGACGGGCGCGGTGCAGTGCGGTTTCTGCACCCCCGGTCTCATCATCGCCACGCACGACCTGCTCAACCGCGTCCCGCGGCCCAGCGACCCGGAGATCCGCGAGGCCTTGGCCGGGAACCTCTGCCGCTGCACCGGCTACGAGAAGATCCTGGACGCGGTGCGGCTGGCGGCCTCCACCCGGGAGGGTGGGCGCCCATGACCCCGACGATCATCGACGGCGCCGCGGTGGCCACCGTGGACGCCGCCGGCACCGAGCACGCCTTCGGCCACGTCGTGGTCGAGGACGGCCGGATCACCGCCGTCGGCCCCGGCCAGGCGCCCAAGCCCGCCGGACCCCACACGTGGGTCGACGGCAGCGGCTGCCTGGTCACCCCAGGTCTGGTCAACACGCACCACCACCTCTACCAGTGGGCCACGCGCGGCATCGCCCAGGACGCCACGCTGTTCGAGTGGTTGACCGCGCTGTACCCGGTGTGGCGCGGCCTGGACGCCGGCATCACGCACGCCGCGGCGGCGGCGGGTCTGGCCAAGCTCGCGATCACCGGCTGCACGACCGCCGCCGACCACCACTACGTCTTCCCCCGCGAGGGCGGTGACCAGTTCGAGGCGCTGGTGACCGCCGCCCGCCGCGTCGGCGTCCGCCTGCACGCCGTGCGCGGCTCGATGGACCGGGGCCGGTCTCAGGGCGGCCTGCCGCCGGACAACCTGGTCGAGGACACCGAGGCCGCGCTCATCGCCACCGAGCGCGCCGTCAACGACCACCACGACCCCGCACCCGACGCGCTGGTCCGCGTCGCGGTCGGCCCGTGCTCGCCGTTCTCGGTCAGCCGGGAGCTGATGACCGGCGCCGCCGAACTGGCCCGCGCCAAGGGCGTCCGCCTGCACACCCACCTCGCCGAGACCACCGACGAGGAAGAGCAGTGCCTGGCCGAGTTCGGCTGCACGCCCACCGAGTACGCCGAACGCCTCGGCTGGCTCGGCGACGACGTGTGGCTCGCGCACACCGTGCACCTGTCGCCCGACGCGGTGAAGCGACTGGGCGCCACCGGCACCGGCTCGGCGCACTGCCCCACCTCCAACGGCCGCCTGGGCGCCGGCATCGCCCCCGTCCGCGACCTGCTCGACGCCGGCGCGCCGGTCGGCCTCGGCGTGGACGGCGCCGCGTCCAACGAGTCCTGCGGCATGGTCGAGGAACTGCACCAGGCGCTCCTGCAAGCCCGCCAGCGCGGCGGCCCGCGTGCGCTGGACGCCCGCGAGGCGTTGTGGCTGGGCACCGCGGGCGGTGCTCGGTGCCTCGGCCGGGACGACGAGATCGGCTCGATCGAGCCCGGCAAGCTCGCCGACCTCGCCGTGTGGCGGCTCGACGGCCTCGACCACGCGGGCATCGACGACCCGGTCGCCGCCCTCGTCCTGGGGCCGTTGCCGAAGCTCAGGCTCCTGCTCGTGGGCGGCCGGACCGTCGTGGACGACGGGGAGCTGCGCACCGCCTCGGAGACCGAACTCGCGCGTGACCTGCGGGCTGCCGCTGGGCGGTTGAAGGCGGCTGCCCGGTGATGGGGCGGCTGGTCACGCTGGGGCTGGTCACGCTGGGGCTGGTCACGCTGGGGCTGGTCACGCGACGGTTCGGCACTCGCAGCCAACCCGCTATGAGGCGACCGGTTACGTGGCAGCCTGCTGTGCCCCAACCCGCTGTGCGCCGACCCGCCACACGGCAGCGCCTGCGGTCCGGTGAGGTGGTCGCACGTGGGTGGGAGGGCGCTTTGGGGGGCGTGCTCGGAGCGCCCGCGGCTGCGGGGGTGTTGGTGGGACGGGCGCGGTGCTGTGCTGGGTCGCGTGGAGCGGTAGGAGTGGTGGAGGGCGAGGATGAGGCTGCCGGTACGTGCTCGGAAGGACGGTAGGACGCGATGAGCCTGATGCCCACCGAACTGACCTCTTCCGTGGCCGGTGGCATCGGGGCCAGCCCTCAGCGGCCCGATGGCAACCTCAAGGTTCGCGGCGAGTTCGCCTACGCCTCGGACCTGTGGCACGAGGACATGATCTGGGGTGCGACCCTGCGCAGCCCTCACCCGTACGCCAGGATCCGGTCGGTCGACCTCACCGAGGCGCTGCGGGTGCCCGGCGTGTACGCCGTGCTCACGCACCGGGACGTGCCGGGGCTGAACCTGTGCGGCCTGGAGCACAAGGACCAGCCGGTGCTGGCCGAGGACGTCGTGCGCTACCAGGGTGAGCCGGTCGCGCTCGTGGGCGCCGACCACCCCGAGACCGCCCGGCGCGCCATGGAGCGCATCGAGGTCGACTACGAGGTCCTGAAGCCCGTCGTGGACATGGAGACCGCGGTCGACGACACCCCGCTGCACCCCGGCGGCAACCTCGTGCGGCACGTGCCGATCCGGCGCGGCGACCAGGACGCGCGCGCCGAGGTCGTGGTCACCGGTCGCTACGAGGTCGGCATGCAGGACCAGGCGTTCCTCGGCCCCGAGTCGGGCTTGGCGGTGCCCGCCGAGGACGGCGGCGTCGACCTCTACGTCGCCACCCAGTGGCTGCACGTCGACCAGGCCCAGGTCGCCGCCGCGCTCGGCCTGCCGCTGGAGAAGGTGCGGCTGACCCTCTCCGGTGTCGGCGGCGCGTTCGGCGGGCGCGAGGACCTGTCGATGCAGGTGCACGCGTGCCTCCTCGCGCTGCACACCGGCAAGCCCACCAAGATGGTCTACAACCGGGAGGAGTCGTTCTACGGGCACGTGCACCGGCACCCCGCGGTCCTGCACTACGAGCACGGCGCGGACCGCACCGGCAAGCTGGTGTACGTCAAGGCGCGGATCCACCTCGACGGCGGCGCGTACGCGTCCAGCACCGGCGCCGTGGTGGCCAACGCGGCGACGCTCGGCATCGGGCCGTACGAGGTGCCCAACGTGACCGTGGACTGCTGGGGCGTCTACACCAACAACCCGCCGTGCGGCGCGATGCGCGGGTTCGGCGCGGTGCAGGCCGGTTTCGCCTACGAGTCCCAGATGGACAAGCTCGCCGCGGCCCTGGGCGTGGACCCGGTGGACCTGCGGATCGCCAACGCGATGAGCGAGGGCTCGGTGATGCCGACCGGCCAGGTGGTCGACTCCGCCGCACCGGTGGCGCGGCTGCTGGAGCTGGTCAGGGACAAGCCGCTGCCCTCGAAGTCCGCCGCGCTCGACCTGCGCGACATGCCCGGCGGCGTCTCCAACACCACGCACGGCGAGGGTGTGGTGCGCGGTGTCGGCTACGCGGTCGGCATCAAGAACATCTGCTTCTCCGAGGGCTTCGACGACTACTCCACCGCGCGCGTCCGGCTCCAGGTGATCAACGGCGAACCCGTCGCGCTGGCGCACACCGCCGCGGTCGAGGTCGGTCAGGGCCTGGTGACGATCGTGCAGCAGATCGTGCGCACCGAGCTGGGCGTGGAGCGGGTGACGATCCTGCCCATGGACACCGGCATCGGCAACGGCGGCTCCACCTCGGCGTCCCGGCAGACCTACGTGACCGGCGGCGCGGTGAAGGCGGCCTGCGCGGCGGTGCGGGTGAGGCTGGTCCAGCTGGCCGGCGGCCGCGACCCGGACGCGCTCGACCTGGCCGCGCTGCTCGGCGACGAGGTGGTCGAGGAGACCGCGGAGTGGCGGCACCGGGCCACCGAGCCGATCGACCCGGTGACCGGGCAGGGCAACGCGCACGTGCAGTACGGGTTCGCGGCCCACCGGGCCGTGGTCGACGTCGACACCGAGCTGGGCCTGGTCAAGGTGGTCGAGCTGGCCTGCGCCCAGGACGTGGGCCGGGCGCTCAACCCGCAGGCCGTCCTGGGCCAGATCCAGGGCGGCTCGGCGCAGGGCCTCGGGCTGGCGGTGATGGAGGAGATCCAGACCGAGGACGGCCGGGTGCGCAACCCGTCGTTCACCGACTACCTCATCCCGACCGTGCTGGACATGCCGCCGATGACCATCGACGTGCTGGAGCTGGCCGATCCCCACGCGCCCTACGGCGTGCGCGGCGTCGGCGAGCCGCCCACGATCTCCTCCACCCCGGCCATCGTCGCCGCCGTCCGCGCGGCCACCGGCCGGGACCTGCCCCGCGTGCCCGTGCGACCGGAGCACATCACCGGCACCTGACCACCCGCGCCGCGACGCGCACGCCCCGAGCAAGCCCCGGACCAGGTCGCCCAGGCGACGCCAGCAGGCCGGGCGCACCACCCGACCCACCGACCCGCGGCGAACCCGTCCGCGCTGGGAGGCGCCATGACCACGACCACCTCCCCCGACCAGGCCTGGCTGCGCGAATCCGTCGAGCTGGCCACCCGCAACGTCGCGGCGGGCGGCGGCCCGTTCGGCGCGGTGGTCGTCCGCGGCGGCGCCGTGGTCGCCACCGGGACCAACCAGGTGACGACCTCGCTCGACCCGACCGCCCACGCCGAGGTGGTGGCGATCCGCGCGGCCTGCCGGGCGATCGGCGACTTCCGGCTCACGGGCTGCGTGCTGGTGTCCTCGTGCGAGCCGTGCCCGCTGTGCCTCTCGGCCGCCCTGTGGGCGCGGGTGGACCGGGTCGTCTACGCCGCGGACCGGCACGACGCCGCCGCGGCCGGGTTCGACGACCGCGAGTTCCACGAGCTGTTCGCGAGGCCGCGCGACTCCTGGGACCTGCCGGTGCGCCAGGTCTCCACGGGCTCGGACGACGCGCCGTTCAGGGCGTGGCTGTCCCGGGTGGACCGCGTCGACTACTGATCGCGGGCGCACGTCGACGGGGCCGCGGTGCGGGAAGCGGGTGGTGGGGGGAGCGGTGTCCATGGGGCAAGGCTGGGCCGGGTGGCGGTGTGGTGCAACGACTTCCGGTGGGGCTGTGGACAAGTCGGGCGGGGTGCCCGGTGAAGGGCTCGAAACGTCCCCCGTTCGAGTGGCGGGGCTGTGGACAACTTCGAGAGCGCCCAGGTGGAGCCGAGCAGGGCACCGCGCGGGGCAGGTCGGAGACGTGCGGTCAGGTGACCGCCCCGACCAGCACCGGAGCGGCGTTCATCGCGCCGTGGACGACCAGCGGCGGCCACATCGCGCGGTACCGGCTCCACAGGTAGCCCAGGAACAGGCCCTGCACGCCCTGGTTGACGAACGCCGAAGCGAGGTCGACCGCGAGCCGGTCGGTGCCCTGGATGCCCACGTGCCACGCGGCCCACACCAGTGACGTGAGCACGATGCCGGCCCAACGGCCCGTGGTCGCCTCCCACCGCGTCTGGAGCCAACGCCGGTAGAACACCTCCTCCAGCAGGGCGTTGACCAGGAAGACCACCACGATCGTGGCGAGCAGCGTGACCGGGCCGACGGTGTCCGCGTAGTCGCTGGCCGGCGTGAGGAGCACGATCAGGACCACCCAGGCGACCACCGCCGGAACGGGCGCGAGACCCGGTCGCGCCGTGATCCTGTTGCGCCGCAACACCACGAGGGCCACCAGCAGGATCGCCGACTTGAGGGCGGTGTGCGCCGGTTCGCCGCCGCCGAGCAGCCGCAGCGACACGGCGAAGAGCACGGCGAGCACCAGGAGGACCACGGCCTCCGCGCGCCGTCGCCCGGACCGGTCCGGCTCAAGCTCCGACCCAGGCGACGGCGATGGCACCAGGCGGACCAGCACGATCCCCACCAGCGCGGGGATCCACCGCAGCCACATCGGGGTGGTGCCGGTGTGGTCGGCGGAGTACCGGATGCCGGTGTTGCCGGTGACCAGCAGGAACAGCGCCGAACCCGCGATGGTCGTCAACCCGGCGACGAGCAGGAGTTTATTTCGCACACTTGTACGGTAACCGATACCGCACAAGTGTGCTATAAAAAGATGTGCCGAAGCTCGTGGACCACGACCGACGACGCGCCGAGCTGGCCCGCGTGGTGTGGCGGGTCATCGGCCGCCACGGGATCGAGGGCGCCACGGTCCGGCGCGTCGCCGAGGAGGCGGGCGTCTCGATCGGCGGGCTGCGCCACTACTTCGACAGCCACCAGGGACTTCTGCGCTTCGCGGCCGCGGAGGTGGCGAGCGCGGTGGGTCCGCGCGTCGCGGCGCACCTCGACGGCGACCTGCCCGGCCCGGAACGGGCGCGGCTGGTCCTGGAGGAGCTGCTGCCCCTGGACGCCGACCGGCGGGTGGAGGTCGACGTGTGGCTGGCCTGCCTGGCGCGGGCTCGCGTCGACGGCGCGATGGACGAGCTGCGCCACGCCGCGTGGGCGGGCGAACGCCACCTCTGCCGCCTCGCGGTCGCGCTCTGCCGGGGCGGGGCGCCCCCGACGGCCATCGGCGACGAGCTGGACGAACGGCTGGAGCGGCACGCCCGCCGGCTGCACGTCGTCGTGGACGGGCTCACGTTGCAGACCGCGATGTTCCCCGACCGGTTCCCGGTGGACGAGCTGCGCGAGGTCCTGCGCGCCGAACTCGACCGCACCGCAACGGATCCCGCCGACCGCTAAGCGCCCAGCAGACCCCGCTCGTAGGCGACGGCGACCGCGGCGGCGCGGTCCTTCACCCCCAGCTTGGCGTAGACGTGCACCAGGTGCGTCTTCACGGTCGCCTCGCTGATGAACAGCTTCACCGCCGCCTCCCGGTTGGTGCAGCCGCGCGCGATCAGGCCCAGCACCTCGACCTCGCGGTCGCTCAACGGCTCCGCCGCGGGCTGCCGCACCTGGCCCACCAGCCGGGTCGCGACCGACGGCGACAGCACCGCCTCGCCCCGCGCCGCCGAGCGCACCGCCCGGAACAACTCGTCGCGCGGCGTGTCCTTGAGCAGGTAACCCGTCGCGCCCGCCTTGATCGCGGGCAGCACGTCGCTGTCCGTGTCATAGGTGGTGAGCACCAGCACGCGCGCCGAAGAGCCCCGCAGCCGTTCTATCGCGGTCACGCCGTCCACGCCGGGCATCCGCAGGTCCATCAGGACCACGTCCGGCCGCACGGCGCGCACCACGGCCACCGCCTCCGCGCCGTCCGCCGCCTCGCCGACCACCTCGACGTCCCCGGCGGTGGCGAGCATGCCGCGCAGCCCGTCCCGCACCACCGGGTGGTCGTCCACCACCACCACGCGGATCACCGGGCCACCTCCGCGCGAACCGAGGCCGGCACCAGTGCCGGGGCCGGAACCGGGGCCGCGGACACCGACGCCGGGATGGCCGGCACCGACGCCGACACCGCCGTGCCGCCGCCCGGCTCGGACTCCACCACCAGCGCTCCCGCCAGGCGGGACACGCGCTGGCGCATCCCGACCAGGCCGAAGCCGTCCGTCGCGCCGGCGGGGTCGAACCCGGCTCCGTCGTCCCGCACGTCCAGCGTCACCACGTCCTCCATGTACGACAGGGTCAGGCCGACCCGCGACGCGCCCGCGTGCTTGGCGACGTTGGACAGCGCCTCCTGCGCGGCGCGCAGCAACGTCACCTCCACCTCCGGGTGCAGGGGCCGCGCCCGCCCCGTCGTGGCGACGGAGGCCGCGACACCGGTCTGGTCGGTCCACCCGGTCACGACCTCCGACAACGCGTCGGGCAGGCTCGCGTCCACCAGCGCGGGCGGACGCAGGGCGTGCACGGAACGGCGCGCCTCGGCCAGGTTCTCCCTGGCCAGCCGCAACGCCGTCTCGACGTGCCGGGGCGGGTCCTCGTCGGCCTGGAGCTGGGTGATGATGCCGGCGAACCCCTGGGCGAGGGTGTCGTGGATCTCCCGCGCCAGCCGCTGCCGCTCGTCCAGCACGCCCGCCTCGTGGGCCTGGATGAGCAGCTGGGCGTGCAGGCCCGCGTTCTCCTCCATCATCGCCGCCATCTCGGCGACCATCTCCTTGCGGCGCCGGGACTGCTCGTCGGTGAAGTGCCCGATCAGGGTGAAGGTGCCCGCGATCGTGACGATGATGAACACGATCGCCAGGTACACGCCGATGGACACCGGGTCCGGCGCGGGCAGGCCGCCGTGCAGCGAGGTGGCGGCCAGGACGCCGGTGGTCACCACGCCCCCGAGCTTCCAGCGGCCCGGCAGGACGGAGAACGCGTAGATGTAGCCGGCGAACGAGAAGAACCCGAAGATGGAGTGCCGCAGCCCCAGCACGGCGTAGGCCACCAGGATGCCGATGTAGAACACCGCCATCAGGCCGCGCCGACCGCGCCACCCCGGGTGCAGCGTGTACCACCAGAGCATCCACAGGGCCGTGGCGGCCGCGATGCCGATGTTCACCGCCCGCGTCGCCGGCGGGTCCGGGATGATCAGCACGTACACGAGGGTCGGCAGCGCAAGCACGAGGTACGGGATGGCGTGGTCCGCCGCGTGCAGGCGGCGCTCCCACACGTCGAGCTTGTCGGTCATCGCTACTCCCAGCGGAAGGACTTCGCCGCGACGGTACCCGCCACCACCGTGATCAGGGCCAGGACGCCGAGGTGCACCGGGTCCGGCGCGGCGCCCAGCCACGACTCCTGCAACGCGACGACGCCGGGCGGCAGGTACTCGCCGACGCGCGCCAGGAAGTCGGGCATGAGGAACCGCGGCAGGTAGGCCCCGCCGAAGAACATGACCAGCATGAACGCCACGGTCGCCCAACCGCCCGCGGACCGGGCCGTCGGCGACCACGCGGCCACCAGCAGGCCCAGCGCGGACAGCGAGAGCATGCCGAGCAGGCACGTCACCAGGAAGCCGAGCGGGTGGTGCGGCAGGTCGATGTCGAACACGACCCGGCACACGACCATGAGCAGCGTGATCGACAGCGCGCCCGCGATCAGGTTGACCGCCAGCTGGGCGAGCAGCAGGCGGGCCGGGCTGACGGGCGTGGTGGAGAAGCGGCGCAGCACGCCCTTCTCGCGGTAGGTGGCGACGGTGGCGGGCAGCTTGTTCAGGCCCAGGAACGCCAGCGCGATCACCACCAGCGTGGACACGTAGGCGTCGATGAACCTGAGGTCGCCGAACTGGGGGTCGGGGGTCCGCAGCGCCGGGAGCGCGCCCAGGACCAGCAGCAGGAGGGACGGGAAGAAGATGGCGAACGCGACCGAGACCGGCTCGCGCAGGAACAGCTTCCACTCGATCTTGACGATCTTCAGCATCTCGTTCACTCCGTGAGCGCGCGGCCGGTGAGGCGGATGAAGGCGTCGTCCAGGCCCGCCTGCTCGATGCGCAGGTCGGCGGCGACGACGTGGTTGCGGGCGAGGACCGACGTGACGGCGTGCAGCAGGTTGCCCTTGCCGGTGACGACGACCCGCGGGCCGTGCTGCTCGACGTGGGACACCTCGGGCAGCTCCCGCAGCAGGTCGAGGTCCAGCGGGCCGGCCGGCCGGAACCGGACCGTCTGCTCGTCGCTCACGCGGGACACCAGGCCCGCCGGGCTGTCCACGGCGACGAGCCGGCCCGCGTCGATCAGGGCCAGCCGGTCGCAGAGCCGCTCGGCCTCCTCCATGAAGTGCGTGACCAGCACGACCGTGACGCCGGAGTCCCGGACCTGCTCGACCAGGCTCCACGTGTCGCGGCGGGCCTGCGGGTCCAGGCCGGTGGTCAGCTCGTCGAGCACGGCCACCCGCGGCCTCCCGATCAGCGCGAGCGCGATGGAGACGCGCTGCTTCTGGCCGCCGGAGAGGTGGCGGTACTCGGTGCGGGCGCGGTCGCCGAGGCCGAGGCGTTCCAGCAGCTCCCGCCAGTCGGCCGGGTCCCGGTAGAACGACGAGTACAGGTCCAGCGCCTCGCCGACCCGGATGCGGTCGGGCAGTTCGCTCTGCTGGAGCTGCACGCCCAGCCTGGTGCGCAGCTCGGCCCGGTCGCGCCGGGGGTCGAGCCCGTCCACCCTGATGGTGCCGCCGTCCGGCGAGCGCAACCCCTCGACGCACTCGACGGTCGTGGTCTTCCCGGCCCCGTTGGGACCGAGGATCCCGAAGATCTCCCCCTCGTCGACGGTGAACGACACGCCGTCCACCGCGACTTTCCGGTCGTACCTCTTGACGAGGTCGACCACCTCGATGATCGCCATGCCCCCAGGCTCGTCGACCGGACCGCCCGGCGGATCACACGGCGGGTCGGACTCCTGGTCAACCGATCGGTTGATGCCCCGTAGACCACCCCTGAGCCCGGTCCCGGGGTTGCCCGGGGCCGGGCTCAGGGGTCCTGAACGTTGAACTCGGGGGTCCTGAGCGTTCGACTCGCGCGTTCTGGGCGTACGACTCGCGCGGCCGGAACGTACGACTCGCGGTGTCGGAATGGAGGACACGCGGTGTCGGAGTGGAGGACACGCGGGGTTGTTGAGACGGGGATGGTGGGATCGGCGGCGACGAGTGGGCGTCGACCGGCAGAATCGGGGGCGTGACTCCCCCCTCGCTCCTGTTGGCCCACGGCGCCGGCGGCGCCGTCCGCGCGAACTTCAGCCCGCTCATCCCCCAGCTGTCCCGCAAGCACAAGGTGCACGCGGTGGACTTCCCCGGTTCCGGCAGCACACCCCGGGCCACCGGGCCGCTGGAGCTCGACGACCTGGCCGACCAGCTCGTGGCCTCCGCCGAGGGCGACGAGCGGTTCGCGATCGTCGGCTTCTCCCTGGGGTGCGCGGTCGCGGTGCGCGCCGCGCTGCGGTACCCCGAACGCGTCACGGCCCTCGTGCTCACCGCCGGGTTCGCGCGCGCCGACGACGAGACCCGGGCCCGCCTGCAGGAGTGGTCCAGGCTCCTGGGCGCGGGCGACCGCACCGCGCTGGCCCGCTACCTCATGTCGACCGTGCTCGGCGAGCCGTTCCACCGGCGGATGACCGCCGAGCAGGAGTCCGGGTTCCTGGAGCTGGTCGCCATGACCATCCCGCCCGGCAGCCCCGAGCAGGTCGACCTGGTGCTGCGCACCGACCTGACCGACGAGCTGCCGCGCGTGCACGTGCCCACCCTGGTCGTCGGCACCAAGCACGACCGGCTGATCTCGCCGAGCTCCACCCGCGCGCTGGCCGACCTGGTCCCCGGCGCGCGGTGGGCGGAACTGGACAGCGGCCACGCGCCGGCGCTGGAGGCGCCCCGCGAGTGGGCCAGGCTGATCGAGGAGTTCCTGGGCTGATCGGAGCGGTTTGCCGATCGTCCGGTCGGGCTAACCACGGCCCATGACCAACACGCTCGTCCTCGACGTGGACGGCACGCTGGTGGACACCAACTACCACCACGCCGTGGCCTGGTTCCGCGCCTTCCGCCGCTTCGACATCACCGTGCCGACCTGGCGGCTGCACCGCGCCATCGGCATGGGCGGCGACAAGCTGGTCGCCGCCGTGGCCGGCGAGCACGTCGAGCGCGACCACGGCGACGACCTGCGCGCCGCGTGGGAGGCGGCGTTCGAGCCGATGCTCGCCGAGGTCCGACCGCTGGAGGGCGCGCACCGGCTGGTGGCGGCGGCGTTGGAGCAGGACTTCGCGGTGGTGCTGGCCAGCTCCGGCAAGCGCCACCACGTGGACCACTACCTGAAGCTCATCGACGCGGTGGACGTGCCCTCCACGTCGTCCGACGACGTGGAGGAGAGCAAGCCCGCGCCGGACCTCGTCGAGGTCGCGCTGGAGCAGGTGGACCGCGACGGTGGCCGGGCCGTGGTGATCGGCGACTCCGTGTGGGACTGCGACGCCGCCCTGCGCGCGGGGCTGCCGGTGGTGTGCCTCCGCACGGGCGGTTTCGGCGAGGTCGAGTTGCGGGAACGCGGCGCGTCGGCAGTCTACGAGGAACTCGACCAGTTGCGGGCGGACCTCACCGACCTGCCGATGGCGTAGGAGGACGACCGTGCGGATCGGCTACACCCTGATGACCGAGCAGGCCGGACCACGAGAGCTGGTCGAGCACGCGGCGCTCGCGGAGGAGGCCGGGTTCGACTTCGAGGTCATGAGCGACCACTACTCGCCGTGGCTGGACGAGCAGGGGCACGCGCCTTACGCGTGGAGCGTGCTGGGCGCGGTCACCCAGGCCACCCGGCAGGTGGAGCTGATGACCTACGTGACCTGCCCGACCGTGCGCTACCACCCGGCCGTGGTGGCGCAGAAGGCCGCGACCGTGCAACTGCTGTCGGGCGGCCGGTTCACGCTGGGGCTGGGCGCGGGCGAGAACCTCAACGAGCACGTGGTGGGCCGCGGCTGGCCGCCGGTGAACGTGCGGCACGAGCTGCTGAAGGAAGCCGTGGAGATCATCTCGCTGCTGTTCGACGGCGGGTACGTGAACTACTCGGGCGAACACTTCCGGGTGGACTCGGCGAAGCTGTGGGACCTGCCCGAGCAGCGGGTGCCGATCGCGGTGGCGGTGTCGGGCAACCAGTCGGTGCGCACGTTCGCGCCGCTGGCCGACGCGATGGTGTCCACCGAGCCGGAGTCGGCGCTGTGCCGGGAGTGGGACGTCTTCCAGGGCGGCGGCGCCTCGTCGCGGAAGATCGGGCAGCTGCCGGTGTGCTGGGACACCGACCGGGACCGGGCCGTCGAGCGGGCGCACGAGCAGTTCCGCTGGTTCGCGGGCGGCTGGAAGGTCAACTCCGAGCTGCCGGGCCCGGCCGGGTTCGCGGGCGCCACGCGGTTCGTGCGGCCGGAGGACGTGGCCGAGCAGATCCCGTGCGGCCCGGAGGTGGGGCCGATCGCGGAGGCGGTGGCGAAGTTCCGCGACGCCGGGTTCACCGACCTGGCGCTGGTCCAGATCGGCGGCGACCACCAGCGGGAGTTCCTCGACTTCGCCAAGGGCGAGCTGCTGCCCGCCCTGCGCTGAGCACCCCGCGCCGACCACCCCGCGCCGACCACCCCGCGCCGACCACCGGTCAGCCGTTCCCGCTCCTGCCCCTGGTCGGGTCGGCGGGCTGCTGCGGCTGCCCCTGTTGCGGGTGTCCCTGCTGGGGCTGGCCCTGTTGCGGCTGCGCCGGCGACGGTTGTCCCTGCTGGGGCTGCGACGGCTGTGCGGGCGACGGCTGCTGTTGCGACTGGTCCTGCTGGGGCTGGTCCTGCTGCGGCTGGTCCTGCTGCGGTTGGTCTTGTTGCGGCTGGTCCTGCTGCACCGACGAGGCCGCGGCCTCCCGCGACACCGTCACCGTGGCACGCCCCGCGGGCGGCGCCTCGGTGGTGGTGACGTCGACGACCGGCCTGACGCCGGTGGCGGGCGGCGCGTCGGACGGCGTCGCGGTGGCGGGCCGGTCGGGGTTCCCGTCGGAGCCGGTCGGCGGGTCGCCCGGGTTGAGCAGGGTCAGCAGGACCAGCGACGCCGCGGCCACCGCCACCCCACCCAGCAGCACGGCGACACCGGGCCGGCGCGCCGGGGCGGGCGGCGGCGCGACCTCCACCGCCGCCTCGGCCAGTGGCGGCAGGCCGGCCGCGGCGCGTTCGGCGGCGGTGAGCAGCCGGGCGCACTCGGCGGCGGAGGGCCGCCGCCCGGGGTCGGTGGCGGTCATGGCGGTCAGCGCGGCGGTGAACCCGCCGGGCAGGTCGGTCGGCACGCGGGGTTCGCGGTGCAGGCGGGCGAGGGCGGCCTCGGTGTCCCCGCCGGGGTACTCGGGCCTGCCGGTGAGGCACTCGACCAGGACCAGGCCCAGGGCGTAGACGTCGGCGGCGGGCGACACGTCCGCGCCGCGGACCTGCTCGGGTGACAGGTAGCCGGCGGTGCCGACCAGGACTCCCGAGCGGGTGACGCGGGTGACCTGCGCCTGGAGGGCCAGGCCGAAGTCGGCGAGGTAGGCGCGCCTGCCCGCGGTGTCGAGCAGGATGTTGGAGGGCTTGACGTCGCGGTGCACCACGCCGTTGGCGTGCACGTGGGCCAGCACCTCGGCGACCTGCGCGCCCAGGTGGGCCACCACCGCGGGCGCCAGCGGCTCGCGCATCCGGCGGCGCAGCGTGCCGCCCTCGACCGGCTGCATCACGAAGTAGGGCCGCCCCTGGTGGACGCCGGTGTCGTAGACCTCCACGAGACCCGGGCAGCGCAGCGCGCCCAGCACCTCCGCCTCGCGTTCGAGCCGGATGCGGTCCTCGGGGGTGGCCTCGCCCTGGAAGAACTTGATCGCGACCTTGCGGTCGAGCCGCGTGTCGAAAGCCCGGTACACCTCGGCCATGCCGCCCGAGCCGTAGAGGTCGCCCAGGGCGTACCTGCTGCCGACGACCTCTCCGGTCAGGTCACCTTCCCACATCCAGGTCGCCCCTCCGCTGCGTTGACGTGGCCGCCGGACGCCGGAAGGTACCCGGTCTCACGCCGCGGTGGTCACCTCATGTGCATTGTCGGCGACACCTACCCGCAATTTTCCTGTCACAAACCACCTGTTCTTCGGAATTTCGAAGGGCCGATCGAGTGACGTCGGCCCCTCGTGAGGACGCCTCACGGCACGGGTGTCGCGCAGGGCGTCGTGGTGGTGGACCCGGTCGGGAGGGTGGTCACCGGCGGGCCGCCGGAGGCCAGGCGGGTGCCGCCGCAATAGCCGGTCTCGACGCGCGCGTCGGCGGAGTCCCCCGACGCGAACACCAGGTACTCGGCGTTCGCGGACAGGGTGATGCCGCAGGTGCCGCCGTGGATCGAGGTCAGCACGTCCACCATGGGCGGCACGTCGCCCTTGTGCTCCACGCCGACCTGGACGCGGTAGCGGTACCTGTCGTCGCCGACGGTGGACGGGTCGTTCTCCTCGACCGCGGAGGCGACCACCGTGCCGGTGAACACGTGGGTCGCGCGATGGAACCGCTCGCCCTCGGTGCTGGGCACGCAGCTGCAGGCGCCGGCCGGACCGGTGAACACGGCGGTGAGCAGGACGGCGGTGGTGACCAGGGCACCGGCCGCGTGTGCGAGCAGACGGGAGCGCGCCAATGTATCCCCCTCTTCGTCAGGGATGGTCGTGGCGGTGTCGGCCGAGCCTAGTTCCCGGCGTGCAGGGCCAACCAGAGTTCCGCACGCGTCCCTGCGGGTTCCAGCGAGCGCCCGAGCAGTTCCTCGACGCGCCGCAAGCGGTTGCGCACGGTGTGCCGGTGCACCCCCAGCCTCGCGGCGGCCGGGTCGAACTGGCCGTGGCACGACAGCCACACCCGCAACGTCTCGCGCTGCGCGTCGTCCAGCGGGGCCAGCAGCGCTTCGGCGTGCTCGGCCGCGTCGGGCGCGAGCAGCCTCGCGGCGGCCACGTCCTCGAACCGGGCCACGCCCTCCTCCAGCGCCCGCAGCGCCTCCCGGTAGCCGCGCGCGACGCCCGCCGCGTCCACCGGGCTCGACGCGGCGGCCGGGACGTCGAGGTCGTGGGCGAGCACCACCAGCCGCCCGTCGACCTCGGCCCAGAACCCGGGCGGGTCGGGCACCCGCGCCGACGGCAGGAACACCCGGAACGGCGCTTCGGGCAGCCCGGCCACCTCCTCGCCCGCCAGCAGCAGCCGGAACCGCTCGGCGCGCAGCTCCCGGTGCGCCCGGTCCACCTCGTCGGACCGCGCCAGCGCCAGGGTGAGCAGCGACGCGGCGGTGTTGACCACCGCCGCCTCCAGCGGCCGCGGCGCCAGCACGGCCAGGAAGCCGCGCCGCCCGAGCACCTGCATCGCGGCGTGCCGCTCCCCCACCTGCCACGCCGCGCCCGCCGGTCCGCCGGACGCGCCCAGCAGCCGTGCCCGCGCGGCGAGGTCGGGCACGGCGGGGTCGCCGGCGGCGTGGACGGTCGCGCCCGCCTCGTCCAGCAGGACCGCGGCGCCGTCGAGCAGCCGGGCGAGCCGCCGCACCACGCCCGCGGCTCCCCCCGTGACGGCGGCGCGGGTCAGCGCGTGCTGCGCCTCGTTGGTCCGGGTGAGGGCGGCGTGCGCGTCGGCGGCCACCGCCTTGGTGATCGCGATGAACGGCGTCGCCCTGGGCACCTCCAGCAGCGCCAGCCCCGCCTCGACCGCCGCCGTGACCAGGTCGGGAGGCGCCTCGTCGTGGCTCAACCCGGTGCCGAACCCCAGGCCGGCCACGCCCGCCGCGACGAGCCGGCGCACGTAGTCCCGGTGGGGTCCGAGGGCGATGCCGGTGGTCAGCAGCAGCTCGCCGCCCTCCAGGAACGGCGTCGGGTCGGTCAGCTCGGTGCTGTGCACCCACGCCACCACGCGGTCCAGCCCGGCGTCGACCAGGACCGGCAGGCCGACCTTGCGGGCCAGCGCCCCCACCGTCAACGGCATGGACACTGTGTACAGCGCGTTGGCCACTCGGGCCACTGTTGTCCTCGCGCCGGGAGAACGATCCTGGAGCCATGGCACGACTGCGCACCGAGATCCCCGGTCCTCGCTCGCGCGAGCTGGGCGAGCGCCGCGAGGCGGCCGTGGCGGCGGGGGTGGGTTCGACGCTGCCGGTGTTCGTCGACCACGCCGAGCCCGGCCTGCTGGTCGACGTGGACGGCAACCGGTTGATCGACCTGGCCTCCGGCATCGCGGTGACCGGGGTGGGCAACCCCGCGCCGCGGGTGGCGGCGGTGGTGCATGAGCAGGTGGACCGGTTCACCCACACGTGTTTCATGGTCACCCCGTACGAGGGGTACGTGGAGGTGTGCGAGCGGTTGGCGGAGTTGACGCCGGGCTCGCACGACAAGCGCTCGGTGCTGCTGAACTCGGGCGCGGAGGCGGTCGAGAACGCCGTGAAGATCGCCCGGTGCGCGACCGGCCGGCCGGGGGTGGTGGCGCTGGACCACGCCTATCACGGGCGCACGAACCTGACGATGGCGTTGACGGCCAAGGAAATGCCTTACAAGCGGGGTTTCGGGCCGTTCGCGCCGGAGGTGCGGCGGGTGCCCGGCTCCTACCCGCTGCACGACGGGTTGGGCGGTGCGGAGGCGGCGCGGCGCGCGGTGGCGGCGGTCGGGCGCCCCGACGAGGTGGCGTGCGTGGTGGTCGAGCCGGTCCAGGGCGAGGGCGGGTTCATCGTGCCCGCGCCGGGGTTCCTGCCGGAGCTGGCGGCGTGGTGCCGGGCGCACGGGGTGCTGCTGGTGGCCGACGAGGTCCAGACCGGGTTCTGCCGCACCGGCTCGTGGTTCGCGTGCGACCACGAGGGCGTGGTGCCGGACCTGGTGACCACGGCGAAGGGCATCGCCGGCGGCCTGCCCCTGTCGGCCGTCACCGGGCGCGCCGAGGTCATGGACGCCGTGCACGCGGGCGGGTTGGGCGGCACCTACGGCGGCAACCCCGTCGCCTGCGCGGCCGCGCTGGGCGCCGTCGACACCATGCGCGAGCTGGACCTCAACGCCGCCGCCCGGCGGGTCGAGGCCGTGGCGCTGCCCCGGCTGGCCGCGCTGCCCGGGGCCGTGCAGGCCCGGGGCCGGGGCGCGATGCTGGCCGTCGAGCTGGCCTCGGCCGAGGTCGCCGGTCGGGTCGCGGCGCGCTGCCACGCGGCCGGCGTGGTGGTGCTGACCTGCGGCACGCGCGGGAACGTGATCCGCCTGCTGCCGCCGCTGACCATCCCGGACGAGCTGTTGGCCGAGGGACTGGACGTGCTGGAAGGAGCCGTGGAGTGAACGACCGCGCAGTGACCGACCGCGCAGTGACCGTGCCTTACTGGGTCGCGGGGCAGCCCGCGACGGGCGAGGACCGGGTGGAGGTCCGCACCCCGCACGACAACGGGTTGGCCGGGGTGACGACGAACGCCTCGGCGCAGGACGTCGAACGGGCGGTGGCCGCCGCGCACGCGGTGGCGGGCGAGTTCGCCGTGCTGCCCGCGCACGCCCGCGCCGCGGCGCTGGACCACGTGTCGCGCCGGTTGGCCGAGCGGGCCGACGAGGTGGCGGCGCTGATCACCGCCGAGTCGGGCAAGCCGGCGAAGTGGGCGCGGGTCGAGGCGTCGCGGGCGGTGTCGGTGTTCCGGTGGGCGGCCGAGGAGGCGCGGCGGTTCTCGGGCGAGTTGCAGCGGCTGGACACCGACCCGGCGGCCTCGGGCAGGTTGGCGCTGGTGCGGCGGGCGCCGCGCGGTCCGGTGCTGGGCATCGCGCCGTTCAACTTCCCGCTCAACCTGGTGGCGCACAAGGTCGCGCCGGCGTTGGCGGTCGGCGCGCCGATCGTGGTCAAGCCCGCGCCCGCGACGCCGCTGGTGGCGCTGCTGCTCGGCGGGCTGCTGGCGGAGACCGACCTGCCGGCCGGGTCGTGGTCGGTGCTGCCGGTGCCCAACGAGGTGGCGGGCGCGCTGGTCGAGGACCCCCGGCTGCCGGTGGTGTCGTTCACCGGTTCGGGTCCGGTGGGGTACTCGATCCAGGAACGGGCGCCGCGCAAGCACGTGGTGCTGGAGCTGGGCGGCAACGCGGCGGCCGTGGTGTGCCCGGACTGGACCGACCTGGGCTTCGCCGCCTCGCGGATCGCCACGTTCGCGATGTACCAGGGCGGGCAGTCGTGCATCTCGGTGCAGCGCGTGTACGCCCACCGGGAGGTCTACCCGGCGTTGGAGCGGGCCGTGGTGGCGCGCGTGCGCGAGCTCGGCGTGGGCGACCCCGCCGACCCGGCCACCGACGTGGGGCCGCTGATCAATGAGGCCGCCGCGCGCCGGGTGCAGGAGTGGGTGGACGAGGCGGTGGCGGCCGGGGCGAGGGTGCTGACCGGCGGCCACCGCGACGGGACCGCGTTCGAGCCCACGGTGCTGGCCGACGTGCCGCCGGGGTGCCGCGTCGTGGACGAGGAGGTCTTCGGGCCCGTGGTGGTGCTGGAGCCGGTGGACTCGACCGAGGAGGCGTTCGACCGGGTCAACGCCTCGCGCTTCGGGTTGCAGGCCGGGGTGTTCACCCACGACGTGCGCCTGGCGTTCCGGGCCTCGGCCCGCCTGGCGGTGGGCGGGGTGGTCGTCGGCGACGTGCCCAGCTTCCGCGCCGACCAGATGCCCTACGGAGGGGTCAAGGAGTCCGGCACCGGCCGCGAGGGCGTGCGCGCGGCGATGGAGGACCTGACCGAGCAGCGGGTGCTGGTGCTGACCGGCCTGGAGTTCTAGGACCCGCCTCACGGCGATGACCACGTGCCACCGCGCCCCCGTGCCGGGGGCGTGGTGGTGGCCGCCGTGGGCACGACCCCGGCCGACCTCACTGCGTCGTCCGCAGGATTGCCATTCCGGTGCCGGCCAACAGGTTCACCCCGGTGGCTTCCCCGAATCGGAGTTCCCGAGTCGGAGTTCCCGTACCGGCTCGCGGCCGGGCGCGCGCCGGTACGGTCGTCGATCATGGAGACGACGCGGGTCTCGTCGAGGTCGGAGCTAGGCGGGGTCGGCCTGCCGTCGGGGCGGCCGGTGCTGGTGGTGGTGGGCGGCGCGGACCGCATGGGCCGATCGGGCGTGGCGGAGCTGGAGCGGGTGCTGCGCGACCTCGTGCCGGTGCTGGACGCGTGCGGCGCGGTCGTCCTGGACGGCGGCACGGACAGCGGCGTGATGCGGGCCGTCGGGCGGGCGCGGGCGGCGGCGGGTGGGCGGTTCCCGCTGGTCGGCGTGGTCGTCGAGGAGCTGGCCGGTTCGGCCGCGCCGGAGCCGAACCACACGCGGCTGGTGCTGGTGCCGGGCAACCGGTGGGGCGACGAGGCGCCGTGGTTGGCGGACCTGGCCGGGGTGGTCGCGGGCGCCGCGCCGTCGCTGACCTTGCTGGCCAACGGCGGCGCGGTGGCGTGGGAGGACGCCGAGCACAGCGTGCGCCGCGACCGGCCGCTGGTGGTGCTGCGCGGCACCGGGCGCACGGCCGACGAGATAGCGGCGGGCGAGGGCGAGCGGGCCTCCGCCCTGTCCGGTTCGGCGCTGACCACCGTCATCGACCCGGGTGACCTGCGCGCGCACGTCGAAGGGGTGTTCGCCGGATGACCGCGAGGGGTTTACGGGACGAGGACCTGCCCGGCCTGTTCGAGGCCGCGGACGGCGCGTCGCTGGACGGCCAGCGGCACTACGTCCGGACGGTGCGGCTGCGGTTGCTGCTCGCCGTGGCGGCCGCGGCGACGGGGGCGGTGCAGCTGCCCTTCGGCCGGTTCGACGTGGCCGCGATCGGCACGGCGGTCGCGCTGGCCGCGGTGACCGTCACCGAGCTGAACCTGAAGTCCGCGCGGCCGGAGGACCGCTGGTACGACGGGCGCGCGTTGGCGGAGTCGGCGAAGAGCCTGGCGTGGAAGTTCAGCGCGGGCGGCAAGCCGTTCGCCAGGACGGGCGACGAGCAGGCGACCGAGCGCCGGTTCATCGAGCAGATGCACAAGCTGCTGGAGGACGCGCCGAAGACGAGCATCCGCCCCTCGGGGCGGCCGGTGGTGACCGAGGCGATGCGGGCGCTGCGGGCGGCGCCGCTGGCCGCCCGCAAGGCCGCCTACCTGGAGTCGCGCATCGCCGACCAGCAGCGCTGGTACGCGGCGCGGGCGGCGCGCAACGAGCGGAACGCCGGGTGGTGGCGGGCCGGCCTGCTGTCCATCGAGGTGGCGGGCATCTGCG
The DNA here is from genome assembly GCF_039527585.1 of Saccharothrix xinjiangensis. Lineage (NCBI taxonomy): Bacteria > Bacillati > Actinomycetota > Actinomycetes > Pseudonocardiales > Pseudonocardiaceae > Saccharothrix > Saccharothrix xinjiangensis. The sequence continues at coordinate 47,412 of NZ_BAAAKE010000009.1, read as the reverse complement.
CGGCGCTGGCCAAGGCTCTGGGCCTGGTGCGGTTCGACCTGGCGGGCGTGGTGGCGGCGGTGATCGCGGCCGGCACGGCCTGGGTGAGCTTGAGGCAGTTGTCGACGCTGGCGCGCGCCTACACGTTCGCGGCCAACGAGCTGGCGATCGTGCGCGGCCGGTTGGAGCTGGTCGAGGACGAGGCCGGGTGGGCGGGCGAGGTCGCGGACGCGGAGGAGGCGGTGAGCCGGGAGCACACCATGTGGCGGGCTTCCCGGACCCGACCTTCGAGCCAGTAGTTGTCACCGGGCAATCACACAGAGTATGGTCTAGACCGGCCGCCGCGTTTGGGTGAACGCCCTGCACACCACCCAACGCGCTATCGGGTTGGCGTTCGCCACAAGCGTTTCCGCCCATCCGAACAGAGGAGTCCCCATGTCACTCCGCCGTAGGATCGCAGCGGTGGCGGCAGGCGTTCTCGCCGCGCCGCTCGTCTCCGTCGCCCTGCCGTCGGCACCCGCCTTCGCGCACGGCTACATCTCGTCCCCGCCCAGCCGCCAGGCCCAGTGCGCCGCCAAGACGGTGTCCTGCGGCGCCATCCAGTGGGAGCCGCAGAGCGTCGAGGGCCCGAAGGGCCTGCGCAGCTGCAACGGCGGCGTCGCGCACTTCTCCGAGTTGAACGACAACAACAAGGGCTGGCGGGTCAGCAGCACCGGCCGCACGGTCACGTTCAACTGGGTCTTCACCGCGCGGCACCGCACGGCCAACTACGAGTACTACGTGGGCGGCCAGCGCATCGCCAACATCAGCGGCAACAACCAGCAGCCGCCGGCCACCGTGTCGCACACGGTGACCCTGCCCGCCTCCGGCAGGCAGACGGTGCTCGCCATCTGGAACATCGGCGACACCGCGAACGCGTTCTACTCCTGCGTGGACGTGAACGCGAGCTGATCACGGGTGGGGCGCGCCGCCCGGCGCGCCCCACCCACCCCACTACGCCGTGAAACCGCCGTCGACGTGCAACCGGGCCCCCGTCACGTACCGGGCCGCGTCCGACGCCAGGAACGCCACCGCGGCGGCGATCTCCTCGGGCTCGGCGTACCGGCCGAGCGCGGTGAACCCGCGGATCACGTCGGCCTGCGGCCCGTCGGCCGGGTTCATGTCGGTGTCGGTCGCGCCGGGGTGCACCAGGTTCACCGTGATGCCGCGCGGGCCCAGCTCCCGCGCCAACGCCTTCGTCATCCCCTCCAGCGCCGACTTGCTCGCCGAGTAGAGCGACAGGCCGGGGAACACCGCGCGCTCCGCGACGTTGCTGCCGATGCAGATGACCCGGCCACCGTCGCCGAGGTGCGGCAGCGCGGCCTTCACCGCCGCGAACACCGCCCGCACGTTCACCGCGAAGATCCGGTCGAAGTCCTCGACGCCGAGGTCCTCCACCGGCCCCACGGTGAACTCGCCCGCGTTGTTGACCAGCACGTCCAACCGCCCCAGCACGTCCACGACCTCGTCGACGGCCGCGGCCACCGCGCCCGCGTCGCCGCTGTCGGCCCTGATCACCCGCACCCGTCGACCGAGCGCCTCCACCCGCTCGACCACGTCGTCCGCCGAACCGCGGCACGTCACCGCCACGTCGGCCCCCTCTTCCGCCAGCCGCACCGCGATCGCGGCCCCGATCCCCCTGCCGCCGCCGGTGACCAGCGCGACCCTGCCCTCGAATTCCATGCCGGGAATGCTGCCGGGGCAACGCGTCGCCGTCCGGCGGGAATCGGACCGGGTGGTGCGCCGGCCCTCGTCCGGGCGCCCCGCCCGGGTGTGTCGCGGGTAGCAGGAATTCCCGTTGCGAAGTGCCGCGACCCTCGCATAGGTTCGGTCGTACACGAGGAAGGAGGTGGTCCCAAGTTGTATAGCTACAGGACTCGTCGTGAGGTGGCTGTCCGCTAGGACCGGCCTTTCCCAGGTGTGGTCTGGGCGAATCCCAGGCAGCCACCCGGCCCCCGTGACCCCGAGCCCAGTCCAGCTCGGCCCGTGCTCCCGCGCGGGAAGCGGTCCGGGGGCCGTTTCACCATTCCGGGTTAACCGGGTCACCGCTCCAGGTGCTCGCGCACGACGCGGAGGTCCGCCAGGAAGCCCTGGTACGCCTCGTCGCGGTCGGGCGCGCGCAGGACCGCGGACGGGTGGATCGTGGCGATGACGTCGCGGCCCTCGTGCCGCTCGACCCGCCCGCGGCGCTCGGTGACCTTGAAGTCGTTGCCGAGCACGGCCTTGGCGGCGACCGCGCCCAGGCACACGACGAGGTCGGGTTCGACCCGCGCCAGTTCGGCGTGCAGCCACGGCAGGCAGGCCGTGACCTCGCCGCGCGCCGGCGACTTGTGGATGCGCCGCTTGCCGCGGGCGTCCAGGGTGAACTTGAAGTGCTTGACCGCGTTGGTCAGGTAGGCCTCCGCGCGGTCCAGGCCGGCCTCTGCCAGCGCCTTGTCCAGCAGCCTGCCGGCGGGACCCACGAACGGCTCGCCGCGCCGGTCCTCGACGTCGCCGGGCTGCTCGCCCACCAAGAGCACGCGGGCGTCCTCGGGACCCTCGCCGAACACCGTTCGAGTGGCGTCCTCGTAGAGGTGGCACCCCCGGCAACCGGCTGCCGCACGGCGAAGCGCCGCCAGGTCCGCGCCTTCCGGCACGAACGAGGCGGCGCTGGGCTTCGTGCGGCTAGCGGTTGCCACCGAAGGCGTCCTTCACCTTCTCCGCGGCCTGCTTGAGGGAACCCTTGGCCTGCTCGGCGCGGCCCTCGGCCTGCCACTGCTCGTTGTCGGTGGCGTCGCCGACGGCCCGCTTGGCGCGGCCCTTGAGCTCCTCGGCCTTGTTGTCGAACTTCTCCTCGGCACCCATGAGCCGGTTCCTTCCTCACGACTGCGATCTCATCAGGTGGATACCCGGTCACCTGTCCGGGAAACCGACGCGCATGACGTCACACATCGTCGCCGTCGCGGTCGACTGCCCTCCCGCGCAGGTCAACGCCCTCTCCGGGTTCTGGTGCGCGGCACTGGGGTACCGGGTGCACCGCACGTGGCAGGACTCCCGCGGGCTGACCTACACCGAGCTGAGCGGTGCCGGGCCGATGCTGCTGCTCCAGCCCGTCGAGGACCCCAAGACCACCAAGAACCGCCTGCACCTCGACATCGCGGCCGAGCGGGACCAGGACGCCGAGGTGGAGCGGCTGGTCGGGCTGGGCGCCCGGCGGGTGGGTGGTGACGAGGGGTTGCCGTGGGTGGTGCTCGCCGACCCGGCGGACAACGAGTTCTGCGTCCTCCCGCCACGCTGAGGGCGGTCCAGTTGCACCCGGCCACCCACCCTCGACTACGGTGATCGTCTACGCGGTTGAAAAGCCAGCCGCAAGCCACCCGCGCCCGAAAGGGCACCAGGGTCAGCGAGAGCTGTGGGCTTGCCTGGGTCGGATACCCGCGTGTCCTTTGGAGCTCTTGCACTGCTGGCCTGGCTGACCGGTACCGAAGTGCGAGAGAGGAGCCCGACCGTGGTCGGGGACAACGGCCATGACGATTCGCTGACCGCGCGGATCGCCAGCCTCGAGGCCGAGGTGATGGGACTGCGCAAAGCCGTGCAGACGCGCACCGTGATCGGGCAGGCCACGGGCCTGATCTCGGCGGTGCAGGGCTGCACGCCGCAGGAGGGGTTCCAGCTGCTCGTGCGCATGTCGCAGCACCACAACGTGAAGCTGCACACAATAGCGCTGAAGCTGCTCGACCTGTCGGCCGAACTGGGGCCGCGCCAGGCGGTGCGGGCCGTGCACCTGTCCGCCGAGCCGAACGGCCGGGTCGCCGCGTCCGAGTGGCCCGGGGTCGACGTGGTCCACGCGGCCAGGCGGCTGGTCGCGGCCTACGACGCGGCGCAGGAAGGCGCCGAGGACGAGCGGCCCGAGGTGCGAAGACAGCTGGCCGACCAGGTGACCCTGGCCGGCCAGCTGCTCGCGGAGAAGCTCACCGAGGTGGGTTGGCTGCCGGGGGACTGAGCACGGCGAACGAGTCGCCGGGCAGGTGCACGACCTGTCCGGCGACCTCCACCCCCGGCGAGGCGAGCAGCACGTCGAGCGGCCCGGTGTCGAGCCGCACCTCGGTGTCCGGGCCGAGGTTGCACACCACGCGCGACCCGCCCCGGTGCAGCACCAGGACCTGGCCCTGCTCGCGCACGTCGAACCGGTCCAGCCGCGGGTCGGCCAGCTCGGGCCTGCTCCGGCGCAGCGCGATCAGCGCCCGGTAGGTCTCCAGCAGCTCCCGGTGGCCGTCCTCGGCCACCTCGTCCCAGCGGAGCACCGAGCGGCGCACCGTCTCCGGGTCCACCGGGTCGGGCACCTCCTGCTCGTCCCACCCGTGCCTGCCGAACTCGCGCCGGCGGCCGGTGCGCACCGCCTCGGCCAGCTCGGGGTCGGGGAACGAGGCGAAGAACTGCCAGGGCGTGCTCGCCGCCCACTCCTCGCCCATGAAGATCATCGGCGTGTACGGGGAGCACAGCACGATCGCGGCGCCCACGGCGAGGCGGCGCGTCGGCACCCGCGCCGACAGCCGGTCGCCGGTGGCCCGGTTGCCGACCTGGTCGTGGTTCTGGAGGTAGGCCAGGAACCGGTAGCCGGGCAGCCCCGGGTCGACCGGGCGGCCGTGGCGCCGGCCCCGGAACGACGACCAGGTGTTCGCGTGGAGGAACACCTCGCGCAGGGTCTTGCCGAGCTGCCCCTCGAAGTCCGGGTAGTAGCCGAACGTCTCGCCGCTGAGCGCCACGTGCAGCGCGTGGTGCAGGTCGTCGGCCCACTGGGCGTGCAGGCCGTGGCCGCCCGCCTCGCGCGCGGTGACCAGGCGGGCGTCGTTGAGGTCGGACTCGGCGACCAGGGTCAGCGGCCGGCCCAGCCCCGCGGACAGCGCGTCCACCTCGACGGCCAGCTGCTCCAGCACGTGCACCGCGCTCCGGTCCACCAGCGCGTGCACGGCGTCGAGCCGCAGCCCGTCGACGTGGAAGTCGCGCAGCCAGCCCAGCGCGTTGTCGACCACGTACCGGCGCACCTCGTCCGCGCCCTCGCCGTCGAGGTTGAGGCCGGGGCCCCAGTCGTTGCTGCCCGCGAAGTACGGCCCGAACCGGTCGAGGTACGCGCCGGAGGGCCCGAGGTGGTTGTAGACCACGTCGAGCAGCACGGCCAGCCCGCGCGCGTGGCAGGCGTCGACGAACCGCTTGAACCCGTCGGGCCCGCCGTAGGGCTCGTGCACCGCGCCCCACAGCACACCGTCGTAACCCCACCCGGCGGTTCCGTCGAAGGAGTTGACCGGCATCACCTCGACGTGGGTGATACCCAGTGACACCAGGTAGTCGAGTCGCTCGATCGCGCCATCAAATGTGCCGGATGAGGTGAACGTGCCGATGTGCAGCTCGTAGATCACCGCGCCGGGCAGGCCGCGCCCGGTCCACGCCGAGTCGGTCCAGCGGAACGCCGAGTGGTCGTACACCCGCGACGCGGCGTGCACCCCGTTCGGCTGCCACAGCGACCGCGGGTCGGGCAGGGCGTCGCCGTCGAGCACGAACGCGTAGTCCGCGCCCGCCTCCCGGGGCACGTCGGCGTGCCACCACCCGTCCCGCCCGGCGACCATGTCGTGGTCGCGCCCGTCGACCCGGACCAGGACGCGTTCGTGCGCCGGGGCCCACACCGAGAAAGTCACAGGTCTCCTCGCACCAGCAGCGCCACCGGGTAGCGGTCCAGCAGTTCGGCCAGGCGGGGTGGGGCAGGCCGGGAGGTGAGCACGTCGGTCCACTCCCCCGGCGGCAGCGGCAGCACCGTGTCGCCCCACCCGCCCGCGTTCGCCAACCCCACCGGAAGTCGGGTGGCGACCGCAACCACACCGGTCCGCTCGAACGCGACTGCGTGCGGTGCGGCCGGACCGGAGGCGGGCAGCGGCCGGTAGCCGCGGAACAGCTCGGGCCGCTCCCGGCGCAGCCGCAGGGCGCGGTGCACCACGAGCAGCTTGGCCGCGCCCGAGTCGTCGACGTCCGGCAGCCAGCCCTCCTCGATGCGCCGCAGCAGCTTGCGCCGCACGCCGTAGTCGACCGGGCGGCGGTTGTCGGGGTCGACCAGCGACAGGTCCCACAGCTCGGTGCCCTGGTAGACGTCGGGCACGCCGGGCGCGGTGAGCTGGACCAGCTTCTGGCCCAGCGCGTTGGACCAGCCGTGCGCCACGACCCGGTCGACGAACTCCGCCACGTCGGCCGCCACCGGCCCGTCGAGCACCCGGTCGGGCCACGCGGCGACGGCCGCCTCGAACTCCTCGTCGTGGTCGGTCCAGGTGGTGCGGACCTTCGACTCCTTGGCCGCCTTGTCCAGGTAGGCGCGCATCCGGTCGGCGGTGATCGGCCACGCGCCGACCAGCGACTGCCAGGCCAGGGCGTTGAGCGACGGCTCGTCGATCGGGTGCTCGGCGGTCCACCGGCGCACGTGGTCGGCGAACTCGCCCGGCATCTCGGCCAGCACCGCGAGCCTGGCCCGCACGTCCTCGGACCGCTTGGTGTCGTGCGTGGACAGCGCGGTCATGGTGTGCGGCGCGCCCGCCTCGCGCAGGGCCGCCCGCCGGTGGAACTCGGCGGGCGGCACGCCGAACCGGTCGGGCGCGCCGCCGACCTCGTTGAGCGCGACGAACCGGGTGTACCGGTAGAACGCGGTGTCCTCGGTGCCCTTGGCGACCACCATGCCGGAGGTCTGCTGGAGGCGGGTGGCCAGCTCGCCGCGCGGGTCGGCGCGGACCTGCTCGTCCAGCGCCCGCGCGGCCGGCGAGCCGGCCTTGGCCACCGCCGCCTCCCACGCGTCCCACCCCTCGGGCAGGTAGGAGCGGTAGACCGGGAAGTTGACCATGACCTCGGCCACGGCCCGCTCGGCCTGCTCCCGGTCCGGGTGCCGCAGCAGCGCGGCGATCCGGCGCACCTCGGCGCGCAGGATGGTGTTCGCGACCAGCTCGCGGCTCTCGTGCTCGACGGCGGCGAAGTCGACGGGCACGCCCAGCTCGCGGGCCAGCGCGGTGATGCCCTCCTCGCCCCCCGGGTCGACGAACAGCCCGCACACCTCGCGCAGCGCGTCGTAGCCCGTGGTGCCCTCGACCGGCCAGCTCGCGGGCAGGTCCTCGTCCACGCCGAGGATCTTCTCCACGACCAGCCACGCGCCCGAGCGCTCCTTGAGCCGCCGCACGTAGCCGCCGGGGTCGGCCAGGCCGTCCGGGTGGTCCACGCGCAGGCCCGTCACCTCGCCCGCGGCCACCCATCGCAGCACCTCGCCGTGCGTGGCCTCGAACACCGCCGGGTCCTCGACGCGCACGCCGGCCAGCGTGGTGATGTCGAAGAACCGCCGGTAGTTCAGCTCGGTGTTGCCGCGCCGCCAGAACGCCAGCCGGTAGTGCTCGTGCTCCTCCTCCGAGTCCTCGTCGGCGGCGAAGGGCAGCAGGAGCTTGCCGGAGTCCCAGTCGACGTCGAAGTACTCCGCGTACCGCGACTCGCGGCCGTGGTGCAGGACGTCCCACCACCAGGGGTTGGCGTCGTCGTGGTCGACGGCCATGTGGTTGGGCACGATGTCGAGCACGAACCCGAGGCCCGCGTTCCTCAGCGCCTTGCTCAGCGCCACCCGGCCCGACTCGCCGCCCAGCTCGTCGCGGGCCTTCGTCGGGTCGGTCACGTCGTAGCCGTGCGTGGAGCCGGGCACGGCCTCCAGCAGCGGCGACGCGTACAGGGCGCCCGCCCCGAGCGCGTCCAGGTAGTCGACCACGGCCTCCGCGTCGGCGAAGGTGAAGTCGGGGGTGAACTGGAGCCGGTAGGTGGAGGAGGGCCCGCTCATTCCACGCCCGTCCGCTGGAGCACGACCAGGGATCGGCTGGTGACGGTGAACGTGCCGCCGGCCGGGATGGGGTCGTCGCCCAGCTCGGGCGTGACCACGGCGCCGGTCGCGGTGTCGACGACCACGGTCCACTGGGGGCCGTAGCCGGGCTCGGGCAGGGTGACCTCGATGTCCTCGTGGTGGGCGTTGAAGGCGAGCAGGAACGAGTCGTCGAGCACGCGCATGCCGCGCTGGTCGAGGTCCGGGATGCCCTCGCCGTTGAGGAACACGACGATGCACCGGCCGAAGCCGTCGCCCCAGTTCTGCTCCTGCATCTCCTCGCCCGCCGGGGTGAACCACGCGATGTCGCGCAACTCGTCGCCCTTGCGGATGGGTTTGCCCTGGAAGAACCGGCGGCGGCGCAGCACCGGGTGCTGCTTGCGGAACTCGGTGAGCGCCGAGGTGAACTCGACCAGGTCGCGGTTCTTCTCCACCAGCGACCAGTCGACCCACGACAGCTCGGTGTCCTGGCAGTAGGCGTTGTTGTTGCCCTGCTGGGTGCGGGCCAGCTCGTCGCCGTGCAGCAGCATCGGCACGCCCTGCGACAGCAGCAGGGTGGCCAGCATGTTGCGCTGCTGCCGCACCCGCAGCTCGTTGACCTCGGGGTCGTCGGTGGGGCCCTCGACGCCGCAGTTCCACGACCGGTTGTCGTCGGCGCCGTCGCGGCCGTCCTCGCCGTTGGCCGCGTTGTGCTTGTCGTTGTAGGAGACCAGGTCGTTGAGGGTGAAGCCGTCGTGGGCGGTGACGAAGTTGATCGAGGCGTACGGCCGCCGGCCGTCGTCCTTGTAGAGGTCCGACGAGCCCGTGATGCGGGAGGCGAACTCGCCGAGCGTGGCCGGCTCGCCGCGCCAGAAGTCGCGCACCGTGTCGCGGTACTTGCCGTTCCACTCGGTCCACAGCGGCGGGAAGTTGCCCACCTGGTAGCCGCCGGGGCCGACGTCCCAGGGCTCGGCGATGAGCTTGACCTGGCTGACCACCGGGTCCTGCTGGACCAGGTCGAAGAACGTGGACAGCCGGTCCACGTCGTAGAACTCCCGCGCCAGGGTGGCGGCGAGGTCGAAGCGGAACCCGTCCACCCGCATCTCGGTGACCCAGTAGCGCAGCGAGTCCATGATCAGCTGGAGCGTGTGCGGGCTGCGCACGTTCAGCGAGTTCCCGGTGCCGGTGTAGTCCATGTAGAACTTCTGCTCGTCGTCGACCAGCCGGTAGTAGGCCTGGTTGTCGATGCCGCGCATGGACAGCGTGGGGCCCAGGTGGTTGCCCTCGGCGGTGTGGTTGTAGACCACGTCGAGGATGACCTCGATGTTCGCCTCGTGCAGGGCGCGCACCATGCCCTTGAACTCCTGCACCTGGCCCGCGTTGTCCGGCAGCGCCGCGTAGCCCTCGTGCGGTGCGAAGAACCCGATCGTGTTGTAGCCCCAGTAGTTCCTCAGGCCCTTCTGCTCCAGGCCGTGGTCGCTGATGAACTGGTGCACCGGCATCAGCTCGATCGCGGTCACGCCCAGGCCCTTCAGGTGGTCGATCACCGCCGGGTGGGCCAGGCCCGCGTAGGTGCCCCGCAGGCGCTGCGGGATCTCCGGGTGCAGCATGGTCAGGCCCTTGACGTGGGCCTCGTAGATGACGCTCTCGTTGTAGGGCGTCTTCGGCGGGCGGTCGTTGGCCCAGTCGAAGAACGGGTTGACCACGACCGACAGCGGCACGTGGCCGGCCGAGTCCTGGTCGTTGCGCTCGTCCGGCGCCCCGAACGGGTAGCCGAACAGCGACTCGTGCCACTTCACCTCGCCGGTGATCGCCTTCGCGTACGGGTCGATCAGCAGCTTGTTGGGGTTGCACCGCAGACCGCGCCCGGGGTCGTGGGGACCGTGCACGCGGTAGCCGTACTTCTGGCCGGGACCGATGCCGAGGAGGTAGCCGTGGTGGACGAAGCCGTCCACCTCCGGCAGCCTCACGCGCGTCTCGGTCCCGTCGTCGTCGAACAGGCACAGCTCGACGTAGTCGGCGACCTCCGAGAAGAGGGTGAAGTTCGTGCCGACGCCGTCGTAGCTAGCGCCGAGCGGGTAGGGAGTACCGGGCCAGGGCCGCACAGGGTTTCCTCCGACGAGCTTAAGACGTTCCTAACCCCTACCGTTCTAAATCACTACCTGCTCGCGTGCGACCTGGCGAGCTGCCCACGTGCTGCAACCAACAGCAGGCGTGCTTCCTGCAACTCCGAGTAGCGGAGGTGCTCGGCGGCGGCCTCGGCGCAGGCGACGGCCTGGCCCAGCGCCGGGTTCGACCCGATGTCGGCGCGCCGCAGGGCGTCCCGCAGGGACTCCTCGGCGTGGTGGGCGCCGGACAGCGGGTCGGCGAGGTTGGACGGCCGCACGGACGTGAGCACCCGTTCGACGGCCGCTTCGAGGACGTCGGCGGGACTCGGGACGGCGGTCGTGACGGGGGCGGTCTGTGCGGGCAGCTCGGGCAACAACCCGGTGCGGGAGACCAACTCGGTGTTCACGGGTGAATGCCACCTCCAACCATGGCGCGGGTGACGGGCTTGACCATACTCCGCAGGTGGGCGGCCTGCGGTTGCGTGCGTGTTGCGGCTCATCGGCCGCGCCCGGCGGCGAGCGCGGCGGCCACTTCGCGCACGCGCGGGTGGTCGAACAGTTCCGCGAGCGCGACCGGCAGCGGTATCCGCCAGTTCGGGTACTGGTCGGTGGTGCCGGGCAGGTTGGGCTGGCGGACCTCGCCCAGCGCGTCCTGGGGCGAGGTCAGCACCAGCACGGAACGGGCTTTCGCCAGCAGGGCGTGGAACGCGGTAACCAGGTCATCGGCCGGTACCCCCTCCTGCTCGAGCAGTTCGACCAACTCTCCCCGCTCGCGCGCGGCTGCCTCGTATTCCCCTTCCGGGGGTCCTTCAAACTGCCCCAGTTCGGCTCGCACCCGAACGTGTTCCGCGGCCAGGAACCCGGCCACGGTGGGCAGGTCGTGGGTGGAGATGCTCGCCATGGCCGACTCGCGCCACTTCTCCGGCGGCACCAGCGGGTGGCCGGGCAGGTCGTAGTCGCGCTGGAACCACAGCACCGCCGAGCTGAGCATGCCGTGCTCGTGCAGCGACTCGGTGACCTTCGGCTCCACCGTGCCGAGGTCCTCGCCGACCACGACGGCGCCCGCGCGCCGCGCCTCCAGCGTCAGCACGGCCAGCATCGCGTCCGCGTCGTAGTGCACGTACGTGCCGCGCTTGGGCGGCTCGCCCGGCGGGATCCACCACAGCCGCCACAGGCCGGCGACGTGGTCGATGCGGATGCCGTCGGCGTGCCGGAGCACGCTGCGCACCACCGCCCGGAACGGCTCGTAGCCCTGCTCGGCGAGCCGGTCGGGCCGCCACGGCGGCAGGTTCCAGTCCTGGCCGAGCTGGCTGAACGCGTCCGGCGGCGCGCCCACGGTGACCGCGGGCGCGAAGGCGTCGCGCCAGGCCCACGTGTCGGCGCCACCGGGGTGCACCCCGACGGGGAGGTCGTGCACGACGCCGACTGGCATACCCGAATCGTGCGCCGCGCTCCGGGCCCGATCCAGTTGCTGCTCGCACAATTCTTGCAGCCAAGCGTGGAACATCACTCGTTCGTGTGAGGGTGTGGCGGTCGCCGGATTCCGCTGTTCAGGTGGCCAGGAACGCCAATCGGGACCGTGCTCCTCGGCCAGCGCGCAGAACCTGGCGAACTCCAGCAGGTCGCCCTCCGGCTCGCGGTGCTCCTCGTGCCGCCACAGCAGCTCCAGGGCCCGGGACTTGGCCCGCCACACCGCGTCGTAGTCGATCAGCCCGGTGTCCTCGGGCGGGCGCAGCGCGTCGACCTCGGCGCGGGTCCGCTCGTCGGCCCGCCGGTACGCCGGGACGTCGGTGACGCGCAGGTAGAGGGGGTTGGCGTAGCGGCGGCTCGACGGCGAGTACGGCGACCGCTCCACCGGCTCGGTCGGGCTGATCGCCTGCACGGGGTTGACCAGCAGCACGCCCGCGCCCAGCTCCTCGGCGCTGCGCCGGGCCAGGGTGGCGAGGTCGCCGTAGTCGCCCATGCCCCACGACTCGGCCGAGCGCATCGCGTAGAGCTGGAGCATCCAGCCCCACGCGCGCGGCACCGGTTCCAGGTGGCGCGGCGCCACGATCACCGTGCGGTCGCCCAGCCGGTGGTAGCCCAGCGGCAGCGCCGCGGGCAGCTCCACCTCGCCACCACCCTCCAGGAGGGCGGTGCCGGTCTCGTCGAGCACGTCGCCCTCGCGCAGCACGATCGTGCGCGGTGGGGGTTTCGGCGCCGCCAGGGCGCGGCGGATCGCCTCCGGGCTGGAGGCGTCCACGTCCAACTGCGCCAGGACGGCCACCACGACGTCGGCGTCGACGTCCGCGCGGCGTTGGTTGGCGTCCTCGTAGTGGGTGGCCACGCCGTGGGCCTCGGCCAGTGCCGCGAGCTCGTCGTCCACGCCGGACAGCTTCGTCTCCTCTGGTCGGCCGAAGCCAGGCCGGGCAGGCCTGGTCACCCGAAGGTTGCAGGAAGTTCTTCCGGGTTAATGGCCTGCTCGACGGGGGTTCAAACCCGCGGTCCGGACGAATCCCTGACGACCAGTCGCACGGCGGGCGGCTCGCGGTCGGCGGGCTCGCCGCGCAGGCCGGCCAGCAGCGCGTCGACGGCGTGCTCGCCGCGCTCCCGCCAGGCGACCTCGACCGCGGTGATGCCCACCGCGCGGGTCAGGTCGGCGCCCTCCAGGCTGATGATCGACACGTCGCCGGGCACCGCCCGCCCGTCGCGGCGCAGCCGCAGGAAGACGCCGAGCGCCACCTCGCCGCTGGAGCTGATGACCGCCGTCGGCAGCCGCTCGGCGTCCAGCAGCGCGTCCACCACCTGCTCACCGCCCGCGACGGTCGGCGAGGACCACAGGGTCCACTCGGGGCGCACCCGGAGCCCGCCTTCGGCCAGCAGCTCGTCACAGGACTCGTCGACGTCACCGACGACGTCGCCGGTCACCACGAACGCGACGTCCCGGTGACCCAGCCCGACCAGGTGCCCCACGGCCAGCCGCAGCGCCTCGCGCGGGTCGTCGTCGCGCACCTCCACCACCGGCACGCCCAGGCCGGCCAGCGCCACCCCCTCGGCCTCGCCGAGGTCGACCGACAGCGCGAGCACGCCGTCGACCCGGCGCGCCAGCGGCAGCTCCTCGAAGAACCGGGACCGCGCCTCCGGCTCCTTGAGCACGTAGAGGAGCACGTCGTAGCCCGCCTGCCGCAGGGCGCCCTCGGCCCCCGCCAGCAGCTCGCCCCGCCCCACGTCGGCGGTCAGCACCGCGATCGCGTACCGCCGCCCGCCCGCCAGGCTCGACGCGTCGCGGGCGATCGCGTACCGCATCCGCTTGGCGACCTCCGTGACGTACCGGCGGGTCGCCTCCGAGACCCCGGGCTCACCGCGCAGCGCCCGCGACACCGTCGCCGCGGACACCCCGGCCGCCCGCGCGACGTCGGACATGCTCGTCAACTTCCACCTCCCGGCCTGGTACGAGCCTAGCCAGAAGCGAGTGGTGGTCTGGTTGCGCGAGCGCCGCCGCCGTGGCCGGAGGGGGTTCAGCGGATGTGCGGCATAGCGTTGAGCAGCGAGAACGCGGCTCCGCGCGGCTCGGCGCGGGGTTGTTCAGCCCAGGGCCGTCCAGCGCAGGGCCGTCCAGCGCGAGGGTCGGAGGCGCAGGACCAGCCGGCGCGAAACCAGCCGGCGCGGACCCAGCCAGCACAGGGTCAGCCAGCGCGGGACCAGGCAGCGCGGACCCGGGCGGCGCGGGAGCAGCCGACCTGGGTCCAGCGCGAGGTCAGGCGTTCGGGGCGAGGGCGCGCACCAGGTCGAGCTGGTCGGCGCCGGTGGGCAGGACGGCGATGACCGGGGTGTCCACCCCGTTGGCCGCGTACTCGGCCACCTTGCGGCGGCACTCGGCCGCGCTGCCGTGCACGATCAGGTCGTCCACGACCCGGTCGGGGATCAGCGCGCCCGCGCCGCGCCGGTCGCCCGCCGCCCACGCCTCGTGCATCGGCCGCAGGTCCTCGCCGCGCCCCAGCCACTCGTGGAAGGCCGCGTAAGCGGGCACGGTGAGGTAGGTGCTGATCAACATGCGCCCGAGGGCGCGGGCCGCGTCCGCGTCCTCGGTCGGGCAGACGAAGATGCGGGCGGCCAGCTCGGACCCGTCACCCAGCTCCGCGCGCACCTTGGGCACGTCGCCCGCACCGAGCCAGTTGGTGATCGCGCCGTCCGCCTCGCGACCGGCCAGCCGGAGCATCCCGGGCCGCAAGGCGGCCAGCATGATCGGCGGCACTTCGGCGGGCACCCGCTCCAGCCGGAACCCGCGCACCGAGAACGTCTCGTAGTCCTCGGTCACCTTCTCGCCGCTCAGCGCGGCCTTGAGGAAGCGGAGGGTGTCGCGCGTGCGCTTGAACGGCTCGCGGAACTCCACGCCGTTCCACCGCTGCACGATCACCGGCGAGGACGACCCGATGCCCAGCACGAACCGCCCGCCGGAGACCTCGGCCAGGGTGGCGGCCGACATGGCCAAAGTGGCCGGGCCGCGCGTGTAGGAGGGGACGATGGCGGTGCCCAGCCGGACCCGGTCCGACCACTGCGAGGCCAGGGCGAGCGGGGTGAAGGCGTCCGTGCCCGCGGTCTCGGCCGACCACACGTCGGTGTAGCCGAGGTCGGCCAGCTCGGCCACCAGGTCGCGGTGGTCGAGCACCGGCACACCGGTCAACGGCAGGGTGATTCCCCAACGGGCCACGATCGCCTCCCTGAGCGTCCGGCCGCCACCGTACCGCAGGTACCGACCAGTCGGTATGCCCGACTTCTCTCACTATGCCGGCGAGCACCGAGCAGCCACGGAAGAGATACAGAAGAGGCGTTCGAGAGAGGCAGAGGAGGCGTGGAAGAGAGACACAAGGAGCCGCGGAGGAGCCGCGGAGGAGCCGCAGCGTCGTCGAGCGCCGCCCCGACCACTCCCCCCACCTCCACACAGCCGTCCGCCCTGTCACCCCTGCGTCTGAGCGGGGTGACAGGGCGGGAGAGCCGGACGTCGGGGGGTGGGTCGCGTCAGAGGTTGATGCCGCGCTCGCCCAGCCAGCCGATCGGGTCGATCTTCTGCGAGCCGCCGATCCAGACCTCGAAGTGCAGGTGGGGACCGGTGGACTGACCGCGGTTGCCCATGGTGGCGATCTGCTGGCCCGCCTGGACCTGCTGCCCCTGGGACACGAGGATCTCGTTGACGTGCCCGTAGATGGTGATCGTGCCGTCGCCGTGCTGGACGCGGACCCACAGGCCGAAGCCCGAGGCCGGGCCCGCTTCGACGACCACGCCGTCCATGGCGGACAGGATCGGGGTGCCGATGGCGTTGGCGATGTCGACGCCGTAGTGCGTCGTGCCCCACCGCGCGCCGTAGCCCGAGGTGAAGGCGCCCTCGGCCGGCTTGGCCGCCTTCGGGCGCTGCGCCGCCGCCTTCGCCGCCGCCTTCGCCGCCTCCTCGGCCGCGACGCGGGCCTTCTCGGCCTCTTCGGCGGCGATGCGCGCCTGCTCGGCCTCCTGCTGGCGCTTCAGCTCGGCCTGGCGCGCGTTGTAGCCGTCCGAGGCGTGCTTGATGGCCTGGTCGACGTGCTGGCGGGCGAAGAGCGCCTCGGACCGCATGAGCTTCGCGGCCTCAAGACCGGGCTCGACCGCGTGCACGGTGCGCACCGAGGCGGCCGGCGGGGTCGAGGTGGTCGTGTTGGCCACGAGGGCCGCCGCGAAGTCCGCGCCCGCTGCCACGGGGAGGATCCGGCTGTCACCGGAACCGAGGCCGCTGGCCGCGCCGACGCTCGTGACGAGCGTGCCCGCCGCGACCACGACGGCCGCGACCCGACCGCTGACGGGGGCTTTGTCGCACTCAGCGCGGTGGCAACCACGCGAGCCGGTGACCCTCGGGGACGCGCTGAACGCGCGGCGGCCACTGGCGATCGAATGCCGTGCCAAGGTTGTGCCTTCCTGCATCGGGGAGCCCGGTCGGGACGCCTGGCGGGGGATCCAGGTGCCGCCGCTTTCGGGGAGCGACGCCGTGTCCATCTGGTGACCGAACCGTGATGTGCGGCCGAAAAAGTAACCCGACGTAGCCAGGAAGGGCAAGCCTTCGGGTGAGTGCTGCGGGTTTTTCGTGAGTTGACGCACCGATTATCACTCACCGTGTTCAGATACCCGAAAGTTCCGCATCGGCTCGTTACAAACCTGCTGGTCCACGGGCTGCGGCGGGGCGCGGACCGGGTGACGAACCAGCCCCCTCAGGCCGCTCATCCAGGCCTCGAACAGGGGTCAACCCACCGAGACGGCGTGACGAGGACCACACCGATGAGATGCATGACGATCAAGGAAAGATGGCAAGGGCCCGGCCGGCCGGACCGCCACGGGCGATCACCGGACAGCCGATCCGGGTCATCGACCCGGCGCTCCCAACCCCCGACCCGGCGCTCCCAGCCCTCAACCCGGCACCCGCGGAACCGGATCCGGCACTCCCGGCACCCGAACCGGACCGGGCAGGTCGTCGCCGACCGGGCGACGGCTCCGGGAGTACCGGCCCGCCTCGGCGCAGACGATCGTCCTGCTGGTCACGGCGTTCGGTGATGGCGGCTGGGATGCGGTGTTGTCGCAGGTGGGCGCGGCCGGAGCGGCCGACGCGGCCCTTGTCCGCGATCACCCGGCTCATCGCGTCCGCCGGACGAGCACGACCACCTCTCACGTGGACGGCGGTCGTGCTCGTGCGGCGGTTCGTGCTCGTGCGGCGGTCGTCGGCGGCGTGCCGAGCGGGATCAGCCGCGCCCGCTTCGAGGACAGGCCCTACCGGTAGCGCTGTTCCACCGGCGGCAGGGGCTCCACGGGCTTGTTCTGGTGGATGACGTTCATCGCGTTGAACCACGTGGGCGCGGCCACCTGGCCGCCGTAGACGCCGCCCGAGTTGACCCGGCCGCACAGGTAGGGCGGGTTGCCGGGGCAGATGGCCTGCGGGGTCGAGCCGTCGGCGTAGGTCATCACCGCGCCGGCGTACTGCGGGGTGGCGCCCATGAACGCGACCGACATGTGGTGCTCGGTGGTGCCGGTCTTGCCGATCATCGGCCGGTTCCAGCCGGCGTTGCCCGCCGCTATGGCCGCCGTGCCGCCGCTCTTGATGTCCGCGCCCATGCCGCTGGCCAGGGCGTTCGCCACGCCGGGCTCGACCGCCTGCTCGCACGGCGCCTCGTTGAGCTGCACCGGCCGGCCGTTGCGGTCGACGATCTTCTCCACCGGCGTCGGCGGGCACCACTTGCCGGCGCTCATGATGGTGGCCGCGACGTTGGACAGCTCCAGGACGCTGGTCGGGCCGGCGCCGAGGGTGAACGAGCCGCTGTTGTCCCGCTTGTAGACGTCGCCCTGCGACGGGCCGTTGGAGCCGTCGGCCTTGAGCGGGATGCCCTCCTCGTTCACGCCCTGCATGGACTCGCGCAGGCCCAGCCGGTGGGCCATGTCCACGACGTTGTTCAGGCCCGCCTTCTCCTCCAGGATGATGAACGCGGTGTTCGGCGACTTCGCGAGCGCGTCGGTCAAGGTCATCTTGCCGCCGTAGTCGCCGTCGTTCTTGACCGTGTAGCCCTTGTTGCCGTCCTTGTAGACCGACGAGGTGTAGGTCTTGGGGACGTCGATCTGCCGGTCGATGCCGGTGATCCCGCGCTCCAGCGCCGACGCGGCGGTGAACACCTTGTAGATGGAGCCCGCGCCGAACTTGGTCACCTCGGCGGGGATCGAGTAGGCGCTCTGCCCGGCGTCGGCGTTGTTGCCGAAGTCGCGGTTGGCGGCCAGCGCGCGCACCCGGTGCTTGTCCGCGCCCGGCTCGACGACGGCCATCGCGTTGGCGATGCCCGGCTGGGTCTTCGGGACCTGGTTCATGGCGGACTGCTTGGCGGCCCTGGTGGCCTCCGGGTCCATGGTGGTGGTGATCGTGTAGCCGCCGCGGAGGACGTCGTCCAGCGGCAGGCCGGCGCGCTCCAGGTAGTCGATCAGGTAGCGGCAGAAGAAGCCGTAGATCGGGCCGTCGCCGGCGCCGACGCACCCGTTGGGCAGCAGCTTCAGGTCAGGCACCACGCCGATGTCGGCGGCCTTGTACTCGTTGGCCTTCTCCTCGGCGACCGCCGGGTCGGCCCCGAACGCGCCGTTCTCGCGCATCTTGTCGATCACGGTGTTGCGGCGCTTGATCGCGGCGTCCACGTCGGCGCCCGGGTTGAGCCGGCTCGGCTCGTTGACCAGGCCGGCGAGCATCGCGGCCTGCGGCACGGTCAGCTCGGCGGGCGTGGTGTCGAAGTAGGCGCGGGCCGCCGCGCCGACGCCGTAGGTCTGGTTGCCGAAGGGGACGACGTTCAGGTAGGCGGTGAGGATCTCGTCCTTGGTCATCTTCTGTTCGAGCTGGGTGGCGATGCGGGCCTCGCTGATCTTGCGGCCCAAGGTCACCTCGGTGGCCTTCTCGTACGCCTCCTCCGAGCCCTTGCCGACGACGAACGCCAGGTAGTTCTTCACGTACTGCTGGGTGAGCGTCGAGGCGCCCTGCGAGGCGCCGCCGTCCACGCCCGCCTTGGCGGCGGCGCGGGCGATGCCCTGCCAGTCGACGCCCTTGTGCTCGAAGAACCGCTTGTCCTCGATCCCGATGATCGCGGCCTTCATGGTGTCGGAGATCTGATCGGACGGCACCGGGATCCGGTACTGGTCGTACAAGTACGCGATGGGCTGGCCGTGCATGTCCAGCACGGTCGACACCAGCGGCAGCTCCGCCTTGGTCAGCTCACCGGAGGTCTGGTCCACGGTGTCGGCGGCGCGGTTGGAGGCCAGACCGAGACCACCGACCACGGGGAAGAGCACCGCCGCGACGAGCACGCCCGCCATGAGGCACAACCCCACCAACTTGACCAGACCTGTCGCGCGCGCGGCGAACACTGAACCTGCAACCCCTTTCGAAGCCCCGCGGGAAACCCTCATCGAGTAAGTCGCACGACGACCGCCGCAGGTTGCTCACCGGCGAGCAGGAAATTCGAGAGCGATCTCGACGACAGCTGTCGAACTTACTCCTGCCCCCTGTAGCCCCTGGTGAAACCCCGTTGGGCCGGAAGGCCGAGGCCTCCAGGCGCAACGAGGTGATCGACCTCACCCGCCCGGAAGCGGGGGCGGTTGTCGTTCACGGGCTCAATGATCGAACAGGCGTTCGACCGGAGGCAAGATCACGATCGGGTGATCATCGGGTGTTCAGCCGGATCGTGGCGCTCGCCCGCCGCACCTCCGTGCGAGCCTGCGGCGGCAGCACGTCCTCCAGGAACCCGTACTGCCCCAGGTCGTCGTCCAGGCGCCGGGACACCGTCCGCCACCAGGTGGCGATGTCCACCCACCCCGGCGCCGACAGCGACCCGCCGAAGTGCTGCACCGACAGCGCCGCGCACAGGTTCGCGAACCGCACCCGGTGCGCCAGCGGCCACCCGGACAGCGTCCCCGCCACGAACCCGGCGCCGAACACGTCGCCCGCCCCGGTGGAGTCGAGCGCGGCGACGTTCAGGCCCGGCACCTCGACGACCTCGCCGGTGGTCGAGTCGACCGCGACCGCTCCCCCGCCGCCCCTGGTCACCACCACCACGGGCACGTGCTCGGCCAGCGCGACCGCGGCGTCCCGCGCGGTGTCGCACCGCGTGTAGTGCCGGGCCTCGACCTCGTTGGGCAGGAACACGTCGTAGCCGTCGAGCCGCCGCAGCAGGTCGGGAGCCCACGCCTCGGTCCGGTCCCACCCGATGTCGGCGAACAGCAGCGCGCCCCGCTCCTTGGCCAGCGACACCCACCGCTCGTCGTCCGGCCCGATGTGCACGAAGCACGCCCTGGTGCACGGCGGCGGCGACAGCAGCTCGTCACCGGACACGGGCGCCCGGTGACCGTGGGTCACCATGGAGCGGTCGTGGTCCATGGCCATGGACACGGTGACCGGCGAGTGCCAGCCGTAGAACCGGCGGCAGTGGGACAGGTCGACGCCCTCCTGGTCGGACAGGACCTCCCAGCAGAAGTCGCCGTAGGCGTCCTCGCCGAAGGCGGCAGACAGCGCCGTGCGCAGCCCGAGCCGGCTCAGGGCGACGGCGAGGTTGGCGATGCCACCCGGGCACGAGCCCAGGCCCTCGGCCCACACCTCGGTGCCCGGCGCGGGCGGCCGGGGCAGGCCGGTGAAGATGATGTCCAGGAACACCGTCCCGGACAGCAGCACGTCGAACTGTGGTTCGGTGGGCGACGGCGGTGCCATCCCCCCACGATGCCAGGCCGATCAACCGCCGACAGCGGCGGCGAACATCTCGCGCATCCGGGCGAGCGCGCGGTGCTGGGCGACGCGGACCGCGCCCGGCGTCGAGCCGACGGCCGCCGCGGTCTCCTCGGCCGACAGGCCCACCGCGACCCGCAGCACCAGGATCTCCCGCTGCCGGTCGGGCAGCTTGCGCAGCAGCTCGGTGACGTGGCCGATCATCTCGCCGTTCACGGCGCGCTGCTCGGGCCCGTCCTCCAGCGCGGGCGTGTCGGGCAGCTCGGGCACGACCTCGGACCGGCTGCGCACGGCGCGTCTTCGGGCGTCGGCGACCTTGTGCGCGGCGATGCCGTAGACGAACGCCAGGAACGACCCGGGCTCGTACTGGTACTTGCCCAGCGCCGAGACGACCGCCAGGCACACCTCCTGGGCGATGTCGTCGGCCGAGACGAGGGTGCGCTCGCGCGTGCCGACGCGCGCCCGGCAGTACCGCAGCACCAGCGGCTGGATGCGCTTGAGCAACTGCTCGACCGCGCGCTGGTCGCCCAGCAGCGCCACGTCCACCAGGTCGGACAGCTCGGCCTCGGCGAGCCACCGGGCGGTGCGCTCGTCCTGGGCGCCGCCCGCCACCAGCCGGACCCCGGGACGGCCGGGCGCCCCCGCGCCGGACCCGAACTCGACGTCGGCCCGCACGGATGCGTGATGCACCATCCGGCGACCTCCTCACGCTGCTCTGCCTCCCGGCCCACCCCGGTTCACTGATGAGGAGCGCGCAGCACGCCTCCTGATACGGGATCCGGAAAAGCTGACCACGATCCGGGACCGCCCGGAGGGAAGAGCACCCGCCCGAGGGAGGATATGAGCCGAACGGCCCAATCGCGCCCGCGTTGGTTCATCCTGAGCAACCGCCGCCGGTCCGGGCGCCGCAGCCGGGGCGGCGGTTCGGAGCAGACCCCCGGGCCGCCGCCGTTGTCGGGGGCGCGGGCCAGAATGACGGCGCAGCGGGTGACCGGGTGAGGGACGGGGTCTGGATCCAGTGATCGAGCATATCGACGTGCCGACGGGCGAGGGTGTCTTCGACGCGATCGCGGCGGGCCCGGAGGACGGCCGCCCGGTGTTGTTCCTGCACGGCTTCCCGGAGGCGGCGATCGCGTGGGAGCACCAGGTTGCGGTGCTCGGCCGCGCGGGCTTCCGGGCGGTGGCGTTCGACCAGCGCGGCTACTCGCCCGGCGTGCGGCCCGAGCGGGCCGCCGACTACGGGGTCGAGGCGCTGGTCGGCGACGTGCTGGCGGTGGCGGACTCGCTCGGCTGGCAGGCGTTCGACCTGGTCGGCCACGACTGGGGCGGCGCGGTCGCGTGGTGGACCGCGGCCGAGCACCCCGAGCGGGTGCGCAAGCTCGCCGTGGTGTCCACGCCGCACCCCGGCGCGTTCGCCGACGCGCTGCGCGCCGACGAGGACCAGAACCTGCGCTCCGGGTACATGACCGACTGGCGCAACAGCGGCACCGAGAAGCGGATGCTGGCCGACGACGGGGCGGCGCTGCGGCGGTTCTTCGAGTGGCGGGTGCCGCCGAGCCGGGTGGACGAGTACGTGCGGCGGCTGTCCGAGCCGGGCGCGCTGACCGCGGCGCTGAACTGGTACCGCGCGAGCCGGCCGGGCGGGAAGGCCGGGAAGGTGTCGACGCCGACGATGTACGTGTGGAGCACCGAGGACGTGGCGTTCGGCTCGACCGCGGCGCTGGCCACCGGCGACTGGGTCACCGGCCCGTACCGGTTCGAGATGCTGGAGGACGTGTCGCACTGGGTGCCGGAGGAGGCGCCGGAGGTGCTCACCTCACTTCTCGTGGAGCATCTGCGCTGAGGGTTGAACCGCTGCCGGTCCCCCGCACGTGTTCTCGCGTATGACGGAGTTGACCTACTCGGAGCGCAGGGTCGCGACCCTCGCCGCGTTGGGCCACAGCAACCGGGCCATCGCGACGCGCCTGCACATCACCGTGAGCACGGTCGAACAGCACCTGACCAGGGTCTACCGCAAGCTGTCGGTGGCCGGCCGGACCGACTTGAAAGGACACCGCGCCCTAGTCTGACCCCGTGCGGGTCGCGGGGTTGGTGCTCGCCGCGGGCGCCGGGCGCAGGTTCGGCGGGCCCAAGGCGCTGGTGTCGCGCGGCGGTGTGCGCTGGGTCGAGCACGCCGCGGCGGTGCTGGGCGACGCCGGGTGCTCGCCCGTCGTCGTGGTGCTCGGGGCGGCCGCGGCGACCGTGCGCGCCGAGGTGCCGCTGGCGGGCCGCGTCGTGGTGGACAACCCCGACTGGGCGACCGGCATGGGCTCCTCGCTGCGCGTCGGCCTGGCCGCGCTGGCCGGCGTGGACGCGGTGGTGGTGCTGCCGGTGGACACGCCGGGCGTCACCACGGCGGCCGTCGGGCGCTTCGTGGCGCTCGCGTCCCCCGCGGCGCTGGCGCGCGCCTCCTACGCGGGCGTGCCGGGGCACCCCGTGCTGATCGGCGCGGACCACTGGGCGGGCGTGTCGGCGGCGGCGACCGGTGACACGGGCGCGCGCGACTACCTGCGGGCGCGGGGCGCGGTGGCGGTGCCGTGCGAGGACGTCGCCGGCGGCGCGGACGTGGACCGGCCCGAGGACCCCTGAAACCGCGTTCGCGCAAACGGGTCCGCGCGGCCGGGCGGTGTGCCAGTCTCGGATCATGACGCTGCTCAGGGGTGGGGCGCTCGCGGGCGCGGTGGTGTTGGCGGGGGTTGTGGCGACGGGCTGCGCGGCCCGCGTGGACGAGGCGGGGGCGTCGTTGCCACGCGCGCCTCTGACCACGGCTTTCCCCACCACGACACCGACGACCCCGCCGCCGACCTTCGTGCCGCCGAACGGCCCCTGCCAGACCCGGTTCGAGGTGGCCGAAGCAGCCGAGGCAGCCGAGGCGACGCCCGCGCCGCCGACCTCCGGGAGGGTGCGGGTCCCGGCCGACGCGCCGCCCAACCACGTGGACAACAACCGGTGGAAGCACCGCGCGCCGCTGCCGCTGGGACCTCACGCGGCGGCGGTGGCCGTGGCGGAGCGGTTGCGGCCGGTGCTGGAGCGGCTGTGCGGCAGCGGCGACTTCGCGCGGGAGAGCACGCTCAGCGCGTTGACCGGCACGGGCCGCGCCGCCGACGAGGTGTACGCGTGGCCGTTCGACCCGCCGCTCGCCGAACCCACGCCCGGCGTCGTCTACGGCATCCACCTGGGCGACCGGGCGTGCGTGATCGGCAGCCTGCGGCCCGGCGAGGTGCTGATCAGGGTCGACGGCACCACCCGTGAGGGCACCTGCCACGAGCCGTCGTCTCACTGACCCCGCGGTTCGGCCTCCGGGCGCACGATCGGCAGCGGCCCGGAGGTGGTCCGCGGTCCGGGCAGGTCCGTGGGCCACAGCGCCGGCGCGCCCGCGACCGTCGCCGCGGCCGCCGCCTCGGCCGCCGCGATGATCTCCCGGGCGCGCTGCTCGGCGTCGGCGAGGCGGCGCTGCGTCTCCTGCTCGGTCTCGTCGAGCAGCACCGACTGCCTGCGCGCCACCTCCTCGGCCTGCCGGAGCATCTGCTCGCTGCGCTCCCGCGCGTCGCTCTCGAAGGCGTCCGCCTTCTGCCGTGCCACGTGCATGAGGTAGCGGATGCAGCCGGAGACGGCGTTGTCCTTGGAGTAGCCGGCGTGCAGCACCCGGTACTCGGCGAGTTCGCTGCGCGCGTCCTCCAGTTCGCGGGTCAGGTCGTCGGCGGTGGCGAGGGCGGCGTCCCGGTCCACCCGGAGCACCTCGGACTCCTGCCGCATCCTGGTCAGCTCGGCGCGCACCTCCTGCCGGTCGTAGCCGCGCCAGCGGATGGGGAACGCGTCGCGGAACTCGTCGATGTGCATGGCTGCCGCCCTTCTCAGACGGACCGGGTTCAGCCCCTGGCGAGCGCCACGAGGTCGTCCATGGTGCCGTTGAACGCGTTCTGGTCGATCGGCGTGGAGCTGTACTGCCAGATCGAGTGCACCTCCCAGCGGTGCGGCAGCGGCCCGATCTCGGCCGCGTACCGGGCGACCCACACGGGGTTCGTGGCGGTGAAGTCGCCCGCGCGGCCGGTGCACTCGTCCCACCACAGCGTGGAGGTGTAGATCATCGGCCAGCGGCCGGTGCGGCTCTGGTAGGTCTCGCTGAACTGCCGGACCCACGTGACCATCTGGTCCGGGGCCAGGCCGTAGCAGGTCTGCCCGCCGTACGGGTTGTACTCGATGTCCAGGGTGCCGGGCAGGGTGCGGCCGTCGGCGGACCAGCCGCCGCCGTGGTCGACGAAGTAGTCGGCCTGCTCGACGCCGTCGGACCGGTCGGGCAGCGCGAAGTGGTAGGCGCCGCGGATCATGCCGATGTTGTAGGAGCCGCCGTACTGCCCGCTGAAGTAGGGGTTGGTGTAGCCGGTGCCCTCGGTGACCTTGACGTAGGCGAACCGCATGCCCTGCGCCCACCAGTGCCCCCAGTCCACGTTGCCCTGGTGGCTGCTCACGTCCATGCCGGGGACGGTGGTCCCGGTGACGCCCAACTGCGCGGCGTCGACGGGCTGTCCGGGTTCGTGCAGGGCGATCTGCGACCCGGCGGCGTGGTCGCCCTCCTCGGCGGCCCGGCTGCCCGCGGCGCGGGCGTCCGCCGGGGCCGCGGTGACCTCGGCGTGCGGTACCACCAGGCTCCCCAGCACGAGGGCGGCCGCGGTGACGCGGGCCGTCCACGTCCGGGGCCGTGTCTGCGATGGCGTGGCCATTGAACATTCCTCCCCTGGTTGAGCACGACTCCCTGCGTCCCCGGCGTGGTTCCCCGGCGTCGGAGGACATCTGCGGGAATCGGCTACCACCAGTTGAGGTCTTCGCAACACGAAAAATCAAGTACCACTCTTTCGAATGAAAGGAGCGCACTTTCCTGGCACCCGATGCGATCGTCAACGTCGGAGAGTCGTTCATTTCTTCACCCGATGGAGAGGCAAAGGTATGAAGTGCCACTGACGAGGGCACTCGATACCTGGGTGACGCACGGAAGGTGAGGAACCATGACCACGACCGGAGTCGACTGGGAGCCGTTCATCGAGTCGCTGCACGAGGCCGCGGGCCTGTGGGACCGCGCCCTGGCCTGCCGGGCCCGGCAGGCGGAGCTCCACGCGGTCGGGGACGAGTCGCCGCGGGTCGTGCCGATCACCCGGGACGAGGCCGAGCGGCTGATGCGGGCGGTGGCGTTCCTCGCGCGGCGGTTGAGCACGGCCGCGGAGTGCGTGGTCTACGAAACCGCGGACACCCGTCTGGAACCCACCGAGGGCGACCCGGCGGCGCAGGCCGACGCGTTGTCGCTGACCGCGCTGCACGCCGCCGCGATGCGCCACGCCGCGGACCTGGCGAGCGCCGCGACCACGCGGCGCGACGCGGCGTGAACGCATTTCGCTGTCGGGTGAGCACCGACCGGGCGGAAAACTGAACGCCATGGTGTGAACCTGCGGTCTGGGAAGTTTTCCGAACCCCGCCAAGGCCCACCTCGACGGTATGCGTAGGGCTGATTGCGTCGCGAAACTCGCCGGCCTGTGCCTGGTCGCCGGACTCCTGCTCGCCGGGCTCGCGCTGCCGGTCGTCGGCGCGGCGGGCCTGGTGTCCAACCGCATGGGCGACCAGGTGGCGCTGACGTCGGTCCGGCTGATCGACACGCCGCCGCCGCTGATGACGACCATCACCGACAAGGACGGCCAACCGTTCGCCTACCTGTACGACCAGTACCGGGTGCTCACCCCGCCGGACGAGGTCGCGCAGGTCATGAAGGACGCGCTGATCGCCATCGAGGACCGGCGCTTCTACGAGCACAACGGCGTCGACTGGCTGGCCACCATCCGGGCCGCGATGCGCAACCAGTCCGAGGGCTCCGTGTCCCAGGGCGCGTCCACGATCACGCAGCAGTACGTGAAGAACCACCTCGTGCACGTGCTGGAGCGCGACGACAAGGGCGGGCAGGTCAAGGCGCAGGAGCAGACCATCGCCCGCAAGCTGCGCGAGGCGCGGATCGCGATGCACGTCGAGTCGCAGCTGACCAAGGACGAGATCCTGACCCGCTACCTGGACGTCGTGCCGTTCGGCGGCACCATCTTCGGCATCGCCGCGGCGTCGCAGGCGTACTTCGACACCACGCCGGAGCAGCTGACCGTGCCGCAGGCCGCGATGCTCGCCGGGATGGTCAACAGCCCCACGTTCCTCGACCCCGAGGCCCGGCCGGACAAGGCGACCGACCGGCGCAACATGGTGATCGACCTGATGGCCGCCAACAACAAGCTGTCCCCCGAGCAGACCGAGGCGGCGAAGCGGGCGCCGCTGGGCCTGGCCACCCCGGTGCGGCCGCTGCCGACCGGGTGCGTCGGCGCGGGCCCGGAGACCGGGTTCTTCTGCTCTTACGTGGTCAACCACCTGACCGCCAACGGGTTCGACCTGAACGAGCTGAAGAGCGGCGGCTACCGGATCGAGACGACCCTCGACCGGACGCTCACGCAGCACGCCAAGCGGGCCGCCGAGGCGCAGGTGCCGAAGACGACGCCGGGCATCGCCAACACGGCGGCGGTGGTCAAGCCGGGCCGCGAGCGGCACGAGGTGGTCGCGCTCGTCGCCAGCCGCGACTACGGGTTGAAGAAGGAGGAGTTCCAGACCCAGTTCGACCTGCCGTCGGCGGTGGAGAACAAGTTCGGCGCCGGGTCGATCTACAAGGTGTTCACCGCGGCGGCCGCGCTGGAGAAGGGCACCGGCATCGAGACGATGATCGCGTCGCCCAACTCGTACGTGTCACGCGTGTTCCGCGGCGGCGCCCCGTCGTGCCCGTCGACCGGCGAGCAGGCGACGTACTGGTACTGCCTGTCCAACCACGACGACTCCTACCCGCCGCAGATGACGTTGAAGCAGGCGCTGGCGACGTCGCCGAACACCGCGTTCGTGATCCTGGAGGAGAAGGTCGGGCTGGACGCGGTGGTCGACATGGCGTCCCGGCTGGGGATGCGCGAGACGATGGCGACCAACATCGCGGGCGTCGCCCCGGACCCGTCGGCGGACCGCAAGGACCTCCAGGTGTCGCAGGCGGACTTCTACAAGTCGGCGGGCAACGCGTCGTTCACGCTCGGGCCCGCGCCGACGAGCACCCTGGAACTGGCCAACGTGGCCGCAACCATCGCGTCGGCGGGCACGTGGTGCCGCCCCACGCCGATCCGGAAGATCTTCGACCGCCACGGCGAGGAGGTGGAGGTCAAGGAGCCGCCGTGCGAGCAGGTGGTGGAGGAGGGGCTGGCGAACGCGCTGGCGGTCGGGCTGAGCGAGGACGACCAGGACCGGGGAACCGCCGCGGCGGCGGCCAAGCAGTACAACTGGAAGCGGCCCGCGCTGGGCAAGACGGGGACGACGGAGGAGTACAAGTCGGCGGCGTTCATCGGGGCGACGTTCGACTACGCGGGCGCGGTGCAGGTCTTCAACGACGGCACCACGCCGAGGGGCATCTGCGTCAACGCCGGGCCGCCGCGGTTGTGCGGGCAGGGTGACATCTACGGAGGGACCCTGCCCGCGCGGACGTGGTTCGAGTTCATGACGAAGGCGCACGAGAACCTGCCGGAGAAGCCCCTGCCCCCCGTGGAGCCGCGGTATCGGCTACCTTGATCACGAGGCTCGGGCCCTGCTCGGGGGTGCCTCACACGATCGGGTGATCATCGCCGGGAAATGTACGGAAACAGTGTCACCGATCATCGGTTGAGCATGAGGAACCCGCGAGCGACCACAGCCCACCCCGCAACACGGCCCGCCTCACGGCACGGCTCCACTCATGGGGCACGGCCCCACCCACGGCCCTACTCGCGGCACGGCCTTGCCTACGGCCCACCCCGCAGACCAGCAGCCTGGCGAACCACGAGCCCCCGACCACCAGACCCACCGGCCACCAGCTCTGCCACCAGCCCTCTGCCGACCACCAGCCGACCGGCTGGCCTGACACGCCGGGGGCGTCGGGGCTGGGGGTATCGCGAGCCTGGAGCCACCCAGCCCGGCGAGCACCGGCCCCAGGAATACCGGCCTGACCCGCGGACCCGGTTGACGCGGGCCCGGTTGACGCGCAGGCTCGGTCGGCGCGGGCTCGGTCGGCGCGGGCTCGGTCGGCGCGGGCTCGGTCGGCGCGGGCTCGGTCGGCGCGGGCTCGGTCGGCGCGGGCTCGGTGGCACGCGCGGACCTCGAACAGCTCGGGACCCCGCGTCAGACGACGCGCACTTCCACCCCGGCGTCTCGCAAGCGGCCCAGTTCGCCAGCCGGCGCGCTCGTGTCGGTGACCAGCACGTCGATCGACTCCGCCGGGCACACCCGGCCGAAAGCGGTTCGCCCGAACTTCGAGCTGTCGATCGCCGCGACCACCCGCGCCGACGCCTCGATCGCCGCCTGCTTCACCGCGCCCTCGGCCAGGTCGTGGGCCGACACGCCGTTGCGCGCGCTCAGGCCGCAGCTGCCCAGCACGATGGTGTCGAAGCGCATCACGCGGAAGGCGTGCTCGGCCAGCGGGCCGACGAACGCCAGTTCGCCCGGTCGCACGTCGCCGCCCGGCAGGACGAGCCGCACGTGGTCGGCGCGTCGCAGGACGTCGGCCGCGTGCAGGGACAGCGGGAGCACGGTCATCCGGCGGTCCACGAGCTCGCGCGCCACCTCGGCCGCGGTGCTGCCGCTGTCGAGCACGACGGTCTCGCCGTCGTCGAGGAGGCTCGCGACGGCCGCGGCGATGCGGCGCTTGGCGTCCAGCCGTTGGCGCGACCGGGCCGCGTAGGGCGTCTCCTCCCCCGTGAGCATGCCGACCGCCGCGCCGCGCACGCGACGCACCAGCCCGTCGCGTTCGAGCACGTCAAGGTCACGCCGCACGGTCATCTCGGAGGCCCCGACCAGCTCCGCCAGCGCGCCGACGGCCACCCGTTCGCCCCCGCGCAGGCGTTCGAGGATCGTCTCTTGCCGCCAGATGACGTCCATTGCGTTCGATTGAACACGGGGGTTGTTCGGTGGTCAATCACTCTGGCGGGTGGTGGGACGATCCGGTAGGACTGGCGGGCAGTATTTGGTGTAGACCATTGGAGGCGACCGCATGGCGACCGAGACCGTGACCGGATCCGACTACGGTGACGTCGTGCGCAACCACCTGACCAGGGTGGAGCAGCAGAACGCGAGCGCGCTGGACGACGTGGCCGAACTCGTGCTGGCCGGCGTCCGCGCGGACGGCCTGGTGCTCGCGGCGGGTGCGGGTCACTCGTTGGCCGCGGTCGCCGAGACCTTCTACCGGGCGGGCGGCCTGGCGTGCGTGCGCCCGATCTACCACCCCGAGCTGCTGCCGATGCACGGCGCGGTGAGCAGCACGGCCGCCGAGCGGCGGTCCGGGTTGGCCGCCGAGGTGCTGCGGGAGTCGGGGCTCGCTCCTCACGACGTGTTGTTCGTCTTCTCCACCTCTGGTGTGAACCCTTACCCGGTCGAGCTGGCGATGCGCGCCGCGGACGCCGGGTGCCCGGTCGTGGCGGTGACGTCGGTGGCCGCGAGCGCGTCGGCGCCGCGCCGGGCGGGCACGACGTTGGCGGAGAACGCGACCGTGGTGCTGGACAACCTCGTCCCGCCGGGTGACGCGACCTACCCGGTCGGCAACCCGGTGACCGCCGCGGTGTCCACGCTGGCCACGACCTTCCTGTGGAACCTGCTGATGGTGCGCCTGTTCGACAAGGCGGCCGAAGCCGGCGTGGCCCTGCCGCTGTGGCGCAGCGCGAACGTCGAGGGCGGCGACCAGGCCAACGCCGACCTGCTGCGCAAGTACCAGACGCGGGTGCCCCAGCTCGGCTAGTCCGTCGTCCACGGCTGGTCCGTTGTCCACGAATCCTTCACACGTCCGCGTTAACCTCCCACTCGTAAGGGGGGTTTGACGTGGACAAGAGCAGGAAACGCTGGATTCTTGCAGGTGGAGGCGCCGCCACGATCGCGGTGGTCGTGGCGGGCGCGGTGGTGCTGTGGTCGGGCACCGGGGCGGCGCCCGTCGGGGCCGAGCCGGAGCGGCGGGTTCCGCCGAGCGCCGTGGCGCAGCAGTTCGTGACCGCGATCGCGGCCGGTCAGGCGGGGCAGGCGGCCTCGGTGACCGACGCGGTCGGGGTGGCGGGGGCGGCGATCGCCAAGACGCAGCAGGGCATGCCGGGTGCGACCTACCACGCCCGGCTCGGTCCCGCGCCGGGCGTCGCCGAGGGTGCGACGACGGCGACGATCGACGCGGACGTCACGTGGACGCTGCCCGGTGGCGCGCCGTTCGCGTACCCGGTGGAGGTGGAGGTGCGCCTGGTGGGCGACCGGTGGCGCGTGCACTGGTCGCCGGCGCTGCTCCACCCGCGGCTCACCGAGGGGCAGGGCCTGGCCTACTCGGCCACGTCCGGTGACGGGGCGTTGCTCGACCGCACCGGCGCGCCCGTGGCGGCGGACTTCGCGCCGCTGGTGATGGGCACCGTGCGGCAGGCCGTGGGCCCGCTCACCGGCACGCCCGGCTGGCGGGTCGCCGTGGTCGACGCGGCGGGTGCGCCGGTGTCGGTGCTCCAGGAGCAGGAACCGCAGGTCGCGCGGTCGATGACGGTCACCCTGGACCCGAAGGTCCAGGCCGCCGCGCAGGCCGCGGTCGACCAGGTCGGGCAGGCGGCCGCGGTGGTGGCGCTCCAGAAGGACGGCGAGGTGCTCGCGGTGGCGCAGAACGCCCCCGCCGACGGGGTCGGGCGGATCGCGTTGGAGAACTGGTTCGAGCCCGGTTCGACGTTCAAGGTGGTGACCGCGGCGGCGGCGCTGGCCGGCGGTTCCGCGCGGGTGGACACGCCGGTGGCGTGCCCGGGGAAGGCCACCATCGGCACGCGGCAGATCACCAACGACGACTCGTTCGACCTCGGCACCGTGCCGCTGCACCGGGCGTTCGCGGCGTCGTGCAACACGAGCTTCAGCCGGTTGGCGGCCGACCTGCCGGCGGACGCGCTGCCGAACGCCGCCGCGTACTTCGGGCTGATGTCGGACTTCACCGTCGCGGGCATCACGACGAACACGGGCAAGGTGGTGCCGGCGGAGTCGGTGGCGGAGCGCGTCGAGGCCGGCATCGGGCAGGGTGACGTGCTGGCCACGCCGTTCGGCATGGCTCTGGTGGCGGCGACCGTGGCGAACGGTCGCACGCCGGTGCCGCAGCTGATCCGCGGGATCCCGACCGAGGGGCAGGCGCCCGCCGCGTTGCCGGGCGGGATCACGTCGGCGTTGCGCTCGATGATGGGCGAGGTCGTGACCAGCGGCACGGCGCAAGAGTTGGCGGGGTTCGGGGGTGTGCGCGGCAAGACCGGCACGGCGCAGTTCGGCGATGGCGCGCGGGCCCACGGGTGGTTCGTCGGTTACCGGGGTGACCTGGCGTTCGCCGTGCTGGTGGTGGGTGGCGGGTCGTCGAAGGTGGCGGTGTCGACGACCGCGTCGTTCCTGAGCGGGCTCTAGGCCGGGGTGGGCGCTTCGTCGAACTGCGTGCGGTAGAGCTCGGCGTAGCGCCCTTCGGCGTTGAGGAGTTCGGTGTGGCTGCCGCGTTCGACGATGCGCCCGTCCTCGACTACCAGGATCTGGTCGGCCGCGCGGATCGTGGACAGGCGGTGGGCGATGACGAGCGCGGTGCGGCCGGTGAGCGCTTCGGTGAGCGCGACCTGCACGGCGGCTTCGGATTCGGAGTCCAGGTGGGCGGTGGCCTCGTCCAGGATCACGACCCGCGGTTGGGCGAGCAGCAGTCGGGCGATGGTGAGGCGTTGGCGTTCGCCGCCGGAGAGGCGGTAGCCGCGTTCTCCCACGATCGTGTCGAGTCCGTCGGGCAGGGATTCGACGAGGTGGTCGAGGCGGGCGCGGCGCAGGGCGTCGAGGAGTTCCCCCTCGGTGGCCTCGGGGCGCGGGTAGGAGAGGTTGGCGCGGATGGTGTCGTGGAAGAGGTGGCCGTCCTGGGTGACGACGCCGACGGTCCGGCGGATCGATTCCGAGGACAGGTCGCGCACGTCCACATCGGACAGTCGGATGGCGCCCGCGTCGACGTCGTAGAGCCGGGGCAGGAGCGAGGCGATGGTCGACTTGCCCGCGCCGGACGACCCGACCAGGGCGATCAATTGACCCGGCTCCGCGGTGAAGGTGATGCCGTGCAGGACTTCTTCGCCGCCGCGCGCGTCCAAAGTGGACACGTTTTCCAGTGAGGCGAGGGAGACCTTGTCGGCCGAGGGGTAGGCGAAGCGCACGTCGTCGAACTCGACGCGGACGGGCCCCTCCGGGACCGGGCGGGCGTCGTCCCTGTCGGTGATCATCGGCCGCAGGTCGAGCACCTCGAAGACCCGCTCGAAGGAGACCAGCGCGGTCATCACGTCGACCCGGGCGTTGGCCAGGGCCGTCAGCGGCGTGTAGAGGCGGGTCAGGAGCAGCGCCAGCGACACCACGGTGCCCGCGTCGAGGTGGCCGGTCAGGGCGAGGTAGCCGCCGAGGCCGTAGACGAGGGCCTGGGCGAGCGCGGACACCAGGGTCAGGCCGGTCAGGAACCAGCGGGTGGCCATGGCGGTGCGGACGCCGATGTCCCGGACGCGAGCGGCCTGGTCGGCGAACTCGTCGACCTCGGCGCGGGGGTGGCCGAAGAGCTTGACGAGCGTCGCGCCGGGGGCGGAGAACCGCTCGGTCATCTGGGTGGTCATGCCCGCGTTGAGGGTCGCGGCCTCGCGCTGGAGGTCCGCCATCCGGGTGCCCATGCGGCGCGCCGGCAGCACGAACACGGGCAGCAGGACGAGCGCCAACGCCGTGACTTGCCACGAAAGGGTGAACATCACGCCCAGGGAGAGCCCCAGCTGGATGACGTTGGTGACCACGCCCGACAGGGTCGACGTGAACGCCCGCTGCGCGCCGATGACGTCGTTGTTCAGGCGGCTGACCAGCGCGCCGGTGCGGGTGCGGGTGAAGAACGCGACCGGCATGCGCTGGACGTGCTCGAACACCGCGCGCCGCAGGTCGTAGATCAACCCTTCCCCGATGCGCGCCGACTGCCACCGCTCGACCAGGCCGAGGCCCGCTTCCACGATCGCGATGCCGGCGATCACCACCGCCAGCCACACCACGATCGACGCGTCGCGGTCGTCGACGATCGCGTTGACCACCTGCCCGGCGAGCACGGGCGTGCTCACCGCCAGGACCGCCGACACGACCGTGAGCAGCAGGAACACCACCAGTTTCGCCCGGTGCGGGCGGGCGAAGCCCAGCACCCGGCGGAACGTGCCGGGTCGCACCCCGCTGGGTGCGTCCGTCGTTCGCATCGCGCTGCGCATCAAGGCCCAGGAACCATCCACGACAGACAGGAACGCGGGTGGGGTCCGCGAGCTTCCCGAATCCTGTCGCGAGTAGCTGCACAGGCGGGTGGATGGAGCGGGGCAGGCGGGGCGGACAGACAGGCGAGGCGGGTAGACAGGCGAGGCGGGCGGGTTGGTGAGCGGTTGGTCGGCGGGCTGCTGGTCAGCGGGCTGCTGGGCGGTGGGTGCAGTGGGCGGCGGGTGCAGTGGGCGGCGGGTGCAGTGGGCGACGGGTGCAGTGGGCGACGGGTGCAGTGGGCGACGGGTGCAGTGGGCGACGGGTGCAGTGGGCGACGGGTGCAGTGGGCGGCTGGTCTGCTGGCGGCTGATCTGCCCGCTGTTGGTCGGCAGGTAGCCGATCGGCGGGGTTGGTGAGGTCGGCGGGCGGCTGGTCGGGTGGTGGCGTGCCGGGTGGTTTCGGCGCTCCGAATTTTCTTAACCGATGATCCAGAACGCTGTTTCCGTACATTTTCGGGCGATGATCACCCGATCGTGTAAGGCGGGCACCTCCCTCGAAGGCCTGGTCAGGGCTGCTTGTTGACCAGGGTAGCCAGCTCCGCGAGCCTCCGCAGCTGGGCGGTGCGCTCGGCCAGCAGCTGCTCCTCCTCCGTCGCGCCGTCGGCGGCTGAGGACAGGAGGGACAGGGTTTCGCGCACCGCGCCCGGCAGCGGGCGGAGGACTTGGGCGGTCAGGTCTTCCACCGCCGCGTCCAGTTCCGCTCCCGGCACGACGCTGGTCACCAGGCCGATGCGCAGCGCCTCCTCCGCGCCGACCCGCCGGGCGGTGAGGCAGATCTCGGCCGCCCGCGAGTAGCCGACCAGGCGCACCAGCGGCAGGGTGCCGCCCAGGTCCGGGACCAGACCTAGGGACGTTTCGGCCATGCTGAACCGGGCGTCGTCGGCGGCGACGCGGAAGTCGCAGGCCAGGGCCAGTTGGAAGCCCGCGCCGATCGCGTGGCCCCGCACCGCGGCGATCGTCACCCTCGCCGGGTCGCGCAGCCAGCGGAAGCCCTCTTGGAATTCCGCGATCAGCGCGGCGCCGGCTTCGGGGCTCCGCGCGGTGATCTCCGCGAAGCCCGTTTCGCCCGCGATCCCCTCGCCGGTGAACATGCGCCGGTCGAGGCCCGCTGAGAAGGCGCGACCGGAACCCCGGACGACCACCACGCGGACGTCCGGGTCCAGCTGTTCGCCGATCGTCCGCAACGCCACCCAGGTGGACGGCGTCTGTGCGTTGAGCACGTCGGGACGGTCGAGGGTGATCGTGGCGCGCGCCCCGTCGACCTCGAACCGCACGCCCCCGCGTTCCAGCAGGTCGGCGTCGATGGTGGTCGGTGCCGACATGCTTGAACCTCCGGTGTCGGGTGGGCGCCGTCTCTCCTCGGCGCCTCGGGGTTACCGGAGGGTAGCTTACTTCTTCTTCGTGCGGGTGGCGCCACCGCGACCGCGCAGCTGCACACCGGATTCGCTGAGCACCCGGTGCACGAAGCCGTAGGAGCGCCCGGTCGATTCGGCCAACGCCCGGATGCTCGCGCCCTTTTCGTACTTCTTCTTCAGGTCAGCGGCCAGCTTGTCCCGCGTGGCGCCGGTGATCCGGGCGCCCTTCTTCAGGTCAGCCACCTTGTCCCGCCTTCCGTAGACAGCAGGTCGGGCCTTCGTAAGCCCCTGTCGTCGCAATGATCGAACACGAAGACCAAGAACGCCAGGTGATCAAGCGAAATGATCGGCGAGCGGTCGTTCGGTCACGGAGAGTCGATCATCACTCACTTCAGGGGTTTGGGAGGGGGAAACCCTTGCCCTCACGCCAACTGCACGAGTTCGAGGTACTCCTCGGACCAGTGGTCCTCGCTCCCGTCGGGCAGCAGGATCACCCGCTCGGGCTCAAGGGCTTCGACGGCGCCCGGGTCGTGGGTGACGAGCACCACCGCGCCCTCGTAGCGGCGCAGCGCGTCGAGCACCTGCTCGCGGCTGGCCGGGTCGAGGTTGTTGGTCGGCTCGTCGAGCAGCAGCACGTTGGCCGCGCTCGACACGAGACCGGCGAGCGCGAGCCGGGTCTTCTCGCCGCCGGAGAGGGTGCCCGCAGGCTGGTCGAGCTGCTCGCCGCTGAACAGGAACGTGCCCAGCAGCGACCGCAGCTGCTGCTCGGGCACGTCGGGCGCGGCGTGGCGGATGTTCTGCCACACGGAGGCCTGGTGGTCGAGCGTCTCGTGCTCCTGCGCGAAGTAGCCGAGCTTGAGCCCGTGCCCCTTCAGCACCTCGCCGCTGTCGGGGCGCTCCATGGAGCCGATCAGCCGCAGCAGCGTGGTCTTGCCGGCGCCGTTGAGGCCCAGGATCACCACGCGCGAGCCGCGGTCGATGGCGAGGTCGACGCCGGTGAACACCTCCAGCGAGCCGTAGGACTTGCTCAGGCCCTCGGCGGTGAGGGGCGTCCTGCCGCACGGCGAGGGCTGCGGGAAGCGGATCTTGGCGACCTTGTCGGCCTGGCGGGTGTCCTCCAGGCCGGCCAGCAGCTTCTCGGCGCGGCGGGCCATGTTCTGCGCGGCGACGGCCTTGGTGGCCTTGGCGCGCATCTTGTCGGCCTGCGCCATCAGCGCGCCGGCCTTCTTCTCGGCGTTGGCGCGTTCGCGGCGGCGGCGCTTCTCGTCGGCGGAGCGGGCTTCGAGGTACTTCTTCCAGCCCATGTTGTAGATGTCGACCTCGCCGCGGGTGGCGTCGAGGAACCACACCTTGTTGACCACGTCGTCGAGCAGCTCGACGTCGTGGCTGATCACGACGAGGCCGCCTTCGTGGGACTTGAGGAACCCTCTCAGCCACGCGATGGAGTCGGCGTCGAGGTGGTTGGTGGGCTCGTCGATGAGCAGGATGGTGCTGGACTTGCCGCCGACGCCGCCCTCGGAGGCGGCGAACAGGATGCGGGCCAGCTCGACGCGGCGGCGCTGACCGCCGGACAGGGTGCGCAGCGGCTGGGCGAGCACGCGGTCGGCCAGGCCGAGGTTGGAGCAGATGCGGGCGGCCTCGCTCTCGGCGGCGTAACCGCCGAGGGCGGCGAACCGCTCCTCCAGTCGGCCATACTTGCGCACGGCGTCCTGGAGCTGGGTGTCGTCGGCCAGCTCCGCCATGGCGGTCTGCATCTTCTCCATGTCGCGGAGCAGCTGGTCCAGGCCTCGGGCGGAGAGCACGCGGTCCTTGGCGATCACGGACAGGTCGCCCTCGCGCGGGTCCTGGGGCAGGTAGCCCAGCTCGCCGCTGCGGCGCACCTCGCCCGCGTAGGGCTGGCCCTCGCCGGCCAGGACGCGCAGCGACGTGGTCTTGCCGGCGCCGTTGCGGCCGACGAGGCCGATGCGGTCGCCGGCTTGGACGCGCAGGGTGGCGTCGGAGAGCAGGATGCGCGAGCCGGCGCGCAGCTCCAGGTCGGTTGCGGTGATCACAGGTGAGAACTCCGGTGTGTGGTCGTGCGGGGTCAACGGCGCAGCTCGCGCGGGACCTACTCGATCAAGATGACCACGTGCCCAGTCTACTGGGTGAGCGCCACCGCATTTCCGCCGTGTGTGCAGGCGCATAGATTGCGCCCATGACTTCCGACTTCGCGGGCAAGGTCGCCCTGGTCACGGGCGCGAGCCGGGGCATCGGCCTCGGGATCGCGCTGGAACTGCTCACGCGGGGGGCGTCGGTGGCGATCACCGGCCGCAAACCGGAGGCGCTGGCCGAGGCGGCGGCCGGGCTGGCCGAGACCGCGGGCGCGTCACCGGACCGCGTGCTGGCGGTGACGGGCAACGCGGGCGACGCCGACGACCGCGCGGAGGCCGTGCGGCTGGTGGTGGAGCGGTTCGGGCGGCTGGACGTGCTGGTGAACAACACCGGCATCAACCCCGTGTTCGGTCCCCTGGTGGACGCCGACCTGGACGCGGTGCAGAAGATCTTCAACACGAACGTGGTGGCGGCGCTGGGGTTCGTGCAGCTGGCGTGGCGGGCGTGGATGCGGGAGCACGGCGGCGCGGTGGTGAACATCGCGTCGGTGGGCGGTCTGCGGTCCACCGGGGCGATCGGCGCGTACGGGGCGAGCAAGGCGGCGCTGATCCGGCTGACCGAGGAGCTGGCGTGGCAGCTGGGGCCGGGTGTCCGGGTGAACGCGGTGGCGCCGGCGGTGGTGAAGACGCGGTTCGCCGAGGCCCTCTACACGGGGCGCGAGGAGGAGGCGGCCGCCGCCTACCCGATGAAGCGGCTCGGGACGCCGGAGGACGTGGCGCGGCTGGTGGCGTTCCTGGCGTCGGACGCGGCCGAGTGGATCACCGGGGAGACGGTGCGCGTGGACGGCGGGCTGCTCGCCACCGGCACGCTGGGGTAGGCCTTCGGGAGGCGCGACGGCGGGTTGGGCGCGGCGGCGCGGTCCTCGGCGCGGGACGGGGCGGTGTCCGCGACCAGGGCCGAGCCGACCAGCAGCCGCGCCTGTGCTGCTATCCGCTCGCCTTGGTGCGCCTCGACCGCGCGGCGCGGCAGGTCCAGGCCTTCCGCGCCGCGGCGGCTGGAGTGCCAGGACCGGGCGAGGCGGGCGGCGAGGCGGTGGGCGCGGTCGTCGGCCGGGCCTCGCTCGCGGTTGGCGACGGGCACCGGCTCAGCGCCCTCGGTCGGCTCACGGTCCTCGCGGGGCGAGGTGGACAGGGTGGGGGCGGACGGACGAGTGCGGGGGTGGGGTTGAGGGGGTGGTGGCGCTAGCGGGGAGGTGGCGCGGTCGTGGAGATCGGGACCGGTGCTGTCGTGGTGACGGCCGTGCGCCCCGGCGAGGGCCGGGTGGTGTTGGTGGTGCTCGTCCGGGTCGGGCGGGCGGTGGTGGCGGGCGGTGCGGTGGTGGCGGGCGGTGCGGTGGTGGGTTTCGGCGCTTCGTCCGTTGTCGTCGGTGACGTCTCGATCGTCTGCGGTGACGAGGTGGCCGGCGAGGTGGGGTAGGTGGTGTTCGAGGCGGGCGGGTCGGCCGGGGTGTTCTCGGTCGGGTCGGGGCCCTGGTTGAGGGCGAAGGCGACGACCACCGCCACCAGCGCCGTGGTGCCGGCGCCCGTCGCGGCCACGGCGGCGGTGCGGCGGCGGCGTTTGACGCCGACGCCCAGGTGGACGATGTCGAGGGCGCCGAACGTGCGCGGCGGGGACTCGACGTTCAGCTCCTCGAACATCTTCTTCAACTCGTCCTCAAGCACCCCGCGACACCTCCCACAGCGAGCCGAACTCCGGTCCCAGTCTCTGCCGCAACGCCTTGAGCCCCCGGTTGGTGTTGCTCTTCACCGTCCCGACCGAGCACCCGAGGGCGGCGGCCGTCTCCTCCACGCCCAGGTCGTGCCAGTAGCGCAGCACGAGCGCCGCCCGCTGCTTCGCGGGCACCGCCGCGAGTGCCTGCCACACCACCAGCCTGTCCTCGCTCAACACCCCCGCCGACGGCGCCTCCGGCGGGGTGTCGGTGAGCTTCTCCCGTTTCCAGCGCACCCGGCGGCGCTCGGCCAGGAAGGTGCGCACCACGATCTGCCTGAGGTAGGCGTCCAGACCGTCCCGGTGCGCCATCCTCGGCCCCGCCAGGTAGAGCTTGAGGAACGCGGACTGCACCAGGTCTTCGGCCTCGTGGTGGTTGCCGCACAACAAGAACGCGGTGAAGCGCATCGAGTCGGCGCACCGGTCGAAGTGGCGGGTGAACTCCGCGTCCCAGCTCACGTGCTCAGCGCTCCGCGGCCGGCGGTTCCGTCGTGGTGGGGACGGGCCGTGTGGTGGCGGTGGGGCGCGGCGAGGTCTCCACCGGCCTGGTGGTGACCGGCGGGGCGGTGGTGGGCCTCGGCGACGTCTCGATCGGCTGCGGCGGGGTGGTGGTCGGGCGCGGGCTGGTCGGGGGCAGCGTCGTGGGGCGCGGCGAGGTGGGCGCCCCCGTCGTGGCGCCCGGGACGGTGGTGGCCGGGACCGTGGTGCCCGGAACTGTCGTGGCCGGAACTGTCGTGGCCGGGACCGTGGTGGCCGGCGCGCTGGTGGTCGGCGCCGGCCGGGGGTCCGAACCGAACGCCAGGGCGGGCACGGCCACCGCCAGGCCGCCCACCACGACGGCTCCGACCGCCAGCACGAGTCGTTTGCGCGGCACAGCTGCTCCTCGGGGTAGCGGGAGCGCCGGGGTCGGCGCCCTCTCCACCCCTATGAATGCGGTGGGCCGGGCGGGAGGTTGTCACGGATTCCGGGAGGGTTCCCGGACGGTGACCTCGACCGCCCTGGCCCGCGCCGCCGCCTCGTCCAGCACGGCGCGCCGGGGCTCGGACACGTCCAGCACCCGCGGCGACGCCAGGGCGAACACGGCGCTCAACCGGGGGTCGGCGCGCAGCGCGTCCAACGCCTGCCGGTCGCCGCCGAGGACCACCGCGTCCAGCTCGCCCACCCGCGGGGCCAGGACCCGGGCGGCGTCGTCGGCCGCGGCGCGGAGGGCGACCCTCGCCTGCCCCTCCCGCCGGCGCGCGAACCGCTGCTGCGACCAGCCGCCCGCTTTGTTGCGGCCGTGCACGAGGTGACTGTCCGTGGTCGACACCAGGACCCGGCCGTCGAACGCCACGCCGGTGCTGTGCCCGCCGAGCCGGACCAGCAGCAGCCCGATCCGGCGCGGGGTGAGGGCGTTGGCCAGCAGCGGGGCGAGCACCAAACCCCCGAACACCCGCCCCTCGGGCCCTCGGCCGCCCGGCCACCGGTCATCGGACGTCGAACCGGCGATCGTCGAGCCGGCGAACTCCGGACCGGCGGACACCGGACCGGCGGAGGTCGGCTCATCGGCCACCCCACTATCGGATGACACTCCATCGGGGTCACCCGTCAGGGTGAATTCACCGAAGGCCGCCAACACCGAGGCCGTCGTCCCGTCCACCGCCGTCACCACGAACCCGCGCCCGGCGACCGCGGTCGTCGCCACCCCTCCGTGCCCGGCCGCGAACCGCTCGAACCACCCGGTCAACCGCTCGGGCTCGACCTCGACCGCGCGCCCGCCGCCGGCGACGGGCCGCACCCGGCTCATGCCGGCGCGACCGCGACCCACACGGGCAGCGGGTGCCCGCACTCCGCGGGCGTGAGCCGCTGGACCGCCGCGAACCCGGCCGCCGCCAGCTCGGCGGAGACCTGCTCCGACGACAGCACCCGGTGCCGCGTGGACACGGTGTTCGCCACCTGCCACGCGCCCTCGGCGCGCACCAGCCGCACGACCTCCAGGGCGTAGGACTCGCCGTCGGGCGACCAGTCCCACAGCTGGACGGTCACCTGCCGGTCGCCGCCCCGCCCGGTCACCTTCGGCGGCGGCGCGGTGGGCCGCAGCCTGCCGAGCTTGTCCAGCTCCGGCACGGCCGCCACGAACAGGCCACCCGGCCGCAGCGCCTGCCTGGCCAGCAGCAACGCCGGCGACAGCGCGTTCTCGTGCGCCAGCCTGGGCAGCAGGTCGTCGCTCGCGCGCACCACGTCGACCGGCGGCCCGCCGTGGTGGCGGGCCACGTCCAGCAGGTCGAGCACCGAGCGCGGGCCGTCGCCGAGCACGGCGGCGGCGACCTCCGTCAGGGGGTCCTCCGGCAGCGGCACGAGGTCCTGGGCGGCGGTCACCGGGAACACAGTAGGCGCACCCGATCGCGTGCCGCCAACGCAGCCGGGACCGCGCCGGCCCCCACCAGCCCCGAAGGGATTTCCACCACATCGGCGGCATCCCGTTGCACAACGTTACCGACGGGTTTACAAAGGATGGAGCAGTAGCGTTCACCACTTGACAGAACGATGTCCACCCCAGTGAACTCGTAACCCGTTCGGCCCAATCATTGACTCCGCTCGGAAGGCACCAACGCACTGCGTTGGCGGGTAGGGTCACTGGGGCGTGATCTCATGACAGCGGGGAGTCACAATGACCAACGCTGCCGGTCGACCCAACCTGTCCGTCGACGAACTCGACCCGACGGGCCACGGCAGTCTTGCGCAGCTTCTCACCACCGGGCCGTTCCCGGAGGCGTTGAGAGCCGCCATCAAGGCCAGCAGGCTGAGCCTGGACCGCATCCAGCACCGGCTCGCCCTGCGCGGGGTCACGATCAGCGTCGCCACGCTGAGCTACTGGCAGTCCGGTCGTCGCCGTCCCGAGCGGCCGGAATCGCTGGAGGCGCTGCGCCACCTGGAGACCGTGCTGGGCGTGCCCCAGGCGGGTCTCTCGGCGCTCCTGGGACCGCCGCGCCCGCGCGGCAGGCGGTCGCGGCCGACCACGATGATGCCGATCGACGCCCTGTGGGAGCGCCGCGAGCGGGTCGCCGACCTGCTCACGAAGGTGGACACCACCTCGGACGTGAAGCTGGGCCGCATCAGCCAGCACGACCGCATCGAGATCGCCGCGGACGGCGGTCAGCGGTCGGTGTGGGTGCGGCAGATCCTGCGCGCGGAGCAGGACGGCCCGGACCGCTGGGCGCTGGTGTTCGAGACCGAGGAGTCCGACGTGCTGCCGCAGGTGGTGAACCTGCGCAACTGCCACCTCGGGCGGGTCGTCGAGGACACCGAGGTCAACATCATGGCCGCGGAGATGATGTTCGACCGGCCGCTGAGCCGCGGCGAGACGATCATCATGGAGTACGAGCTGCTGTTCGCGGAGGGCCACTACCCCGCGGGCAAGAACACCTTCGCCCGCAAGTTCCGGCTGCCGGTGCGGGAGTACGTGATCGAGGTGCGGTTCGACCCGTCGTACCTGCCGGCGCGGTGCCAGCAGTACAGCGTGCCCGCCGGTGACGACACCCCGTCGCGGCGCCGCAACCTGGCCCTGGACGGCGCGGGCGGCGTGCACGCGGTGGCGCTCGGTTTCGGGCCCGGCGTGTTCGGCATCCGCTGGGAGTGGCCCAAGTAACAGGTGTAAAGAAGGGGCCCCGGGACGAGTCCCGGGGCCCCTTCTCGCAACTCAGACGTAACCGTTGACCTTCAGCGAGACCGCGCGGATCGAACCGCGGTCGGCCGTCGCCGTGTCCACGGCCTTGAACGTCCACACGCCGTCCGCCGGCTGCTCCAGCAGGGCGCTCAGCGGCGAGGTCGGCCTCCAGGTGCCGGTGAACGGCGCGTTCGCGCTGGTCACCGAGGAGAACGCCCGCTCGGCCGAGTCGTCGAACACGACCTGGCACAGGTTCGAGCCGGTCGAGCCGTTGCGCTGGAACACCGTCGCGCTGGTGCCGCTGGGCGCGGTCAGCGTGCCCACCAGGTCACCCACGAACGTGTGGTCGATGCCCACCGTGGTGGAACCGTCCGTGTTCGGCGTGCACTGGGAGCCGTCGATGGACAGCACGACCTTGGACGCGCGGCCGACACCGGTGACCTCGATCGGCACCGTGGCGCCGAGCGGGTTGTTGTCCGGGATCGCCACCACCGGACCGGTGTACGAGAAGGTCCGCACCTCGCTCGACGGCTGGCCCACGTTGAGCGTGAACGAGGCGGTCGTCGGCGACGTCGAACCGGCGTAGGTGACCCGGGCCTCCAGCTTGACGCCCGTGCCGACCACGACCGACGGCGGGACGGTCACCTTGAAGGTGTTGGTCACCGTCTGGCCGACCTCGATGTTGCCGTAGTACTTCGAGCGCGGCGCGATCGTCACGCCCGCGGTGGGCGAGGTGAGCACCAGGCTCGTGGAGGCCGCCGTGCCGTCGCCGTTGTTGACCACCGGCACGGTGACCGTCGACGTGGTGCCCGGCTTGAGGTACTGGCTGCCGTCCGAGTCGTTGACCACGGTCGGGCGCTGCGCCCTGGCCAGCGGCTGCGGCGAGGCCCCGGTGTAGGCCAGCGCCAGGTCGGCGCGGACGATGCCGGCGCCGGTGCGGTTGTCCACCCCGGGCTCGGCGATGTCGATCGCGGTGGCGGTCAGCGCCGCCTTCACCTCGGCCGTGGACAGGCCGGGGTTGCCGGACAGGATCAGGCCCGCGATGGCCGCCGCGTTCGGCGCCGCCGCCGACGTGCCGAAGAACGGGTCGAACCCGGGCACGCTGGTGGACACGCCGTCCGCCGCGGTCAGGTCGGGCTTCTGCCTGACCTCGGGCGCCGCGCTGCCGTTGGGCGCGAAGAACACGCGACGCGGGCCGTCCGAGGTGAACCGCTCCGGCTTCTGGGAGCCGTCGAAGGCGCCCGGGAACGGGCCGCGCGGGTTGGCCGGGTCGCCCGGCTCCAGGTCGAACGGCAGCGGCTCGGCCGCCGGGGCGGCGGCGACGCTGATCGCGCCCTTGGCCGCCGAGTGGCCGCGGGTCACGCCCGGCGTGGCGAAGCCCTTGGCGCCCGCGGCGTCCTTGAAGCGACCGCCGAGCGCGGACAGCGACAGGTACTGGTCGTCACCGCGGAACTTGACCACGGCCAAACGCAGGCCCGCGGAGCCGGCGGGCGTGTTGAGCCGCTCGTAGGGGTCCTGGGTGCCGTCCTGGACGCCCTGGCTGAACGCGACCACGCCGCCCTGCGCGTTCACCAGGTACAGGTCGTAGTCGTTGGACGACGAGCCCAGCGGGTCGGACCAGAACAGCGTCACCGGCACGCCGCCGGAGCTCTCCGACAGCGGGTTGACCACCTGCTTGGCGCCCGGCGAGGGGTCGAAGTCGTGGGCCGTGCCCGCGAACTTGCCGATGCCGACGCCGGAGTCGACGAACTGCCCCTCCCAGTGGCCGGAGGTGCCGTCGACGACGTTGCCCTCGTTGCCGGCGGAGGAGAAGAACAGGGCGCCGTCCGCGGCGACCGCGTCCACCGCGCGGGCGATGATGCCGTCCTGGAACGGCGACTCGTTGAAGTACAGCACGTC
Organism: Saccharothrix xinjiangensis; assembly: GCF_039527585.1. Lineage (NCBI taxonomy): Bacteria > Bacillati > Actinomycetota > Actinomycetes > Pseudonocardiales > Pseudonocardiaceae > Saccharothrix > Saccharothrix xinjiangensis. The sequence goes on along the minus strand of NZ_BAAAKE010000009.1, from coordinate 3,060 downwards.
GTCGACGATGATGTCGCAGCCCAGCTCGAAGCGCAGGCCGCGGATGTTGTCGGCGAAGCTCGCGTCACCGTTGAACGCGGTGGCGAAGCCCAGGCTGGCGTTGGGCGCGATGTCGTGCAGGATCTCCAGCATCGCGGTGCCCTCGTCGCCCGCGCCCTCCTGGCCGGGCAGCACCTCGACGTTCGCGGGCAGCTCGCCCGCCGCCTTCGAGGCCGCCAGGGAGTCGACGCCGTCGGACAGCGCGCACAGCTTCACGCCGGTGCCGGTGACCCGGAACTCGTCACGCGCCGTGTCCGCCGCGTGCGCCCGGTCGCCCTCACCGGTCGTGGCCGCCGCCCGCACCGAGGCCAGCGCCTCGCGGGTGCGCTTCTCGACGTCCTTCGCCTTGGCCTCCTTGGAGGGCGCGGCGGTCGCGTTCTTGGGGTCCTGCTCGCGGAAGGTCTTAGCCTCCACGGCCGTCTCGACCCTCCGGACGTCACCGCGGGCGGAGAGCGCGGCGAGCGAACCGAGGGGGACCTGGGCGCGCACCGTCCTGCCCTCGGTCGAGACCGCGCGGATGCCGCCGCCCGCGGCGCTGACGGCGTTGACCAGGTCGTCGGTGACCTCGTGGGCGCGGATGTCCACCAGCACGGTGTTCCCGCCCTGCACCTTGACCCCGGTCTGCACGGACGGGGTCCGGCTCAACGTGCCGGCGTTCGCGCGGCGGCGCTGCTCCACGACGAGCGCGCTGTCCATCTTGGACTCCGCGCCGGAGAGCGACTTCTTGATCTCCTGGAGCGCGGCGATCTGCGCGGCGAGCTTCTCCTCGACGCCCTTGGACGCCCGGGCCGGATCGGCGGAAGCGGGTGACACGACGCCCAGTGCCAGCAGCGCCGCGGCGCCGGCTGCGATCAGGGCGGTTCTTCGAGACCGGCGTAGCTGTGAACGCACAGGCGTCTCCCCCACGTTGAGCGTGCCCCCGACGCACGCGACCATCGATCGGGTGTCCCCGATCGAGGGGTCAACGTATTGCGCTCACCCAAGTACCGTCTGCCACCGTTCGGCCTACTTCGCGACGTGGAATAACCATCACATTTCACAGTACGAAAGCATCCGTCCACAGCTGCCCGGTCCGCCCGGACAGCCCGTCGAGCAGCGCGGCGGCCTGGTTGTCGGTGAGCGAGGCGACGAAGTCGACCACCGCCCGGCCACGCGCCAGCGCCCGCACCGCATCCGGTCCCGACGGCGCGTCACCGGTGGCCCCCACCAGCACGGACGGGTCGGTCCGGGCGATCCTGGCGTACTCGCCGCCGGCCAGTTCGACCAGGTCGTGCAGGCGGCGCGGCAGCCGGTTCGCCTCGTGCCGGTCGGTCACCCACTGCTCCAGCGCCTCCACCAGCGCGGTCAGCAACCGCGCCTGACCCCGCTGGTGCAGCGCCAGGTCCGGGCGGAGCAGCACGAACCTGCGGTGCACGAACTTCAACACCTGCACCTCGTGCCACTGCTGCACCGCCAGCACCACGTGCCCCGACCGCGTCGTCGGCTCCTCCACCACCCCGACCGCGTCCACCAGGCGGCGAGTCCACCGGGCGGAGAACCCGGCCACCGCCTGCTCGGCCTCCACCGAACCGTCGAACGGGATCGCCAGCAGGCCGTCCACCAGCTCCGCCCGCACCTTCGCCACGGCGTGCGCGAACGCGTCGTCGTCCACCGCCCACGAGTCCTTGGCGTGCAGGCGGCGGCGCAGCGCCTCCAGCGACCGGCCGGGACGGCGGCGCTGGTCGTCCAGCTCGCCGGCGGTCAGACCCGCCAGCTCCACGGCGTGGCCGAGCCACGCGTTCAACTCCGCCGACACCGTGGCGTGCTGGAGCACACCCACCCGGTAGAAGTCGTCCACGTCGTGGATCGCGTAGGCGATGTCGTCCGCCGTGTCCATCACCGACGCCTCGACCGTCTGCTGCCACGGCTCCAGGCGGCCCCCGTAGTAGGCGCGGGACTGGAGCACGTCGTCCAGCTCGGTGACGTAGGCGGAGAACTTGGCCGAACCGGTGCCCGGCGCGTCAGGCGGCTCGGCCGCGCCGCGCGGCGGTTCCGGCAGGTCCCGGGGGTGCGGCGTCGGGTGCGACAGCCGAGTCCACGGGTACTTCAGCATCGCCGCCCGCACCGCGACCGTCAGGTCCAGCCCCACCGCCGACGGACCCCGCACGTCCGTGGTGGTGACGATGCGGAACGACTGGGCGTTGCCCTCGAACCCGTCGGCCAGGCCGAACCGGTGCCGCGCCAGGCGGTCGAGCACCTGCTCGCCGAGGTGCCCGAACGGTGGGTGCCCCAGGTCGTGTCCGAGGGCCGCCGCCTCCACCACGTCCGGGTCGCAGCCGCCCAGCTTCTCCAGCAGGTTCGCCACCTCGGGACGCGTGTTGAGCCGCTCGGCGATCGCGCGGGCCGCCTGCGCGACCTTCAGGCTGTGCGTCAGTCGGTTGTGCACCAGCAGACCGGAGCCCGTGGAGCTGACGACCTGCGTGACGCCGCCCAGTCGCGAGAAGAACGGCGAGCCGGCCACCCGGTCCCGGTCCACGCGGAACGGGCTGGTGGCGAGGTCGGCCTGGACGGCGGCGTCACCGCCGGCGCGGCGCTGGGTGCGGGGGTCCTCGCTGTGCATGGGGAAAACCTAGTCGCCGCCACGGCGGGGTGCCCGCGCGGCGTCGCCGTGACCGCCGCGCGGTGGGATGTCCGGACCCGATTCGGAAGCACTTGAACGCAAAAAGCCCTCAGGGGCACCCGGCTCGCGGGTGCCCCTGAGGGAAAGAATGTTCGGCGGCGTCCTACTCTCCCACACCCTCACGAGTGCAGTACCATCGGCGCTGGAAGGCTTAACTACCGGGTTCGGAATGGGACCGGGTGTTCCCCAACCGCAATGACCACCGAAACACTATGAAATTACCGCACCGTAGGCACCCCACCCACCAACACCCCCGCGGGTGCATGGTGGACACGGGTGGTCCGGTCGGTTCTTTCAGAACCGCACAGTGGATGCGTAGCGTCTTCGTAGCAAGTCCTCGGCCTATTAGTACCGGTCAACTC
>NZ_BAAAKE010000008.1:0-326967 GCF_039527585.1 Saccharothrix xinjiangensis | reverse complement strand
AGGAAGCGGGATCGCATCCGTCCGGTGGGGTTGGCGGCCGTCTTGTGGGAGCCGTGGCGCCAGACCACGAACCGGCCCGCCGCCCGGCCCGCGCTCATGGCCAGAGTCTTCAGATCCGCCGCGGGTTCGGGATAGCGCGGTACCGGCCGGCGGCCGATGCCGCCGTAGTCGGCCGTCACGGGCATCGCCGAGGCCGGGTGGGCGCTGGTGTTGGAGTGCACGGCCAGCACGTAGGTCAGGCCGCGTTCGGTCAGGCCGAGCCGGAAAGCGGTGGTGTCGCCGTAGCCGGCGTCCGCGACCACCGGCCGCGCGGGCAGGCCCCAGCCGGCGAGTTCGTCGAGCATGTCCAGCGCCAGACGCCACTTCTCCCGATGCCGCACCGCGTCCGGGATCGCGCACCGCTTGCGGCGGACCCGGACTTCCGCAGCCTCGGCGGGGTCGTCGGCCAGCCGGTCGTCCCAGGACTCGGGAAGGAACAGCCGCCAGTCCACCGCCGCCGACGCCCAGTCCGTCACCGCGTGCACGCTGACCCCGACCTGGCAGTTCGCCGTCTTGCCCAACGCACCGCAGTATATCCGCGCCACACCCGGCGAGGCGTTGCCGTCCTTGGGGAAGGAGGTGTCGTCCACCACCCACGCGTCCGGGTCCACGAACCCGCCGGCCCACACCGCCAACCGGCGCCGCACCTCGACGTGATCCCAGGTCGACGTGGTGACGAACTGCTGCAACTGCTGGTGGTCCACGCCGAGGCGTTCGGCCATCGGCTGCATCGACTTGCGCTTGCCGTCCGACAACAGGCCACGCAGATACAGCTCGCCCTTCGCCCGCTGGTCACGCCGGGCGAACCCGCCGAACATCCCAGCGGCGAACCCCTCGATCACCGGGCGAACCCGATCCATCTCCTCCGGCCTCACCCGACAAGAAGATCACACCGCCCACACATCCCATCACTCGACCTAACAAAGTCCTACTAGGCTGTGTAGCCAGTCGCGGGAGCAGCCGAGGGTTCCTCTGAACCGCATCGCCCTTCAACGCCCGCGACGCCGTCGATGAGATCGTCTCGGCGACGAGTGGCTGCGCCATTTGATGGAATGAGTGTGTAAAGGGTGCGAGTGGTAACGTCCTTCTGGTAGTTGTAGAACGACCCAGGGTTGATAGCGGATGCAGGGGAGATCATGGAACCGATCAGCATCACATTAGCCGGTGCGATTGCAGGGCCGGCGTTCGCTTTCCTGTTTGGGCGGTTGACACGTCTGCTCGACAATCGCGTCTCCAAGGCCGACGCGAACGCTCTCGAGCTGGAAGCAGAAGAGATCGAGACACCCGAGGTTGTGCAGGGGGTGCTGCAGCCCTTGCGGGTCGACGAGGATCAGCTGGAACGGCGTCTTGACGAACTCGAAGAGCTGGCCGGGCGCCTGGGGGTGTATGACCGCAATCCTGACCGTATTCAGAGCGAGGACGACAAGCTGCTCGAGAACATGGGACGCCTCCGAAATCACCTAGAATGTATCTACGGACAACGCATCACCTTCGTCGGTGAACGACGGCCAATCTCGGGAAGCCGTGTCGACCAGTCTGTCGACGTCGTCGAAGGCGACATGACCGGTATCGATGGGAAGAGCGTCCGAGGTGCGCACGTGACCCAGCGTTCCCAGCACATCCCGGCTGGCGGCAAAGTCATCGGTATCCGGGCTGATGAGGTGTGATGACCGAGACCGCGACGGAGGGAGCCTACCCGGCGGCGGTTCACGGGGAGCCCTCGCATGCGCCTGAAGAAGTACTAGATGAGATTGTCGAACGCCGCACCACGATCGAACAGAACGTCGAGCGTAACGAAGGTATCGTCGCTGCGATCTACCAGAACGTCCAGCGGATCCTGGCTCATCACCAACTCAGACCTGAATATGTGAATGAGCTTGCGCTTACTCTAGCCGAACCGCTACGTTTTGCTGAATCGAGAAAAAAGCTTTTCGAAAACAACATTGTTGTGTTGGTCGCCGATGCCGACTGCGGTCGGCACCATACCGCAGTCGCGTTGCTGGCGCAGTTGGACGGCGTTGAACCGCGTGAGGTGCGTCGTGAAATCAGCGACAATCTCGACTTGGGTGCGCTAGAAATTGAAAGTAATAAAGGATGGCTTCTGGACCTACGAGGTGAGTTAACCCTCGATGATGCGTTCGGGCGCCACCTGTTCGCCTTCAGGACGCAATTGAAGAGCCGCAACTCTTATCTCGTGGTCGTCGTACCTTCCGCACTGTGGCGTCGCGCCAGCGAGGGGGCGGGCGACATCGCTGTTTTTCTGGAGTCAGTGTCTGCCGCGGATATTGTCACAGCCCACCTTAGGTACAGTCACATCGAGCCTGGACCTTACGTAGGGGACGAGCAGATCAAGACCTACCTCGCTCACGCCGGGCCCTCGGAGGCCGTGCGCTGGGTGGAAAACATCCGGTCAGCGGAGTCGCTGGAGGCGCGTCAACTTCCCGGGGCGCAGCAGAACGATGGTCCAGAAGATGCTCAGCGGCATCGCGTCGAGCTCGTGCTGCAACTGCATGGCAGATGGCGTAGCGAGCTGCTGAAATGGCATCAAGAAAATACCGGCAGTCGGGAAAGGCATTTTCTGCTGGCTGCGGCGGTCCTTGAGAGATTGTCCGCCGGGCTTGTCTTCACGACGTCAATGAAAACACCCCATGTGCTCGGTGAGGACGAGCCGGAAGCTCGAGGTCTCGCAGGGCCGGGAATCCTGGAACTTGTCGATGTCATCGGTGCTCGACTCGAGAGTGATGACACTGTATCTTTCGTGCGACCCGACTACGCCAACGCCGTTTTGGACTACTTCTGGCTCGACAGGCAACACCTGCGAACGGAATTCGCCGAATGGCTGTGTCGACTACCGATCGAACTCGCGGATGACAAGCACCTCTCGGGCCACACTCGTCATGTCGTCCAGCGTATAGCCGACTATGCACTGCGCTGGACGGTCGAACACAAAAACACTTCCTTGCTGTGGCAGGTGATTCGCACGTGGAGTCAGCGCTCGATTCTGCGGGAGGTGCTTCCATTACTGCTCACCGTGGCCGCGTTGGAAGAATCATTCGGGAGCAAGGTTCGCGAAGAGATGCTCACTAAGGCACGTTCAAGCAGTGAGACGCCGGAAGTGAAAGCGCTCATCGCCGATGTATGTGGCGGGGACATGGCAGAACTGCATCCTACGGCCGCCTTGTATCGCCTCGCCGAACTCGCACAGTTTTCTGACGAGCAGGTCACCGCTGCGGTTACCAGGTCAGTAGAGCGGCTCTGGAATATCCCTTCCTTGAGAAGGCGTTTGACGAAGACGGTGGCCGTATGGTGTAGCTCCGAACATCCAGGCCAACGGCAGGCAGGTGTGTACGCCTTCCTTTCCCTGGCTTCCTTGCAGGCTGGCGACCTGCAGATCCCTGAGCTTCTCTCCGGTGATTTGGAAACGTCGAAGTCGTTGTTCGACGAATGTGGTCAAGGCTGGCGAGCGGTCTTTAATCTTCAGCCCGAGAGCGAAGACCGTGTCGGCGCAGTGCTGTACCTGTGGGTGAGATCCGCTTGTGTCGTTCCGGAGATCTTGGAGCCACTGCAGAAGATCCTGCACGCAGCCGTGAGTGGGCGCGAGGGACGGCAAGTCGATCTACGTGCGATGATCTACTTTAACAACGTGTTCATGATCGGGGATCGCACACGAGTGGATCACATTTCCCCGGAGTTCAGGGAAGTGCGTGACAAGATAGCGGAGTATATTTTCGCACGTCATCCGCAGTTCGACGTACTCCGCCAACCCGTCGTTCCTGTAGAATCAGTCGGCACATCACCGCATGTTTAATCTCCGTCAGGTTCGCCACTCCAGCTTCATTAGAGCGCTGCCCAGCGCCACTGCAGGGTTCACCCTACAGGCGCACTTCGATGTGCACTGGAAACCAAGGGTGGGACGTCGACGGCAACGGCATCCGGAGAACGCTCTGCACGAACTGGTCACGACCATGGCCGCCAAGAGCGTCTCCGACATACCGGCGGGCAGGCTTGACGCCGCGCAGGACGCCATTCTGGCAGCTCTGGGGAGGCTGACCCACCTCGCTCAGCATGACGTACAGATTCTGAACGCAACCGTCACCCTCGAGATACCGGAGGACCAGCAGCACCAGCTCTACGCCTATAATGAGCAGCGCCGTCGGGAAGAGCTGGCGGACCACCTGCAACGACTCACCCTGGCGCGCATTGACCAGTTCCGCTCCGCAGTCCTGGCTGATCCGGCCTCGGCTATGACTTACTGGTTCATGATGCACCCCGAAGATGTGGACCCCGGCACCTACCACAAGATCGAGCAGCTCCACCACACCATCGCCCGGCACGACCGGTCATCGGGCTGGTTCCGCGCCGCCAAAATTCTCGAGGACTTCGTGCGCGAGTTGAAGCCACCGGAGAAGGTTGCTGTGGTGCAACTCCTGGCTGATGTCCTTGTCAAGTTCGATTATCCCGACCAGGCGCAGGAGTTGCGTGCCGTGGTCAGTCCGAGCCCGACGGTGGCAGGAACTGCCCCCGATGGCTCGTCCGGCCGCGACGTGCGAGTTGCGCATGATTAGTCGATCTAATGAAGGAGCAGTTGCGCGTACCGCCGTTGCCCTCTGATGGCTACAGAGGTTAAAAGAGCGACGGCGGTTGGCATGGTCATGGTGTCGTCGTGAGGGTCAGTTCGGTCTGGGTGAGGCAGCCATCGAGCACGTCGGGCCGGTACTGGATTTTCTTAAGTTTGCGTTTCACCACCCGTACCAGGTGGTCGAGGTCGGCTGCGGCAAAGTCGGTCAGCGACCGTTTGAGCAGCGACCACACTCCTTCGGTCGGGTTCAGGTCCGGTGCGTAGGACGGCAGATGCACCACGTGCAACCAACCCCGGTTGGCGGTGATGAAGTCGGTCAGCTCGTGTGTCTTGTGGACATTGAGGTTGTCCCAGATCCACACCGTCGGAGCGTGGAGTTGTTTGTGGGTGGCCACGGTCAGATCACGGTAGTCGGCCCAGGGGAAGCCGCGCCGCTCGCCCTTGCGGCCATGCCACAGACGCAGCCGGTAGAGCAGACGCGGCCGCTCGCCGGGCTTGAAACACAGCACCCCGGCCATCGTGTGCCGCTCGAGAAGTCATCGTCGCTGGTAGAGCAGGGGTATCAGCGTGTTGAGAGCATGTTCGGGTGATCGTGTCCCTGCTGTACCAGACGACCCGGAAGCTGCTGTCCGTCCCGTCGGCGCTGCTGCGCAGCGATGCCGCGAAGGACGCCGAGCTGCTTGTGCTGCGGCACGAGAATGCGGTCCTTCGTCGGCAACTGGCGGGTCCGGTCCGTTACAAGCCTGCGGATCGATTCTGGTTCGCCGCCCTGTCCGGACTGGTGGACCGTCGCCGTTGGCCAGAGGTCTTTCCCGTTACGCCGGGCACCCTGCTCGCCTGGCACCGCAGGTCGTGGCCCGCAAGTGGGACCACACCGCGCGGCGACGCACCGGACGTCCACCAACTCGAGCGGCGATCAAGTCGCTCGTGGTGCGGCTCGCCAGAGAGAACCCGCGGTGGGGTCACCGGCGGATTCAAGGCGAACTGGCCCGGCTCGGCCACCGGATCGCCCACTCGACGGTCTGGCAGATCCTGCACGACGCGGGCATCGACCCGGTGCCACGCCGCTGCGGCCCGAGCTGGCGCGAGTTCCTCACCGCCCAGGCCCAGGGCATCATCGCGGCGGACTTCCTCCACCTCGACACCGTGCTCGGCAAACGTCTGTACGCACTGGCGTTCCTCGAACACGCCACCCGGCGCCTGCACATCACCGGGGTCACCGCCCACCCGACCCAGGCATGGACAACGCAGCAGGCCAGGAACCTCGCCGCCGATCTCGGACACCGGACGCCGTCCCTGCGCTTCCTGATCCGCGACCGCGACGGCAAGTACGGCGAAGCGTTCGACACCGTCTTCCAAGCCGACGATCTACACGTGCTCCGAAGCGCGCCGTAGGTACCTCGGATGAACGCCCACTGCGAACGGGTCATCGGCACCATCCGACGCGAGGCACTCGACCACATCCTGATCACCGGTGAGAGCCACGCACGGCATGTCCTCAAGACCTACGAGGACCACTACAACCGACACCGGCCCCACCAGGCCCGTGACCAACTACTACCCGAAGCCCAGCAGCACCCCACCGCGGTACACGACCTCGACACCCACAGACTGCACCGCACCCGCATCCTGGGCGGACTCATCAACGAGTACAGATACGTCGCTTGACCAGCAACGATGACTTTGGGGTTGACCCGTTCTGACGGACAGGGTCGATGAGTGTGGTCAGGCTACCCGGTCCACCGGATGGTGTCGGGTGGCTTCGTAGGTGGCAGGGCTGAGGTAGCCGAGGCTGGAGTGTAGGCGGCGGGTGTTGAACCAGCCCTCGATGTATTCGAAGATCGCTTTGTGCGCCCTGGTCCTGGTGGGCCAGGGCTGTCGGTCGAGCAGTTCGGCTTTGATGGTGGCGAAGAACGACTCGGCGACGGCGTTGTCCCAGCATTGGCCTTTGCGGCCGACCGACAATCGGACGCCCAGGTTGTCGGCGAGGGTGGCGAGCTGGGCGGATGTGTACTGGCAGCCCCTGTCGGCGTGGAAGATCACGCCGGGCTCGGGGCGTCGTTGGCGCACGGCGTTGTCGAGGGCTTGGGCGACGAGGTCGGTGCGCAGGTGGTCGGCGGTGGCCCAGCCGACCACGCGTCGTGAGGGATGTCGATGACGGTGGCCAGGTAGAGCCACCCCTCCCAGGTGTGGATGTAGGTGATGTCCCCGCACCATCGTGTGTCGATATCCGTTGCGACACAGGAGAAGTCGCGTCGGATCAGGTCCACTGGAATGGTCGCGGCGGGGTCGGGGACGGTGGTGGTGCGCCACCGCTTCGGTGCGCGTCCCGCACGTCCTCCCTGTCGTAGGAGCCGGGCGACGCGTTTGCGGGAATGCCGATGGCCCTGGGCTTGCAGCTCGGCGTGCACCCTGGGTGCGCCGTAGGTGCCCTTGGATTCGTCGTGGATCGCGACGACCCGCGCGGCCAGGTCGGCGTCCTGTCGTGCGTGGTCGGTGGGCGTGGCGGTGCGGCGGGCGTAGTAGGCGGACCGGGAGACCTTCAGCAGCGTGCACGCCCGATGGACGTTGCCGCCGCCCGCTCGCTCCGCCTCGATGAACGGGTACACGTTCACCGGATCTCCTTGGCGAAGAAAACCGTGGCGCGCTTGAGGATCTCCACGTCCTCCGACAACCGGCGATTCTCCCGCCGCAGCCTCGTGAGTTCCTCGCGTTCGTCGGTGGTCAACCCGTCGGCGCGGGTGCCGGCGTCACGTTCGGCCTGCACGACCCACTGCCGCACCGCGGTCTCGGTCAGGTCGAAGTCCTTCGCGACCTGACCCACCGAACGGTCACCCCGCGAGCACAGCTCCACGATCTCGGCCTTGAACTCCGGGGTGAACGACCGCCGAGGCCGCCGCTTCTTCCTGCCCATGGGCTCCATGATGGGACATCCCTCCGGGGACACGCGTCCCCTGATCTCGGATGTCCGTCAGAACGGGTCAAGCCCAGCTCGGCCCGCTGGAAGCCGACATCGTCCACGACGAACGACTCCTGCTCCTGGGTGCCGAGGCACTGGCTCACAGCGGCCGACACGTCGACATCACCGCCTGGGCCGACCACATCGCCACCCGCATGCGCGACCTCAGCGGCGGCACCGGCCTCTCGACTCCCACCCAGACCCGCCTGCACCACCTCGTCACCCACCCGCCAGGCCCCACCACACCAACCCCGCACAACAGCACACCCACAGGCACCAACCGCGAATCCAGCGACCTCGGCACCGGGGACATGGTCTCCAGCCACCACGAGGGTGTCAGCGGGGCCGGTGGTCGTAGTACGACTATTCACGGTGGCGTCAACGGCGCGGCATGGGGCATCACCATCGGTGCCGCTACCGGCGACCACCTCACCATCAGCGCACCACCCCAGACGGGAGAACCGGACAACCCTCGCTAGCCGACGCGGACCACGGGCACACCGCGTCGGCGGCCGACCCGCCCCGCCCCGACACCACCCCGGCCGCTGGCACCGCGGTGACGACGAGCATCCACGGTGACCTCGTCGCCACCGATCACGGTGCCGCCGTCGGTGTGGTGCACGGCAACCTGAATCTGCACCCGCCACCGCCGCGGCCCGCGCCGGTCATCCCGCGGCAGCTGCCCGCCGCACCGGGACTGTTCACCGGCCGGAGGGCGGAACTGGCCCGTCTGGACCGCGCCCTGACCCACGCCGCCACACCGCAGGAACCAGGCACCGACGCGCAGGAACCGACCACCGCAGCCCTCACCACCGACCCGGCAGGGGCGGGGCAGGGCGCGACGGTGCTGGTGTCGGCGATCGGTGGTGCCGGGGGCATCGGCAAGACCTGGCTCGCCCTGGCGTGGGCACACCGGCACCTGGACCGGTTTCCCGACGGACAGCTGTTCGTCGACCTGCACGGCTTCAGCCCCACCGACAACCCTGCGCAGCCGGCGGTGGCGGTGCGCGGCTTCCTCGACGCCCTGGAAGTCGACCCCAACCGCATCCCCACCGACCTCGACACCCAGGCCGCGCTGTACCGCAGCCTGGTGGCCGGGCGGCGAATGCTCATCGTGCTGGGCAACGCCGCCACCGCCGACCAGGTCGTGCCGCTGCTGCCCGGCTCGCCGTCCTGCACGGTGCTGGTCACCGGCCGTCACCGGCTGGACTCGCTGATCGACCGGCACGGCGCCCGACACCTGCCCCTCGGCGCCCTCACCTACGAGGAGGCCCGCGGCCTGCTGGCCGCCCGCCTGGGCGCCGACCGCGTCGCCGCCGAACCCGAGGCGGTGGACGAGCTGATCGGGCTGTGCGGAGGTCACCCGCTGGCGTTGTCGATCACCGCCCGCACCGCCGAACCCCACCCCGACGTTCCGCTGGCCGAGACCGCCGCCGAACTACGCGACCTCGGCCTGGAGGCACTCGACCACGACACCGACCCCGCCGCCAGCCTGCCCACCGTGCTGTCCTGGTCCCTGCGCCACCTCACCGACACCCAACGCACCGTGTTCGCGCTGCTGGGCATCGCCCCCGGCCCCGACACCACCCCGCCCGCCACCGCCGCCCTCACCGGCACCCCCGACAGCACCGCCCGCAGGACGCTGAACGGACTGGAGAACGCCTCACTGCTGGAACGGCGACCGGGCGGCCGGTACGCCATGCACGACCTGGTCCGCCGCTACGCCACCACCACCGCCCACACCACCCTGCCCGAACACGTGCGGGAAGCAGCCCTGACCCGGGTGGGGGACTTCCACCTGCACACCGCCCACACCGCCGCCCGCCTCCTCAACCCCCACCACACGCTCCTGCCGCCCGAGCCGCCCGAGCCGCCCGAGCCGCCCGAGCCGCCCGAGCCGCCCGCGCCGCCCGCGCCCGGCGTGCACCCGCACCCGCTGCCCGACACCGCCACGGCACTGGCCTGGATGGACGCCGAGCACGCCACCCTGCTGGCCACCCAACGCACCGCCGCCACCCTCGGCCACCACCACACCGTCTGGCACCTCGCCTGGAACCTGACCACCTTCCACCACCGGCGAGGACACCGGCACGACGCGATCACCACGTGGCAGGCCGCACTGGAGGCCGCCGACCACCTGCCCGACCCCACCACCCGCAGCCGCGCCCACCGGTTGCTCGGCCGTGCCTGCTCCTGGCTGGGCCTGCACGAACAGGCCACCACCCACCTGAAGCAGGCCCTCGACCTGGCCATGCGCCACCACGACCCCGCCGAACAGGCCCACACCCACCATGTGCTCGCGATCGCCTGGGAACAGCGGGGAGATGACCGGCAGGCTCTGGAGCACGCCCACCGCGCCCTCGACCTCTTCCGCGCCCTCGACCAGCCGGTGTGGGAAGCCGACGCGCTCAACGCGGCGGGCTGGTACGCCGCGCGGCTGGGCCGGTTCGATACCGCCCAAGAGCACTGCCAGGCCGCCCTCACCCTGCACCGACACCACCACAACCCCAAAGGCGAGGGGGAAACCCTGGACAGCCTGGGCTACATCGCCCACCACACCGGCGACCACCACCAGGCCATCGACCGCTACCACCACGCCCTCACCCTGCGCCGCGTCCTCGGCCACGCCTACCTGGTCGCGGGCACCCTCGACCGCGTGGGCCATCCTCACGCCGCCCTCGGCCGGCACGAGCAGGCCCGCACGGTGTGGCGGGAAGCACTGGAGCTGTACCGGGACCAAGGCCGCGACGCCGACGCCGAGCGCGTCCAACGGCAGCTCGACGAGCTCGACCACTTCACCAGCGCCAACCCGGACAGCGGTTGAGCGGTCGACCTGGGGTAGGTCGGCGTCGGTGCGCGAGAGACTGAAGCCGACGTCAAGCTGGCGGCAGCGCGGTTCCGCGCTATCGAGCAGCGACTTGCCGTGGGTATCGACGCCACCAGGCAAGGTCAGATACGCGTATGCCGCAGCTGTTCAGGCAAGCACAGGCGGGTCGGGCTGCTCCGATTGGGCGTATATCTGGGTTTCTTTGTCATCGTGGCGAAGGTGCCTCGTCACCTCGGCGTCCAACTCCCGTTCCGATGTCGAGGACCGCGCCATGTCGGTGTCCGCTCTGTCCCGTCCGACCACGCTTGCCGAGTGGATCGCAGCCATGGTCCCGCCGGGCATCCCGGCCATGGATGCGACTCCTGTCGGCAGTCTGCGGTTTCTGTTCTACGGTCGGGCTTCCACTCGTGAGCACCAGGACCCGCGCACGTCGCGGGCGTGGCAGCTGGATGTGTCCCGTAGGTTGACCGGCGGGCACGGCAGGTTTGTGGGGGAGTACTTCGAGGTCGGGTGTTCTCGTCAGGTGCCGTGGCATCTGCGGCCTCGGGCGGCGGCGATGCTGCGCTACATCGCGGCCAACGCCGACCAGGTCGACGCGGTGGTGGTCGGAGAGTACGAGCGTGCGTTCCTCGACGGCGCTCAGGTGCGCGAGCTGCGTGCGGTGTTGGAGCGGTACGGGGTGCAGCTATGGCTACCGGAAGCTGAAGGGCCGGTGGACTTCGACAATCCTGCCCATGAAGCGTTGCTGTCGTTGCTGGCGAAGCGTTCGCTCACGGAGGTGCTGCGTTCCCGGCACAGGGTCGTCACCGCGATGCGGATGCAGACCGTCGAGCAGGGGCGCTACCTGGGCGGCAGGCCGCCTTACGGCTACCGGTTCGTCGACGCCGGGCCGCATCCGAACCGGGCACTGGCGCGTCGCGGGGTGCGGCAGCAGCGGCTCGTGCCGAACCCGTTCACCGCCCCTATTGTGAAGCTGATCTTCTCCTTACGTCTGGCCGGGCTCAGTGCTGCGGGCATCGCCCGTCACCTCAATGAGCAGGCCGTGCCCAGTCCGTCGAGGGCGGACGCGGAACGCGACCGGGGTCGGGTCGATCGAGGTTGGTCGCTGCGTACGGTGGTGGAGATGCTGGGCAATCCGCGCTACACCGGTCGTCAGGTGTGGAACCGCACGAGCGCCGACCGCGCCACCCGCTCGCCGAGCGGGCGCCGGACCAGCGTGCGCAACGAGCAGTACGCCTGGGCGATCTCGACCCGCATCGCCCACACGCCACTGGTGTCCGAGCAGGACTTCGTCACCGCCCAGACCGTCCAGGCCACCAGGAACAGCACCCAGCAGGCCGATACCGATGGCGGTGAGCACGTCTACCTGTTGGCGGGCCGACTCCAGTGCGGGTTGTGCGGGCGGAAGATGGACTCGCACCGTTCCCACGGCCGTGCCGCCTACCGTTGCCGTCACGGCCACAACACCGCCCGTACCCGACCGGAAGGCGCGCCGGGCAACCTCTATCTGCGCGAGGACCACCTGCTCGGCCGCATCGCCGCACACCTCACCGCCGTGGGCGTCGCCGAGGACCCCGGCCCGGAGCAGACCGCACGGCTGGTCGACGAGCTCGATCTCGTCTTCCGCTGCGACACCGCCGGGGTCGCTCTGCTCGACCGCGGTACCACCGGGCGAGCACGCACACCACGCAGGCGTCTGGCACCGCAGCCCGTCCATGGCAGGTCCGCGACCGGAGATCGTGGAGAGGCAGGTGAACAACTCCTGCTGGCCTTGAGTTGTGCGACGGCTTCGGCGGCGGATCAGCCCGACGCGCCCGCAGGCCGGGGCGATGCACCGGCTGGCAGAACTCGTCCCACGCGCCAGCCTCTCCGGCGACCGATCCACCCCGCAGTGCCCCGGCGTCGGCACCGGCAGGCCGGGTTCCAGGTCGCCCTCGGCGCCACCGGTTCGCGGGACGCCTCCCCGGCCGGCGAAGCTGGGTATCCGCCGCCGGGCCAGCACGGCCGTAACCGCGGTCGACAGGTCGTGGGACGAGCCAGCCGCCGCCCACTGCTCAGGCCCTCGCACCGTCAGACATCCTACGAGCAACGACCATCAGGTAGGGTCGAAGCAGCGTCGGGAAACATAAAGCCCCACGAGACTCCCAGGTGACCTGGAAATATCTCGCGGGGCAAATTATGTGTCCGAGGGGGGACTTGAACCCCCACCCCCTTTCGGGGACTAGCACCTCAAGCTAGCGCGTCTGCCATTCCGCCACCCGGACCCCTCGGCTCTCGCCGTGGTGTGAGCATAGATTACATGATCGTTCCCTGTTGCCAAAATCGGGGTTGTTGTTCTGTGTTTGGCCAGGTCAAGAGGTGTGTTCCCAAGGGCGGTCGGCGTCGGGGCTCGCTCGCTGCGGGGGGTGTGCTGTTGTGAGCTGCATCGCTCCGGGTGAAGTGTCCGGCGGAGGTTGGAAGCGATGTCCGGTAGATGGCCGCCGTCGGTGGTTCGGTGATGGCGAGCGCGGTGATCAAGTGCGCCGGCTGCGGGTGGTGGCATGTGCAGGTTCCTCGTCGCTGTCGATCTGCGGGAGTGTGGGCGACGGTGTGGCTGCTGTGATCCTTGTGAATCGGGCTCACTTGTCACTGTGGGCGATTAAAAGTTGTCTCTGTGTAACGACTGCTCGGCTGTGGGGCCTCGTGCAGGAAGTCGCGCGCCTCGGCGGCCTGCTCCCTGGTGGAGCTCGGGGAACCGAGCAGCACCAGGACATGCTCTTCCGTCGTGGTATCCCCAAGGTCGCGGGCCAGTTGGAGCGCTTCCCGGTGGTAGGCGGCGGCCTTCTCGTGCTCGGCAGCCTGTTGGTACGCCTCGCCCGCCCGGAACAGGAAGGTGACTTCGAAGCCCGTCTCCCCGGTGCGGGGGGACGACCCGCAGCGCGCGCTCGTGCGAGTCGACCCCCATCAGCGTGTTGCCCGTCTCCACCATGATGCGAGCACTGGTGTGTAGGCACGCGGCGATGCCGACTCAGTCTTCTCCGAAGCGGTACTTGGTGTGCGCCAGATGCGTGTGGTGCTCGGCTTCAGCGAAGTTCCGACGCTGGTGTGGGCACGGACGGGGATCGTGCCGCCGGCGCCTCGGTAGGTCTCATCCGCCCGGCACGGATGTTCGCCTGGACTGTGGTGTCGACGATGCAGTGGGTATGGGTCGCGGTCGCGTCATGGGCCGGAACGGGACGTTCATGCCGTGGTGCTCAGCGCGCCGGGACCGGGGTGGCCAGGTGGCGGGCCGCCTGGTGGAGTTCGGCGGTGCACATCATGAGCCTGCGGGTGGGCAGGTGGCGGACGTAGTGGTCGGCGTCGGCGCCCAGGGCGAAGACGTGGACCGGGACGTTGGTCCGGCGGCCTGCCTCTACGGCCTGGGCCAGGGCGGCCAGGACGGCGGGGTGGCGGGTTTGGTAGATCGAGGCCACCAGGTGGTTGCCCCGGTCGGCGGCCAGGTAGAACTGGATCAGGTCTTTGGTTCCTATGAACAGTTCGCTGGCGCCCGCTTGGCAGAAGTCGGTGGCCGCGTGCACGGCCGCGGGGGTTTCCACGAAGACCCCCAGTCGGGTGTCGTCGGTCAGGCCCAGGTGGCGGCGCAGGCGCAGGAACTCGGTCAGGTCGTTGATGAAGGGGACCGCGAAGGTCACCCGGTTGGACTCCGGGCCCAGGTGGTGGCGCAGGTGGGCCCTCAGGGCGCGGAAGGCGTGGGGGTAGAGGCGCTCTTCCAGCAGCCAGCGGGCGCCGTGGAGGCCCAGTTCGGGGTTGGGTTCGTCGTCCACCCTGACGTCGGTGGTGATCTGGGCCGCGTCGTCCGAGCGGAGGTCGAGCAGGCGCATCACCAGGGTTTGGTGGGGGAGCAGTTCCTCGACCATCGCGCACAGCCCGGCGGCTATCCGCGTCCCGTAGCGCTCGGCCTCCGTGACGCCCGCGCGCAGGGCGTCGATGGGGCTGAGGTCCGCGGCGAGGCAGGCGAACTCCTCGCGGATGAAGAAGCGGTTCACCCGTTCGAGCTGGGTGACGGTGTTGGTGGACCGGATGTCGGTGGAGTCGGCGATGACCACGCAGACGGAGTCGACGTCCTCCAGGGCGTCGAAGCCCGCGTCGGGTGCGCGGGGCGCGGGGATGGCGCCGGAGAGGAGCACCGACGCCCGGTCGAGGCTGATGGTGACCTCGCCGGTCAGCAGGGGCAGCGCTTCGGGGGCTACGCAGAGCACCGGGATGCCCCTGGACCGGCACAGGGACTGCATGTGGCCGGTTCGGCCGCCGCGGGTGCAGACGACCGCGGTCGAGCTGACTATCGCGTCGTAGAGGTCGGGGCTCAGGGTGTCGACCACGAGGATGGAGCCGGGGGTCGGTCGCCTGGTGCGGTTGCACGTGCCGTGCACGCTCGTCTTGTTCGGATTGACGAGCAAAACCCCTGGTATCTCGCGAAGGTCCACGGGAGTCCTCTCACCTGATCACGGTCGGCTCGTGAGTAGAGAGTGGCAATCGCGTGGCGGTGACCGCATCTTCTCCAGTGCTGTTGGTGATCGGCCGTCACGGAGCGGAGCCGGCCGGTTCGTCGAGGCCGAGCCGGGCGCGCAGGTCGCGCGGTGTCACGGAGAGGTCGTTGAGCCTGGTGGTGGCGGCGACGTTGACGGCGTGGCGCAAGACCTGGTCGGGCAGGGGGACGTGCCGGCGCAGGGCGGTGATGCCGGTGTCCGATCGGGACGCCCAGGTCTCGTGGTCCCGGCGGGTGCGGGCGGCCATGCGGCGCACCTCCAGCGCGACCGCGCGGGTGAACGCGGCGCGCACGTCGGGGTCGGGCGAGTCGGCCGGGGTCGTGGTGCCGTCGTGCTCGTCGTAGCAGAACTCGATGCGGCGCAGGACCGCCGCCGCCACGCCCACCGAGTGGTTCTTGATCGCGGCGAGGTTGAAGGCGAACGCGCCGAGCCGGCCGTGGCGGATGATCTCGTCGCCCTCGCGCGGGCCTCCCACGGCGGAGATCGGGCCGGACGGTGCGCCGTCGGGCCCGAGGAGGGCGCCGGAGGCGTCGACCTCGATGCCGCGGCCGGTGCGCGCGTGGGGCGTGGCGATGCCCTTGCGCAGGAGGTTGCGCCACAGGGGCGAGCTGACGCGGGCGTAGTCGGGTTCGCGGCCGAAGTTGGCGATCACCAGGTCGGCCTCGACGACGCCGACCGGGTCGACGGCCAGCGCCAGGGTCCCCGAGCCGGTGGGGGTGATCCGGTCCACCCGGCCGGTGATCAGGTCGACCTGGCCGCCCGGCGTCATCGCGGCGTGGACGACCTCGGTCGTGTAGGCGACGGCGCTCACGCGGAGCGTCGCCAGCAGGCTGCTGTAGCGGTCGAGGAGGGCGCGCAGGTCGTCGGTCGGCACGCGGGCCAGGACGGGCGGGAGGTGCGGTTCCCAGGCCTTGGCGATCCGTTCGGAGACCACGGCCGCCGGCACGTCGGGGTGCCGGCGGGCGAGGGCGGCGCCGGCCCGTTCCCACTCCTCCCGGATCAGCCTGACCAGGTTGTCGCGGCCCTCGTAGGTCTTGCCGCCCAGCCGGGGCGCGGACAGGGGCAGGACGCGGTGCCGGTGGTCCTCGGGGTAGGTGCGCAGGGTCAGGCCGGAGCGGGAGATCATGCGGATCCTGCCGGTGTGGCCGCGTCGCAGCAGGAGGGCGGCGACGTCGTAGGCGCTGAGCAGGGTGCCGATGACGACGACGGTGGAGTCGGGCGGCTGGGCGAGGATGCGTTCGACGGCCCGGCCGGAGTAGGGGTGGCGGAGGAAGGCCGGGTGGTCGGCGACCTCGGTGGCGAAGGGGAGTTCGCGTTCCTCCAGGCCGGTGGCGATGACGACGTGGTCGGCGCGGACGGTGGTCCGCCCGGCTGCGCCCTCGATGGTCGCGCGGGCGCCGCCGGCCTCGACGTCGAGGTCGACCACCTCGCCGTCGACCTCGCCCAGGGTGACGCCCGGCGACGCCTCGCGGGCGGCTCCGGCGAGGCGTTCGGCCAGGTAGTCGGCGTAGATGCGGCGGGGCGCCGGCCCGGACTCGGTGAACACCGCGTCGGACCACTCCGGCGGCCAGTCGGCGCGGTCGGCCTCGGTGTTGGCCCAGGTGACGAAGTCGTCGACGTCCTCGCGGAACAGGGCCATGCGGCCGGCCTGGATGTTGAAGACGTGGTGCCAGGGGTTGCCCTCGCGGTGGTAGGCGACGCCGGCGCTGCGGTGCTCCGGTCGCCGTTCCACGAGCACGACCTCCAGCGGTTCCCGGGCGAACCGCAGGAGGCGGACGGCGGTGGCGGTGCCGCCCAGGCCGGCGCCGACGACGACCACGCGCCGCCGGGCTTCGGGGAAACGCGCCATGGTGCTCCTGTCCGCGGGCGAGGTGGGGACCGGTCGACGCAGGCGAAGAAGATTCACGTCGATGGTAGCCCAACGACGTTATCCAACAACACGCCGCGCCGGGGAGCCTCCTCCCGCCCTCGGGTCCGCGGACGTCCCGGTCCACGCGGCCAGGCCGGCACCGGTCGGCCGCTCGCCGGGGAAGGCGTCCGCCAGTGCCCGCGCGTACCGCTGACCGTCCGGTGTGGACAGATCGGGCGGGTGCAGCCACGGCGCCAGGTGGTCGCCCCGCGGCTCGCCCCCGAGCACCAGCACGTCCCGGGCGGTGGGCAGGACTTCGACGACCAGGCGGGCCGCCTCCTCCCGCACGACCCGCTCCGCCGCCGCCGCGCGCCGGGAGGAGTCGGACGCGATCGCGAACGGGCCGCCGATGGCGGCGACCTCGGCCCGCAGCGCCGCCGCGTCCGCGTCGGTCAGCTCCGGCCACGGCAGGTCGCCGCGGGCGCCGGCGAGCTTGGCCGCCAGCACCGCCGAGGCGTAGTCGGGTCCTTCGGGACCCCGCACGTCCGGGCCGGTCCACGTGCCCGCGCCGGTGTCGACCACCACGGTGGTCCGCTCACCCGCCCGTTCCAGCCACAGGTCGCCGCGACCCCGCGGTAGCCACACCAGCGCCCACCGGCCGCTCGCCGCGGGGCGCGGGCGGGCAGGCGCCATGGCGGTGGGCGCGTTGCCGACCAGCAGGTCGGCGTCGCCGGTGTGGACGAGGTTCCAGCCCGGCATGTGCGGCACCACCAGGACGTCCACCGGCCCGCCCCGCAGGGCCACGCGGGTCAGCAGCGGGTCGCCGGCGGCCGGCGCGTCGAGCCGGCCGGCGATCGTGACGGAACCCAGGCCGGTCAGCAGCGCCAGGCCCAGCGCGGCCCCGACCAGCCGCACGTCCGCCGCCGGCGGGCACAGCGCGAGCCACGCCACGCCCGTGAACGCCGCCATCAGCGCGACGTAGGCGAACGACGAGGGCGGTCCGGAGAACCACGCGCCGGCCGCGGCGGTCGCGAGCACGGCGGCCGCCGCGACGCACCGGCCCAGCACCGGGTGCTCGCCCCGCAGCACCGGCGGCAGCACCAGGAGCGCGATCAGGGCCACCGCGGCGGGCCCCGGCATCCACGACGCCCGCGCCGCGAGCAGCACCGCGATCCCGCCGAACGCCGCGGCGCCGGTGACCGCGCGCCGGACCGGCAGCCCCGCCGCGGCGGGCGCGAACGGGCGCACCAGCGCCCAGGCCGCCACCGCGGTCGCGGAACCGAGCAGGAGCAGCCTCAGCAGGGTGAAGCCGAGCGGCAGGCCGACGGGGGCGTGGTCGTGCACCGGCTCAGGCGGTGGCGCCGACCGGCAGCGCGCAGGAGCACCGCATCCCGGCGCGCTCCTCGCGCGTGGGCCGCATGTGCAGCACCATGGCCACCACCATCGGCACGAACACGACGAAGTTGTAGAACAGGTGCAGCTCGACCCGCGGCACGACCAGCTGGATCACGCTCGTCGGCACGGGCCGGCCGAGCAGGTTGGCGCCCGCGGACGCCTGGATGATCAACAGGAGGTGCTCGATGTGGTGCCAGAACTGGAGGCCGAGCGCGATGGTCCACCACTTCTTCGACCGGCCGACGAACCCCTTGCGGAGCGCGAACAGGCCGATCAGCATGACCAGCGCGTAGCCGTAGTGCATGACCTCCGAGGTGACCAGCCACGGCGCCCACATGCCGAGCACGCCCCGGGCCTGCGGCGTCGGCCAGCCCAGGCCGTAGATCTGCACCGCCTGGGCGATGTGCTCCGCCCAGTGCGCGACGACGACGAAGAGGAAGGCGTACAGCGCCGGCCGGTGCCACCGCGTGTTCAGCGACGCGGTCAGCGATCCGGCGGCGACGGGGGCATGGGTGTGGATCTGCTTCTGGGCCACGGTACCTCCTGCTGCGCTCGGCCCGGGGGCCTCCCCGGTCCGGGCTGGTTTTCGGTTTCCCGATGCTCCGAACGTCTCCGGGCGCGGGCGTCGCGACCGGAACCGGTCGCCCGGTCCGCGCATCGGTGCGGCGACCGCCCCCGCACCCGCACGCACGACTGTATGGGCGCCCGCCCGCCCGTCCTTCTTCGTGCGTGCGGTGTTCGGGGGCGGTTCGTGGAGAAAACGGTGCCCCCAAGTGGTCGATCGGACCACGCGCAGGGGTCCGTTTGCCCGATCCGGCGCTCGCAGGATGCCCGGGATGGGCGATCCAGCGCGTTCTCGGAGGCCTCGGAGGTGATGGCGACAGGGTGTTAGTGCGTGTTCACCCGGAAGGCCTATTTTGCATCGCATGCAGGAGGATTAAATGTTTGCACTGTCACCCTCCGAAAAAAGCAGGTATGAACGAATGCAAAGGTTACGGTCAGGTTGACGAAATGATCATGGAAGGCCCTCGTCACGGTCCGTCCGCGCTGCTTGCAAAGGCTGTCTATGGCCTGGTAACTTCCGAAAAATCGGAAGCCGATGGTTCGCCGGGAAGCTGTCGGGTGAGCTTTTGAGCGTGAAGTGGCGAGAGTCGCTCGGCAGTGTCCCGGTCGGTCCGGTCGGTTCTGGGGACAAGTTCGGAAGCAGTGCCCCGGCGCTTGTCGTTCTTTTCAGCTCTTGTCGGATCTGCGATGTGGGGTCGTAGTGGAGGACACGGTAGAACGGGCGGTAGGGCGAGTTGTCGAATTTATGTACGAAAACCTGAGCGAACAGTTCACCATCGACGACATGGCCAGGACCGCCATGTACAGCAAGTTCCACTTCTCCCGCGTGTTCCAGCGGATCACCGGCATCTCGCCGGGGCGCTTCCTGTCGGCGATCCGGTTGCAGGAGGCCAAGAGGCTGCTGGTGTGCACCTCGCTGACGGTCACCGACATCAGCCACCGGGTCGGCTACACCAGCGTCGGCACGTTCAGCTCCCGGTTCCGCAGCAGCGTCGGCGTCTCGCCCACGGTGTACCGCCAGCTCGGCGGGTTCGCCTCCGCGGTGCCCACGGCCTGGCGCGGCCAGGGGACGCACACCTCGACGCTGCACGGCCGGATCGTCCCGCCCCGGGAGGCCTCGTCGGGGCTGACCTTCCTCGGGCTGTTCCCCGATCCCCTCCCGCAGGGCGCGCCGATCCGCTGCTCGGTGCTGCACCGGCCCGGCCCGTACCTGCTCACCGACGTGCCACCCGGCACCTGGTACCTGATGGCCAGCTCCGTGCCACCGGACCGGGAACCCGCGATCGACTGCTCCCACCCCCGCGGCGAAGCACCGAACGTCGCCTGTTCCGACCCGATCACGGTCCAGGCGGGAACCCCGGTCGACCAGGTGGACCTGCGCCTGCGCCCGCTCGGGGCGTTCGACCCGCCGATCCTCATGGCGCTGCTCGACCTCCGCTCCGCCTCCCTCGCCGCCGGAGCGGCGAGCTGACCCGAACGCGATCGGACCCCGGGGACCGCGCCGCAGGGCGGGCCCCGGGGTTTTCGCTCCGCGACCCCGCCGCGGAACGCGCGGAAGGGCGGCGAGCCGGTCCCGGGTGACCGGCTCGCCGCCCTCCGCGCTCCCGGGGCTCAGGTCCGCACGACCCCGCCCCCCGTCAGCGCGCCGTTGCGCGCCGGGTCCGCCGAGGACCGCTCCGCGACCTGCCCCTCCGCGACCTCGCCGGCCGCGACCTGCCCCGTCCCGACCTGCTCCGCCGGGCGCCACTCCCGGCTCCGGTCCACGAAGTGCAGCGCCCACAGGAAGCCGCCGCGGATCAGGCACACGATCGCCGTGGCGAAGAAGATGCCGTAGGGGATGCTCATGCCCATCAGCAGCCCGTACACGGCCGCCACGCCCGCGCCGAACGCCACCTGGGAGGCGGGCCGCGAGGGCGACGTGCCCGGGTCGGTCACCATGTAGTTGGTGAACAGGATGAACGCGACGCCGGTCATCATGCCCAGCCCCGACGGGATCGACACGTCCAGCAGCACGCCGCGCACCACCGCCTGCAACGCGAACCCCACCAGCCACGCCATGATCAGCCAGAGCCGGTTGGTCAGCATCCCGTTCAGCATCGAGCCCGCGACCAGGATGACCAGCGGGATCACCCAGTCCCAGAACGTGCCCACGTGCTCGGTGAAGTGGTACGGCGGCGCGATCGACGCCCACGGGAACACCAGCAGGATCACCGCGATGCCGAAGTTCGACGGGTTCATGTAGTGGCGCAGCCGGCCGCGCACCGGCGCCCGCAGCACCCACTTCGCCCCGACCGCCACGGTGACGCCGAAGATCATCACCCAGACCTGGTCGTTGACGTAGGTCAGCATGTTCACCGCCAGCGCGGTGATGTGCGCCGGGTACAGGAACTCGACCACGCCCCGGACGCCGCCGCCGGCGAACCGCGGCGCCCGGCCCTCCTGCCGGGCCGAGACCAGCTCCAGCCCCATCTCCACGGCGTAGGCGGTGGCCAGGGCGAGGAACGGCCACAGCCACGGCTGCTCGAAGCCGAGCACGGTGTAGCCCAGGACGTTGAACACGCTGATGGAGATCGCGAACCGCCGCAGCGCCGTGATGATCTTGGCGTCGTGCCGCGGCGGCGCGGTCGGGGTCGTCGTGTCGGCCATGTCGGTCACTTCTCCTCGGCCCGTTCGCCGAGCAGCACGTCGTGCCAACCCGGCCTCAGTGTCATCTCCTGCCGGCGCACCTCGCCGCCGCGGTCGCGCCACGTGATGCGCGCCCGCACCGGCCCGTCCTCGGACCCGAGCCCGAAGTGCACCTCGTGGCTGCGCTTGCCGGAGTGCCCGCTGCCGCCGTCGACGCGGTTGACCAGCGTGCGGCCCGACGCCGTGGTGACCTCGACCTGCGCGCCGATCACGGGTGAACCCGCGCCGGGGAACGACCCGGAACTCACCCCGGCCCCGTGCGTCAGGCGCAGGCCCAGGAACCCGCCGGGGGAGTCGGCGGTGTTGCGGTAGAAGACCGGGTCCTCCCACTGCCGGGAGACCGCCATGTCCAGCCTGCCGTCGCCGTCCACGTCACCCGTCGCGATGCCGCGGGTGGGCACCGGCACGTCCAGGTCCAGCGACGGCGACACGTCGGTGTAGAAACCGCGGCCGTTCCTGGCGAACAGGTGGAACCGCTGGTGGCCCGCCACGTCGTCGCCGGGCCCGACCACCGGCCACCACATCGGGTTGGCCAGCAGCGCGTCGTTCGCGGTCGCCAGCTCCTGGAGCTGCGGCCAGCGGTTGACGTCGCCCTTGACGAAACCGGTCGCCTGCGCGACCTCCAGCTCGCCGTTGTTGTCGAAGTCGACGAGCTTGACGTCCCAGCCCCACCCCGACCAGGCCAGTTGCAGCGGGCCGCTCTCGTCCTCCCAGACCGCCTCGCCGGCGGCCAGCGCGGAGGAGACCGCGGCGGGGTCGTCCTCCGTGCTGAGGAACGCGAAGTGCGACTCCTCGATGCCGAACGACGTGGTGATGTTGCTGACGTACATGTCGTACACGCCGTCGCCGTTGAGGTCGCCGAAGTCGACGCCCATGCCCTTGAACGAGTCGATGCCGACGTTCTTCGACCGCGGCTCCAGCGGGCCGCGCGAGCCCTCCACCACCCGGAACGCCGGCTTCCCCGGCGTGGACTCGTTGTGGAGCAGCCGGTCGGGGCCGAAGTCGTTCGCCACGTACAGCTCCGGCAGCAGGTCGCCGTCGACGTCGTTGGAGCCGGACGCGAGGGTCCAGCCGCGCGAGGCGTCCGACGGGATCGCGCCGGGCGCCTCCCGGAACAGCGCCGAGGGCTCGTCGCCCGCCGAACCGCCGGCCCAGAGCAGCAGGTGGTCCGGGCCGCCGTTGAGGGCGGAGGACATGGAGGCGTTCATCTCCACGCCGGTGCCCTGCGACGGGTCCAGCACCGGGCCGTCGGGGAAGTAGTTGCCGATGTAGACGTCGTCGTGGCCGTCGCCGTCGAAGTCGGCCACGGTCGCGGAGTTCGAGTTCCACTCCGGACCGTCGTAGCGGCCCGACGAGGCGCCCGGGACCAGCTCGGTCGCCCGGTAGGAGCCCGGGCCGAGGCCGGCGGCGTCCGCCCTGGCCAGGTGCAGGATCGGGGTGCGGCCCCACAGGTAGACCAGCAGGTCGACCCGGCCGTCCTCGTTGAAGTCGCCGGGCACGCAGCCCATGGGCGCCATCACGTCGTTGACCGGCAGCGACCCGGGACCGAGCGCGAACGGCTCGTAGCGCCGCTCCTTCCCCGGCTCCGGCGCCGGGGTGACGATCACCTGGTCGACGCGCACGTCCACGTAGCACAGGTCGTTGGCCAGGCCGTCGCCGTCGAGGTCGTTGAGCGCGACGGCCGAGCCGACCGAGGAGATCCAGGCGTCGATGTGCCGGTAGCGCTGGTTCACCGCGCGGATGGACCGCTGGGTGTGGCCGCCCGGGAGGGCGACGGTTTCCGGTGCGAAGCCGAAGCGCGACGCGAGGTCCTGCTTCTCCTGCGCCGACACCTCGGGCAGTCGGGCCACCAAGAACGTGGCCGCGACGAGCACGAGCGCCATGACACCGGGCAGTTGCCTGCGCAGCCATCTGGCTGTGGAGGTCACGAGCTGACTCCTTCCTGGCGGGCGGGGTTCCCGCGGCGCGACGCCGCGGCCGGGTGTGCGCGCACGCCTTCCCGAGCGCGGTCCCGGCCGCGCCCGGGATAACCGGATGAAGGGAAAGCGGAAAGGCGCGCCGGGCGCGGACCCGAATGACGCGGGCCGCGCCACCGGGGAACTCACCCGTTCGGCGTCGACCCGCGTCTCGACCGCGGGGGTCTGGTCAACTGCGCCGGCGACCGGGTGGTCGTCGGGATCCCGCTGTGCGGCACGCGCAGGGCAGTCAAGCTCGTCCCCGATTCGGTCGGTCGTCTCCGACAAGCGAACGACAAAATTTTTGCAGAGCGCTCCTCGGTGCTGCTACTCCAAACTTGCTCACGCTCGTCGCCCTAATAGGCGAGCTCGTGCCGGTGCTCCGATCGGGTATTTCGGAACGACATCAACGCTGCTCGGCATCGGTACAGAAGCCGGCACGGCGGCGGTGCGCAGCTTGCCGGCAGTGGTCCGGCTGCCGACGTACGGGCGTATTACCCCTGCGCTGCCCGGGTGGTTTCAAAGTAGCACCAGTTACCTTTGCAAAAGGTGCTGGGGCGGGCATTGTCCGGTCAAGGCAAGCCGTGAGAAGCCATACCATTGTCGATCATGTGATCCTCGTGCCGCCGCTCGTGTACGCAGTCCGACCGGAAGTGGGGCACGGATGATCACGCTCGAAACCGTCAACCTGGAGATCGAAGGCCCGAAAGCCACCGTTCACCTGAATCGCCCGGACAAGAAGAACGCGATGAACCCCCAGATGCACCGGGACATGAACACCGCCCTGGACCGCATCGAGGAGGA
The DNA here is from genome assembly GCF_039527585.1 of Saccharothrix xinjiangensis. NCBI lineage: Bacteria > Bacillati > Actinomycetota > Actinomycetes > Pseudonocardiales > Pseudonocardiaceae > Saccharothrix > Saccharothrix xinjiangensis. The sequence continues at coordinate 302,785 of NZ_BAAAKE010000008.1, read as the reverse complement.
CGGCGGCGTCAAGGCGGTCGTCGTCACCGGCGTCGGCAACAGCTTCAGCTCCGGGATGGACCTGGAGGAGTGCTTCCTGCGGCCCTTCGACGACCCGCAGCTGTTCTACCGCACCAACCTGGTGGCCCTGAAGTGGTTCCAGCGCCTCAAGGCGTTCCCGGCCGTGACCATCGCCAAGGTCAACGGGTTCGCGTTCGGCGGCGGGTTCCTGGTCACCGGGCTGTGCGACCTGGCCGTCGCGGACGAGGCGGCGCTGTTCGGCCTGTCCGAGATCAACTTCGGCATCTTCCCGGCGGGCGGCGCCACCTGGGCGGCCACCCACAACCTGGCCCGCAAGCAGGCGCTGTACCACATCCTCACCGGCGACACCATGACCGGCCGCGAGGCCGAGAAGCACGGCCTGGTCAACAAGGCGGTGCCCGCCGCCGAGCTGGACGCCGAGACCGACCGGCTCGTCGCCAAGATCGTCAACAAGAACCCGGTCACGCTGCACCTGGCCAAGCAGGTCTACGAGCGCACCACCGAGCTGGACCTGCCCGCCGCCATCGACTACGACCAGGCCAAGCTGTGGGAGCTGTCCCGGCTCAGCGGCAACGAGTGGATCAACGTCGCGCTCCGGCAGTTCGAGAAGCGCAGCTACCAGCCCGGCCTGAGCACCTACAAGCGCGCCGAAGCGGACGTGAAGCCGTGATCGTCACCGGCCCGCCCGTCGAGATCCCCGACACGTCGCTGACCTCGTTCGTGCTGGAGCGGGCGGCGCGGCACGGCGACGCGGTCGCCATCGTCGACGTCGACGGCGCCACCCGGTACACCTACGCCGAACTGGTGACGGCCGTGCGCCGCGCCGCCGCCGGGCTGCGCGCCCGGGGCTTCGGCAGGGGCGACGTGCTGGCCGTGCTCGCGCCGAACGTGCCCGAGTACCCGATCGTGGTGCACGCGGCCGTCGCGGCGGGCGGCGCGGTGGTCGTGCTCAACCCCCTGGACACCGCCGACGACCTCGCCGCCCGCCTGACCGAGGCCGGCGCGCGGCTGCTGGTGACCGTGCCGGCCGAGGCGGACAAGGCGCTGGAGCTGACCCGCCGCACACCGGTCGACGAGGTCGTCGTGCTCGGCGAGGCCGCCGGCACGACGCCGTTCTCCGCGCTGCCGGTCGACGGCCCGCCGCCCGAACCGGACGTGGACCCGGCGGAGGACATGGCCGCCCTGCTGCACTCCAGCGGCAGCACCGGTCACCCCAAGGGCGTCGTGCTGACCCACCGCAACATGATCGCCAAGGCGCTCCTGACCAGCCTCGTCGCCCCCAGCGGCGAAGGCGCCCGGGTGCTCGCCGTGCCGCCATTCCACCACGCCTTCGGGCTGACCATGATGATGAACGCCAGCCTCGTCCAGGGCTCGACCATGGTCACCATGCGGCGCTTCGACCCCGAGGCGTTCCTCAAGGCGATCCAGGACCACCGGGTCACCCACCTCTACATCGTGCCCACGATGGCGGTCCTGCTGGCCCGCAGCCCGCTGGTCGACCGCTACGACCTGTCCTCGCTGCGCTCGATCGTCTCCGGCGGCGCCGCGCTCGACCCGGCCGTCGCCGACCTGGTCCGGCGGCGCGTCGGCTGCGACATCGCCCAGGGCTACGGCCTCACCGAGTCCATGGTGTCGTTCATGCAGGACCGCGTGCCCGCGGCGCCCGCGTCGGTCGGCCGGCCCGCGCCCGGCGTCGAGTGCAAGGTCGTCGACGTCGACACCGGCGAGGTGCTGGGGCCGGACCGGGACGGCGAGGTGCTGATCCGGGGCCCCCAGGTGATGAAGGGCTACCTCGACGCCGAGGAGGCCACCCGGCGGGTGCTGGAGCCCGACGGGTTCCTGCGCACCGGCGACCTCGGCCACGTGGACGCCGACGGCGAGCTGTTCCTCGTCGACCGCATCAAGGAGCTGATCAAGTACAACGGTCAGCAGGTGTCGCCGGTCGAGCTGGAAGCCGTCCTGCTGACCCACCCCAAGGTCGCCGACGCCGCCGTCGTCGGCGTGCCCGACGAGCAGGCCGGCGAGGTGCCCAAGGGCTTCGTCGTGACCCGCGAACCGGCCACGCCCGAGGAGCTGATGGCGTTCGTCGCCGAACGCGTCGCGCCCTACAAGAAGATCCGGCGGATCGGGTTCGTCGACCGCATCCCGCGCACACCGGTCGGCAAGGTGGAGCGCCGCACCCTCAAAGAACGCGACAACGCGGCCTGAGCCCTTTTCCGGCGAGAGGCCAACCTCGGAGAAGCGGGGACCCCGGCACGCGGGGAATCTGGAAGTCGGGGATCCAGGACCGCGGCAGATCGACCCTCGGGCGATGTCCCGGGTATCGGCGGAGCCGACCGCGTCGGCACCCAGGAGGAGAACTGATGAACCGAGTCGTTTCCAGGGCGGAGTGGCTGGAAGCCCGCAAGGCCCTGTTGGAGAAGGAGAAGGAAGTCACCAAGGCGCGCGACAGGATCGCGGCGGAGCGGCGCGCGCTGCCGATGGTGAAGGTCGAGAAGGAATACCTCTTCGAAGGGCCGCAGGGCACCCTCACGCTGCTCGACATGTTCGAGGGCCGCCGCCAGCTCGTCGTCCGGCACTACATGTACAGCCCGGGGGCCGAGGAGGGCTGCATCGGGTGCTCGATGCAGGCCGACAGCGTGGGGGAGCTGGCGCACATGCGGGCCAGGGACACCACGTTCGCCATGGTCTCCCGCGCGCCGCTGGCCGACTTCCAGGCCTTCAAGGCCAGGATGGGCTGGACCATGCCGTGGTACTCGTCGTACGGCAGCGACTTCAACTACGACTACGAGGTCTCGACCGAGCAGGGCGAGTCGCCCGGCGTCAGCGCGTTCTACCGCGAGGGCGACGACGCGTACTTCACCTACTCGATCTTCGACCGGGGCGGCGACATCTTCAAGAACTTCTACAACTACCTGGACATCACGCACCTCGGGCGCCAGGAGGACCAGCTGGAGCACCCCTGGGACTGGTGGCGCTTCAAGGACCGCTACGACGTCGAGGGCGCGACCGGTCCCGGCGACAACTGGTGGAACGGCACGAGGTACCAGTCGTAACCACCCCGGGTCGGCGGCCCCGAGGGCTGCCCGCGCACCCCGGCGCCCGCCCCCGCGCCGGGGTGCGCCACCGAACGGACAGGCACGGAGAACGACCAACACCACGAGCGGGAGGACCCATCATGGGCGACTTGTCCGGCAGGACCGCGATCGTCGTCGGCGCGAGCCGGGGCCTGGGCCACGGAATCGCCACCGCGCTGGCCCAGGCGGGGGCGCCGGTGGTCGCGGTGTCCCGGACACCGGCGGAGTTCCCGGACACCGGCGCGAGCCCGATCCGCCACGAGATCGCCGACGCGGGCGACCCCAGGGTCGCCGCCGACCTCATCGACCGCCACCACCCGGAGGTGGTCGTCCTGGTCGCGGGCGCCGTCCCGCACATGCGCCCGCTCCAGCAGCAGACGTGGGAGACGTTCTCCGCCAACTGGGAAACCGACGTGCGGATCGCGTTCCACTGGCTGCGCGAGGCGCTGCTCACGCCGCTGCCGCAGGGCAGCCGGGTGGTCGTGTTCAGCAGCGGCGCCGCCCTCAACGCCGACGGGTCGCCGCTGAGCGGCGGCTACGCCGGAGCCAAGGCCACCCAGCGCTACATCGCCGCCTACGCGCAGGGCGAGGCGCGCGGCGCGGGCCTGGGCATCACCTTCACCGCCGTGCTGCCCCGGTTCGCGCCGTCGACCGGCGTCGGCCGGGCGGGCGTCGAGGCCTACGCCGCCCGCGCGGGCCTGGAGGTGGAGGACTTCCTGCGCCACCACATGCCGCTGCTCACCCCGGAGATCGCGGGCAAGGCCGTGGTCGACCTGGTGCGGGCGGACGCGGGCGGTGTCGTGCCCGCCTACGTGCTCAACGGCAACGGCCTGCACGCCCTGTCCTGATCCGGGCGCGAACAAGGGGCGGGACCTCCTCGGGGGTCCCGCCCCTTGTTCGTGGCGCCGATTTCCCCGGAACCACCGAAATGCACGTGAACGCCGGTGACTTTCCGTTCCACACCGCGGACGAATTCCCACCTGAACGACCGCCCCCTCGGCAAGTCGGGAGAAGTGGCGCCGAGACGGCCGCTCCCATACTGGTTCCCGAGTTGGCCGGCTGTGCACGCCGTCGACCCGGGTCGACGCCCGAACGGGAACACCCCGGGCCCGGTGGCCGCGGCACGCCGTTTGTCGCTACCAATCCAGTGAGCCTCGCGGGAGAAAATCCCGACGGCGGTCGGCGGGGAGATCATGGCTGAATTCGCAGGACGAACGCGCAGGCTTGTGCCGGGGGTGGTGACGATCCTCGTCGCCGCCCTGTTGTTCTCGGTGTCGCAGAACGCGGTCGCGGTGTCCGGGGGTGACGAGATCGCCGCGCAGTACAAGTTCCGGGAGCTGCCCATAGCGCTGCCCCCGGGCTACCAGGACCGGGAGATGAAGGACATCCGGGAGGTCAACCCGGCCTACTTCCGCATCCGCAGCTGGGTGTCCTCGGTCGGCGCGGGCGTCGCGCTCAACGACCTCACCGGCAGCGGGCGCCCCAGCTCGCTGTGCATCGTCGACCCGCGCACCGACGAGGTCGTCGTGACCTACGCGCCCAACGCGCCGGAGGAGGACCGGTTCGACCCGTTCCTGCTCGACCCCGCGCCGCTGCCGATGGGGCGCGCGATGGCGCCCACCGGCTGCACGCCCGGCGACTACAACGTGGACGGCCGCACCGACCTGCTGGTCACCTACTGGGGCCGCACGCCCGTCCTGTTCCTGGCCAAGGCCGGCGCCGAGGAGGTCGCCCTCGACTCCTACCGGCCGCAGGAACTCGTCCCGCAGGTCACCGTGGACGGCGACTACCACGGCCCGAAGTGGCACACCAACGCCGTCACCGTCGGCGACCTCGCCGGCAACGGGCGACCGGACATCATCATCGGCAACTACTTCCCCGACTCCGACGTCCTGGACCCGCAGGGCCAGAACAACGTGACGATGAACGACTCCCTCTCACGCGCCCTCAACGGCGGCGGCAGCCACGTGCTGCGCTGGGAGTCGGGCACCGCGGGCGAGGAGCCCGCGGCCGCCTACTCCCAGGAGACCGACGCCATCCCCTACCTGGCCGCGAACGGCTGGACCCTGGGCCTGAGCAACGCCGACATGACCGGCGACGGGCGCCCCGAGGTCTACATCGCCAACGACTTCGGCCACGACTTCATGCTGCACAACACCTCGTCCGAGGACGCCATCAAGTTCTCCGTCGTCGAGGGCGAGCGCACCCCGACCACGCCCAAGTCCTTCATCGTCGGCAACGACTCCTTCAAGGGCATGGGCGTCGACTTCGGCGACGTCGACCGCAACGGCAGCTTCGACATGGCCGTCAGCAACATCACCACCGCCTGGGGCCTGGAGGAGAGCCACTTCCTGTGGGTCAACGACGCCCCGAGCCCCGGGGACATGGCCGAGGCGATGGGCCGCGGCGTCGCCGACTTCACCCAGCGCGCCCAGGAGTTCAACACCGCGTGGTCCGGCTGGGGCTGGGACATCAAGATGGGCGACTTCGCCAACACCGGCAACCTCGACGTCGTCCAGACCACCGGCTTCGTCAAGGGCGACATCGACCGCTGGCCCTGGCTCCAGGAGCTGGCCATGTCCAACGACATGCTGGTCTCCAACCCGGCGATGTGGCCGAACATGCAGCCCGGCGACGACATCTCCGGCCACGAGGCGCCCGCGTTCTTCGCCCGCGGCCGCCACCACGACACGTTCGTCAACATCACCGGCGAGCTGGGCCTGGGCGTGCACCACCCCAGCCGCGGCATCGCCACCGGCGACACCAACCGCACCGGCGCGCTCGACCTCGCCATCGCCCGGCAGTGGGGCCCGCCCTCGTTCTACGCCAACGAGGCGCCCGACCGCGGCGGCTACCTGACGCTGCACCTGTACCGGCCGGTGGAGGGCCCGAGGACGGGCCTGTCCGGACCGGGGACGCCGGTGTACGGCGCCACCGTCGAGGCCACCACGCCCGACGGCCGCAAGCAGGTCTCGCAGCTCGACGGCGGCAGCGGCCACGGCGGCAAGCGCAGCTTCGACGTCCACTTCGGCTTCGGCGACCACACCGGGCCGGTGACCGTGAAGCTCTGCTGGCGCGACCTCGACGGCCGCCTGCACGAGCAGACGACGCAGCTCGACCAGGGTGACCGCACCCTCGTCCTGACCGACACCGCACAGGAGGTTCCGGGCCGATGAGCGCCACCGCCGACACCGACCGGGCGGGGGCGGGCTCACCGCCTCCCGCGTCGCCGACCATCCCCGCGCCGAAGAAGCCCAAGCTGGACCCCCGCTACGTCGCGCTGCGCAACTTCGCCCTCTCCATCAGCGTGTTCAACACCTTCGGCTACACCCTGCTCGGGTTCGAGCAGCCGTGGCTGTGGCCGATCATCGCCGTGCTCACCGGCTACCTCACCGAGATCGCGCTGGAGGTGATCAGCGCCTGGTCCAACGGGCGCGCGCCCCGCTTCCTCGGCAACGGCCCGCGCGGGGTCTACGAGTTCCTGCTGCCCGCGCACATCACCGCGCTCGCGGTGAACATGCTGCTCTACGCGAACAACCAGCTGTGGCCGGTGCTGTTCGGCGTGTTCTGCGGCGTGGCGGCCAAGCACGTCCTCCAGGCCCCGATCGCGGGTCGGATGCGGCACTACATGAACCCGTCGAACTTCGGCATCACCATGGCGCTGCTGTTCTTCGGCTCGTGGATCAGCATCGCGCCGCCGTACGAGTTCACGGAGGAGGCCAACTACTTCTGGCGCGTGATGATCCCGATCATCATCGCGACCGCGGGCACCGTGATCAACGGCATGCTCACCAAGCGCGTGCCGCTGATCGTGGGCTGGATGGGCGGCTTCGCCATCCAGGCGTTCGTCCGGCACTGGATCTGGGACGTGTCGCTCTACAACGCGCTCGGCGTGATGACCGGCGTCGCGTTCGTCCTGTTCACCAACTACATGATCACCGACCCGGGCACGACGCCGACCAAACCGCTCAACCAGTTCATGTTCGGCAGCGGGGTGGCGTTCGTCTACGGCATCCTCATGGTCTTCAACATCGTCTACACTCTGTTCTTCGCCACCGCGATCGTGTGCCTCATCCGCGGCCTGGGCTGGTGGGCGGCGCACCTGCGCGACAAGTCCCGGCAGGCGAAGGCGGCTGCCGGCGCGCCGTCGGACCCCGCGCCCACCCGGCCCACCGGCCACGGGCACAGCGGCAGCGAGGTGGTCCGGGTATGAGCGCGCGAACCGGCGCGACCGGGCCGGGCGACCTGCCCGACGCGGAGGTGTTGCTGGTCGACGCGCCCGACCACGGGTCGCTCCGCCCGGCGCTGGCGGGGCCGGCCGAGCTCGTCGCGGGCGCCGACCGCGCCCGCCTGGCCGACCTGGCCGGCTCCCTCGCCGCCGAGCTGTCCGGCCGCCCGGTTCGCGCCGCCGTCGTCGCCGCGACGGCGCAGGAGGCCCGCGCCCGGTTCACCCGGCTCGCCGAGCTGGTCGAGGCGGGGGAGACGAGCGCGTTCTCGCCGGGGGAGGGGCTGTTCCTCGACCGGCGGGACGCGCCGCCCAGGATCGCCCTGCTGTTCCCGGCGCAGGGCCCGCGCGGCGGCGTCGCCGGCGCGGTCGGCCGCTTCCCCGCGGCGGCCGACGTGCTGCGCGCCGCCGACCAGGGCGACGGCCAGGTCCGCGTGGTGGCCGGCTCGCTGGCCGCCGCGCGGGCGGTGGAGTCCGTCGGCGTGCGGGCGGCGGTGGCGGTCGGCCACAGCCTGGGCGAGTTCGCCGCGTTCGCGTGGGCCGGCGCGATGGACGACGGGCAGGCTCTCGCGCTCGCGGCCCACCGCGGCCGGGTGATGGCCGACGCGGGCGACGGCACGGGCGGCATGGCCGTCCTGCTCACCGGGGCCGAGCGGGCGATCGACCTGGCCCGGGGGCGGGACGTGGTGGTCGCGGGCTTCCACAGCCCGCACCAGGTCGTGCTGTCCGGCGCGGCCGACGCCCTCGACCGGGTGTGCGCCGCCGCCGAGGACGACGGCGTGCCCGCGTTCCGGCTCAAGGCGCCGCACGCCTTCCACACGCCGCGCGTCCGGGCCGCCGCCGACGCCATGGCCGAGGTGCTGGCCGGCGTCGGTTTCGGGCCGGTGACCAGGGAGGTCGTCTCCACCGTGACCGCCCGCCCGGTCGGGGCCGACGCCGACGTGCGCGGCCTGCTGCGGGACCAGGTCCTCGCGCCGGTCCGGTTCCACCAGGCCGCCGCCCGCGCGATCGCCGGCGCGGACCTGGTGCTCGAAGTGGGCCCGGGACGCGCGCTCACCGACCTGGTCGCCGAGATCGACCCGGCCGCCAGGGCGCTGGCCACCGACACCGACAGCCCGTCGTCGGTCCCGCTGCTCACCGCGGTGGCCGCGGCGTTCGCGCTCGGCGCGCCGGTCGACGGCGCGGCGCTGTTCGCCGGCCGGACCTGGAGCCCCGTGCGGACCCGGCTGCCGCGGGGTGACGACGGGCTGGAACGGGTGGTCGAGAGCTGCTGCCGACCGGCGGCGCGCCCGAGCGCCACCGGGTGACCCGAGGAGGCATCGTGACCGAGAACGGTTCCGCGCCGCGCGGCGAGACACCCGTGGCGACCAAGCCCGCGCCGGGCCTGCGGGAGGTGATGCGCGAGTTCGCCACCGGGATCACCGTGCTGACCACCGGCGGCGACGCCGCCCACGGCATGACGGCCAACGCCTTCACCTCGGTGTCGCTGGACCCGCCGCTGGTGATGTGCTGCGTGTCGCGCACCGCCGTGATGCACTCGGCGATCACCGCGGCCCGGCACTTCGCGGTGTCCGTCCTCGGCGCCGACCAGGAGTCGACGGCCCGGTACTTCGCCGACCGGCGACGCCCGCGCGGTCCCGCGCAGTTCAACGGCGTCGACTGGCGGCCGGGCCCGCACACCGGCGCGCCCCTGCTGGACGGCGCGTCGGCGTGGCTGGAGTGCCGGCTCGCCGACGCCCACGAGGGCGGCGACCACACCATCTTCGTCGGCGAGGTGCTGGCCGCGGGCGCCTCGCCCGGCGAGGGGCCGCTGCTGTTCTTCGGCGGGGGCTACCGCCGGGTGGCGCCCGCACCGGGGGGTGCGCGCCCGTGACGACCGGTTCGGCCGACGACGTGGTGGCGCGGCCCGCCGGCAACGGGCGGGGCGACGTCGAGGTGGACTTCGTGCCGGTGGAGGTGCCGCGCCCGGCCAGGGGGAACGGTCATGCCGGCGGGAACGGCCAGGCCAAGGGGAACGGCGGGGCCAAGGCGACCGGCCAGACCAGGGGGAACGGCGGGGCCGCCCCCGCGGGCGCCGCGCCGCCGCGCACCATGGACGCGGTGCGCGAGGCGCACGGCAGGCTGCGCGAGGAGATCGTGGCGGGCCGGCCGGAGGGGGTGCGCCGCCAGCACGCCCTGGGCAAGCGCACCGCCCGCGAGCGCCTGGCCCTCCTGCTCGACGAGGGCTCGTTCGTGGAGGTCGACCTCTACCGGCGGCACCTCGGCACCGGTATGCGGCTGTCGAGCCGGCCGCACACCGACGGCGTGGTCGCGGGCAGCGGCACGGTCGACGGCCGCCGGGTGTTCGTCTACGCCCAGGACTTCACCGTCTTCGGCGGCTCGCTCGGCGAGGCGCACGCGGCCAAGATCCACAAGGTGCTGGACCTGGCGATCGCCACCGGGTCGCCGATCATCGCGCTCAACGACAGCGGCGGCGCCCGCATCCAGGAGGGCGTGATGTCCCTGCACGGCTACGGGGGCATCTTCCGCCGCGTGGTCGCCGCCTCGGGCGTCGTGCCGCAGATCAGCGTCGTGCTCGGCCCCTGCGCGGGCGGCGCGGCCTACTCGCCCGCGCTGGCGGACTTCACGTTCATGGTCCGGGGCACCGCGCAGATGTACCTGACCGGGCCGGACGTGGTGCAGGCGGTCAACGGCGAGCGGGTGACCCACGACGAGCTGGGTGGCGCCGCCGTCCACGGCGAGCGGTCCGGCGTGGCCGCGTTCGTCTGCGACGACGAGGAGAGCTGCCTGGAGGAGGTCCGGTACCTGCTGTCGCTGCTGCCCTCCAACAACCTCGACCGCGCGCCGTCCGCCGGGCCGTGCGGCGCGACCGAGGACCTGCGCCCGGAGCTGGCCCGCATCGTCCCGGTGGAGCCCAACCGGCCCTACGACGTGCGGCTGCTGGTCGAGGAGCTGCTCGACGACGGCGAGTTCCTGGAGGTGCACCGGGACTGGGCGCGCAACGTCGTCTGCGCGTTCGGGAGGGTCGACGGTGAGACGGTCGGCGTGGTCGGCAACCAGCCGAGCGTGCTGGCCGGCGTGCTGGACATCCCGGCGGCGGAGAAGGCGGCGCGGTTCGTGCGCTTCTGCGACGCCTTCAACATCCCCCTGGTGACCCTGGTGGACGTGCCGGGGTTCCTGCCCGGCACCGAGCAGGAGTACGGCGGCATCATCCGGCACGGCGCGAAGCTGCTCTACGCCTACTGCGAGGCCACGGTGCCGCGCGTCCAGGTGATCGTGCGCAAGGCCTACGGCGGCGCGTACATCGTGATGGACTCCCGGTCCATCGGCACCGACCTGTCGTTCGCCTGGCCCACCAACGAGGTGGCCGTGATGGGCGCGGACGGGGCGGTGAACGTGCTGTACCGCCGCGAGCTGGCCGCCGCGGCCGACCCGGCCGCGCTGCGGGCCGAGCTGGTCGCGGAGTACGCCGAGGCCCTGATGCACCCGCAGTACGCCGCCGAGCGCGGCCTGGTGGACGACGTGATCGACCCCGCGGAGACGCGGGCCGCCGTCGCCCGGGGACTGGCGGTGCTGCGCGACAAGCGCGGCGAGCCGCCCCGGCGCAAGCACGGCAACATCCCGCTCTGAGGCGGGACGCGGGAAGGGCCCCGGCGCGCGGTCAGCGCCGGGGCTCGACCGCGTGCGGCGCGCCCGCGACCTCGCGGCGCACGCGCCGGTTCGCCGCGGCCATCGACTTCGCCGCCGCCTCCGTGGTGTCGCCGACACCGACGATGAGGCCGCGGAGCAGGTTCTCGTGGCAGCGGTCGGCGTCCACCGGGTCGACCAGGTAGCCGCCCAGCTCCAGGTTCACCAGGCCGTGCGTGGCGATCCACAGCTGGTGGGCGACGAGCAGCGGGTCCGCCTGCCGGAACCGGCCGGCCTCCACGCAGCGGCTGACGCACCCGACGACGTCCACGAGGGTGTACCTGCCGTACTGGCGGTCCTCCTCGGTGAGCGAGAAACCGGCCAGCGACTGGCCGCCGAACATCACCGCGTACAGGTGGGAGTTCGCCTTCGCGTTGTGCCGGTAGGCGTGGCCGAGCACGAGCACGTCCGCGACCGGGTCGTCGGTCTGGCGCACGCGCGCGAACTGGCGCTCCAGACGCGCGAACCCCTCGTGGACCATTTCCCGGACCAGGCCGCTCATGCCGCCGAAGTAGGTGTAGACGGCCATGGTCGAGGTGCCGGCCTCGGCGGCGATCTTGCGAGTGGAGAGCGCCTCGGCGCCGTGCTCGGCCAGCAACCGCGCCGCGATGTCGACCAAGGCGGTGCGGATCTCGGGATCCAGCTTGCGCGGGCTCACCTTGACAGTGTTGCACAACGCCGTTATCGTTTACCTAACGATGTTATGCTACAAATGTCGAATCGCGAGGGCATTCCCCGGTGGATGCGTCGATCGGGTGACCGTTCCGTTGTGCCGGCCCTGAGAACCGCTGTGCGCGTTACGGGCGTGTCCCGGTGGCGCGTTGCGGGAAAAGTGGCTCCACGGGGATCCTGGGGCCCATTGCGAAGCCGGTGCGCGCGGTTCGCACACCGTTCGGTCGCAGCGGTTCCACGCAAAGCCGTACCACCGTCTTGCATCGTGCGGTGCCGGCCCGCGCACGGCCACATCGGACCGCCGTCCTGCTAACGTCGTCGACGGGAATTCATGAAATCCGCGCACTGGGCGCGGATGGCGACGGTCGACGAATCGTGGGCGCGGCGAGCGGAATGCGGACGCCGCGCGGGTGGGGGATGTTCCGGAGTTCGTCCGTCGGTGGTCACTCGAACAGCGCAATGGGAGGACTGCTGTGCAGGACGCGGTAGAGCGCGCGATCGACACGATGTGGGACCGCTACCACGAGCCGCTGTCCCTGGCGGACCTGGCGGACACCGCGATACTCAGCAAGTTCTACTTCTCCCGGGTCTTCCGGGCCATGACCGGGACCTCGCCGGGTCGCTTCCTCACCGCGATCCGGCTCAGCAAGGCCAAGGAGCTGCTGCTGGAGACGACGGCGAGCGTCACCGAGATCTCCTACATGGTGGGGTACAACAGCCTGGGGACCTTCACCAGCCGGTTCACCCGCAGCGTCGGCGTCTCACCGGCCCGCTACCGCGCCCTGTCCGGCGCGGGGGTCCTGTCGCTGTCGTCGTTCCCCGGGCCCGCGCGCGGGCCGCAGGGCGGTGCGGTGTGCGGCTGGGTCGGCGTGCCGGACGCGGGCACGCCGGTGCGCGTGTACGTGGGCGCGTTCCGGGACCCGATCGCCCAGGGCGTGCCGAGCGCGTGCGACATCCGCGACGGCTCGGGCCCGTACCAGCTCAACGGCGTGCCCGAGGGCGAGTGGTTCATCCGGGTCGCCGTGGTGGCGGTCAACGCCCTCGACCCGCGCCCGTGGAAGCGGCGGCCGCTGTTCGTCGGGGACGCCGAACCGGTCTTCGCGCGGGCCGGGCAGTCGGTCGAGGTCGACGTCGAGACCAGGCTGCTGCGCCTGCTGGACCTGCCGATCCTGCTGGCGCTGCCCGAACTGGACAGTCGCACCGCGCCGGTGACCGACCGGGTCGGGTGACCGGCGCGAAGAGGTCCGATGTGGACGGAAGGGTCCGCTCCTCGCAAGAGGAGCGGACCCTTCCGATCGCGCGGCCGGTGTCCTCAGCCCGTCCGCACCCAGCCGCCGATCCGCCGCGCCGCCGCCATGCTCGCCCACGACGTCACGTCGATCAGCGCCCGGTCGGCCGGCGAGACCGCGCGGAAGCCGTCGACCACGCCCTGGTCGACCTGGTACGACGCCAGCGCCGTGAGCAGGGCCAGCCGGGCGGTCGCGCGGTGCCGGGAGGGCAGCTCGCCGACCGCCTCCTCCACCCACGCCCGGCTCACGCCCAAGGGCCGCCCGTCCCACCGCGCCAGGTGCGCCGACACCAGCTCGCGCACCTCGTCGGGCACCGAGCGGCGGCCCGCGCGCTCCACCGCGGCCGCGCCCCGGGCGAACGCGCCGGCGACCGAGGGGCTGCCCTCCGCCCAGCGCAGGTCGTCGGGCAGCGGCGCGTCGGGCAGCAGGTCCAGCGACGCGCCCGGCCGCGGTCCGCGCCGCTCGGCCGACTTGATCAGGTGGACCAGCACCCGGCGCACGACCACCATCGACGCCGCGGGCGCACCCGGCGGCAGCGGCAGCTCGCCCAGGAACAGGTTCACCATCCGGTTGAGGTAGTGCAGGACGACCGCCGTGCCGACGACCTCCGCGGCCTGGTCCGCCGGGAACGGCACGGGGTGGGCGGCGGCCGTGTCGGGGCTCGCGTTGGCCCTGGCCCAGTCCGCCGCCGCGCGGGCCGGCGGGTCCCGTTCGGCCCCGCCCCGCCCGCCCACCAGGTCGTTGAGCACCGAGGAGTGCATGGTGACGCAGAACGGGCAGGCGTTGCCCTCGGAGACCGCCGTGGACACGGCCTCCTTCACCGCGCGCGGCGCCCTCCCGGGCACCAGCAGCGTCTCCCGCAACGTCATCCAGGCCGCGGCCAGCACGTCGGGCGCCGGCGCGTGCAGCGCGACGGGCGGCGCGAGCACGCCGAAGTCGCGCTCCAGCTCCCGGTAGACCCGGGCCACGTCACCACCCGCCCTGCCGAACCGCACCGGCCGGACCTGCCGGACCTGGGCGGTCGAGAGACCGCGCAGACCGACCTGGACCAGGGTTGCTCGCATCGGAACCGATCCCTCCCCAACGCCTTCCAGTCGGCCGGCGCCTCACGCGGCCGGCCGCACGGTCATGGGCAGCCCGCCGCGCACGCGCAGCGTCAACATCGGCTCGGCCCGCACCTGGTAGCCCGGCACGGTGGTCAACCGCAGCTCGCGCACCACCGCGGCGGTGACGATGGTGGCCTCCAGCATGCCGAGCCCGCTGCCGATGCACACGCGCGGTCCCGCGCCGAACGGGATGTAGGCGTAGCGCGGCCTGCCGTCGGCCCGGCCCGACTCGAACCGGTCCGGGTCGAACCGGTCCGGCTCCTCCCAGAACCCGGGGTGGCGGTGCAGGGTGTACGGGCAGATCAGCACGTCGGCGCCCGCGGGCACGCGGTAGCCGCCGATCTGGTCGGGGCCGCGCGACAGCCGCGGCAGCAGCCACACCGGCGGGTAGAGCCGCATGACCTCCTGGATCACCATCGTGGTGTACCGCAGCCGGCGCACGTCCGCGAGCGTCGGCAACCGGTCGCCGAGCACCTCCACCACCTCGGCGTGCACCCGCTCCCACACCTCGGGGTGCCGGTCGAGCAGGTGGAAGGTCCAGCTCAGGGTGCTGGCCGTGGTCTCGTGCCCGGCCAGCAGCAGGGTCACCATCTCGTCGCGCATCCGCAGCCGGCCCGCCCGCGCGTCGGGCTCCCGGCGGAGGGCCTCGACGAGCCGGGACAGCACGTCGTCGCCCTCGGGGACCGGGTTCGCGGCGCGCTCGGCGGCCAGCCGGGCGACGATGCGGTCCAGGTCGGCGCGGGCCCGGCGGAACCGGCGCTGCCGGGGCAGCGGCAGCCACGTCGGCACCGCGCCCAGCGACATCATCTCGAACATCGCCTGGTCCTGGACCGCCTCGAACGACTCGCCGATCGACTCGAACGCGCCGAGGTCCGCGTCGAGCAGGGTGCGCCCGAGGACGCCCAGGGTCAGCCCGGTCATCTCGTCGCTGATGTCGACCGGCCCGTCGCCCCGCCGCCGCAGCCGCTCCACCAGCCCAGCCGCCTCCTGCGCGATCACCTCGGCCTTGCCGTTGACGCGCTTGGCCTGGAACACCGGCTGGATGGTCTTGCGCTGCGCCTTCCACACCTCGCCCTCGCTGGTGAGCAGGCCGTCGCCGAGGGCGCGGCGGGCGTGCACCAGGCCGATTCCCTTGGTGTAGTTGGCGGCGTTGTCGGTCAGCACGTGCCTGGCGTGGTCGGGGTGGTTGAAGAAGTGCAGCGACTTGGGGCCCAGCCGCAGCCGCACCGCGTCGCCGTACCGGCGCGACACCGAGGTCATCACCGACAGGCGGTCGCGGGCCATGCGCACCAGCAGGCCCGGTGTCGCGCCGCGTGGCGGTCCGGGCAGCTCCGACGGCTCGGTGGTCGTCACGACGACACCTCGGCGCCGGTGACGAAAGCCGCGGTGATGCGCCTGCGCCACACCTCGTAGGAGGGCACGCCGGGTTCGCCGGGCACCTCGGCGGCGGTCGCGGGCCGCGTGCGGTCGCACAGCTGTCGCGCCTCCTCCGGCGACATGCCGCAGAACACCCGGGTGGCCAGGGAGGTGTGCTCGTCGCCGAGACCGGCCTCCAGCCGCGCGGTGGCGGCGAACGCGCTGCCCTGCGCGACGTGCGGCAGGTGCTCGCCCGCGCGGTCGCGGAACGCCCGCAGCTCGCCCTCGTCCGCGGCCCCCGCGTAGGTCGCGGCCAGGCCCGCGCCGCTGTAGAGGTCGGGTCGGCGCTCCGCGGCGAAGGAGCCGAGGAGGTCCGCCACGACGCGGTGGTCCGCGCCGCCCACGAACCACATCGCCCGGCCGATGCCCTGGTCGATCGCGTGGTCGGCGTACCAGGCGTGGTCGCCGCCGGGCCAGGGGAAGCCCGGCTCGCGGTACTGGCCCCGGACGTACTTCTCGGTGCGGAAGTAGGCCTGGTGGAAGCCGTAGCCGTCCAGCGCGAGCCACCGCAGCAGCGGGTCGCCCAGCTCCAGCCGCGACCAGCGGAACCGGGGCACGCGGGCCATCGCCCAGCCGATGCCGACGTAGGCCATGTAGGAGTGCCGGGCGGCGCGCCCGGCCAGGAACCGCGTGGTCCGGCCGCCCCGGCCGAAGGGGAGCCCGTCGCGCACCGCGAAGCCCATCGCCGCGCCCTCGTAGGCGAAACCGCGGAACCTGCGCGGCACCTGCTCCAGCCGCTCCTCGGGTTCCTCCGGGGTCCGGGCCTCGGCGGCGTACGCGTAACCCTCCAGGAAAGAGCGGCCGACGGTTTCCAGGAGGTCGCGCGCAGCCGCGTCCTTCTCGTGGAAACCGCGTACTTCGAGTTTCGTGTTCGACACGCCGGGAGTCAGCACGCGTCGCCTGAGAGCCCGCCACGGGCCGGCCATTTTCGCTCCCTTCGCCCTGCCGCGGGTGAGCGCGGCGATCGGGACTACTGGAAATCGTCGAGCGGGCCCGTGCCCGATGCCTACTTCGAGCGTGCGAACCGCTCGAACCGGGGCCGGGAACACCCGGTCGCGCGCCTTTCCGGCACCGGTGATCACGGCGGGCAAGTGGCGAGTAGCCGGACCCGGGCACGGGTGCGACGCTCGGGCCGGAGGGGCCGCAGACCCTGCGCCCGAAGTGCCGACAAACCCCGAGGACACTCATGACGGCTCACTTTGACGACATCATCGTCGGTGCCGGATCGGCCGGCGCGGCGCTCGCGGTCCGGCTGAGCGAGGACCCGGCGCGACGCGTGCTGCTGCTGGAGGGCGGTCCGGACCACCTCACGCCGGAGGAGATCCCGGAGGAGATCCGCTACGGCCGGACCATGTCGTTCACCGGTCAGGACTGGGCCTTCCGCGCGGAGGTGCACGACGGCCGGCGCATCCGCTACCCGCGCGGCCGGGCCACGGGCGGGTCGTCCGCGGTTGGCGCGACGGTCGGGCTGCGCGGCGTGCCCGCCGACTACGACGACTGGGCCGCCGCCGGGAACCCGGGCTGGTCCTACGCCGACGTGCTGCCCCGCTTCCGCCGGCTGGAGCGCGACCTGGACTTCGGCGAGGGCGAGTTCCACGGCGGCGGCGGACCCATGCCGATCCGGCGCTGGCGGCCCGAGGAGCTGGCGCCGGGGCAGACGGCGTTCGTGGAGTCGTGCCTGGACGCCGGCTTCCCGGAGGTCAAGGACCACAACCACCCCGAGGCCACCGGCGTCGGGTCGATCCCCTCGACCCGCCACGACGCCGTGCACCGCGCCACGACCGCGACGACCTACCTGAGCCTGGTCCGCGACCGGGAGAACCTGGAGATCCGGTCCGGCACGCTGGTCGACCGCGTGGTGTTCGGGGGTTCCCGGGCGATCGGCGTGCTGGCCGCCACCGACGGCGGCTCCTACGAGCTGGTGGAGGGCCGCCGGGTCGTGCTGGCCGCGGGCGCGGTCGCCTCGCCCGCGATCCTGCTGCGCTCGGGCGTCGGCCCGGCCGAGGACCTGCGCCGGCTCGGCGTCGACGTCCGAGCCGACCTGCCCGGCGTCGGCGCGAACCTCGTCGACCACCAGCGCACCGGCGCGTTCCTGGTGCCGCGGGCCGGCGCGGTGGACCGCACCCGGGCGTTCCTCCAGGAGATCCTGCGGACCACCTCACCGCTCACCGGGGAGTTCAACGACCTCCAGTACTACATGGTCAACCACTTCGACCTGGGGCCGTTCCCGGAACTCCAGATGCTCTCGGGCACCGACGAGATCCTCGGCGTGATGGTGGTGTCGCAGCGGCCCGGCTCGCGCGGGCGGATCACGCTGCCGTCGACCGACCCGGCCGCCCAGCCCGTCATCGCGCTCAACTTCCTCGACGACGAGCGCGAGGTGGACGTCCTGGTCGACGGCGTGCGCACCGCGTGGCAGCTGGCGCACCACCCGGACATCCTGGAGCTGGGGCAGGGTTTCGTGGTGCTGCGCGACGCCATGATCGACAAGGACGACATGGTCCGCCAGTACGTCAAGACGAGCCTGGAGAGCGCCTACCACCCGACCGGCACGGTCCGCATGGGCCCGGTGTCGGACCCCGAGTCGGTCGTCGACCCGCGCGGCGCGGTGCACGGCCTGGAGGCCCTGCACGTCTGCGACGCGTCCGTCATGCCGAGCACGGTGCGCGCCAACACCAACCTGACCTCCATCATGATCGGCGAGCGGATGTCGGACTGGCTGCGCGAGGGGTGAACCCCTTCCGCGCGAGAGCGGCTCCGGACCACGTGGTCCGGAGCCGCTCTCGCGCGGAAGGGCTCAAGGCTGCGGGAAGAACCTGGTGACGAACGCCTCCCAGGCCCGGTCGCCGAAGATCGCCCGCTGCGGGCCCAGCAGCCGCACCGGGATGCCGATCCGGTAGCGGATGCGCGGGTTGGGCGCCGTGATGGCCTTCTCGATCACCTCGGCGACCTTGCCCGAGCGCACCGACGTGCGCCCGCGGCCCTTGGGGTTGTCGACCTCGCGGTAGGCGCCGTGCCACTCCACGAAGCGCTCCCAGAAGTCGGCGTACAGGTCGCTGTCGGTGGTCAGGCCGAGGTCGCCGACGGTGGTGGGCACGAACGAGCCCAGGATCGGCGACGGCTCGATGACGACCACCTTGATGCCCCACGGCGCCACCTCCAGCCGCAGCGAGTCGCTGATGGCCTCCAGGGCGTGCTTGGTGGCCTGGTAGTAGCCGCGGCCGGGCGTGGCGAACAGGCCGAAGATCGACGACATCATGACGACCCGGCCCGACCGGTGCTCGCGCATGCCGGGCAGCACGAGCTGCGTCATCCGGGACAGGCCGAAGAAGTTCGTCTCGAACTGCCGCCGCACCTGCTCCAGCGGCGTCTCGCCGATGGTGCCGTTGAGGCTGTAGGCAGCGTTGTTGACCAGCACGCCGACCGAGCCGTGGTCCTCGGTGACCCGCTCCACCGCGGCGACCATCGACTCCTCGTCGGTGACGTCCACCCGCAGCGTGGTGATGCCCTCCTCGGCGAGGTCCTTCAACCCGTCGAGGTCGCGGCCGGTGGCGTACACCGGCCGGCCGGCGCGGTGCAGGCGCAGCGCCGTGGCGCGGCCCGTGCCCGAGGACAGCCCACCGGAGGAGTTGACCCCGGTGATCAGGACCGCGCGCGACGGGCTCACCGGTCGCCTCCCGCCTGAACCCCCTGCTGCGGGATCGCCTGCGGGGACACCTCCGGTCGGGGCACCTCCTGCTGGGAGACCCGGCTCGCCGCCACCGACAGGCCGAGGCCCAGGCCATCGACCATGCGGGTGATGAAGTTGAACATCGAGGAGGTGAAGAACGCCTCCAGCAGCTCCTCCGCCGTCCAGCCCGACTCCAGGGCGTGCCGCCAGTCCTCGTCCGTGACCTTGTACGCCTCGCGGGTGAGCTTGGTCAGCAGGCGCAGCAGCACCTTGGTGCGCTCGTCCACCGGCAGGTCGTCGGCGGACTTCGCGGACTCGACCGCCGTGGCGATCTCCTCGGGGCCGCCGAACGCGCGGTAGAAGAAGTTGTGGGTGCCGACGCAGTACGGGCACTCGTTCACCTTCGACGTCCAGGCGGAGATCAGCTCGCGCGTCTGCCGCGGCAGCACGCCGCCCAGGTACATGCCCTTGTAGCCGGCCACGACGGCTTCGAGCAGGTCCGGCCGGGTGGACGTGAGGCGGAACATGTCCGGCACGAACGGCAGGTTCGTGGCCTTCTTGACCTCCTCGTACAGCTCGGCGAGGCGGCCCTCGGCCTGGTCCTCGGCGATCAGCGGCACTCGGACGTGGGTGGTTGCGTCCATGGTCGACTCACCTTTCAGCAGTGGATTCGGCGGCACGGGGGGTGTTGCGGCGGCGCAGGACGGGCATCGCCTCCGCCTGGAAGTCGACGTCGGAGTCGAAACCCTTGATCATCCCCTCGATGACCAGCAGTGACAGCAGGGGGAAGGCGAACTCGGGCGCGGGGAACAGGCCGAACCGGCGCTGGAGGTCGAACAGCCGCCCCGCGAAGCGCGCCAGGTCGAACTCGCCGGACCTCGCGCCGGAGGTCTCGGCGACCAGTTCGCGCAGCCCGACGCGGAAGCCCTCCAGGTCGCTGTCCTCGGCGACCTGCGCGGCGCTGTCGATGACGATCTGCCCGCACATCCAGCCGTCGCCGAGCGCCATGTTGATGAAGAAGTCCGCGAACGACCGGCGCACCGCGTCGGGCAGGCGGATGACGAAGCCCGCGTCCAGCACGACCAGGTGCGCGCGGCGGTCGAAGTACAGGTTGCCGGGGTGCAGGTCGCAGTGGACCACGCCGTCGACGAACAGCATCTCGTAGATGGCGGCCAGCACCGCCCGCACGACCGCGCGGCGGGTGTCGGCGTCGAGGTCGCCGGGCGTGAAGCGGGTCAGGTCCGGGACGAACTCCATGACCACGGTCTCGTCGGTGCACAGCTCCGGCAGCGGCGCCGGGACGCGGACGTTGCCGAACCCCGACAGGTTGGCGCGCAGCGAGGCCAGCGCCTCGGCCTCGGCCCGGAAGTCGAGCTGCCGCAGCATCGCGCCGCCGACCTGGGCGTGCATGAGCTTGAACGGCATCCGGCGCAGCCGGGGCAGCAGGCCCAGCGCGGTCATCGCGGCGGCGGTCAGCGTGAAGTCGCGCCACATGACGCCCGCGACGCCGGGGCGGCGCACCTTGACCGCGACGTGCCTGCCGTCCTGGGTGACCGCCTCGTGGACCGTGGCGATGCTGCCGCAGGCCACCGGCTCCCACCGGAACTCCCGGAACGGCCACGGCCGGTCCCGGTAGGCGCGCCGCACGGCCCGCTCGACGCGGCGGCGGCCCGGTGGGCGGGCCGAGTCGGTGAGCCGGGCCAGCGGCGTGGTCACCGCGTCGGGCAGCAGGTCGCGCCGCGTGCTCAGCAGCTGACCGATCTTGATGTAGGAAGGGCCGAGGCGGGTCAGCACGCGCACCCACCGCTCGCCGTCGCGCAGGCCCCGCCCCGCGGCGTCCCCGCGCAGGCGGGCGACGGCGGTCGAGGCGCCGAGGGCCAGGACGTGGCCCAGCACGACCGCGCCCACCCACGTCCCGCGCAGCACGAGGCCGGGCAGCCGGAGCAGGCGACCGGTGATCGTGGTCAAGATCGCCCCCTTGTCGTCGAGGTGGCCGGGACGGCGGAGCGCCACCGGTTCGATCGTCCTGATCCGGACGGCGGGCCCACTACTCCTCCCGTGCCCGCGGCGGGCGGTGCGGGGAGGTGCGGGACCGATCGGTCGCGGGAATCGAGCGCCGGCGCGGGAATCGCGTGCTCCGCGGGACTTCGCATAAAGCATTACACCGTTACGCCTCGGGTCGCACTTCTCGCGGATTGCGGGGATCGGGGAGCGGGCACGGCGTGCGGTGGGCAATGCCGGAGATGCGGTCCCGGGCCGGGAGCGGGGACGCTGGCCGACGTCGGCGATCCGAGCAGCCCGGCACCCCGGGCGGGAAGGCGGAGCGATGGGGCACTCACCCGGAGCCGGCACGCCGGCCGCGAGCCGCGTCACCCCCGAGCGGTGGTCGGCCGCCCGCGCCGCCGTCCGCGAGGCGGGCGAGCGGTTCGCCGAGCTGGTCGAGTCCGCGCCGGACCCCGCGGCCATGGCCACGGCGGACTGGACGGTGGCCGAGACCGCGGCGCACGTGACCGGCATCGCGTGGAACAACACCGCCGTCTTCGCCGACGGCGCGAAGAACTTCCCCATCCCCGAGGTGCGCCCGCGCATGATGGGCGCGACCCTCGACACGCTCGCCACCGAGATCAACCCCGTGCAGCTCGCGAGCTTCACCGAGCGGGACCCGGTGCGGCTGGCGGCACTGCTGCGCGCCTCGGTCGCGGAGATGCTCGACACCACCGCCGACGCCGACCCCGAGCGCGTCCACGGCTGGCTCGGCGGTTCCCGGCTCTCGCTGGCGGGCCTGTTCGCGCACATGGCGAACGAGCTGCTGGTGCACGGCCACGACATCGCCCGCGCGTCCCGGCGGCCCTGGCGCATCCCGGACGAGCAGGTCGCGCTGTTCGTCGACCTGTTCCTGGTCGACCTGACCCGGCACGGCTACGGCCGGCTGCTGGACGGCCGGCCCGTGCGGCCGGACCGGATCGCGGTGCGGTTCCACTCCCGGCACACCGCCCCGCTGGTGATGGTCCTGGAGGACGGCGTGGCCAGGGTGGAGGAGCCGGGCGCGGACGTCGACGTGCACCTCTGGTTCCGGCCCTCGGCGCTGAACCTGGTGCTGTTCCGGCGGCTCGGCCGCGCGCGGGCGGCGTTGAGCGGGTCGCTGGTGGTGTGGGGGCGGCGCCCCTGGCTGCTGCCCGCCTTCCTGCGCAAGCTCCGCATGCCCTGAAGCGCGAGCCCTGTCTGCCCTGAAGCGCGAGCTCCGCGTGTCCTGAGGCGCGAGCCCCGTCTGCCCTGACGCCCCGTCCCGGGCGCGGCTGCGCCCCGGTCCCCGCCGGCGCCGCCCGCGCGGCGCCGACGGGAGCGGTCAGGCGCCCAGCGCCTCGGCGGCCAGCCGCGTGCCCTCGACGCGGGCGGCGATCTTGGCGAACGCGGTGTCGCGCGAGGTGGACGTGTCGTCGGCGAACGGCGCGAACCCGCAGTCGTCGCAGGTGCCCAGCTGCTCCAGCGGGATGAACTCCGCCGCCTCCAGCACGCGGTCACGCACCTCCTCGGCCGTCTCCACCCGGGGGTCGATCGGGTCGACGACGCCGACGAACACCCGCGCGCCGGCGGGCAGGTGGTCCCGGATCACGGCGAGCGTCCGCTTGCGGTCGGGCTCGCTCGCCAGCTGCACGTAGAACCGGCCCGCGGGCACCGCGAACAGCGTCGGCAGCAGTTCGGCGTAGTCGACGTCCGCGCTGTGCGTGGAGTCCTGGTCGCCGCCGGGGCAGGTGTGCACGCCGATCCGGGCGCGCTCCTCCGCGGAGAACCGCGCCAGGACGGTGGTGATCAGCGCGGTGAAGTCCCGCAGCAACCCGCCGGACGGGTCGAGCTTGAGCGACAGCCTGCCTTCGGTGAAGTCCAGCTGCACCGAGTCGGCGCCCGCCTCCAGGCACGTCCGGATGTCGGCCTCGGCCTCGTCCGCCAGGTCGGCCAGGAACCGCTCGCGCGGGTAGCCCTCGATGCCGTCGGCCGGGTAGAGCAGGCTCAGCGCCGAGGGTGCGATGACGGCCTGCTTGACCGGCAGGTCGGTGAGCCGCCGCGTGGCGCGCAGCTGGTCCACCGCGCGCGCGGCGTAGCGGAACGGGCCGCTGGTGAGCACCGGGAGCTGCCGGGTGTGGCCGTCGGCGAACGGGACCACCGCGCCGTCGGGTGACAGGTCCGGGATGCCCGCCACCGGGTAGGTGAGGAAGCTCGGCTTGTCCTGCTCGCCGTCGGTGACGACCGGCGACCCGGTGGCCGCCATGCGGCTCACCGTGTCGGCCAAGGCCGCGTCGGTCAGTTCCCTGAGCGCGGTGCTGTCGATGCGGCCCTCCGCGTGGTCCTGGAAGCCCGTGATCAGCTCCAGGGGGCGCGGCACGCTGCCGATCGGCTCGGTGGGGATGGGCATGGGTGTCCTCTCGACGGGGGTCGGGGCCGGGGCGCCGTCGGGCGCCGGGAAGGGCCGGGGCGCCGTCGGGTGCCGGAAGGGCCACCGCTGCGAATGGCCGCCGGTGAGGTGCGCCGGTGCGAGGAACAGTAGCGCCATGATCACGACGTTGCCGACCGACCGAAGGGTGAACGCCGTTGCTCCGTACAGGGGTTCCGGCTTTCCGCCGCGTCACGGAACACCCGCCGGGATGAGCCGAACGAGCGACCGGTGAGGAAGCCCCCGATGGGCACGCCCGTGAACACCACGGGCGCGTTGGGGAATCGGCGCCGGAAGGGTTCGCGCGCGTAGCCCGGCGCCACCAGTCCCGAGTGGACGCTCGTGCAGCATCCCCGCGCGGCGGCCGTCGCGCTTCTCCCCGCTTGCGCAGCCCGTCCTGGCTTCGGAGTGCCGCAGGTCGCCCCCCAATCGTTCGCCCGTCGAACCGCAAATATAAATCACGCTGTTATTCAAAAAGCGCAGGTAGGTAGGGCACAACTGGAGAAGCAAAGCCGTCCGGACGTCCGGCACGATTACCTGGCGCGCATTCTTGGAAGCGCCGTTGGTGCGTTGGACCCGTTTTCGCACAACGGCCTCGTCCGGGTTGGATCGCAGATGGCCACAGAGACGGTGAAAGTATGAGCAGTGAGCGGATCGCAATCGTCGGCATCGGACTGCGCTACCCCGATGCCGGTTCTACCGGAGAGCTCTGGGAGAACGTCCTGGCCGGTCGGCGGGCCTTCCGCAGGTTGCCCGACGAACGGATGAACCACGACGACTACTACTCGCCGGACCCTGCCGCGCCGGACCGCTTCTACTCCGCGAAAGCGGCGGTGCTGCGGGATTTCGAGTTCGACCGGGTGCGCTACCGCGTTGCGGGCAGCACGTTCCGCTCGACGGACATGACGCACTGGTTGGCCCTGGACGTCGCCGCGCGGGCGTTGGCCGACGCGGGCTTCCCCGACGGCGAGGGCCTGCCGAAGCGGACCACCGGAGTGCTGTTCGGCAACAGCCTGACCGGCGAGTTCTCCCGCGCCAACATCATGCGGCTGCGCTGGCCGTACGTGCGGCGCACGGTCGCCGCGGCGCTGACCGCGAAGGGCTGGCCCGAGGACGAGACCGCGGGCTTCCTGCGCGACCTGGAGGCGCAGTACAAGGCGCCGTTCCCGCCGATCGACGAGGACTCGCTGGCCGGCGGCCTGGCCAACACCATCGCCGGCCGCATCTGCAACCACTTCGACCTGCGCGGCGGCGGCTACACGGTGGACGGCGCCTGCTCCTCGTCGCTGCTGTCGGTCGCCACCGCCGCGAAGTCCCTCGTCGAGGGTGACCTGGACGTGGCCGTCGCGGGCGGCGTCGACCTGTCGATCGACCCGTTCGAGGTCATCGGCTTCGCCAAGACCGGCGCGCTGGCCCAGCGCGAGATGAAGGTCTACGACAAGGACTCCAACGGCTTCTGGCCCGGCGAGGGCGCCGGGGCGCTGGTGCTGCTGCGCGAGGAGGACGCGCTGGCCAGGGGGCTGCGCGTCTACGCGACCATCGCCGGGTGGGGCGTGTCCTCGGACGGCAAGGGCGGCATCACCCGCCCCGAGGCCGAAGGCCACCGCCTGGCGCTGCACCGCGCCTACAGCCGCGCCGGGTACGGCGTGGAGACCGTCTCCTACTTCGAGGGCCACGGCACCGGCACCGCGCTGGGCGACGAGACCGAGATCGAGGCGCTGTCCTCCGCCCGCCGCGCCGCCGACCCGGAGGCCCGCCCGGCCGCGCTGAGCAGCGTCAAGGGCAACTTCGGGCACACCAAGGCGGCGGCCGGCGTCGCCGGGCTGATCAAGGCCGCGCTGGCGGTGCACCACCAGGTCATCCCGCCCGGCACCGGCCAGCACGACCCCCACCCGAAGCTGACCGCCGACGACGCCGTGATGTACGTGCCGCGCGAGGCCGAGCTGTGGCCGGAGGACCGCCCGGTCCGCGCCGGCGTGTCCGCGATGGGCTTCGGGGGCATCAACACCCACATCACGCTGGAGGTCGCCCCGGACGCGTCCCGGCGCGACCGGCTCGACGCGCGCACCACCGCCCTGGTCACGAGCCGCCAGGACGTCGAGGTGCTGCTGTTCGACGCCGTCGACCGCGCCTCGCTCAAGGCGCGGCTGGCCGAGGTCGCCGCGCTGCTGCCCAAGCTGGCCTTCGCGGAGCTGGGCGACCTGGCGGGCGCGCTGGCCGCCCGGCTCACCGGAGCGTCGCTGCGCGCCGCCGTGGTGGCTCGCACGCCCGAGGAGGCCGAGCGCAAGGTGGCCCGCCTGATCGCCGCCGCGGACGAGGGCGCGAGCGCGTTCGACGTCGCCGACGGCGTGTTCCTGGACGACCGGCAGGACGCGCCCCGCGTGGCGTTCCTGTTCCCCGGCCAGGGCTCCGGGCGCGGCGCGGTCGGCGCGATCCGCCGCCGCTTCCCCGCCGCCGAGGAGGTCTTCCGCGACGCCAACCTGCCCACCGGCGGCGACCAGGTCGCCACCGAGGTGGCGCAGCCGCGCATCGTCGCGGGCTCGCTGGCCGCGCTGCGGGTGCTGCGCGACCTGGGCGTGGAGGCCGACACGGCCGCGGGCCACAGCCTCGGCGAGCTGACCGCCGTGCACTGGGGCGGCGCGCTCGACGCCGGCCGCGTGCTCCTGCTGGCCGTCGAGCGCGGGCACGTCATGGCGCACGCGAGCCGGGGCGGCGGCGCGATGGCCGGCCTGGCCGCCGACCCGGAGCGCGCCCTGGAGCTGGCCGCCGGCGAGGACGTCGTGGTCGCGGGCTACAACGGCCCCGCGCAGACCGTGCTGTCCGGACCGGCCGAGGCCGTGGACCGGGTCTGCGCGGTGGCGCGCGCCGCGGGCGTGCACGCCACCCGCGTGGCCGTCTCCCACGCCTTCCACTCGCCGCTGGTGGCCCCGGCCGCCGAGGCGATGGCCGAACGGCTCGTCGACTTCGACTTCGGCAGGCTGATCCGCCCCGTGCACTCGTCGGTCACCGGCGACGCGCTGGCCGCCGACACCGACCTGCGCGAGCTGCTGCGCGACCAGATCACCCTGCCGGTCCGGTTCCACGAGGCCGCCGCCAAGGCCGTCGTGGGCGTCGACCTGGTGGTCGAGGTCGGGCCCGGCCGAGTGCTGACCGGCCTGATGGCCGACATCGCGCCCGGCAAGCCCGTGCTGGCCGTGGACACCGACAGCGCCTCCCTGAGCTCCCTGCTGACCGTCGTCGCCGGCGCCCACGTGCTGGGCGCGCCGATCCGCACCGACGCCCTGTTCGGCGACCGGGTCGTCCGCGACCTGCCGCTCGACGGCGCCATGACGTTCCTGGCCAGCCCCTGCGAGGCCGCGCCCGCCCTCGACGCCGCGCTGCTCCCGACCGGGCAGACCGCGCCGGGGGGTCCTGCCGCGCCCGCCGAGGAGCCCCGACCCTCGGCGGGCGCGGCCACCGACGAGTCCACCCTGGACCTGCTGCGACGGCTGGCCGCGCAGCGCGTCGAGCTGCCGCTGGACGCGGTCACCGCGGCCACGCACCCGCTGGACGACCTGCACCTGAGCTCCATCACGGTCGGCCAACTCGTCAACGAGGTCACCCGCAGCATGGGCCGCCCGGCGCTGGAGGCCGCGCCGAACTTCGCCACCGTGCGGCTGGGTGAGCTCGCCGACCTGATCGACGAGCTGGCCGCCACCGCCCACGAGGGGGAGCGCGACAACGGCGAGGTGCCCGGCGTGGCGCCGTGGGTGCGGCCGTTCCTGGTCCGGCACGTCGAGCGCCCGCTCGCGCCCGTCGCGCCCGGCGCGCCCGGCGACTGGTCGGTGCACGCGCCCGAGGGGCACCCGCTCGCCGAGCCGCTGCGGGCCGCGCTGCCCGGTGACGGCGTGCTGCTGCTCCTGCCGCCCGAGGGCGGTGACGCGCACGTCGGCCTGTTCCTGGCGGCGGCGCGCGACGCGCTGGCCTCCGGGCGGCGGGTCGCCGTCGTGCAGCACGAGCTGGGCGCGTCCGGCCTCGCCCGCACGCTGCACCTGGAGGCGCCGCACCTCCCGGTGACCGTGGTCGACCTCGCCCCGGAGCTGATCGGCCCGGACACCGACGCCGTGGCCCGGGTCGTCGCCGAGGTGGCCGCGACCACCGGTTTCTCCCAGGTCCGCTACGACCGAGACGGCACGCGGTCCGTGCCGGTGCTCACCGCCGTGCCGGCCCGGGGAGCGGCGGGCACGCCGCTGGAGCCCGGTGACGTGCTCCTGGTCACCGGCGGCGGCAAGGGCATCACGGCCGAGTGCGCCCTGGCCATCGCCGGCGACTCGGGCGCGTCCCTGGCCCTGATCGGCCGGGCCGACCCGGAGCGGGACGCCGAGCTGGCCGCCAACCTGGCCCGGATGACCGCCGCGGGCGTCACCCACCGCTACGAGCGCGCCGACGTGACCTCCGCCGAGCAGGTCGCCGCCGCCGTCGAGCGGTTCCGCGCCGAGCTGGGCGAGGTCACCGCCGTGCTGCACGGCGCGGGCCGCAACGAGCCCCGCTCCCTGACCGGCCTGACCGAGGAGGACTTCCACGCCACCCTCGCCCCGAAGGTCGCGGGACTGGAGGCCGTGCTGTCCGCGGTGGACGCCGACCGGGTGAAGCTGCTGATCACCTTCGGCAGCATCATCGGCCGCGCCGGGCTGCGCGGCGAGGCGCACTACTCCACGGCCAACGACTGGATGACCGAGCTGACCGTCCGGTTCGGGCGCGAGCACCCCGGGACGCGCGTGCTGGCGCTGGAGTGGTCGGTCTGGTCCGGCGCGGGCATGGGCGAGCGGCTGGGCGTGGTGGAGGCGCTGATGCGCGACGGCATCACGCCGATCTCCACCGACGCGGGCATCGCCGTGCTGCGCGAGGTGCTGGCCGACCCGGACGCGGGCCCGGTGCTCGTGGTGTCCGGCCGGGCCGCCGGCCTGCCGACGCTGGAGCAGGAGCGCGCCGAGCTGCCGCTGGCCCGGTTCGTGGACCGCGTGGTGGTGCACTACCCGGGCGTGGAGCTGGTCACCGAAGCCGAGTTGTCCGATGGCAGCGACCCGTACCTGGGTGACCACCTGCTGGAGGGCGACCTGCTGTTCCCGGCCGTCCTCGGCATGGAGGCCATGACCCAGGTCGCCACCGCCCTCACCGGGCACGACGCGCCGCCGCTGCTGGAGGACGTGAAGTTCCTGCGGCCGGTGGTGGTGCGCCCCGGCGGCTCGCTGACCGTGCGGCTCGCGGCGCTGGCCCGCGACGCGGAGACCGTGGACGTGGTCATCCGCGCCGAGGACACCGGCTTCTCCGCCGACCACTTCCGGGCCCGCCTGCGGTTCCCGCGGCCGGCGATCCCCGGCGACCGCGTCGACGGCGCCGCCGCGCTGCCGCCGGTGCCGGTCGACCCGGTCACCGAGCTGTACGGCTCGGTGCTGTTCCAGGGCAAGCGGTTCCAGCGCCTCCAGGGCTACCGGCGGGCCGCGGCCCGGCACGCGGTGGCCGAGGTCGCCACCGCACCGACCGCGTCCTGGTTCGCCCCGTTCCTGCCGCAGGAGCGGCTGCTGGCCGACCCCGGCACGCGGGACGTGATGATGCACGCCATCCAGTGCTGCGTCCCCGACGCCACGCTGCTGCCCGAGAGCGTGGAGCGGCTGCACCTGGCCGCGCCCGTCGACCAGCTCGCCGAGTACGTGGTCCTGGACGCCCGCGAGCGCTCGCAGGACGGTGACAGCTACACCTACGACCTCGACGTGCGCGACCCGGAGGGCCGGCTCGTCGAGCGCTGGGAGGGCCTGGTGCTGCGGGCCGTGCGCAAGCGCGACGGCGCGGGACCGTGGACGCCGACCATGCTCGGCCCCTACCTGGAGCGCTCCCTGGAGCGGGTCCTGGGCGGCAGCCGCGCGGTCGTCGTCGAACCCGACCCGACCGGCGCCGCGCCCGAGCGGCGCGCGCAGACGGCGCTGGCCGTCAGCCGGGCGCTGGACCGGCCGGTCGAGGTCCGCTACCGGCCCGACGGCCGGCCGGAGGTCGACGGGGTCTCGGTGTCCGCCTCGCACGGCGCGGGCCTGACGCTCGCCGCGGTGGCCGACGGCGGCGCGCTCGCCGTCGACGTGGAGACCGCCGCGCCGCGCGGCTCGGACGACTGGGCCGGGCTGCTGGGCCGGGACCCGCTCGCCGTGCGGGACCTGCTCGCCGGCGAGGCGGGCGAGTCCGCGGACGTGGCCGGGACCCGCGTGTGGGGCGCGCTGGAGTGCCTGCGCAAGACCGGGTCCACCACGCAGGCGCTGACCGTCGACCGGGTCCACCCGGACGGCTGGGCGGTGCTGTCGACCGGCGACGCGCGGGTCGCCACCTGGGTGACCACCGTGGACGGTCGGACCGAGCCCGTGGTGTTCGCGGTGCTCGTGGGGAAGGAGGACTGACGTGCCGGGCTACTACGAGATCCGCCACACGGTCGGTTTCGAGGAGACCAACCTCGTCGGCAACGTGTACTACGTGAACTACCTGCGTTGGCAGGGCCGGTGCCGCGAGATGTTCCTCAAGGAGAAGGCCCCGTCCGTGCTGGACGAGGTCCGCGACGACCTCAAGCTGTTCACCCTCAAGGTGGAGTGCGAGTTCGTCGCCGAGATCACCGCGTTCGACGAGCTGTCGGTGCGGATGCGGCTGGAGGAGCTGACCCAGACCCAGGTCCAGTTCAGCTTCGACTACGTCAAGGTCACCGACGGCCAGGAGGTGCTGGTCGCCAAGGGCCGCCAGCGGATCGCGTGCATGCGCGGCCCGAACACCGACACCGTGCCCGCCCGGGTGCCGGAGGACCTGCGCCGGGCGCTCGCGCCCTACGCCGAGGCCCCGGTGCTCGCGCGCGCCGGGCTGGGGGGATGACCGTGAGGCAGTCGACGTCCACCATGGAGCAGACCTCGCTGCGGGAGGCCATGTCCCTGTTCGCGACCGGGGTCACGGTGCTGACGGTCGGTGGCGAGCGCGTGCACGGCATGACGGCCAACGCCTTCACGTCGGTGTCGCTGGACCCGCCGCTGGTGCTGTGCTGCGTGGCCCGGTCGGCGGTGATGCACGGGGCCATCGACGGCGCGGAGCGGTTCGCGGTGTCCATCATGGGAGCCGACCAGCGCGACACCGCGAAGTACTTCGCGGACAAGCGCAGGCCGCTCGGCGCCGAGCAGTTCGACGCGGTGGAGTGGCTGGAGGGGCCGCACAGCGGCGCGCCCCTGCTCTGCGGCGCCCTGGCCTGGCTGGAGTGCCGGCTCGTGCACCGCTACGAGGGCGGCGACCACACCATCTTCGTCGGTGAGGTGGTCGACTGCCGCCGCGGCGCGGGCGACGGGGCGCTGCTGTTCTACGGCAGCGCGTTCCACCAGGTCTGACGTCGAGCGGAGAGGAGCGGGGACGTGCTGGTGACCGTGACCGGGGGTACGGGGTTCGTCGGGGCGCACACGGTGGCCGAGCTGGTGCGCGCCGGCCACCGGGTCCGCCTGCTGGTCCGCGGGGGCAGCGCGGTGGACGCGGCCCTGCGGCCGCTGGAGGTGCCGCCCGGCGCGGTGGACGCGGCGCTCGGCGACGTGACCGACGAGCGGTCGGTCGCCGCGGCCGTGCGCGGTGCGGACGCCGTGGTGCACGCGGCGTCGGTGTACTCGTTCGACCGGCGCCGCCGCGCCGAGATGCGGCGCACCAACGCCCGCGGCACGGAGGTCGTGCTCGACGCCGCCCGCCGTGCCGGGGTGGGGAAGGTCGTGCACGTGTCGAGCACGGCCGCCCTGTTCGGCCCCGGCGTGCGGGTGGTCGGCGACCGCTCGCCCGTCGGCGCTTCGCGCGAGCCGTACGCGGCCACCAAGGCCGAGTCGGAGCAGGTCGCGCGGCGGCACCAGCGGGAGGGCGCGCCGGTGGTGATCAGCCGGCCGCCCGCGCTCCTCGGCCCGCACGACCCCAAGCTCGGCGACCAGGTGCGGCGGCTGCGGGACACGCTGCGCGGCATCATGCCGGTGTGGCCGGCGGGCGGCCTCCAGGTCGGCGACGTGCGGGACACCGCGGTGCTGCACGCCGCGCTGCTCGACCCGGACGTCACCGGGGCGCACTTCGGGCCCGGCCACCACCTGACCACCCGGGAGTACGTGGACGCGGTTCGGCGGGCCTCGGGGCGGGCGTTGCCCGCCGTCTTCCTGCCCGCGCGGCTCATGGGGCCCGTGGGCAGGTTCACCGACCTGGTCCAGCCCGCCTGGCCGTGGCACATCCCGGCCGAGCACGAGGCGATCGCCACGGTCGGCGCGGCGGTCCGGGTGGACCCGGCGGCGAGCACGCTCGACCTCAAGCCGCGGCCGTTCGCCGACACGGTCGCCGACACCGTGCGGTGGCTCGTCGACACCGGGGCCGTGTCGCCGCGGCGGGCCGGCGGGCGCTGACCGGAGACCCCGACCGGAGATCCCCACCGCCGGGCCGCGACCGCAGGACAGCACAGCGGGAGTAGCCGCGCGGGCGCGGCCCGGCGGACAGTGGGACCGCCGGAACCGCCGGACCGACGCAGCGAGGTGAACACCATGGCTCACGCCCGGGGCGCGACAGGGGTCGAACCACCGACCCGACGGGACGGGCACGCCGGACGGGGCAGGCTGATCGCGGGCAGCGCCGCCGCCGGGGTGCTGCTCGCCGTCCTGTGGTCCTACGAGTTCGTCGACCACGTGATCGGCGCGAACGTGGCGGGTGCGCTGCTCGGCGAGGACGCCGCCACGATGTCGATCGCGGGCGTCGCCTCGGGCCTGGTCTTCGCGTTCGTCTCCGGGCTGGCGGGCACGTTCACCGCGTGCAACATCGCGATGGCCGCGTCCGTCGGGCCGATGGGCCAGGCCTCCGGCGCGGCTCCCGGGTCGGTGCGGCCGCTGCTGCGCCCGCTGGGCCTGTTCACCGCGGGCGTGGTCGGCGTGTCGGCGCTCTACGGCGCGGTCGGCGTGCTGATCGGACCCGACCTGCCGCAGCTGTCGACCGGTACCGCCGGCGGGGTGCCGGTGCGCCTGCTCCAGTCCTCCGTCGTGTTCGGCGTCGTCGGCCTGGCCTTCGCGTTCCTGGGCCTGGCCTCCCTCGGCGTGGTCCGCGACCCGTTCCGCGGCCGGCCCGCGGCCCGCGTGGTGGTGCTCGGCGTGCTGGTCGGCGCCTTCCTCATCGGCCGGCCCTACCCGCTGTTCATCAAGCTGTTCCGCTCGGCGGTCGAGTCCGGGAACCCGCTGTACGGCGCGGGCGCGTTCGTGCTCCAGTCGCTCGGCAACGTCCTGCTGGCCGTCGTCGTGTTCGTCGTCCTGGCCCTGGTGACCGGGGGGCGCTTCCTGCGCTGGTTCGCGGGCGGCTCGCCCCGCACGACCGCGGTCAGCGCCGCGCTGCTCATCGCCCTCGGCGTCTTCCTGCTCGTGTACTGGGACCTGCGCGTGCCGTCCATGTTCGGGTTCGGCTGGTTCCCCACCATGCCCTACAACTGACGGAGGAGTTGATCGTGTCCGCGACAACCGCCGCACCCACGACCACCGCGGCGCCACCGGTCGCCACACCCGGCTCGCGCGTCCGCCAGGGCGCCCTCGCCGGGCTTGCCGGCGGTGTCGTGTTCGGGCTGCTGATGGCCGGGATGGGCACGTTGCCCCTGGTCGGCCTGCTGATCGGGGTCGACGACGCCCTCGTCGGCTTCGTCGTGCACCTGGTGATCTCGGCCCTCGCCGGCGCGCTGTTCGGCGCGCTGAGCGGTCGGCTGCCCGACGCCGTCGTGCCCGTCTACGGCCTGAGCCTGCTCTACGGGGCCGCGTGGTGGGTCGTCGGCGCGTTGGTGCTCATGCCGCTGTGGTTGAGCGTCACGGCCGATCCCGCGATGAGCGGGATGGTGCTCGTGGTCGGCGACGCCCAGTGGGTCAGCCTGTTCGGCCACGTGTTCTTCGGCCTGACGACGGGCGGGACGCTGCTCGCGCTGCGCGGCCATGCCGGGTAGCGGCGGCTCCCCGCCGGGGGAGGTGTGACCGGCGTGGCGCACATCGACCTGGGCGTGGACGAAGAGGAGTACCCGGGCATCGCGGGCCTGCTGCACTACCGGCCCGAGACCGCCAAACCGCTCAACGAGCTGGCCGAGGTCCTGCTGCGCGGGCCGAGTTCGCTGTCGCGGGGTGAGCGCGAGCTGATAGCCGCGCGCGTGTCCGGCCTCAACGAGTGCTCGTTCTGCCGGGACTCGCACTCGGCGTTCGCCGCCGCGCAGCTGGACGGGGGAGCCGAGCTGGTCCGCCTCGTGCGCGCGGATCCCGGCACGGCCCCGATCGCCGGCAAGCTGCGGGCGCTGCTGGCCATCGCGGATGCGGTGCGGCGGTCCGGCCGCGAGGTGACCGCCGAGCTGGTCGGCGCCGCGAGGGCGGCGGGCGCGACCGACGTGGAGGTCCACGACACCGTGCTCATCGCGGCGGCGTTCTGCATGTTCAACCGGTACGTCGACGGCCTCGGCACGGCCCGGCCGGACGACCCCTCCGCCTACGAGGACGTCGCGCGCAACGTCGTCGCCAACGGCTACATCTGGTCCTAGAGCACCGCCCTCCCCGAAACCCACCGTCCTCTTGGGACGGTGGGTTTCCTCTTGCCCGGGAGGGGTGTGGGCAACCTGGGAGATGTGCCCGACGCCGGCTCGCGACAGGGTTGTCGGTGCGGCCGGTGGTCAACCGGCGCGGACCGCCGGGACGAGCGGGAGACGTGTGCAGTTCACCGTACCGAGGAGCGCAGATGACGATCACCGGGTCGCCGGCGCGGCAGGACATCGTCCGCCGGGCGACGGACCTCGTGGACCTGGTCCGCGGGCATGCCGCGTGGATGGAGGAGAACCGCGCCCTGCACCCGGAGGTGCTGGAGGCGGTTGACGGCGCCGGCCTGCTGAGGCTGCGGGTCCCGGTGCGCTACGGGGGCTACGAGTCGGACATGGCCACCGTGGTCGACGTCATCGCCGAGCTGTCCCGCGGTGACGGCTCGCTCGGCTGGGTGTTCAACGCCTGGATGAACGGCTGCTGGCTGGCCGGCCTGCTCCCGGACGAGGCCCAGGACGAGGTCTACGGCGACATGGGCGGCGTGGGGATCGGCCTGAGCGTCAGCCCCACCGGTGTCGCCGTGCCGGCCGCGGGCGGCGTGGTGCTCAACGGCAAGTGGGCGTTCTGCTCGGGCATCCTGCACGGCGGCTGGTTCGCCCACTCGGCCGTGCTGGCGCACGAGGACGGCGCGCAGGAGCCGATCACGGTCCTGGTCCGCGCCTCGGAGCTGGCCGTGGTCGACGACTGGCACACCGCCGGCCTGCGGGCCACGGGCAGCGTCACCACCCTCGCCGAGGACCTGTTCGTCCCCGACGAGCGGGTGATCCGGATGGTCCCGCTGCTGACCGCGGGCGAGCACCGGTCGCGGCTCAACGCGGGCTCGCTGGTCTGGCAGGCGCCGTTCTCGCCGTCCGCCTCCGCCGTGGGCAGCGCGCCGGCGCTGGGCGTGGCGCGGGCGGCGTGGGACCTGTTCTTCGAGCGCCTGCCCGGTCGCAAGGTCGCCTTCACGCGCTACGAGCGCCAGGAGGAGGCGCCGCTGACCCACCTCCAGGTGGCGGAAGCGGCGATGAAGATCGACGAGGCCGCGTTCCACGTGCACCGCGTGGCCGCGCGCGTCGACGCCAAGACGTTGGCCGGCGAGGCGTGGAGCACGGAGGAACGTGCCGTGTCGCGGATGGACATGGGCGCCGCCACGCAGCTCGCCAAGGAGGCCGTGGACGTGCTCAAGACCGCCAGCGGCGGTTCCTCGATCTACTCGCACGTGCCGATCCAGCGGATCGAGCGGGACGTCCTCGCCATCAACCTGCACGGTGTCCTGCACCCCAACACGAACCTGGAGCTCTACGGCCGCGTCCGCTGCGGCCTGGAGCCCAACACCGACCTCATCTAGGCCCTCAAGGAGTGAAGAAAGCGATGGTGCCGACCGTGGAAAGTCCTACGCGAGAGCAACTGGTGAACCGCGTGGCCGAGCTCGTGCCGGTCCTCCGCGAGAAGGCGGCCTGGATGGAGGAGAACCGGCGCCTGCACCCCGAGGCGATCGACCTGCTCGCCGAGGCCGGCCTGTTCAAGCTGCGCCGCCCCAAGCGGTACGGCGGCTACGAGGTCGACACGAGCACCCTGGTGGACATCGGCGCGCACCTCGCCCGCGCCGACGGGTCGCTGTCCTGGACGATCGGCGTGTACTGGACCCCGACCTACATCACCGGCATGTTCCCCGACGAGGCCCAGGACGAGGTGTTCGCCACCGAGGACGTCCGGGTGTGCGGGTCCAGCACGCCGAGCGTCATGGCCGCACCGGTGGACGGCGGCATCGTCCTCAACGGCCCGTCGAAGTTCGCCAGCGGCGCGCTGCACGCGCACTGGCAGGAGGTGGCGGCGATCCTGATCCGCCCGGACGCCGAGCCCGAGCCGATCATGGCCCTGGTGCCGATGTCGGACCTGGAGCTGGTCGACGACTGGCACACCTCCGGCCTCAAGGCCACCGGCAGCATCACCACGCTGGCCAAGGACGTGTTCGTGCCGCAGCACCGGGTCATCCCGATGGCGGCGGCGATGATCCCGCAGTCGCTGTCCCAGGCGAACGCGGACTCGCCCATGTACCGCACGCCCACCTCCCTGGTGGCCGCGGCGTCCGGCGCGGGCACCCCGATCGGCCTGGCCGAGGCGGCGCTGGAGGTCTTCCTGGAGCGCCTGCCCGACCGCAAGATCACCTACACCTTCTACGAGAAGCAGGGCGAGGCGCCGATCACCCACGTGCAGGTCGGCACCGCGAAGCTGAAGATCGACGCGGCCCGGTTCCACGCCGAGCGGTGCGCCGCGCTGGTGGACGAGAAGTGCCGCAACGGCGAGCCGTGGAAGCTGGAAGAGCGGAGCCAGGTCCGCGTCGACTGGGGTCAGGCGGCCAAGCTCGCCAAGGAGGCCGTGGACGTCCTGTTCTCGGCCAGCGGCGGCACCGCCATCTTCGACCGGAAGAACCCGCTGCCCCGGATCGTCAACGACATGAACGCGGTGAACCTGCACGCCCTGATCAACCCGGACACCAACACCGAGACCTACGGCCGCGTCCTGTGCGGCCTGGAGCCCAACACGGTCTACATCTAGCCGACCGCGGGAGAGGCGCCCGGGTTCCGACCCGGGCACCTCTCCCGCGCGCGTCCGCGAGGCGGGCGCGGCAGGATGAAGGGGAGTACGGCATGAAGGTCTTCATCACCGGCGCGAGCGGCTACGTCGGCGGCGTGGTCGCCGAGCACCTGCTCGCGGCCGGTCACCACGTCGCCGCGCTCGCCCGGTCGGAGCGGGCGGCGGAGCGGGTGGGCGCGCTGGGCGCGGAGGTCGTGCGCGGCGGGCTGGCCGACCTCGACGTGCTGCGCGACGCGGCGGCCGGCGCCGACGCCGTGGTGCACGCGGCGGTCGACTACGCCGAACCGGCGATGCGCGCGGTCGAGGAGCCCGCGCTCGACGCCCTGCTCGGCGCGCTGGACGGCGGGCGCGGGTTCGTCTACGCCGGCACCGCGCTGGTCTACCCGGACGCGGTGGCCGGCCCGCCTGAGGAGGACGGCGCCCTCGACGAGGGCTCGCCCCAGGTGTTCAAGCTGCTCGGTGAGCGCCAGGTGCTCGCCGCCGGGGACGTGACCGCGACGGTGCTGCGCGGCGGGCTCGTGCACGGCCGGGGCGGTTCGGCGCTGGTGCTCGCGATGATCGGCGTGTCGAAGCAGCTCGGCGCGGCGCCCTACGTGGGGCTGGGGGAGAACCTGTGGTCCCCGGTGCACGTCGACGACCTGGCCCGGCTGTACGTGGCGGCGCTGGAGCGGCCGGTCGGCGGGGTGTTCAACGCGGCCTCGCGGACGTTGCTGCGGATGCGGGACCTGGCCGAGGCGGTCGCCGAGCTGACGGGCGCCGACCGGGCGCCGCTGGACCCGGAGGCGGCGGCGCGGGCCTTCGGGCCGCTGGCGGGGGTGCTGGAGCGCAACATCACGCTCGACCCGACCCGCGCCGAGCGGGCGTTCGGCTGGCGGACCCGGGAGGTGGGGCTGCTGGAGGACGTCGTGCGCGGGTCCTACCGGCACCTGGCCTGAGGGGGTCGCCGCACCGACGGCGCGTCGCCCGCGCGGCGCGCCGTCGACCTGGTCCACGGTGCGCGCTGTCGGCTCGGGCGTGGCGTTCGCCGCGGCTCCCGTCAGAAACCCGTCTGCCAGAAGGGGAACACCGTACCCGCCGGGCTGCACGGGTACTGCCGGACGGCGGCCAGGTTCTGCGACGAGACCGCCGCGGCGCAGTTGCCGCTGCTGTGCAGGGGCCTCAGGTAGCCGGTGGACGAGTCGTAATACCACTTCTGGTTCGGCACGTCGGCGCAGTGGTTCTGCTGGATCGTCGCCCCGGGGGAGTCGCTCCCGTCACGGACCTCGAGGCACATCCGGCTGCTGACGTTCCGGTACTGGCCGTAGCCGATGGAGGTGCTCGGGACGAACTCCCACCACTGGTTCGTCCCCCCGGAGCAGAGGGCCTGCCGAACGGGCTTGTTGCTCTCCGTGCTGGAGTCCGGGACTTCGAGGCACAGGTTGGTCATGCGGTTGATGAACGTGTTGATGGCCGACGCCGAAATCGACGCCGAGGCGGGCAGAGCGGGGAGGACGACGGTTCCGGCGGTCGCGAGCACCGCAAAGGCGGTCGCCGCGAGTCTTCGTGCGGTCATCCACCAAGTACTAGCAGACCGGGAAGCCCGCGGGCACGCCCATTGGTGGGACGGCTGATCGTGAACCCGCCGCGCTTCAGGACTCGCCGGCGGTCCCGGCCGACACTCCGAGGTGGCGCTCCCGCAGGTCGGCCATCACGGCCTGCCACATCTCCGGTCCGCCCTCGTGCAGCCGCTCGGCCCGCACCCGCAGCTCCGGTGTCGTGGGGCGGTGCCGCAGCCCCCACCAGCCCAGGTGGGCCAGCACGGGCACCAGTTCGATGGACGCCTCGGTGAGGCTGTAGGTCGCGCGCTTCCCCGCGCCGGGGTCGTCGTGGGTGAGCAGGCCCGCCGCCACCAGGTCGCGCAGGCGGCCGGCGAGGATGTTGGACGCGATGCCCTCTTCGGACTCCCGCTGGAGCGCCCGGAAGTGGCGGCGGTCCGCGAACATGATGTCGCGCAGGACGATGAGGGTCCACCTGTCGCCCAGGACCTCGACCGCGGCGTTGACGGGGCAGCCCGATCGCGGTTCGTCGATCATGACCACCTCCACCTGGTTGCAGTTTACCACCACCCTGCTACCGTACAAGCGGTTGCTAAATGCAAGCGGTTGTCCGGAGCTCCGCTGAGCACTTTGGAAGATGCTCCCGCTGCGGGTTCCTCCCAGACTCGACGGCAGTCAAGGAAGGTGCACATGAGTAACCGGCAGACGGTGTTGGGCCAACGCAGGGCGAACGTCGTCCTGGCGACGCTGTTCGTGGGCTCGTTCGTGCTGGGAACGGCCGAGCTGCTCATGGTCGGCGTGCTCAACCTCATCGCCGACGACCTGCGCGTCTCCGTCCCCACGGCCGGCACGCTGGTCACCGCCTACGCGCTGGGCGTGGCCATCGGCGGCCCGCTGCTGACCGCGCTCACCATCAGGTTCGACAAGCGGCTCATCCTCCTGGGCTCGGCCCTGCTGTTCGCCGCGGGCAACCTGGTCCCGGTGCTGACCGAGAGCTTCGTCCCGTTCGCCGTGGCGCGCGCGATCACCGGCTCGCTGCACGGCCTGTTCGTCGCGGTCGCCTTCCTGGTGGCCATGGCGGTCGTGCCGCCCGAGCGCGCGGGCCGGGCGATCTCGGTGGTGTTCTCCGGGTTCGCCGTGTCCGCGGCGGCGGGCGTGCCGCTGGGCACCCTGGTCGGCCAGGCGCTGAGCTGGCGCGACTCGTTCATCGCGATCGTCGTGCTCAGCGCGCTCGTGTGCGCGGTGACCGCGGCGGTGGTGCCCTCGCTGCCCGCCACCGGCGGCGCCGGCGCGGGCGACCAGGCCAGGCACGCCTTCGCGCCGCGCGTGCTGGCCGTGCTGGGCCTCGGCCTGCTGATGTTCGCCTCGCTCTACTCGGCGCTGACCTACATCGTGCCGTTCCTGGAGAACGTCACCGGCATCACCGGGGCGATGCTCAGCGTGTTCCTGCTGGCCTACGGCGTGTCCACGGCGGTGGGCTCGTTCGGCGGCGGGC
The DNA here is from genome assembly GCF_039527585.1 of Saccharothrix xinjiangensis. Taxonomy (NCBI): domain Bacteria; kingdom Bacillati; phylum Actinomycetota; class Actinomycetes; order Pseudonocardiales; family Pseudonocardiaceae; genus Saccharothrix; species Saccharothrix xinjiangensis. The sequence goes on along the minus strand of NZ_BAAAKE010000008.1, from coordinate 262,976 downwards.
GGTTCGCCGACAGCGGCGCGCCACGCGCCATGCTGGTCGGGTGCGTCGGCGCGACCGCCGCGATGGTGGTGCTGCTGATCGGCGGCTCGATCGCCTTCGTGGTGATCCTCGCGCTGCTGACGTGGGGCATGTTCGCGCTCGGCGCGGTGCCGGCCTTCCAGTACCGCGTGCTGGAGCTGGCCGGTCCGGGCAGCCAGCTGGCGTCGTCGCTGCCCGCCTCGGCCGCCAACGCGGGCATCGCGCTGGGCTCGGTCGTCGGCGGCGTGGTCATCGGCGGCTCCGGCGGCTCCGCCGTCTCCAACGCGGTGGTCGCCGGCATCGTCCTCGGCGTCATCACCATCCCGATCGCCTGGGCCACCGGCTTCCTCAAGCGACCGGTGGCCGACGGGGCGGCGGAACCGGCACCGGCCGCGTAGCCGACCCCACGGGTCGCGCGGCGCCGAGGTCGTCCACCGAAGCCCCGATTCCACCACCAACGAGGGCCCGGGCGGGTCGCCGCCCGGGCCCCAACGGGAAAGGGTCTGCTGTGGACAGAGGAGAGCTGCGTGTCGGCCTCGTCGGCTACGCGTTCATGGGCACCGCGCACTCGCTGGCGTGGCGGACGGTCAACAAGGTGTTCGACCTCCCGCTGCGCGCCCGCACCGTCGCGATCTGCGGCCGTGACGAGGGCAACGTCGCCGCGGCCGCGGACCGGCTGGGTTGGGAGGAGCACCTGACCGACTGGCGCGAGCTGGTGGCGCGCGACGACATCGACGTGATCGACGTGTGCACGCCCGGCGACCTGCACGCCGAGATCTCCACCGCCGCGCTCGCCGCGGGCAAGCACGTCCTGTGCGAGAAACCGCTCGCCAACACCGTTGACGAGGCCCGCGCCATGACCGACGCGGCGGCGCGGGCCGCCGCGTCGGGGGTCCGCTCGGCCTGCGGCTACAACTACCGCAGGTTCCCGGCCGTCGCGCTGATGCGGCAGCTCGTCGCCGACGGCCGGCTGGGCGCGATCCGGCACGTGCGCGCGGTCTACCTCCAGGACTGGGTCGCCGACCCCGGGGTCCCGCTGCTGTGGCGCCTGGAGAAGGACCGGGCCGGCTCCGGCGCGCTCGGCGACATCGGCGCGCACATCATCGACCTGACCCAGCACGTGACCGGGCAGCGGATCACCGGCGTGAGCGCGTTGACGGAGACGTTCGTCAAGGAGCGCCCGCTGCTGACCAGCACACCGGACAAGCCGGAGTTCGGGCCGGTCACCGTGGACGACGCGGCCCTGTTCACGGCCCGGCTGGACGGCGGCGCGGTCGCCACCTACGAGGCGACCCGGTTCGCCACCGGCCGCAAGAACGCCCTGCGGGTGGAGGTCAACGGCTCGCTCGGTTCGGTCGCGTTCGACCTGGAGCGCCTGAACGAGCTGGAGTTCCACGACGCCACCGCGCCCCGGGCGGAGGGCGGCTTCCGCCGGATCCTCGCCACCGAGCCTGACCACGCGTACATGTCCGCGTGGTGGCCGTCGGGCTGCGCCCTGGGTTACGAGCACAGCTTCACCCACGAGCTGCGCGACTTCATCGCCGCCGTGGCCGCGGAGGAGGACCCGACCCCGTCCTTCGCCGACGCGCTCCAGGTCCAGCTGGTGCTCGACGCCGTTGAGCGGTCGGCCGCCCAGGACTCCACCTGGACCAAGGTCGAGTCCTGACCCACCGCTGGTCCCGGCGCGGCGCTCCCCGCCGCGCCGGGACTTCGGCGTGCCCGTGAAGACCACTGTGGACGGTGCGGGGCACAGGGCACTCTGGGACAAGCGCCGCGCGACCCGTCGGTGCCACGATCGATCCGCGGGCCACCGCGCAGCCGGACGGCCCCGTTCGCGACCACCCCGGTCGACCGCCACACCCCGTGCCCCGGCCAAGGCCGGGCGGACACCTTACGGAGCGCTCATGAACACCAGTGCCGCACCTTCGCGGGAGGAACTGATCGGCCGGGCGGCGGACCTGGCGCCCGTGTTGGCCAAGAACGCGATCTGGCAGGAGGAGAACCGCGTCCTGCACGACGACACCATCGCCACCCTCACCGAGGCCGGCCTGCTGCGGCTGACCCTCCCGGCCCGGTACGGCGGCTACGAGGTCGACACGACCACCCTGGTGGACGTGCTCTCGGAGATCGCCAAGGGCGACGGCGCGGCCGGCTGGGTGAGCACGGTGTGGAACATCAGCACCTGGCTGACCTCGCTCTTCCCGGACGAGGTGCAGGACGAGGTGTTCGGGACCGGCGACGTCCGGATCAGCGGCACCTTCGGCCCCACCGCGGTCGGCGTGCCCGTGGACGGCGGCATCGTCCTCAACGGCAGGTGGGTGTTCAACACCGGCGCCCGGCAGGCGACCTGGAACGCCCACGCCGCCGTCCTCGCCCCCGAGGGCGAGGAGCCGCAGCCGATCCTGGTGCTGGTGCCGATGGGGGACCTGGAGGTCGTCGACGACTGGTACTCCTCCGGCATGCGCGGCACGGGCAGCGTGTCGACGGTGGCGAAGGACGTGTTCGTGCCGGAGGCGCGCATCCTCCCGATGGTCCCGCTGTTCACCGAGGGCAGGCACCGGTCGGTGCTGAACGCCGCGTCGCCCCGGTGGCAGGTGCCGTTCATGCCGTGGGCGTGCGCGGTGGTCGCCGCGACGCCGTACGGCCTGGCCCGCGCCGCCGACGAGGCCTTCATGGAGCGGCTGCCCACGCGCAAGATCACCTACACGGACTACGAGCACCAGGCCGACGCGCCGCTGACGCACCTCCAGGTTGCCGAGGCCGCGCTGCGCGTCGACGAGGCGGGTTTCCACCTGCACCGGGCGGCGGCCCTGGTGGACGGCAAGGCGCCGGGCGCGCCGTGGTCGGTGAGGGAGCGGGTCGGCGTCCGGCTGGACATGGGCGCCACGTGCCTGCGGGCCAAGGAGGCCGTGGACATCCTCAACAACGCCAGCGGCGGTTCGTCGGTGTACCAGACGGTGCCGATCCAGCGCATCGCCCGGGACATCCAGACCTCCAGCCTGCACTCGATCATGCAGCCGAACACGAACTTCGAGCTGTTCGGACGGGTGGCCTGCGGGTTGGAGCCGAACACGCAGTTCCTCTGAGTGGCCGGACCCGCCCCGGTCGGGGTCGCTCGACCGGGGCGGGGTGGTCAACGGGATGAGGTTGGTGGGGGGGGCGACTGGTCAGGCGGGTGAGGCCGGGTAGGTGCGGCCGGGCGCGATGGGGCGACTGGTCGGGCGGGTGAGGTCGGGCGGGCTCGTGCCGGGTTCGCGCGGCGCGGTCAGCCCGCACCGCCGAAGGCGCGCCGGGTGGCGTCGGCCTGGGCCAGCCTGCGCAGGGCGGTGAGCGCCGCGTCGCCGAGCACCGCACCGACCACCACGTCCTCGGCGGCGCCGGCGCCGGTCCACCGCCCGGCCAGCGACTCGGCCTCGGCGGCGGCCAGCTCCTCGCACGCGGCCGCGCACCGGTCCACCAGCGCCGGGAAGTCGTCCCGCCCCAGCAGCGCGGCCGTCGCCAGCACGTGGGCCAGGGCCTGCGCGGCGGGGTGGGCGGCGTCCACCACCCACCCGCGCCGGGTGATCAGCCGGGCCACCGCGTCGTCCGCGCACCCGCGGTCGGCGCCACCCCGGTCCGCCGCCACCGCCTGCCGCCGCACCCGGCCCAGCACGTCGGGCACCGCGTCGCCGTCCGAGGCGGCCAGCACCTCGCGGACCGCGGCGAGCGACAGCCCGCCCACCTCGACCAGGGCGCGCACCAGGCGCAACCGGCGCTCGTGCGCCTCGCCGTAGCTCGCCTGGTTGCGGGCGGTGCCCTCGCCCGGGGCCAGCAGTCCTTCGCGCAGGTAGAACTTGATCGTCGGCACGCTCACGCCCGACCGGCGGCTCAGCTCCGCGATGCGCACCACGCCAGCGTGCGCGCCCCGGCGGCGCACTGCTTCTCCCCGCGTGCTCAGCGGCCGGGCAGGTCGACCGCGGTCACCTCGGCCGCGGTCACCTCGGCGCGGTCGCTTCGGCCGCGACCACATCAGGCGTCGGTCACACCAGGCGCCGGTCACATCGGGCGCGGTCGGGACAGGTCGTACTCGTCGGGCAGGCGCATCCCGGGGCCGCCCGCCTGGAGGCCCAGCGGCCGCGCGCGGCCCTTCGGGGTCTCCCACGCCTCCTGCCTGCCGAGCGCGGTCAGGTCCAGGTACTGGTTGCCGCCGAGGAACCGCTCGATGCCGCGGCCGAACGTCGAGTACGTGTGGAACACCTCGTCGTCCACCTTCAGGAACGTGCTGACACCGGGCCACTCACCGCGCATGCTCTCGTCCCACGGCTTGCCGGCCGCGGCCAGCTCCTCCTCGGTGCGGTGGTTGAACAGCACGGGCGCGACCCGGTCGTCGACGGTCGCGTGGAAGTCGTAGTTGAAGTCGCTGTCCCAGCTGGAGTACCACGGGAACGTCCAGCCCATGCGCTCCCGGAACGGCTCGATCTTCTCGTAGGGCGCGCGCGACACGCCCACCAGAGTGGTGTTGCGGACGTGCAGCTGGGTGAGCCTCGGAATGCCGTCGGCGATGGTGGAGCAGCTGGAGCAGGCGATGTCGCCGGGGCGCTCGACGCCGTCCTCGCCGACCCGGTAGGTCCACATGAGGTGGTGCATGACGAGCTGGGGGCGGCCCTCGAACAGGTCGGCGAGGCCGGCCTTCCCCTCCGGGCCGACGAACGTGTAGTCCTTGTCAACGCGCACCATCGGCAGCCGCCGCCGGTCCTCGTTGACCCGGTCTTGCGCCAGGGTCAGCTCCTTCTCCCTGGCCAGCAGCTCCTTGCGGGCCGCGAGCCACTCCCCGCGCGACACCACTTCGGGAAGGTTCGCCTTCGGCGCCATCCGAGTCTCCCAACTGCTCTCATCTTGCAATCGGTCTTACCGTAGGAGAGACTGGTTCGGAAATGCAACTTGAGTAACCTGTTCGGTCAACGGTGTTGGAGTGCACAGTGCGCAAGGACGTGCGATCGGGGTGCCCGGTCAACCTGTCGCTGGAGGTCCTGGGCGACCGCTGGACGCTCCTCGTCCTGCGCGACGTCGTGTTCGTCGGCGCGCGGCACTTCCGCGAGCTGCTGGCGGGTCCGGAGCGGATCTCCTCGAACATCCTGGCCGACCGGCTCGCCTCGCTCGTCGAGCACGGCCTGCTCGTCCGGTCCGGCAACCCCGAGCACCGGCAGAAGATCACCTACTCGTTGACCGAGGCGGCGATCCAGCTGGTGCCGCTGATCGTGCAGCTGGGGTCCTGGGGCCTGCGCCACCTGCCGGTGACCGACGAGTACGCGGCCCGGATGCGCGTGCTCGAAAGCGGCGGCCCGGCGTTGTGGGACGAGTTCATGGACGAGCTGCGCGAGGAGCACATCGGACCGCGGGCGCGGCTCCGGCCGTCCGCGGGCGACCCGCCCGTCCGGTCCCGGATGGAGGCGGCCCGCCTCGAAGCCCTCGCGGCGGCGACCGGCTGAACTCCCCGGCCCGGTGACCGCCACGCCGATCGGCGCGGCCCGCCGACTGCGGGGCCCCGCAGTGCGGCACACCGTGGCACTACCTCATTCCACGTGACTTGTCAAGCGCACGTTTGGAGAAGTGGCCGCACGGTCGCGGTCGTAGCCTCCTGGTCATCCTGATGCGGCAAGGGGGCGCGCATGAGTGGCCAGGTGCTCGCCGGGCAGCCTCGACCCGATGACGGGACCACCGCGTCCGGGATCCTGCCGCGACAGCGGGCGAGACGGGCGGCCCACCCCAAGCGCGCCCGCCCGGCGCGCGTCCAGGCGGCCCGCGCCACGGCGACCGTCGAGGTCGTCATCCCGGTCCACAACGAGGAACGGGCCCTCCCCGGCTGCGTGGCGGTGCTGCACGAGTACCTGGCCGCGCGGCTGCCGTTCGACTGGCTGATCACCATCGTGGACAACGCCAGCACCGACCGCACCAAGACCGTCGCGAGAGGACTCGCGCGGCAGTGGCGCGGCGTGCGCGTGCTGGCCCTCGACGCCAGGGGCAAGGGCCGCGCGGTGCGCACGGCGTGGGCGCGCAGCCGGGCCGACGTGGTCGTCTACATGGACGTCGACCTGTCCACCGGCCTGGAGGCGCTGCTGCCGATGGTGGCGTCGCTGGTCGTCGGCCACTCGGACGTCGCCATCGGCTCCCGGCTCGCGCCGGGCGCGCGCACGGTCCGCGGTCCCAAGCGCGAGCTGATGTCCCGCGTCTACAACGCGCTGCTGCGGCTGACCCACCGCACCCGGTTCCGCGACGCGCAGTGCGGCTTCAAAGCCGCCCGCACCGACGTGATCCGGCCGCTGCTGGCCCGGGTGCAGGACGACACCTGGTTCTTCGACACCGAACTGCTGCTGCTGGCCGAGCACAACGGCCTGCGCGTGCTGGAGGTGCCGGTGGACTGGGTCGAGGACGTGGACAGCCGGGTCGACGTCACCGGCACCGTCGCGACCAACCTGCGCGGCCTCGTCCGGCTCGCCCGCGCCAAGGCCTCCGGCGCCGCGCGCATCGCCGAGCTGCCGTTCCGCCCCGCGCCCCGGCCGACCCACCCCGACGCGGTGCTGTCCGTGCCGGGGATGCCCCACCTGCGCAACCTGCTGCCGTTCTGCCTGGTCGGTTCGGTGGCCACGCTGATGACCCTGGGCCTGTTCACCGCGTTCCGGACGTGGTGGCCGCCCCTGGTCGCCAACCTCGTCGCGGTCACGCTGAGCGCGCTGTTCAACACCGAGGCGAACCGCCGGTTCACCTTCGACGGGTGGTCGAGCCGGCTGCCGCGGGTCCACGTCCAGGTGGTGCTGGTGTTCGGCCTGTACTGCGGGTTCACCTGCGGGGCGCTGCTCGCCCTGCACTCGGCGGTGGTCGCGCCGTCCCGCTGGGTCGAGCTGGCCGTGCTCGTCGGCTCGTCCGCCGTCGGCACCCTCGGGCGCTTCGCCCTGCTCAGCTCGTGGGTCTTCCGGTCGCTCCCGGAACCCGCGCCCGTCGCCCAGCCGACCGAGGAGGTCCCGGCATGACCACGACAGCGGCACCGGCGCCCGTCCAGCAGACCCGCGCGCGGTTCCCCACCGGGGCGGCCGTCGTCGTCGCGCTCGCGGTGGCCGCCGCCGTGACCGCGGTCGTGATGGTCGCCCTGGCCTTCGAGGACACCATCCCGCTCCCGATCATGGCCAACGACTTCGCCGCGTTCCGGGCGGGCGGCGAGGCCGTGCTGCTGGGGCTCTCGCCGTTCGAGGTGGCGACGGGCGACGGCTACCTGTTCCTCTACCCGCCGTTCGCCGCGTTGGTGCTGGCCCCGCTGGGGCTGCTGGGCTTCGAGGCCGGGTTCGCGCTGTGGACGTTCGCCACGGTGATCGCGCTGGAGGTGTCGGTGTGGCTCGCGCTCGGGCTGCTCGCGCCAGGGTCCCGGCTGCGGCGGGCCCGCTACACCGTGCTGGCCGTCGTCGCCGCGATCCCCACCACGCCGGTGCTCTACCTGCTGGGCTTCGGCCAGGTCAACGCCCTCCTCATGCTCCTGTGCGTCCTCGACCTGGCCCGGCGGCCCGGCCGCTTCCAGGGCGTCGCCATCGGCGTCGCGGCGGGCATCAAGCTGACGCCGCTGATCTTCATCGCCTACTTCCTGCTCACCCGCCGCACCAGGGCGGCCGTCGTGTCCGCCGCGACGTTCGCGGGCACGGTGGCCCTGGGGTTCCTGGCGCTGCCCGGCGTGTCGGCGAGCTTCTGGTCCGAGCACTTCATGAGCACCGACCGCATGGTGCCGGCGGGCGCGTCGCCGTTCATGCAGTCGATGCGCGGCATCCTCGCCCAGCTGCCCGGTTTCCTCGGCGCGCAGTGGGTGTGGCTGCTGCTGGCGCTGGTCGTCGGCGTGTTCGGCCTGCTGGTCTCGGCGTGGGCGAGCCGCCGGGGCCTGGAGGCGGCCGGCGTGCTGGCCTGCGCCGTGACCGGGCTGCTGGTCTCGCCGATCTCGTGGCCGCAGCACTGGGTGTGGGTCGTGCCGGGCCTGGCCCTGTGGCTGTGGTGGGCGCGGGAGCGGGGCCGCGCGGCGCACTCGGCGGGCGTGCTCGCCTCGTGGCTGGTCCTGGTCGCCACCGCCGCCCTGATGTTCCCCACGCCGATCGGCATGGGCGTCGTGGAGCCGCCGGTGGCGGGGATCGTGTTCCTCGGCAGCCTCCAGGTGCTGGGCGGCCTGGTCTTCCTCGGCGTGCTCGCGGCGGCCCTGCGCCGTCGGGACCGGCTCCCCGAAGGGTTGACCCCGTCCGCGTGACCGCGAGGCGGGCCGGCCGGCACGGTGGTGCCTGCCGGTCCCGCGCCGACGCGGTGGTGCCCGCGCGGTGGTGCCCGCCGGCCCGCGCCGACGCGGCAGCACGACCGGCAAGCCGCGCGGGTCGCCGCCGATCGGCGCGGGAAGCGACCACCCCCGAGGAGGACCGAGGTGTACGACCCCGACACCGCCAACATCGCCCGCATCTACGACTACTACCTGGGCGGGGCGTTCAACCTGCCCGCCGACCGCGACCGCGCGAAGCGCATCCAGTCCACCCTGCCCAGCATGGAGATGCTCGCCCGGTTCAACCGCGGCTTCCTGCGCCGGTCCGTGGCGTTCATGCTGGACCGGGGGATCACGCAGTTCCTCGACCTCGGCTCCGGCCTGCCCACGGCGGGCAACACCCACGAGGTCGCCCAGGCGCGCTCGCCGGAGGCCAGGGTCGTCTACGTCGACCACGACCCGGTCGCGGTCCACCACGGGGAGCTGATCCTCCGGGACAACCCGCGCGCGGCCGTGGTGGGCGCCGACGCCCGCCGGCCCGAGGAGCTGCTCGCCGACCCGCGCGTGCTCGACCTGATCGACCTCGACCAGCCGCTGGGCCTGGTGATGACCGGCGTCATGGTCTTCGTGGGCCCCCACGAGGACCCGCTGGGCATGATGAAGGGCTACCGCGACCGCGTCGCGCCGGGCAGCGTCGTCGCCCTGTCCCACCTCACCGACGAGCGGGCGGAGGGCGAGGCGAAGACCCAGATCCACGCCATGATCCAGGCGTACAAGGGCGTCGTCGACCAGCTCTACGTCCGCGACCGGGCGGAGGTCGAGGCGCTGTTCGAGGGCATGGCGCTGGTCGAGCCCGGCGTGGTCCTGATGCCCGAGTGGCGCGCCCGCCCGGACGCCGACATCCCCACGGGCAGCCTGGCCCACCACCTCGGTTACGGCGCCGTGGGCCTGGTCGCCTGACGCCCTCCGCCGGTGCGGGGAAACCGGTCGGGGAACACCCGACTGGTTCCTCCGCGGACTTCGCGGCAGGTCACAGGTAATAGGTGTTCGGGTCCACGCCGCACAGGATCCGGCCGTAGGTCTCGGCGTTGACGTCGGGGTTCATCATCGCGTGCAGGCTCAGGGTGTGCAGGTCGTTGACGAACCGCTGGATCGGCACCTTGGTGTAGGCCGAGGAACCGCCGCCGGCCTGGGCGAAGATGCCCGCGGCCTCTCCGGCCAGCCGCACGGTCGCACCCTCGTCCGCGCGGCTGCGACCGCGCTCCACCAGGCTCCAGGCCTCACCGGAAGCGCACTTGGCGTCCACCGTGTCGGCCAGCCGCCGCGCGTGGAACTCGGCCTCGTCGATCTTCATCGCCGCGTCGGCGATCCGCAGGTGGGTCACCGGCGCCTCGGCCTGGCTCGGGTAGTTGGTGTAGGTGAGCGCACGGCCGGGCAGCCGCTCGAAGAAGAGGTCCCGGATCGCCTTGGCCATGCCGGTGGCGACGCCGACGGTGGACGCCGCGCCCACGGAGATGAACGGGGCCCGGTACATCGGCGAGTCGGCGTTCAGGTCCGACGACGACCGGCTGTCGACCACCGCCGGCGCCGGGAGGACGCGCTCCCGCGGGATGAACAGGTCCTTCGCGGTCGTGGCGACGCTGCCGGTGCCGCGGAAGCCGCTGGTGTGCCAGTCGTCGGTGATCTCCAGGTCGGACATCGGGACCGGGCTCATCACGGGGTACGGTTCGCCGTCCGGGTCGAGGAAGATCGCGCCGATCTGCTGGTACCGGCTGCTCAGGGCGCCGCTGATGCACGGCCAGGACCCGTTCACCAGGATGCCGCCGTCGACCGGGACCGCCGTCGCGCTCCCCGGCCCGATCGTGGTGCAGACCTGGACGTCGGGGTCCGCGAACACGTCGTCCTGGACCTCGTCCGGGAACAGGCCGATGCCCCAGCCGGCTATCCAGGAGCAGGACACCACCCACGCCGCGGAGCCGTCGACCTGGGCGATCAGGTCGGCGACCTCGACCATGGTCCGGGCGTCGCTCTCGTAGCCGCCGTAACGCCGTGGAGCCCTCATCCGGAAGACGCCCGCGTCGGTCAGGGCCTTGACCGACCCCTCGTGCAGCCGGCGGTGCTCGTGGGCCCACTCGGCGTTGGCCCGGAGCACGGGCACGATGCCGGACACCCGCTCGACCAGCTCTTCCCGGGACGGGACGACCGCAGTTGACATGCCATCTCCTCATTCGGCTTGGCCGCAATTCACTACCAGGATTTCCGGGGAAATCGGACGGTGCTTCTCGCGAGTTGCCCGAGGCGCCGATTTCACCGTTCTCGGAACACCACGGATGTGTGCCGCGGAGCAGGGCGGGCGCTACAGGAAATCCGTGTTGGGCGCCAAGCCGAGCAGGACCCGCCCCAGGGTCTCCAGGTTGGTGTGGGGGTACATGATCGCGTGGTGGTGGAGGGCGCCGATGTCCCGCTGGATCCGCTGCAACGGCACGTGGGAATAGATCGACGAGGCGCCGGCGGCGTTGGCGAGGATGTCCACCGCCTGCTTGGCCCGCCCGACGGCCGCACCCGCGTCCATGCGCGCGACGGCCTTCTCCTCGTTGGTCCACGGCTCGCCGGAAGCGGACTTGGCGTCGAGGCGCTCGACCATGCGGTACACGTGGAACTCGGCCTCGTGGATCAGCTGGACGGCTTCACCCAGCTGGAGGTGCGTGACCGGCGCCTCGCTCTGGCGCTCGTAGTGGGTGTAGGTGATGCCCCGGTTCGGCACCAGCTCCAGGTAGTTCTCCAACGCGGCGCGGGCCATGCCCAGCGCCGGCGCGGCGGCCACCGTGATCGCCATCTGCATGAACGGGACGTGCCACGCCTGGTACTCGGCGTTGAGCTTCGTCTCCAGCTTGCCCTCGACCGCCATCGGGAGCATCCGCACCAGCCAGCCCTCGGGGACGAAGAGGTCCTTCGCGACGGAGGTCTGGCTGCCCGTGCCCCGGAGGCCCGAGGTGTGCCAGTCGTCGATGAACGTCAGCTTCGACACCGGGACGACGGCGAGTGCCGGCTCGGCCGTGCCGTCCGGGTGCCGCAACATCGCGAAGTGGGCGTCCCACGTGGCGTGCGGGGAACCGGTGTTGAAGTGCCACCTGCCGTTCAGGACGTAGCCGCCGTCGGTCGGCTCGGCGATCCCGTTCAGCTCGACGGACCCGCAGAACCGGACGTCCGGATCGGCCCAGATCGCGTCCTGCGCCTCGTCCGGCACCAGCGAGGACAACCACGAGGCCATCGTGAACGAGACGCAGGACCACCCGACGGAGCCGTCGGCGCGGGCCAGTTCGGCGACCACGTCGACCACGGTGCGCATGTCCGGCACGCTGCCGCCGTAGCGCGCCGGGATCCGCATCTTCAGCAGACCCGACCCGGTCAACGCGTCCAGGACCTCGGGGTGCAGTTCCCGGTGTTCCTCGTGCCACGCGACGTGCTTCCGGATCGGTTCCACCAGTTCCGTCGCCCGGCGAACGAGGTCAGGCCTCGGTTGGGACTTGATCAAGGTCATTCCGCACTGCTCCTCGATGCGATGGCGGATGCAGAAGAAGACTTTCCCGGTACGTTAGCGGGAGCGTGCAGAGCGCAGATCTCCGAAATTGCCCCGTGTCGAAGCGCCAATGCGCCGTTAGACCGGTGGTTACCGGGTGAAGTCCGCGTACATCGCCGCGAGGTGGCGTTCGAGCGCCTTGGTCGAACCGTTGTGCCAGTCGTTCGCGAGGTTCTGCGAGGCGGGGTCCGGGAAGATGTCCTCGACGCCCTTCTCGATTCCCTCGAAGATGTGGTGCGCCACCGATTCGGGAGAGGCTTTCTCGGCGACGTCGAATTTCACACCCGCGCCTGTTCCCGCACCCCCGCGACGGGTGAACACGGCGTCGAACTCCGCGCCCATGTCCGTGTCCACGGGTCCGGAGAAGATCGCGTGGACGCTCACCCCGCGGGACGCCAGGATCGACCGCAGGGACTGGGTCAGCGCCAGCGCGGCGGCCTTGGAGATCGCGTACGACGCGAGGAGCGGGAACGGGGCGATGGCGTTCACCGACGTGTTCGTGGCGACGGCGCCCCCGGACGCGATCAACTTCGGGAGGAACGCCCGGGTCACGTTGTGCACGCCGTGGAAGTTGACGGCGAGCACCCGGTCGAGCAGGACCGGGTCGCCCAGGTCGTCGACCGCGAAGACGCCGGCGTTGTTGATCAGCACGTCGAGGGAGTCGACCTGGTCGACGGCCGCCCGGACGTGCCGGGCGTCGGTCACGTCCAGGGTCACCGGCGTGACCCGCTCGTCGGGGTGGACCAGAGGTGTGCGCGTGCCCGCGTAAACCCGCTTCGCACCCCGCTTCAGGGCCTCCTCGACCAGCGCCTTGCCGATGCCGCGGTTGGCCCCGGTGACCAGGACCGCCTTGCCCGTGGTGCTCACGCTGCCTCCTGCTCCGCTGTCCCTCACCTGGCCGTCCCCCACGCGCCGGCGGTGAGGTCGTCGGGATGGCCGGCTCCGATGAGGCCGGGGACGTCGGTCGGCGTCGTCACCGGCCCGGTGCTCGAACCCCGGACCGGTGACGACGCGGGTGGTCGCGGTCGGCTCGACCGGCCACCGCGCTTCAGGCGGAGTCGACCCGTCCCGTCGACGCGTCGATCCGGTCGGCTCCGAAAGCGGCGACGTTGACCTCGGACGGCGGTGGGAATCGCGTGACGAAGTCGACCACCACGAGGTGGGTCGGCACGATCGTGACCAGTGCCATGCCGCTGGTCTCCGCGCGCCGGACGCGCGCCCACTCCTCCCACTTCGCGTCGTCGCCGATCATGCGCCGGGAGGCGTCGAGGTGCTCCTGGGGCACCCCCGGCGTCATCTCGACCGTGGCGACCCCGCGCCCGTGCACGGCGATCGGCGCGAAGTCGAAGGCCTCCGGCGGCGGACCGATCAGCTCCGTCACCTCGGCGCGCGTCTCGCGCCCCGGGCGCCCGGCGCCGACGTCGAGGGTGAAAGCCACCCGCGGGTTCGCGCCGATCGCCTTGACCTTGTAGGCCAGGTTCGGGGTGGCGAAGACGAACGCCTCCCCGTTCCAGACGTGGTTGACCGGCACCGAACGGGGAAAACCGTCCAGCCCCAAATAGGCGAGCCGCATCGGGTTCGGTCCCGCCATGAGCGCTCGTATCACCGGATCGGTGTTGACCATGTCGACGATCTCGTGGTGTTCCACGGGCTTGACCCTCCTGTGCGGGATCGACAGCGACGTGCGCCCACGGTGGTCCGGAGGAGTGGTGGAAGTGGGCGACCGGGTGGCGGAGGAAGCGCGGTGCGCGTTCGGTGCGGGCATTTCCCCGTCGACCGGAATTCCGGGGGATCCGGGATCCGCGTCAGGCGCCGCGGTCGCGTTCGCACGCGTTCGGCACCATGGCGCATGGCTCTCCCTCCGGAACCCACCGGCTGTTTCCGCGAGTCCTCAAGGCACCTTGCCACGGCCGGCGCACGCCACCTTCTTCGGACGTGCTCGCGTCGCGCGTCCACCCGCACCGCACCACGAAGTCGGCCCGGTCGACGAGGGCGTCGACCGGGCCGAGGTCCGCGGGAGGGTGTCCGCGGGAGGGTGTTCCGCGTCAGAAGTCGATGACGTTGTCGCTGAGGACGTTGCCCAGGTCGACGTCGCCCAGGTCGTTGGCGATGTCGGTGACCTTGCCGATGTTGGCCACGTCCTCGACGCCGGTCAGGTCGCCGATGCCGGTGGTGATGTCGCCCACCTCGCCGATGCCCGAGGTGATGTTGCCGATGTCGCCGGTCTGGGCGATGTCGTGCAGGTCGACCGCGTTGTGGCCGACGTTGGCGACGGTGGTGGTGAGGTCGTCGGTCAGGATGTCGGTGACGTTGATGTTGTCGTTGACCAGGTCGGTGACGTTGGCCTGGGTGGCGAGCTCCTGCACGGTGGTGAGCACGTCGGCGTCGAGGCCGTCCGCCAGGTCGGCGCCCAGGCCCAGGTCGTCGATCGCGTCGGCGCCGAGGCCGAGGTCGGGGGACGCGACCTGGTCCAGCACCAGCGGCAGGACCTCTTCGACGTCGACGGGGCTCAGGTCGCCCAGGCCGGCGGCGTTGAGGACGCCCTGGGGGTCGCTCTGGAAAGCGGTCCGGCTCGCCTCGTTGTTCAGCAGGTCGAGGGCGAAGTCCTGAAGGGTGTGGGCGGGGTACATCTGTGTGCTCCCGAGCGTTGGTTTCGGCTGGCTCGGCCAACGTTAGGTTCGGGGGCTGCCTCACCACATCGGGTGCTAACCCCGTTGTTGATGTTACTCATTGGGGGGTTTCGATTGCTCTGAGTTAGGGGATTGGGGGGTTGAGGGCTGGGATCCCTCAATCGGGGTCACTCCGGTGGGGTGGAGGTGTTGCCGGGATGGGTCCGCTGGTGGTGGTAGGAAGACCTGGTGAGTAACGAGGCAGACGGGCTGCGGCTCGCGCAGGACGAGGTCGTGTCGCTGGCCAGCGAGCTGATCAGGATCGACACCACCAACACCGGGGACGCCGCCACCCTGGTGGGTGAACGGGCCGCCGCCGAGTGGGTGGCGGAGAAGCTCTCCGAGGTCGGGTACGAGACGACCTACGTCGAGTCGGGGGCCAAGGGGCGCGGCAACGTCATCGCGCGGCTCCAGGGCGCCGATCCGAGTCGGGGGGCGTTGCTGGTGCACGGTCACCTCGACGTGGTGCCCGCGGACGCCTCCGAGTGGTCCGTGCACCCGTTCTCCGGCGCGGTCGAGGACGGGTACGTGTGGGGGCGCGGCGCGGTCGACATGAAGGACATGTGCGCGATGGCGCTGGCCGTGGCGCGGCGGTTCAAGCGCGACGGCGTCGTGCCGCCCCGGGACATCGTGTTCGCGTTCCTCGCCGACGAGGAGGCGGGCGGTATCTGGGGCGCCAAGTGGCTCGTGGACAACCGGCCCGAGCTGTTCGAGGGCGTCACGGAGGCCATCAGCGAGGTCGGCGGGTTCTCGATCACGTTGAAGGACGACGTGCGGGCCTACCTGGTGGAGACCGCGGAGAAGGGCATCCGCTGGCTCAAGCTGCGGGTCCGGGGCACCGCGGGCCACGGGTCGATGATCCACCACGACAACGCCGTGGCGAAGCTGGCCGCCGCCGTCACCAAGCTCGGGCAGCACCGGTTCCCGGTCGTGCTCACGCCCTCGGTGCGGGAGTTCCTGGCCGGCGTGTCGGAGATCACCGGGTTGGAGTTCCCCGAGGACGACGTCGAGGGCGCCATCGGCAAGCTGGGCGGCCTGTCGCGGATGATCGGGGCCACGCTGCGCGACACCGCCAACCCGACGATGCTGTCCGCCGGGTACAAGGCGAACGTGATCCCGTCGGTGGCCGAGGCCACGGTGGACTGCCGCATCCTGCCCGGCCGCGAGGAGGCGTTCGACCGGGAGCTGGCCGAGCTGCTCGGGCCCGAGGTGGAGCGCGAGTGGCTGGGGCTGCCGCCCGTGGAGACGACGTTCGACGGGGCGTTGGTGGACGCGATGGTGGCGTCGATCTCGGCCGAGGACCCGGGCGCGAAGGTGCTGCCCTACATGCTCTCCGGCGGCACGGACGCCAAGTCGTTCCAGCAGCTGGGGATCCGCAACTTCGGGTTCGCGCCGTTGAAGCTGCCCGCCGACCTGGACTTCTCCGCCCTGTTCCACGGGGTGGACGAGCGGGTGCCGGTGGACGCGCTGCGGTTCGGCGTGCGCGTGCTGGACCGGTTCCTGCGCGACTGCTGACGGCCGCCGGCACGAAGGGGGAGGGCGTGTGACGATCACCTGGGACCAGGTCCGTGCCTGGCGGCTGCGGCGTCAGTTCCTGGAACCGCGGACCGACGCGCCCGGCGCGGAGGTCGTCAGCCGGCTGTGCGGCGCGCAGGCCCAGGTGAAGTCGTCGGCGGCGCTGACCGCGCTGCTGCGCCAGGCGGAGCCGAGGCCCGAGGACGTCGAGGGCGGCCTCGCCGACGGGGTGCTGCTCAAGACCTGGGCGATGCGCGGCACCCTGCACCTGCTCAAGGGCGACGAGGCCGGCGACTTCCTGTCGCTCGCCGCGTCCGCCCGCACGTGGCACTCGCCGCCCTGGCAGCGCGAGTTCGGCGCGACCCCGGCCGAGGTCGAGGCGCTCGTGGACGCGGTGTCGTCGGCGCTCGACGGCCGGGTGCTCACCCGTGACGAGCTGGTCGCCGCCGTCGCGGCGGACGCGGGCCTGGCCAAGCTGGAGGCGCGGCTGCGGTCCGGCTGGGGCGCGCTGCTCAAGCCCCTCGCGTGGCAGGGCGCGCTCTGCCACGGCCCGAGCCGGGGCGCCAAGGTCACCTTCGCCCGGCCGGGCGACCTGGCGCCCGGCTGGCGGGGCGTCCCCGACCCGGACGAGGCCGCGCCCCGCGCGATCGCGGCGTACCTCGGCGCCCACGGCCCGGCGACCCCGGACGCGTTCAACGCCTGGCTGATGCGGGGCGCGCTCCGGAAGACGCCGCTGCGCCGGTGGTTCGCCGACATGGGTGACCGGTTGACCAAGGTCGACGTCGAGGGGGAGGAGGCCTTCGCCCTGTCCGAGCACGTCGACGAGCTGGCCACCGCGGAGCCGAGCAGGTCGGTGCGGCTGCTCGGCGCCTTCGACCAGTACGTGCTGGGGCCGGGCACGAACGACCCGCGGGTCCTCGCGCCCGAGCACCGCGCGAGGGTGAGCCGGGCGGCGGGCTGGATCGCGCCGGTCGTGGTGGTCGGCGGCCGGGTCACGGGCGTGTGGGAGCAGGTCGACGACGCGGTGGTCGTGTCGATGTTCCCGGGCGCCCGGAAGCCCTCGATGAGCGCGTTGCGGGCGGAGGCCGGGCACCTCGCGAAGGCGCGCGGCACCGACGTGCCCGAGGTCCGGGTGTCGTAGCCGCCCGGTCGTCCACGGGGGAGTGCGCGGTCCCCGCCCGGTGGTCCGGGCGGGAGCGCGCGGCCCGGCCCGGTGCCCGGTATCGGCCCGGTCGCGCCGCGGGGATTGACTGGGGGCCGTCGGGTTGGCATGGTCTGAACCAGTTTGGTGAGAGCGCTCTCAAAGCTGTTCGGGGCGCGTGGCTCATCCCTGTTCGCCGCGCGCCCTCCCCTGTGGACGAGGAGGAATGGCGTGCTCATGACAACGTTGACGAGGGTGGGCGCGGTGGCCGCCCTGCTGGTGAGCGGCCTGGCGGTCGCGACGCCCGCGCAGGCCGAGCCGCTGTCCCCGGGCCTGGTGACCTCGATGCGGGAGGCGTTCGGCCTGACCGAGCAGCAGGCCCGCGCCAGGATCGCCCGGGAGGCGACCGCGACCCGGCTGGTCCCGGACGCGCGGCGGGCCGCCGGGAACGCGTTCGGCGGCAGCTGGTTCGACGCGGACGCGGGCGTGCTGGTCGTCGGCGTCACGGACGAGGCCGCCGCGCGGCGCGTGCGCGCCACCGGGGCCGAGGCCGAGGTCGTCGAGCGCACGGCCGCCGAGCTGGACCGGGTGAAGGACCGGGTGGACGCGCTGTCGAAGGCCGGGAAGGCCCCGGCCGCGGTGGCCAGTTGGCACCCGGACCCGCGCAGCGGCGCGGTGGTGGTCAACGTCGAGGCCGGGACGCAGACGCGCGAGGTGGCCCGGTTCCTGGCCGAGGCCGCCGCGCTGGGCCCGATCCGGGTCAACACCGAGGGCGTCACGCGGCCGGTGCCGTTCGCGGCGGGCACGGTCGGCGGCGACCCGTACTACACGGGCAACGTGCGGTGCTCCATCGGGTTCTCGGTGCACGGCGGGTACGTCACGGCCGGGCACTGCGGCGGCACGGGCGCCCAGGTCTACGGCTGGGACCGGTCGTGGCAGGGCCAGTTCGCGGGCTCCTCGTTCCCCGGCAACGACTACGCCTGGGTGCGCACGGGCGGCGGCTGGTGGAACGCGCCGGTCGTGCTCGGCTGGGGCACGGTCAGCGACGCCCTGGTGCGCGGCTCGTGGGAGGCCCCGGTGGGGACGTCGGTGTGCCGCTCGGGCTCCACGACGCGCTGGCACTGCGGCGTCGTCCAGTCCCGCAACGAGACGATCAACTACGCGCAGGGCGCCGTGCACCAGATGACCGGCACGAGCGTGTGCGCGGAGGGCGGCGACTCGGGCGGCTCGTTCATCACCGGCGACCAGGCGCAGGGCGTCACGTCCGGCGGCTACGGCAACTGCTCGTCGGGCGGCCGGACCTGGTTCCAGCCGATCAACGAGATCCTGTCCACCTACGGGTTGAGCCTGCTCACGGCCTGATCCCGGCGCGGTGGGTCCGTCACCGGAGCCGGTGGCGGACCCGCCGCCCCGACGGTCGCGTCACCGGGCGCGGTCGGGCAGGACGCTGACCTTCCCCTGCGTCCAGGAGATCAGGAAGTCCCGGGTCCGCCACGGGACCTCGCCGACGTCCATGAAGTGCATGAGCTTGGAGTGGGGCGCACCGGCGGCCCGCGCCACGGCCAGGCGCTCGACCACCGGCAGGGCGGGCAGGCGCAGGTCCGGCACGCCGGAGGCGCGCATCTCCGCGTACGGCAGGAACACCAGCGCCGGCACGTCGGCGGGCAGCGTGCCGTACGACGAGCCGGCGATGCCGTGGCCGTGCCGGTACGCGGCCGTGGCGAAATCGCGTTCGCGGGACGCGTGCCAGCGCGCCGGGTCGACCCACGGCCGGGGCGCGTCCACCAGCGCCTCGCACAGGTCCGGGAGGTCCATCGGCTTCCCCGCCGCGTGCAGGTCGCCCAGGCGGACGGCGAACGCGCGCAGCGACCCGGTGAGCACGGCGTCGGCGAGGTAGAGGACGTGCGGACCGAACTTCCTCACCAGCCACGCCGGGTCGGCGTTGCCCGCGATGCCCCACCAGGGCTTGCGCTTGCGCCACCTGACCAGCGCCGACCGGTGCCGGTCGCACAGCTGCGCCTGGACCTCGGCCCACGCGCGCACGCGGCGCGGGTCCGCGCCGACGAGGTGCCGTTCGAGGCAGGACAGCAGCAGCCACGCCGATTCGTTGCCGTCGCGCAGCTCCGAGTCCAGCGCCGCGGCGACGCCCTGGCGCAACGCCTCCAGGTTGCCGGGGGCGCTCTGGTGCATGAGGGTGTGCAGCGCGTCGTCGCGGGCGCGCATGTCCTCGAACGTGCGGTCACCGACCCAGCAGTGGAACCGGTCCTCCACGCTGCCGGCCACGGCCGAGCGCACGGCCACCGCGGCGATGTCGTGGATCACGTCGTACGCCGGCTGGGTGTAGCCGAGGGCCCGGGAGGCGAACCCGCGCAACCACGCGGCTTCCTCCTCCTTCGCCGTGCCCGAGGCGAGCACCAGCCGCAGCACCTCCTCCACGCCGCCGTCGACGTTCCGGTCGAACAGCTGGAGCACGACCTGGGCCACGACGTCCCACTCGCCGGCCAGCACGCGCGGCCGCAGCGCCGACCACAGGCGCTCCGCGCCCGGGTTGTTGCGCACCAGGTGCTCCGCGGCGAAGTACTCCAGGAACGTCCGGTGCGTGAAGCCGTAGCGCGGCTCGGTCCTCGTGGCGCCGACGTCGGTGAGGATCCAGGCCCTGCCGGTGCAGAACTCCAGGAACCGCTCGGCGGTGTCGACCGCCTCGTCCTCGTCGAACTTCATCGCCACCAGGCGTTCGACCAGCAGCCGGACCATCCGGTGCCGGGGCAGGGCCTTGCCCGACTCCTCGCTGAACAGCTTCCAGGCCAGGTACTGCACGGCGCCGCGCAGCCTGCCCTGGAACTGCATGGGCACCGCGATGCCGCGCATCGAGTCCCACCGGTCGAACAGCATCACCGCGCAGCGCTCGTAGACCTGGGCGAGGTTGCTCGGGATGTAGTGCTCGCTGGAGTACATCGCGCACAGCAGGGTCAGCAGCAGCGGGTTGGCCCGCAGCTCGGCGACCTGCCCGCTCTCCCGGAGGAACGACGCCGCCGTGGAAGTGCGCTCGCCCGCCGCGGTGGCCGTGTCCAGCGCGAACCACCGGTGGGCGTACTCCTGGACCTGGTGGACCGACATGGGGGACACCACGCCGACGGTGAACATGTGCCGGTCCAGCGGCGCGTCGGTGTAGCCGATCCGCCGCGCGGTGACGATGACCGGCACCTCCGGGTACCGGCTCGCGAAGCCGTCCACGAGCTGGACGACGTTGCGCCGCAGCTCCGGGCTGACCAGTTCGTCGAGGCCGTCGAGCAGGACCACCGCCCGCCCGGCGTGCAGCAGGTACTCGACGGCGTGGGGTGGTGCGGGCAGGTTGTAGGGATCGGCGCAGACCTGCTCCAGGTGGTGCGCCAGGCCGCGGCCGCCCCGGCGGAAGGCGGTGGTGAAGTTGCGCAGGACCACGAGGAACGGCACCCGCCCCTCGGCGCCGGGCACCCGGTCGGAGGCGATGTCGTGAGCCAGCTTGGCGACCAGGGTGGACTTGCCCGCGCCGGGGTCGCCCAGCACCACCGACCGCCGCCCCGGTAACACGAGTTCGTCGAGCAGCGGGGCTTTCGAGCTCTCCTGCTCCGGGCGGAGCACCGGGGCCACGTACAGCTGGTCGTAGGGGACCGAGCGGTTCTGCCCCAGGTGCGGCAGGCGCATGTGGCGGTGCCCGGACACGACCTGCGCCCGCAGCCGATCCGCGAACTCGTGGATCCTCGTCAACCCGCCCACGAGGTGCAACAGGCGCGAGTCGGCGGCCGCGGCGGCGGTCCGGTGCGCGGTCGCGGCCGCCGAGGCGGCGTCGAGCCCGGTGCGGCCGTGGTGCTCCGCGCACCAGTCGGCGCCGACGACAACGGCGTCGAACACCACGTCGGTGGCCGTGAGCAGGAGGTCCGGGCGCAACCCGGCCCACCGGCGCAGCCCCCGGCGGAGTTCCTCGCGGATCGACGCGGGCAGCTCGTCGGCCGGCTGCTTCGTCGTGCAGCCGACGACGTAGCGGAGCACGGTCTGCTCGAACGCCGGTGACCGCAGGTAGCCGTCGAGCCCGGCGACCTCCTCGCCGCTGAGCTCGGCCACCAGGTCGTCCGCGACCGCGACCGGCGCCAGCGTGCGCGCGTCCCGGCGCAGCGCCTGGTGCAGCCGGCGCGTCCTGGCCATGCCGAACAGCTTCTCGCCGGCCTGGGCGACAGCGCGGCCGACGGTCACCTCGATCCCTGCCACCGCCCCATCATCCCGCACCCGGTCATGAACCGGTGCGGCAGCCGGGAAGCATCGTCCGCCGAAGCTTTCACCCGGCTGGCCTGTTGTTTTCCCCTCGTGCGACCCCTACCGTGCGAAGTCGAAGCGCTTCGATGACGAGGGGGCTCGGCGGCGTCCCCGCGGCGGAGGGGACCTCATGCGCGCAAAACTCCTGGTCGTCCTGGTGGCGGCCCTGACGGTGGCGGCGGGGTGCGGTGGCTCCGACGACGCCGGCGACCCCGACACGCTGACGCTGTGGCACTACGAGGGGCCCGACAGCGCGATGGGCATCGCCTGGGCCGAGGCGATCAAGCGGTTCGAGGCGTCCCACCCCGGCGTGACGGTCGAGTTCGAGGAGAAGGGCTTCGAGCAGGTCCAGAAGACCGCGCCGATGGTCCTCAACTCCTCCGACGCCCCCGACCTCATGGAGTACAACAAGGGCAACGCCACCACCGGCCTGCTGTCCAAGCAGGGCCTGCTGACCGACCTGAGCGACGAGGTCGCCGAACGCGGCTGGGACCGCGCGGTGGGAACCGGCGCCGACGTCACCTCCCGCTACGACGAGCGCGGCGTCATGGGCTCGGGCAAGTGGTACGGCGTCCCCAACTACGCCGAGTACGTGGTGGTCTACTACAACAAGACCATGTTCGACCAGCGTGGGCTGGCCGCGCCCACCACGCTGGAGGAGCTGACCGCCGCGATGGCGCGGTTCGCCGCCGAGGGGGTCACGCCGCTGGCCGTCGGCGGCGCCGAGTACCCCGCCGCCCAGCTGCTCTACCAGCTCGCGCTGACCAGGGCCGACCGCGACTGGGTCGACCGGTTCCAGCGCTACACCGGGAAGGTGGACTTCCACGACCGCACCTGGTCGCACGCCGTGGAGACCTTCGCCGCGTGGCTGCGCGAGGGCTACCTCGACGAGGAGTCCGCGGGCCTCAAGGCCGAGGACATGGGCCTGTCGTTCACGCAGGGCAGGCACCCGATCATGATCAGCGGAAGCTGGTGGTACGGCCGGCTGCGCTCCCAGATCAAGGACTTCGAGTGGGCCACCGCGCCGTGGCCCGGCATGACCGCCGGGTCCGGCGGCAACCTGTGGGTCGTGCCGGCGGGCGCGAAGAACAAGGAACTGGCCTACGACTTCATCGAGATCACCCTGTCGCAGCCCGTCCAGGACCTGCTGCGCGACTCCGGCGGCGTCGCGCTCGCCCCCGGCGACGCGCCGGCGGCCGACCCCGGGGTGGCCGCCCTCAACGAGGGCTTCCGCGCGCTCAGCGCCGACGACCGGTTGGCGTTCTACCCGGACTGGCCGGTGCCCGGCTTCTACGACGCGCAGGTCACCGCGGTGCAGAAGCTCATCACCGGCGAGGTCCAGCCGCACGACGTGCTCACCGAGCTGGCCGACTACTACGAGGAGAACCTGGCGGGCGTCGGCGGATGAGCCCGGTTGCCGCCGCGGTCCGCGACCGCGGGTCCTACCTGCTGTTCCTGCTGCCCGGGGCCCTGCTGCTGCTCGCGGTGGTCCTCGTGCCGTTCGGCATGAACGTCGGCATCAGCCTCACCGAGTGGTCCGGCGCGGGCGACCCGGTGTGGGTCGGCGCCGAGAACTACCGGCGGCTGCTGTCCGACGGGGTGTTCTGGGCGTCGTTCCGGCACAACGTCGGCCTGGTCGTGGCCATGGCGATCCTGCCGACCCTGGCCGGGCTGCTCATCGCCGCGGTCCTGTTCGATCACGTCGCCAGGCACTTCGGCCCGCGTGCGGCGAGCGTGCTGCGGGCGTGCGTCTACCTGCCGCAGGTGCTGCCCATCGCGGTCGCCGGGATCGTGTGGAGCTGGGTGCTGGCGCCGCGCGACGGCGCGCTCAACGAGGTGCTGCGCGCGGTCGGCCTGGAGTCGTTGGCGCGCAACTGGTTGGGCGACCCGGACCTGGCGCTGTGGACGGTCATGGGCGTGCTGCTGTGGATCCAGGTCGGCTACCCCGTGGTGGTGTTCATGGCCGGGATGCGGCGGATCGACCCGTCGCTGCACGAGGCGGCCGAGCTGGACGGCGCCTCCTGGTGGCGCCGGTTCCGGCACGTCACCGTGCCGCAGCTGCGCCCCGAGATCTTCGTCGTGCTGCTGACCTGCACCATCGCCGCGCTCAAGGTGTTCGCCCCGATCTACGTGCTGACCAGGGGAGGGCCCGGCGGCGCGACCAACGTCCCGTCGTACTACTCGTTCCAGAACTTCTTCGAGAAGACCAGGGTCGGCTACGGCGCGGCGATCGCCACCGTGCTGACGGTGCTCGTGCTGGTCCTCACGGCGGTGTTCCTGCGCGTGCAGCAGCGGGGCGAGGACCGGTGAGGCGGCACGCGGTGCTGTGGTCGGTGGTCCTGCTGGCCGCGGTGATGCTCGTGCCGTTCGCGCTCGTGGCGCTCAACGCGGTCAAGACGCCCGAGGACTACGCCGCCGGCGGTCCGCTCGGCCTGCCCGGCGAGGTCTCCCTGGACGGCGTCATCGCCTTCTGGGAGCGCGTCGACTTCGGCGAGAAGCTGCTCAACAGCGTGGTGATCAGCGGGTCGGTGGCGGTGCTCGCGGTCGTCGTGTCGGTGTGCAACGCCTACGCGCTGGGCATCGGCCGGGTGCGCGGCAGGCTGTGGATCCTGGTGGTGTTCCTGATCGCCAACACGCTGCCGCAGGAAGCCCTGGTCTACCCGCTGTACTTCCTGACCAACGAGATCGGGCTCTACGACACCAAGACGGCCGTGGTCGTCGTGTTCACCGTGATCCAGGCGTCCTTCGGCACCTACCTGCTCACCTCGACGCTGGGCGGGTTCCCCCGCGAGCTGCTGGAGGCGGCGCGCCTCGACGGCGCGAACAAGTGGCAGGTCCTGCTGCGGGTCGTGGTGCCGGTCAGCAGGCCGACGCTGGGGGTGCTGTTCGTGTTCTTCTTCATCTGGACCTGGAACGAGTTCTTCCTGCCGCTGGTGCTGCTGATCTCCAACGAGAACCAGACCGTGCCGGTGGCGCTGGGCGTGCTCCAGGGCCAGCGGATGATGGACGCCACCACGACCAGCGCCTCCGCGCTGCTGGGCGTCGTGCCGGCCATCGCGTTCTTCCTCCTCTTCCAACGCGCGTTGACCCGCGGCATCACGGCAGGAGCGGTCAATTGAAGTTCACCGACGGGTACTGGCTGCTGCGTCCGGGCGTCGAGGGCGCCTACCCGGTCCAGGTGCACGACGTCACCGCGGGCGACGGCGAGGTGGTCGTGCACGCGCCCACCCAGCCCGTCCGGCACCGCGGCGACACGCTCAAGGGACCGCTGGTCACCGTGGGCCTGACCGCGCCCGCGCCGGACGTGGTCGGCGTGTCCATCACGCACTTCGCGGGCGGCGCGGACGGGGGACCGGCGTTCGAGGTGGCGACCGACCCCGCGCACGAGGCCAAGGTCGTCGACGACGACGCCGGCGTGGAGCTGACCTCCGGCGCGCTGTCGGTGCGGGTGCTGCGCGGCGAGGAGTGGCGGGTGGACTTCACCGCCGCCGGGCGCACCCTGACCAGCAGCCGTGCCAAGGGCATCGGCCTCATGACCGCCGAGGGCCGCCACCACGTGCGCGAGCAGCTGGTCCTGGGCGTCGGCGACGTGGTCTACGGGCTCGGCGAGCGGTTCGGGCCGCTGGTGCGCAACGGGCAGGCGGTGGACGTCTGGAACGCCGACGGCGGCACCAGCAGCGAGCAGGCCTACAAGAACGTGCCGTTCTTCCTCACCAACGCCGGGTACGGGGTGTTCGTCAACCACCCGGGCCGGGTGTCGTTCGAGGTCGGCTCGGAGGCGGTGTCCCGGGTCCAGTTCAGCGTCGAGGGGCAGTCGCTGGAGTACTTCCTGATCTACGGCCCCACGCCGAAGGACGTCCTGCGCAAGTACACGGCGCTCACCGGCCGGCCCGCGCTGCCGCCCGCGTGGTCCTACGGCCTGTGGCTGTCCACCTCGTTCACCACCTCCTACGACGAGGAGACGGTGTCGGGGTTCATCGACGGCATGGCGGAGCGCGACCTGCCGCTGAGCGTGTTCCACTTCGACTGCTTCTGGATGCGCGAGTACCACTGGTGCGACTTCGAGTGGGACCCGCGCACGTTCCCCGACCCGGTCGGCATGCTGGAGCGGCTGCACGACAAGGGCCTGAAGGTCTCGCTGTGGATCAACCCCTACATCGCGCAGCGCTCGCCGCTGTTCGCCGAGGGCGTCGCGGGCGGCTACCTGCTGCGCAGGCCCGACGGCGGGGTGTGGCAGTGGGACCTGTGGCAGCCCGGCATGGCGCTGGTGGACTTCACCAACCCCGCCGCCCGCGCCTGGTACGCGGCCAAGCTGGACGCCCTGCTCGCCCAGGGGGTGGACTGCTTCAAGACCGACTTCGGCGAGCGCGTCCCCACCGACGTGGTCTACCACGACGGCTCCGACCCGGAGCGGATGCACAACTACTACACCTACCTCTACAACCGGACCGTGTTCGAGGTGCTGCGCAAGCGGCGCGGTGACGACGAGGCCGTGGTGTTCGCCCGCTCGGCCACGGTCGGCTCGCAGCAGTTCCCGGTGCACTGGGGCGGCGATTGCGAGGCGACCTACGAGTCGATGGCGGAGAGCCTGCGCGGCGGCCTGTCGCTCGGCCTGTCCGGGTTCGGGTTCTGGAGCCACGACATCGGGGGCTTCGAGGGCACCCCGTCGGCGCCGCTGTTCAAGCGGTGGACCGCGTTCGGCCTGCTGTCCTCGCACAGCAGGTTGCACGGCAGCGGCTCCTACCGGGTGCCGTGGCTGTTCGACGAGGAGGCCGTCGAGGTGCTGCGCCGGTTCACCAGGCTGAAGCTGAGCCTGATGCCGTACCTGGACCGGGCCGCCCGGCAGGCCGCGAACGAGGGCGTGCCGGTGATGCGGGCGATGGCCCTGGAGTTCCCCGACGACCCCGGCTGCGCCCACCTGGAGCGGCAGTACATGCTCGGTGACGCGCTGCTGGTCGCGCCGGTGTTCTCCGACGACGGCGACGTGTCCTACTACGTGCCCGGGGGCACGTGGACGCACCTGCTCACCGGGCAGGTCGTGGAGGGTCCGCGCTGGGTGCGGGAGCGCTGCGACTTCCTGACCGTGCCGCTGCTGGTGCGCCCGGACACCGTGCTGCCGGTGGGCGCCGTCGAGGACCGGCCCGACTACGACTACGCCGAGGGCGTCACGCTGCGGGCCTACGGGCTGGCCGACGGCAGGCACACGACGGTGGTCGGCGGCGCGACCTTCCGGGTGGTCAAGCGCGGCGACCGGATGTGGGTCGAGGTGGAGGGCGCGCCGGCGCGGTGGCGGCTGCTGCTGGTCGGCGCGCGGTCGGTGGACCTCGTCGGCGGCGGGACGGCGCACCCGCACCCGGACGGGGTGCTGGTCGACGCCGGGGGCAGCGCGGTGACCGTGGAGGGGATCCGATGAGGGCGCTGGGGGTCGTGGTCGTGCTGCTGGCCTCGCTGCTCTCGCCCGCTGCCTCGCCGGCGACCGCCTCGGGCGGCCACGAGGTGACCTACGACCGGCACTCGCTGTCCGTGGACGGCGAGCGGGTCGTGCTGTGGTCGGGGGAGTTCCACTACTTCCGGCTGCCCAGCCCTCGGCTGTGGCGGGACGTGCTGGAGAAGATCCGCGCCGCCGGCTTCAACGGCGTGTCCCTGTACTTCCACTGGGGCTACCACTCGCCCGCGCCGGGCTCCTACGACTTCACCGGCGTGCGGGACGTGGACCGGCTGCTGAGGATCGCCGACGAACTGGGCCTGTACGTGGTGGCCCGGCCGGGGCCGTACATCAACGCCGAGACCAGCGGCGGCGGGTTCCCGGCGTGGCTGAAGGACCTGGACGGCCGGGCGCGTTCCAGCGATCCCGACTACACCGCCGCCTACCGGGACTGGCTGGGGCGCCTCAACCCGATCATCGCCCGCCACCAGGTCACCCGCGGCGGCCCGGTGATCGCCTACAACGTGGAGAACGAGTACGCGGTCAACGTCGACACCGCCTACATGCAGGACCTCCAGGACCAGGCCAGGGCGGCCGGCATCGACGTGCCGATCGTGCACAACAACTGCTGCGACGGCGACCTGGCCAACTGGTCCTCCGGACCGGGCGCGGTGCAGATCCCGGGCGTGGACGACTACCCGGTCGGCTTCGACTGCCGCGCGCCCGACGCGTGGGGGCAGGGCGCGGGCGTGACCCGCAGGCTGCGCGACGACGGGCCGGTCTACGCCGCGGAGTACCAGGCCGGCGCGATCGACCTGCACGACGCCGGGTACGACGCGTGCCGCGACCTGACCGGGCCGGACTTCATGAAGGTGTTCTACAAGTCGAACGTGATCGAGAGCGGCGCGACCATGTTCGGCTACTACATGGCCTACGGCGGCACGTCCTGGGGCTGGCTGCCGCAGCCCAACGACGTCTACACCTCGTACGACTACGGCGCGGCGATCACCGAGTCCCGGCAGCTCACGCCGAAGTACGACGAGTTCAAGCGCCAGGGCTACTTCACGACCACGGTCGCGCCGCTGGCGAAGACCGACCCGGCGCCCGCGCCCGTGCCCGCCGACCCGGCGGTGTTCACGCGGGCCCGGTCCAACCCGGACACCGGCACGCAGTTCGTCCTGGTCCGCCACCCCGACCGGCGCACGACCGCCGACGTGGCCACCGAACTGGACTGGTCGACGCCGGACGGCCGCTACCGGGTGCCCGTGCGGGTGAACGGGCGGGACGCCAAGGTGCTGGTGGCGGGCTACGACCTGGGCGGCCAGCGCCTGGTGTGGTCGAACTCCGAGATCCTCACCCACGTCGAGGTGTCCGGTCGCGACGTGGCCGTGCTCTACGGCCGGGACGGCGAGCAGGGCTCCACGGTGCTGCGCTACGCCTCGGAGCCGACCGTGCGGGTGCTCGACGGCGCGGTGCGCGCCTCCTACTCGGGCGGCGACCTGAGGCTGGACTACACCCACTCCGGCCTGGCCCGCGTGCTGGTCTCCGGCGCCGGCCGGCCGCCGCTGCTGCTCCTGCTGGGCACCGACGAGACCGCCGCGCGGTTCTGGCGGCTGGACACCGGGCGGGGACCGGTGCTGGTCCGCGGCACCTCCCTGGCCCGGTCCGCGGCGGTGGTCGGCGACCGACTGGTGCTGCGCGCCGACACCGACCGGGCGGACGAGGTGGAGGTGTTCGCCCCGGTCGGCCGGCTCAGCGTCGGCGGGCGGACCGTGCACGTGCGCCGCACGGCCAGCGGGTCGCTGCTGGGCTCGCTGCCCGGACCCGAGCCCGTGCGCCTGCCCGAGCTGACCGACTGGCGGCACCGCGCCGAGCCGCCGGGCGCGGGCGGGTCCGGCTGGGTCACGGCCGACCGGACGACCACCGCGAGCCCGATCAAGCCCAAGACCCTGCCCGTGCTCTACTCCGACGACTACGGCTTCCACCAGGGCAACACCTGGTACCGGGGCCGGTTCACCGCCACCGGGACCGAGCGGGTGGTCTCGGTCAACGCGATCACCGGCAGGCGCGGCCAGTACCTGGTGTGGCTCAACGGCCGGTACCTCGGCTCCGCCGCCGGCGGCACGGAGTCCGACGCGGAACCGGTGAACCCCGATCCCGGGCGCGGCGACTTCGCGGTGCCGGAGGGGCTGCTCACCGCCGGGCGGCAGGCGACGCTGACGGTCCTGGTGGGCAACATGGGCCACAACGACGACTGGACCGCCGACGACGTCCGCCACAAGCAGCCCCGCGGCCTGTTCGGCGTGGTGGTGCAGGGCTCGGGCGCGCCGATCTCGTGGGAGGTCCGCGGCTCGCGCCCGAACGACGGCGAACGCGGCCCGATGAACACCGGCGGCCTGCTCGGCGAGCGCGAGGGCTGGCACCTGCCCGGTGGCGGCCGGGGCTGGTCCGCGCCGCCGGCCGTGGCGGAACCCGGGGTGTCCTGGTACCGCACCGAGTTCCGGCTGGACCTGCCGCGCGGGCACGACGTGTCGGTGGGCCTGCGGTTCGAGGGCGAGCCCCCGCGCGACCACCGGGTGCTGATCTTCGTCAACGGCTGGAACATGGGCCAGTACCTGGGCGGGCTGAGCCCCCAGCGCGATTTCGTGCTCCCCGAGGGGGTGCTGGCCGAGCACAACACGCTCACCTTCGCCGTGATCGCCACCGAACAGCTGAGGGGCGGTCCCGGACCGGTGCGCCTGGTGACCCTGGGCAACCACCGGACCGGTGCGGACCGCTGAGGCGCGCTACCCGCCGCGCCGCGCGGTCCGCACGCCGTGCCCGACCACGCACAGGACGATCACGAGCCCGATGAACTGGAGGCCGGGCGAGTCGTCGGCCCCTCCGAGCACCACGGCGGCGACTCCGACCGCGAGGGCGAGGAAGGCGAGCAGGTACTTCACGGGGTCTCCGCCCAGCGGCAGGCCCCACTGGGGACGATTCGCGTTCACCTATCGAATATCGCTAGGAACCTATCGAAAGTCAAGCGGATCAGAGTGTGGTTGCTGACCCCGTGGCTTCGTCTCGCCCCGGTCGTGGCGTTCTCGGCTGCGGTTCTGGCGGTGTTCGTCCTGGTGACGGCGCGCCGGCAGGCCTACCGGGTCGCCGCCGGCGGGCCGGTGCTGCCCCGGACCTCCAACCGCGGCGGCAGCAACCGCACCTCGGGCTCGGCGTGGCCGTCGAGCTGGCGCATCGCCAGCTCGACGGCCAACTCGCCCAGCTCGGCCGCCGGGATGTCCACCGAGGTCAGCGGCACCTCGTGGGAGCGGGCCAGGTCCGGCGGGCACACGGCGAGCACCGAGACGTCCAGCGGCACCCGCCGGTCGTGCCGGGCCAGCTCCGACAGCAGCGGCCCGAGCACGGCCTCGTTGTGCACCACCAGCCCGGTCACCGCCGGCCGGCGGGCGAACAGGTCGTCCAGGCAGTCGCGCAGCCCGTCGTAGGTGGGCACGCACGCCAGCGCGGCGGCCCGCACGCCGCGGTCCGCCGCCTCCCGCTCGAAACCGCGCAGGAACCGGCCCGCGTAGCTCGTACCGCGCCGGTAGACGGCCGGGGACGGGCCGATCAGGGCGACGTGCCGGTGGCCGAGGTCGGCCAGGTGGGTCACGCACGCCGCGCCGGCCGCGGTGAAGTCCAGGTCCACGCAGGTCAGCCCCGCGCAGTCGTCGGGAACCCCGATGAGCACCGCGGGCCGCTCCAGCGACCGCAGCACCGGCACCCGCGGCTCGGTCGCCTCCACGTCCATCACCAGGATCGCGTCGGCCAGGGCCGAGGCCGCGACGCGGTCCAGCCCCTCCGCGCCCTCGTCCGCGGTCAGCAGCAGCACGTCGTGGTCGTGGGCGCGGGCCGCGGCGGCGGTGGCGCCGACGAACTGCATGACCACGGGCACGTTCAGGTCCGTGCGCAGGGGCGCGACGAGCGCGATCACGTTGGTGCGGCTGCTCGCCAGCGCCCGCGCGCCCGCGTTGGGGCGGTAGCCCAGCTTGCGGATGCTGCGGTGCACCTTGCGCCGCGTCGTCTCCGAGATCGTGCGCTTGCCGGACAGCACGTAGGACACGGTGCTGGGCGAGACGCCCGCCGCGCGCGCGACATCGGCGATGGTGACCACCCGGTTGATCATAGGTGGACGGACGTCCGGGGCGGGCTCAGGCCACGGGCAGGTCGAGGTCCACGGTGCGGCGCTGCGGGGTGACCACGACGTCGGTGGCGTGGGCGACCTCGGAACCCGGCGGCAGCACGGTCAGGATGTAGCCGCCCAGCGGCGGCAGCGGCAGCGCGTAGCGGCCCTGCCGGTCGGTGCGCGCGTGCTCGGCGGTCTCGCCGGCCGGGCTGGTGAGGGTGACCAGGGCGTCGGCCACCGCCGCACCGCCGTGGCGCACCACGCCGACCAGTTCCCGCCGGTCGCACAGCACGATCCGCCGCGGCCGGCCCGCGCCCAGGTCGAGCACCTCGGACCGGGGCGACCAGCCGTCCGCCGAGCACACCACCAGGTAGCGGTCCGGACCCGGCAGGGCCGCCGACCACGTGCCGGTGTGGTCGGTGCGGGCCCAGTCGACCCGCCGGCCGCGCACGGTCAGCACGGTGACCACGGCCAACCGCACCGGGTGGCCGTCGGGCGTGACGACCTCGCCGCGCGCCACGACCTCCTCGGTCTCGTCGCGGGCGGGGGAGGGGACCGAGGTCACCTCGCGGCCGGGCAGGGCGGTGGCCAGCAGGGCGGCCAGCACCGCCGCCGCGGCCGCGATCCAGGAGACCAGCGCGAACGCGGTGGCGGTCGGCGCGACCACCCCGGCCGTGGTGACCGCGCCCGCGGTCAGGACGGCGGCGACCACGGCGCTGGAGGAGGACGTGCCGATCGAGCGCACCAGGGTGTTGAGGCCGTTGGCGGCGGCGGTCTCGGTGATCGGCACGAAGCGCATCACCAGGATCGGCATGGCGGCGAACGCGATGGCCGTGCCGACCGAGATGACCGTGGTCCCGGTGACCAGCTGCCACAGCTGCCCGGTGAGCAGGGCGCGCATGCCGTAGCCGACCGCCATCACCAGCGAACCGGCCATCAGCGTGACCCGGGCGCCGTAGCGGCGGGTGACCGCGGCCGAGACCGGCGCCAGCAGGACCATGACCAGGCCGCCGGGGAGCATCGCGAGGCCGGCCGCGGTCGGCGACAGGCCGAAACCGACACCGGTCACCTCGGGCAGCTGGAGCTCCTGAGTGCTGACCAGCAGGTTGGCGTACATCGCGAAGCCCGCGAGCAGCGACGCCACGTTGGTCAGCAGCACCGGGCGACGGGCCGAGGTGCGCAGGTCGACCAGCGGGTTGCCCACCCGCAGCTCCCACGGCGCGGCCACGGCGAACCCCAGCACCGCGACCCCCAGGCACAGCAGGGTGGAGCGGCTGGTCCACCCCCACGCCGAGCCCTTCGAGATCGCCAGCAGCAGGCTGGTCAGCGCCACCGACAGCAGCACCGCGCCCACCAGGTCGAAGCGCCCGGGGCTGCGCACCGAGGACTCCGGCACGACCAGCAGCACCGCGGCCAGCATCACCGCGCCCATCCCGGCCGAGACCCAGAACAGCGAGTGCCAGTCCAGCGCGGTGGCGATCACGCCGCCCAGCGGCAGCCCCGCCGCCGCGCCGATGCCCAGCGTGGCGCTCATCAGCGCCACGGCCGCGCCGACCCGCTCCTTCGGCAGCTCGTCGCGCATGATGCTGATGCCCACCGGGATCAGGGCCGGCGCGAAGCCCTGGAGGGCGCGGCCGACCATCATGCCGCCCAGCGAACCGCTCAGCGCGCACACCACCGAACCGACCACCAGCACGCCCAGGGCGAGGGCCATGACCAGCCGCTTGCCCATCATGTCGGCGACCTTGGACAGGATCGGCGTGGCCACCGCGCTGGTCAGCAGCGTGATGGTGACCAGCCACGACGCGTTGTCGGCGGTGGTGTCGAGCAGGGCGGGCAGCTCGGGCAGCAGCGGGACCACGAGCGTCTGCATGAGCGACACGACGGTCCCGCACAGGCTGAGCACGGCGATGACGAGTCCGACGGGGCGCTTCACGCCCGAAACATTAGCCTAGCGAACTAATGTTGGTCGCCGATGGGCCGGACGCGCCACCGGGCTGCCCCGGAAGGCCGTCGGTCGAACAGCCCACACCGCAACGTCACCACATCGCTACGTTCTGCTGCGACGCACTTCACGCGGGAGGCAGCCGATGGACGACGGTGGTGGCATCAGCAGGAGGACCCTCCTGTCCGGCGCGGGGCTCGCCGTCGCCGGCGGCCTGGTCACGCCCGGTGGCGCGAGCGCCGCGAGCTTCTACAACCCGTTCACCGCTTACCGGATCACCGGCACCTGGGAACAGCACCGGTCCCGCGGGTCGCTGGGCGGCATCGACTACGGCATGGCCGTGGGCACCAGCCTGCCCGCCGCGGGCGGCGGCGTGGTGACCAACACACCGGACAACGGCACCGGCGGCCACACCGTCACCATCCGCCACGACAACGGCTACCGCACGCAGTACATGCACCTGTCGCGGTTCCTGCTGGCCAACGGAGCGCGCGTGGGCACGGGAGGCGTCGTCGGCCTGTCCGGCGGGCAACCCGGCGCGCCGGGCTCGGGCTCGTCCACCGGCCCGCACGTGCACTGGCACATGATCGACCCGGGCGGCGCCCGCATCAACCCGCTCACCTACCTCGCCGGCATCGGCGGCGGACTGCCCAAGACCTCCACCGAGCAGGACGGCGTGCCCGGCGCGGTGTTCTGGCAGCGGGCGCAGAACTGGCTGCGGCTGGAGGCCGGCTACACCGGCCCGATCGACGGCGTGCCCGGCGCCAACACCTACGCGGCCATGCAGCGCGCACTGCGGGCCTATGGCTACACCGGTCCGATCGACGGGGCGCCGGGCGTCGGCACGTGGGCCGCAGCGCAGCGCCTGGCCGCCCGATGGGGCTACACCGGACCCGTCGACGGTGTGATGGGACCCAACTCGTGGCGCGGCTTCGCCCGCTTCCTCAACCAGGACAGGTACGACTAGTGCTGAGCCTCACGCGGAACCGGCCCCGGAAGGGCCTCACTGGCGGCCAGAGCCGCCAGGACCAATGATCAGGTGAGGCTTGACCTGCTCAAACAGCCGGCACGGCTAGGGGCGGTGAGTCAGGAGTTGACATTGGTCGGGTTGGCGTCCAGGTCGTCGAGTTGGCGTTGGACGCGCTCGACGTCGGCGCCACGGCCCTGTTCCCGGTACAGGCCCAGCGCTTCCCGCCACGCCGTGCGGGCCGGATCACGCCGAGCGAGCGCGGCGTGGGCACGGCCGAGGGCGTCGAGCGTGTCGGCGAGGTAGTAGGTGTGCCCGAGGGCGCGGTACAGGGCGATGGCCTGTCGGTAGTGGCGGATGGCCCGGTGGTGGCGGCCGGTGTGGTGGTCGATCCAGCCCAGGCTGTTCAGGGTGTCGGCCTCGCCACCGGGTTCGTGGTGGCGACGGTGCAGGGCGAGGGCGGCCCGGCAGTGCTCGCGGGCGGTGTCGTGGTCGCCCGTGCGGGCGGCGCACCAGCCCACCGCGTTGAGCGCCATGGCTTCCCGCACCGGGTTGCCCAGCGCGCGGTGGAGTTCCAAGGTGCGCCGGGCGTGCTCCAAGGCCTTGTGGTCGTCCCCTCGCCGCTCCCACGCGTGCACGAGTTCGTTGTGGGTGACGGCTTGCTGGGGGATGTCGTGGTGGTGCTCGGCCAGGGCGAGCGCCCGGCACAGGTGCTCGACGGCCTCCTCGTGGTGCTCCAGCCAGGAGTGGGCGCTGCCGAGGCTCCGGAGGGTCCGGATGCTGATGGCGGGGTCGGACAGGTGCTCGGCGGCGTCGAGCGCGACCCGCCACACGGCCAGGTCGTCGTGGAGGTGGCCCCGCCGCCAGTGGAAGGTGGTCAGGTTCCACGCCAGGTGCCAGGCGGCGCGGTGGCGGTGGTGAGCGGCGGCGGTGCGCTGCGCGGCGATCAGGTTGGTGTGCTCGGCCTCCAGCCAGGCCATCGCGGCCGGTTGGTCGGCCGGCGGGCGGGGGAGGACACCCGGCGAGGGGGGATCCGGCGGGATCGGGTCGGTGTGCGGGTCCAGGAGGCGGTCGGCGGCGTGGGCGGTGTGCAGGTAGAAGTCCACCACCCGCTCCAGCGCGGCCTGCCGACCGGGTTCGGGCACGGTTCCCGCGCAGGCGCGGACCAGGTCGTGCATCGCGTACCGGTTGTCCGCGCGGTGGTCGACCAGGGAGGCGTCCTCCAGGGCCTGGAGCGCCTTGCGCGTGCGCGCCGGCGCCAGCCCGGCGAGGCAGGCGGCGGCGGGCAGGCCGATGTCGGGACCGGGGGCGGCCCCGAGCAGGGCGAACACCGTGCGCTGCTCGTCGGTGAGGTGGCGCAGCGACCACGACAGCACCGCGGGCAGGCTGGTGGTGGGATCGTCGTCCAGCGCGTCCAGGCCGAACTCGGACAGCTCGGCGACGATCTCCCGCAAGGACGAGCGCAGCCGGGCGCGAGCCACCACCAGGGCCAGGACCAGCGGGAACCCGCCGCACAACTCGATCAGTTCCCGGGCTGCCCGGTGCTCGGCCGCGACGCGCCCGGCGCCCAGCGCGCTCACCAGCAGGGCGTGGGCCTCGTCGGTGGTGAGCACGTCCAACGACAGGGGACGCGCGCCGTGCCCGACGACCAAGCCGGTGAGCCGGCGGCGGCTGGTCACCAGCACCGCGCACGAGGCGCCGCCGGGCAGCAGCGGCACGACCTGCTCGACGTCGGCGGCGTTGTCCAGCACGACCAGCACCCGCTTGGCGGCGACCAGGCTGCGGTACAGCCCCGCCAACGCGTCGAGGTCGCCCGGCAACCGACCGGGGTCCGCGCCCAGGGCGGTCAGGAACCCGCGCAACGCGTCCGCCGGGGCCACCGGCCCACTCGCGGGGCTGAAGCCCCGCAGGTCGACGAACAACTGCCCGTCGGGGAACCGGTCGAGGCGCCGGTTCGCCCACTCCAGCGCCAACCAGGTCTTGCCGACCCCTCCCACCCCGCCGATCGCCGAGACCACGACCGTCACCGACCCGCCCGCGGGCGCGGTCAGGGCGCGGTCCAGCTCGACCAGCTCGGCCACGCGCCCGACGAACGGCGCCCGCGCGGCCGGCAGCTGGCGCGGTGTCGCGAGCGGAGGGGACGGGTGCAGGTGCACGCCGCCGTGCAGCACACCGACCTGCACCACCGCGCCGGTCACGTCCCCGGACACCGCGTTCGAGGTGGATCGCGACCCGCCGCCCGTCGGATCACACGGCTGCCCCGCCCCGGTTCCCGCCACTCCGGACACCTCCTGCCGCGCGCACGACCGGAAACCCCAGCCTGGCACCCCGCCACCCGCAGCCCAACCCCACCGCACGAGAACGAGCCCACCCGTCCCGGCCCGGAATCCCGACCTGCGGCACCGGGAGCACGTCAAGTACGTTGGTGCCGTGCGGACCGAGCGGCCGAGCAGGCACCACGGCGGCCCGAACGCCAGGACGAGGGCATTGCTGGTGTTCACGGCCGTCGGCGCGCTGCTCGCGGCGCTGCTGCACGACCCCGGCGCCCCCGTGGCCGGACGTCCCGTGGCCGCGCCGGCGGGCACCTCCTCGTCCGCACCCCCGTCCTCGCGGCACACCGCCGAACCCGCCCCCGCGCCCGACCCGTGCGCGGTGAAGGCCGCGGCCCTGCCCCTGCGGGCGCGGCTGGCCCAGCTGCTCATGGTCGGCGTCGACCCGCGCGGCGCCGCGGACGCGCTGCGGGTGGTCCAGGCCGAGCAGGTGGGCGGCATCTTCATCGGCGGCGAGGACACCGGCCTGCTGACCGGCGGCCTGGACGCGGTGCGCGCGGCGGCGACGTTGCCGCTGGTGGTCGCCGTCGACGACGAGGGCGGCCGCGTGCAGCGGGTCGACGCGCTCGACGGGTCCCTGCCCAGCGCCCGGCGGATGGCCGAGGGCATGTCGCCGGACCAGGTGCGCGCCGTCGCGCGCGACCGGGCGCGGGCGTTGCGCGCGCGAGGCGTGAGCATGGACCTCGCACCCGTGGTGGACACCAGCGGCCAGCCGGACCGCACCGTCATCGGCGACCGCTCCTTCAGCCCCGACCCCGCGGTCACCGCCGCCTACGCCCAGGCGTTCGCCGAAGGGCTGCACGAGGCGGGCGTCACCCCGGTGCTCAAGCACTTCCCCGGCCACGGCAACACCAGCGGCGACTCGCACCAGGGCGCGGTGACCTCCCCGCCGCTGGAGGCGCTGCGCCAGACCGACCTGGTGCCCTACCACGACATCGACCGCTACGGGCGGGTCGTGGTGATGCTCGGCCACATCGACGTGCCCGGCCTCACCGGCGGCCGCCCGGCGACGCTGAGCGCCGAGGCGTACGGCCTGCTGCGCGGCGAGTTCGGCTTCACCGGCCCGGCGATGACCGACGACCTGGGCGCGATGCGCGCGGTGACCGACCTGGTCGACCTGCCCGAGGCGGTGCGGCAGGCGCTGGCGGCGGGCGCGGACATCGCCCTGTGGTCCTCCGGCGGTCGCACGGGCGAGGTGCTCGACCACCTGGAGGCGTCGGTGGCCTCGGGCTCCCTGCCCCTCGCCCGCGTCGACGAGGGCGCGCGACGCGTGCTCGGCGCGAAGGGCGCGTGCTGACCGGGTCGCCGATGGGCCCCGTGCGCTGAACATCACACGGCCGGGTGGAGGGGGTTCCACGTCCCGGTGACGGGGCCGCTGTGCGCCCTCGCCGCTTCCTACGCTGGGCGAACACTTCACGCGAGGGAGCTGATTCCGTGACCGGGTCCACGATCCTCATCGCCACCGAGCGCGCGGCGGAGGACAACACCGTGCCGGCGGCGAAGGTGGCGCAGGTCTGCGCGCACCTGCGCGAGTGCGGGCACGAGGTGATGGTCGTGCACTCCACCGCCGACGCCGCCTCCGCGATCACCGCCCAGGCCGACCTCGCCGCCGCCGTGGTGAGCTGGGAACTGGTCGGCGGCCCGCTCCAGCCCTCCGGCGCCGGCCCGGCCGTCCGGGGTGGCGTGCTGCGGATGCTGCTGGACCGGTTCTCCTCGCGGCTGCCGGTGTTCCTGCTGACCACCGGCGACTACAGCGACGAGACGCCGCTGTGGGTCTCCGAGGTCATCAACGGCTGGATCTGGCTGCTGGAGGACACGCCCGACTTCATCGCGGGGCGGATCGACTTCGCCGCGCGCCAGTACCTCGACCACGTCCTGCCGCCGTTCTTCCGCGAACTGCGCCGGTTCGACGACACCCACCCGTACTCGTGGCACACCCCGGCCCACGCGGGCGGCATCGCGTTCCTCAAGTCGCCGGTCGGGCGGGCGTTCTTCGACTACTTCGGCGAACGCCTGTTCCGCACCGACATCTCGGTGTCGGTCGGCGAGCTCGGCTCGCTGTTCGAGCACACCGGCCCGGTCGGCGAGGCCGAGCGCAACGCCGCGCGCATCTTCGGCGCCGACGAGACCTACTTCGTGCTGCACGGCACGTCGACGTCCAACCGGATGATCATCCACAGCGCGGTGGCCACCGACGAGATCACCCTGCTGGACCGCAACTGCCACAAGGCGATCAACCACGGCGTCACCCTCACCGGCGCGCGCCCCGTCTACCTGGTGCCCACCCGCAACGGCTACGGGATCACCGGCCCCATCCCGCAGCACCGGCTGACCGCGGACGCGGTGCGCGAGCAGGTCGAGCGCACCCCGATCGCGGCGGGCGCGGTGCGCGCGGAACCGTCCTACGCGGTCATCACGAACTCCACCTACGACGGCCTCTGCTACGACACGGCCCGGGTGACCGAGCTGCTGGGCGCGTCGACCCGCACCCTGCACTTCGACGAGGCGTGGTTCGCCTACGGCCGGTTCAACCCGCTCTACGCGGGCCGCTACGGCATGGCGACCGCCGACGGCGGGCTGCCGGCCGAGCAGCGCCCGACCGTGTTCGCCACCCACTCCTCGCACAAGCTGCTGGCCGCGCTGTCCCAGTCCGCGATGATCCACGTGAAGTCCGGCGGGAAGGCGCCGTTCGACCGGTCCCGGTTCAACGAGACGTACATGATGCACGGCACCACGTCGCCGCTGTACCCGATGATCGCCTCGTGCGACGTCGCGGCGGGCATGATGGACGGCCCGGCCGGGAACTGGCTGACCACCGAGGCCATCACCGAGGCGGTCCGGTTCCGGCAGGCGGTGATCCGGCTCGGCAAGCGGCTGGCGGAGGCGGGCGACCGGCCGCCGTGGTTCTTCGGCGCGTGGCAGCCGACCGAGGTCACCGACGAGCGGATCCCGTTCCACGAGGCGCCGCTCGACCTGCTGCGCACCGACCCGCGCTGCTGGACGCTGGAGCCGGATGCCGAGTGGCACGGCTTCCCCGGGCTGGAGCCCGGCTTCTGCCTGCTCGACCCGGTCAAGGTGACGATCACGTGCCCCGGCGTCGACGCGCTCGGCGACGTGTCCGCGTTCGGGATCCCGGCCCGGGTGGTGACGGCGTACCTGGAGACCCGGCGGATCGTGGTGGAGAAGACCGACGTCTACACGTTCCTCGTGCTGTTCTCCATGGGCATCACGAAGGGCAAGTGGGGCACGCTGCTCGACGCGCTCACCGATTTCAAGCAGCTCCACGACGCCGACGCCCCGCTGGGCGAGGTGCTGCCGGACCTGGTGAAGGCCCACCCCGGGCGGTACCGGGGGCTGACGCTGCCGCGGCTGTGCGAGGAGATGCACCACGCCCTCGCCGACAGCAAGGTCGTGCAGCTGCTCAACGAGGCGTTCACCAGCCCCACGCCGCCCACGGCGGTGATGACGCCGGCGGAGGCCTACCAGCGCTTCATCCGCGGCGAGACCGAACTCGTCGGCTTGCCCGACCTGGCCGACCGCGTGGTGGCCACCCAGGTCACGACCACGCCGCCCGGCATCCCGGTGCTGGTGCCCGGCGAGCGCGTCGGCTCACCGGACGGTCCGCTGCTCCGCTACCTGCGCGTGCTGGAGGCGTTCGACCAGCGGTTCCCCGGGTTCGCCAGCGAGACCCACGGCGTGCACCACGAGGGCGGCGAGTACTGGATCTCGTGCGTCACCGAGCGGTGAACCGCTCCCGGGCGCTTCCGGCGCGGTCATCGACCGCTCCGTCGTGGACCCCGTGCTCCAGCGCGCAGTCGGTCGCGGACCGGCTCCAGGGGCCGGGGAGGAAGGGGGTGTGGAGGCGCTGACCCCGTCCACGGGGTGCCCGGCCCTGCTCCGCCGGCCCGGGAACCGCCCGGGGCGTGACGAACCGCTTACCTACTCGTTGGTTAAGCAAGACTGGCGACGGAAGGGGTGGCGGCATGGCGACCGAGCGGTTGCTGCTGGAGGACGGGGCCGAGCTGAACGTGGTGCGCAGCGGTCCGCCCGGGGCCGAGCTGACCGCCGTGCTGGCGCACGGCTACGCGCTGGACCACCGCAGCTGGCACCGCGTGGTGGCGGCCCTGCCCGAGTCCGTGCAGGTCATCGCCTACGACCACCGGGGTCACGGCGCGTCGTCGCCCGCGACCAAGGCGACCGCGACGATCGAGCAGCTCGGCGATGACCTCGGTCAGCTGGTCGAGCGGCTCGTGCCGCACGGGCGGGTGGTGGTCGTCGGTCACTCGATGGGCGGCATGGCGGCGATGGCGATGGCCGAGCGGCGGCCCCGCCTGTACCGGCAGCGGGTGGCGGGCGTGGTGTTCGTGTCCACCGCCTCGACCGGCCTGGCCGAGACGTCGCTGGCGTGGCCGAAGGCGCTGGGCAAGCTGGTGCGCGAGCTGGAGCGGGCGTTCGGTCCGCTGGTGCGCACCATCCGGGAGAAGATCGAGCCCGCCAAGACCGCGGGCCTGCGCTGGTGGCTGTTCGGCGACGAGCCGCGGCAGGAGGACGTCGACCTGACCGCGGACATGGTGTGGGCGCACTGGCCGGAGACCATCGCCCTGTTCCGCCCGGCCGTGGACCGCTACGACCGGGAGGCCGCGCTGACGGTGGCGGGGGAGCGGCCGGTGATCGCGATCGTGGGCGACGAGGACCGGCTGGTGCCCGAGTCGAACGCGAAGGAGCTGGCCGCGGTGGTGGGCGGTGAGTCGGTGGTGGTGGAGGACGCGGGTCACATGCTGCCGCTGGAGGCGCCGGTGGAGGTGGCGGCGCAGGTGGTGGCGCTGGGGGCGTAGGCGGGTGGGCGCCCGGTCCGGGGGACCGGGCGTTCAGCCTTCCGGGTCGTCCTGGACGACGTAGCGGCCGAGGCGTGCCTCCAGGTCGGTTTTGATCGTCAGCAGGGTGGAGCGGTGGCCGGGGCCGAGCGGGCCGTTGAGCCGGTCGGCGATCCACAGGGCGATCTGCTCGGGCCCCTGGTAGGCGGTCGGGGTGAACGGGCCGGGCACCCACAGCGCGATGGTGTTCCTCGCGGCGGTGTGCAACTCCGGGTTCTCCGCGTCGAGGGCCGACAGGAGGGGCATCCAGTCACCGAGGTAGCCGAGCCCGACCAGGCGGGCCTGCGCGACGCTGATGTGCGCACCGGTCACGTCGTACCGGTCCAGGTGGTCGTGCGCCCGGTGGGCCGTGGCGGAGTCGCCCTTGTCGGCGGCCTGCCGACCGAGGTGGCCCAGCACACCCAGCAGGCGGGCCAGCGGCGTGATCATCACCGCGCCGGAGCTCACGCCGAAGAAGAGCCGGGGCTCCGTCAGCGCGGGGTCCGGGTTCCGGGTGAGGACGATGACGTCGTCCACGAAGCCGTGGTCGCCGAGGACGGCGCACGCTTCGAAGAAGCTGACGGGTTCTTCGGCCAGCCGAGCCGGGCGCTCCGCCAGCAGTCGGCGGAAGGTCGCCGCGTCGGACCTCACCGGGAAGGTCCTCGACTTGCGGCTCCCGTCCAGGGAGTACCCGTAACCGGCCAGGTGGCGGATCGCCACCCACACGTGCTCCTGGTCGCCCTGCAACAGCGTGACGAACTCCTCCGCGGTGGGGTGGATCGAGGACCACACGTCGGGGAGCGGCCACCGGAGCGGGTGCGCCCGGGTGCCGAGCGCGCCCAGCGCCACGTCCATGACGTCGGCGAGCACGATCTGGTTCAGCCGGTGGGAGCCCAGTGAGCGGATCAGCGCGGCGAGGGGCTCGGCCAGGTCGTCCTCGTACCGGTCGATGACGTCCCGCACGAGCGCGTCGACGGCCCGCAGGTCGTCCGCCCCGAGCCTCTCGCCGGCCGCCTCGACGGCCGCCGCGGTGGCCAGCAGGCGCGTGGTGGAGGACCCCGCGGTGACCAGCGGCACCAGGTTCGCGGCCGCGGCACCGGCCGGTGCGACGCCTCCGATCAGGCGGTGCGCGGCGGCCGCGACCACCGGTTCACCCGATCCCGGGTCGGTGAACGCCGCGAGCAGTTCCTCCGCCTCGACGTCGTCGACCAGCAGGTGGCGGACCGCGGGCGACAGCCCGGGGTCGGCGACCACCGCGGACGGGGCGAGCCGGCGCTGCCACACCCGCTCGCCCGCCAACCCGTAGGAGAAGCGGTGCGACAGCAGCAGTTCGACCTCGGGCGGGTCCGCGAGGGGGGACAGCAGGTCCAGTCGTTCCGCCATGAGCGCGTCGACGTCCTCGCCTGCCAGGTGGTGGCGCCGCAGCTGGTCCTCGACCGCTCGGAGCCGACCGGCGCAGGCCCGTGCGTACCGGCGGCGGCGTTCGCCGTCGACCACCACGCCGAGCGCCGTCAGGGCGCCGACGGCCGCGGTGACGATCGGCCACGGCTGCCGGTCGTCGACCAGGTCGCCGACGGCGAGCGTCAACGGCACGAGCCGCTTGTCGCCGACCGCGTGGACCGCTGCCGCGCGCAGGGGCGGAGGGGTGTCCTCGGCCAGCAGCGCGCCGACCGTCGTGACCAGGTCCCCTCCGTCGTCGCCCTCCGCCCGGTGGAGGAGGGCCTCGAACGCCGCGATCCGGACGCCCGGTGGCGAACCCCCGATCGCCGTGCTCCGCAGGACGTCGATCGCCTCCGGGGCGCCGTGGTCGGCGAGCGCCCGCGCGGCGGTCGTCCAGTCGTGCTCGCTCAGGTCGGGTGACGCCAGCGCGTCCCGCTGTGCGGCGATGAACACGTCCACCGCCGAGCGGGGCGGGGTTTCACTGGCCCGCAACAGCTTGGCCGCGAACCCGGGATCGGCGCGCAGGGCGATCCGGATCAACCGCTCGGTCAGCTCCGGGCGGTCGCCGGAGAACCCGAGCATGATCCGCAGCGGCTCGCGCCAGGCGAAGACCTTCGCCCGGTCCCGCAGGAGTTGTTCGTCGTCGGCCTCGCGGGCGAAGACCAGGGCCGCGAAGTACTCCTGGAACGACTGGTGCAGGAAGCGCAGCGAGCCGTCATGGCGGTGCAGCATCTCCGAGGCGACGATCTCGTCGAGCACGGCCGCGGCGTCGTGGACCACCTCCGACACCGCCGCGACGGCCTCGGCCTCGTCGACCTGCGTGACGTTGCCGTGCTCCACCAGGTACCGGCCGAGGGCCTCCATCGCCGCGCCCTTGACCTCGTAGGCGAAGCGCGGGGTCGGGACCCGCTCACCGGGTCGGTCGTGGTGGCGTTCCTCCAGGTACCAGCGGGCGAAGTCGCCGAACAGCGCGCCGATGTTGGACGGCAGCTCGGCGGTGCCCGCGTAGCGCTTGACGATCATCCACAGGAACAGGGGCGTCTTCGCCAGGTCCTGGACCTGCTCGTGGTCCGGGTTGTCGAGCAGCATCCGGGTGAGCTGCCTGGCCCGTTCGGCGGCGTCGTCGACCCCGCTGACCCGCAACGCGTCCGCGACGTACTCCCGGGCCTGGCCGGTGCTGACGGGGAGCAGGACGACGGTCGGGTAGGGCAGCAGGCGCGCTTCGAACTCGAAGGTGCGGTGGCAGATCAGCACGGGGGTGTGCCGGAACCGGTTGACCAGCGACCACACCCACTGCGCGGCGGTGCGCTTCGGCTCGGCGGCCAGCTCGTTGAAGGCGTCGACCGCCAGGTGGACCGCGCCGACCACCAGCGCGGCGTCGGGCACGTCGCTCCCGGTCGCCCGGCGCAGCACCTCGCCCGGTGACGCGTCGGCGCCCAGGGCGTCGATGGCCCGGACGACGTCGCTGCCGCGCACCAGCACCGGCATCAGGGGGCGCGGGGCGCCTTCCTCCGGCGTTCTGCCGTTGCCCGCTTCGTTCACGGCGTGGGCGAGCCGGTACCGGAGTTCCCGGGCCACCGTGCTCTTGCCCGACCCGGCGCTGCCCAGCACCACGACCCGGTGCTGTTCGGCGGCCCACCGGAGCACCTCGCCCTCGTCGTCCGGAGGGGTCCGGGCGTCGCCGTGCCGACCTGAGCCGTAGTGCGGGCTCGGGATCGGCAGCACCGCCGGCCCGCGTCGTCCCGACACCGCGCCGTCGACCTCCCGCGCGTGGTGCTCCAGGTCCGCGACCCACTCCGCGGGCAGGTCGTCCACGCGGGCGGCCTCCGGCTTGGACGCGCGCAGGCCGATGAACACCTCGTGGTCGTCGCGCAGCTCGACCAGGATCTTGCGGGCCTCGGCGGCGTAGGTGGCCGCGGTGACGGCGGCCCGCGCGGCCTCCAGCGCCCGCCACGTGGCCTCGGGTTGACCGCGCAGCCGGTCCGCGGCCCGCACCAGCTCGGCCAGCGCCTCGACCG
The DNA here is from genome assembly GCF_039527585.1 of Saccharothrix xinjiangensis. NCBI lineage: Bacteria > Bacillati > Actinomycetota > Actinomycetes > Pseudonocardiales > Pseudonocardiaceae > Saccharothrix > Saccharothrix xinjiangensis. The sequence continues at coordinate 218,369 of NZ_BAAAKE010000008.1, read as the reverse complement.
CACCGGCGTGGTCGGCGCGGAGGTTCCTGGTCACGGAGTCGATGAGCAGCGTCGTGTCGGCGCCCGGCCACCGGCGGTACGGGTCCGTGCCGCCCAGCCACTCCGCCGCCACGCCGCAGCACGCCACCACGGCCCGCACGGCGGCTTCTCCCTGGCTGTCGTCGGGCCACTTCAGGGTGCGGCACCCCGCCAGCGCCAGCTGGGTCAGGTAGTCCCGCCACCACGGTTGCCGGCCCGCCTCGGGGTAGCTCGCCCGTGCCCGCGCGCGCACCGCCCACAGGACCGCGAACGCCGACCGCAGCGCCTCGTCATCGTCGCCGAGCAGCCCCGCCACGGCGCGAGCGGCGTCGGCGACCACCTCGTCCAGGCGGCACGCGACGGCCAGCGTCCGCTGGAGCAGCACCAGCGCCCGCCACCCCAGCTCCGGCGCGACCACGTCCCGCAGCAGGCACAGCTCCAGCCACGCGAAGTCGCCGAGCAGCGGTCGGCCCGGCGCGGTGGCGGCGAAGTCGATGAGGAAGACCTGACCGCCGACCCACAGGACGTTGCGCGGGTTGAGGTCGCCGTGGGTGAGGGCCGTGACGCGCCCGGCGGCGTCCTCGGTCAGCAGGTCGTGGACGAGGCGGAACGGGTGCTCGACGCGGGCCTCGTCCGTGCCCACGCCGCTGTCGTCGGCCACGACGCCGGGCCACCGCCGCTCGACCCGCTGCCACTGGTCGCGTGCGCGCAGGCCGGTCACCCTGCCGATGACGTCGAAGTCGCGCGCCCCCGCGAAGTCGGCCAGGCGGAACCCGGGGTCCGTGTCGGCGGCCGGCCTGATGACGACGGTCAGGTCGCCCCAGTCGGCCTTCAGGGCGTCGTCGGACAGCTCCCGCGTGGTGAGGCCGGTCAGGTGGACCGTGTCGCCGATGCCGATCTTCCGGTCCGCCGGTCCGGCGTCGGTCACGGCGGTGCAGGCGGCCAGCACCTCGCGCTGGTACCGGCGCATCCCGGCGAGCGCCGCGGGCACCGGGTCCTGGTACTTCAGCAGGCGCGGTCCCGGGGCCCGGTCGACCTCCAGGGTGATGTCCGGGCCGAGCGACCTGTTGAGCGGCAGCAGGGTCCGCTTCGAGGAGGCGGGGGCGGCGTCGGCGTAGAAGCCCTTGGTCATCCGGGAGAGCAGCGCGTCGACGACGGCGACCGCGTCATCGGCGGGCGTGCGCCCTCGCAGCACGTCGCGCACCAGGTCTTCCAAGGTGCGGGTCGGCCGGTCGGGCACCGAGCCGTAGTCCGCCGCGTGGTAGTAGACGATGGCGGCGCGGTCGGCGGTCGGGGACGGGTCCTCGTCGAGCAGGCGGCGGCTGACCGCTTCGACGGGCGTGATCAAGGTGTCGCGCCGGGACGCCAGGTGGTCCCGGAAGGCGCGCCACTCGGTGGCGACCTCCGCCACCGCGTCGACCTTGACGATCCGCCGGTCGACCCGGCCGGGCGCGGCCCGCTCCAGCTCGACGTCGAGCACGTCCGCGCCGCTGCGCCCGCCCGCGAGGCGCCGCAGCACCGTGATCCGCTCCACGGGCTCGACCCACCGCCCGACCGGGTCGCCGGCGTAGCCGGGCGGTTCGACCGCGATGCCGCGGAGGACGTCCTCCAACTCGGCGCATGCCGCTTCCGGGATCGTCGTGTCCGCGAAACCGACTTCCACGCAGCCCCCTGTCGAGTCGCCGGCAGACGGTACCGCAGGCCCGCGTCCGGCGGCGAAGACCGGTTGCCGCCCCCGGGGCTCGCGACCGGGACCTGCCCGGCGCCGAACCCGCCCCGCGCCGAACGCGGCGCGCGACCCGTCACGGTCGGCGCAGGTCCAGGCTCTCGGGTAGCCGCCGGAAACCGGCAGACCGGTAGGTGGCGACGGCTCCGACGTTGGAGCTCGGGGTGCAGACGACCGCGCTCGACGAGCCCAGCTCCCGGAGCGCGGCCGCCGCGGCGAGGGTGATGGCCCTGCCGTGGCCGCGACCGCGGTGGTCCGGGCGCACACCCATCGGCTCCAGCAACCCGGGCCTGCCCGGACCGGCCGACCACACCGTCACCGCCGCCACGGCCTCGTCCCGCTCGTCCCGGGCGACCAGGCACCGGGCCTCGGCGTACGGCGACCCGGCCGCCATCGCCCGCCAGCGCTCCTCGGTGAACGTGGACCCCTCGAACGACGCGCGCTGCACCTCGGCCCGCACGCGCGCACCCTCCGGGCCGACCACCTCGACCCGGACGCCGGGGTCCTCCACCGGCCCGGCGAGGTCGCGGCGCAGCGGCGTCCAGGGCTCGTCCGGGAGCCAGCCGCGCTCCGCCAGCAGGTCCCGGACCAGCGCGTCCCCCGGCGTCTCGACGCACGCCTCCCCTTCCGGCAGCACGCCGCGCTCCGGCCCGGTCAGGTCCTCGACCAGCCGCCCGGCCAGCTCCACGTCGCGCCGGGCGCCCGGCGCGACCGCCAGGCGCAGCAGCCCGGGACCGTCCAGCAACCCGAGGGCCAGGACCCGCCCGTCCCGGCTCCAGGTCCGGACCGCCGCCGCGGTCGCCTCCGCGCCGAACCGCCGGAACCAGCCGAGGTCACCGGGGTGCAGCTGCACCGGCGCGCCCTCGCGCTGCCACTCGCGCAGCACGCCCGCGGTCTCGCCCAGCTCGTCGACACCGGGCACGCCCAACGTGATCGCCACACCCCGATCACACACCACCACGCCGACCGCGCGCACCCGATTTCACCTTCGGCTTCACCTTCGGCTTCACCTTCGGCTTCACCTTCGGCTTCGCCTGGATGCACGCCCACCGGCAGGCCGGGGACCAGGCCAGGGCCGGCGGTTTCACCGACCCGCTGACGCGGGCCTCACGGGCACACCGGCGAGGGCCGGTTCGCGTCGACGTGCTCGGCGACCGCCGTGCGCGAGGGCGACCGCAGCTTGTCCAGCACCCTCGACACGTGCGACTGCACGGTCCGCCGCGACAGGGCCAGCTCGCCCGCGATGTCGGGGTTGGACAGGCCTTCCGCGACCAGGCGCGCGATGCGCACCTCCAGCGGGGACAGGGCCTGCCAGCCCGACCGCGGCCGGCCGGCCGCGTGCGGCGCGTCGCCGCGGACGCCGGACGCCCGCATCAGCCGTTCCGCGCGGCGCACGTCCCAGCGCGCCGACAGGACGTCGAACAGCTCCAGGGCCTCGCCGAACGCGGCGGTCACCTCGTCCGGTGAGCCCGCGCCGCGGGCCAGCAGGACACCGGCGTCCACCAGCGCCGAGGCCAGCTCCAGCGGCCGGCCCACCAGGCGGTAGTGCGCGGCCGCGGTCAGCACGGACCTCGGGTCGCCGCGCACCAGGCCCCGGCAGTGCGCGGCGGCGGCGTGCGCGCGGGCCGGCCGCACCTCCTTGGCCGCCTCCTCCTCGCACACCTCCAGCGCCGTGCGCGCCACCTCCCGGTCGCCGGAGTCCAGCGCCAGGCGCGCGGCGTGGGGCAGCCACTGGTGGCGCAGCATCATCCGGGCGAAATCCGGTCGCAGCACCGGCGCGAGCAGCCGCAGCGCCTCGTCGGGCGCGCCCCGCTGCTCGGCCGCCAGCGCCGCGGCCACCAGGTAGAAGTCGCAGCTCTCCCGCTCGGCGCTGGTGGCGGGCGCGTGGGACTCGGCCGCGCGCAGGTGGGCCGCGGCGGCGGCGCGGTCGTCGCGGCGGCCCGCGATCAGCGCGGCCACGCCGTGCAGCAGCAGGGCGGCCGGTCCCGGTTCGCGCATCCCGAAGAACGTGATGGCGGGCCCGTCCTCGGTCACCGTGTCCAGCTCCACCAGGGCCTCGTCCCACCGGCCGGTCCAGTAGTGGTGCACCGCGGTGGACACCTGGAGGCCGGTGGGCAGGTCGTGGCGGGCGGCCACCAGCCGGGCCGAGGCCAGCGCCCGCTCGGCCTCGGCCAGGCGGTCGAGGTTCTGGAGGGTGAACACCTTGTTGTCCAGCAGGTCGAAGCGCAGCTCGGCCAGGTCGGTGCGGTCGCCGACGGTGGCCAGCGCGTCGTCGACGTGGCGCAGCGCCCGCTCGTGGTCGCGGCGGATCGAGTCGATCAGCCACAGCGTCTGCGAGGCGTGCGCGACGGGGTAGGGCTCGCCCTCGGCCACCGACTCGGCGCGCACCTGGCGCGCGGTCCGCTCGGCCTCGTCGAGGTCGGCCAGGTCGCCGCGGCGGAAGTTCGCCAGCAGTGACAGGTGCCGGGTCCGCCAGATCTCCGGCAGGTCGGGCACGTCCAGGCCCTGGCGCAGCGCCGCGATCGCGGACGCGGTGTCGCCGCGCCGGTGCCGCATGGCCGCCAGCAGGTGCCGCATCTCGGCGCGGTCGTCCGGGTCGGCGGACAGCTCCAAGGCCTGCTCGGCCTCGTGCTCGGGGTTGCGCTCCAACCGGAACAGCACCTTGACCAGGGCGGTGAGCAGGCTCGCCCGCTGCGGTCGGGTGGGCAGCGCGCTGCCCACGGCCTGCCGCAGCAGGTCGACGGCGATCAGCGGCGCGCGGTTGGCCACGGTGGCGTGGTGGCGCGCCAGCCAGCCGACCACCCACTCGTCGGGCGGCACCGGCTCGGCCGCCAGGTGCTCGGCCACCCGCTCGACCGGCGCGCCGATGCCCGCCAGCGCCTCGGCGGCGTGCCGGTGCAGCGCGGCCCGCACCGGCCGGGAGATGCCCTCGTACAGCGCCTGCCGCAGGTAGGGGTGGCGGAACGCCAGCTCGTCACCTGCCTCGACCAGCACGGTGGCGCTCACCGCCTCGTCCAGCACCCCCACCAGGTCCAGCGCCGACCGCCCGGTGACCGCGCACAGCGCGTCGACGCCGAACGCCGCGCCCAGCAGCGCGGCCGACCGCAGCACGTCCCGGGTGGCGGGCGACACCGAGTCCAGCGTGCGGTCCACCGCGCCCAGCAGCGACGACGGCACCTGGTCGATCGCGGCCCGGTCGACCGCGGCCACGCCGCCCACCACGCGCACGGCCCGGTTGCGCACCAGGGCGTGCGCGACCTCTCGGGTGTAGAGCGGGTTGCCCGCGGTGCGGCGGGCCACCTCGCGCAGCACGTCGTCGGGTCGGGCCCCGACCACCTTCCCGATCAGCTCCTCGGTCTCCCGCTCCGCCAGCGGCTCCAGCAGGACCACGTGCCCGCGCCGGGACTCGACGCCGCGCCGCAGCTGGGCCAGCTCCCGCCGGCCCGGGTCGGGGCGGGTCGCGGCCACCAGCAGCAGCGGCAGCTGGCGGGTGGCGGCGGCCAGCCGGTGCCACATCAGCACGCTGGCCTCGTCGGCCCAGTGCAGGTCGTCGATGACCAGCAGCAGGGGACCGCTCGCGCAGACCCGGTCCACCAGGGCCAGCAGCCGGTCGACCGCGACCGGCACCGGGTCGGAAGGGCCCCAGCCGCCGTGCGCGGGCTCGCTGCGCAGCCGCACGGCCGGTTCGGCGCGGTGCCGGTCGGGCGAGGTCGGGCTGACGTCCAGGCAGTCCATGATCACCTGGAGCGGGAACCGCCTGCCCGGCTCGTCGGCGACCGCCCAGCCCACCTGGCAGCCGCGCCGCGCCGCGTCCGCCAGCGCGACGGTCAGCAGCTCGGACTTGCCGATCCCGGCCTCGCCCTCGACCCACACCGGTGCTCCCCGCCCGGCCAGCACCTCGGTGACCAGGTCGCGCAGCAGCGCGGTCTCCTCGACCCGGCCGACGAACGCCTCCGACCCGACGCCGTCGCGCAGCACCCTGGCCACGTGGGGTGGCACCGAGAACAGGCGGCGAGGCGCGTGCGCGCCACCGGGCCGGGAGGGGCGCGCCGGTTCGGGCCGGCCCACCGGCGCGGAGCCGCCGGCCGAATCGGAGCCGACGACCGGCCAGGAGCCGCCCATCGGCTCGGACCCGACGACCGACCACGAGCCGCCGGCCGACCGGGACTCGCCGGCCGACCGGGGCTCGCGGGCCGGCTCGGACCCAGCGGGCGGGCGCGGCGGCTCGGGCGTGCGGCGAGGCGGCTCGGGCGTGCCGGTGACGATCCGCTGGTGCAGGTCCCGCAGCGCCGGGCCGGGCTCGACGCCCTGCTCGTCCACCAGCGCCCGGCGCGCGTCCCGGAAGGCCTCCAGCGCCTCGGCGTGCCGCCCGGAGCGGTCCAGCGCCAGCATCAGCACCTCCCACAGCGACTCGTGCCACGGGTGCTCGCCCACCAGCCCGGTCAGCTCGGCCACCACCTCCCGGTGCGCGCCCAGCTCCAGCGCCGCGCGGGCCCGCATCTCCAGGGCGCTGAGCCGCAGCTCGTCCAACCGCCGCCGCTCGACCTCGGCGAACGGCCCCGGCACCCCGGAGTACGCCTCGCCCAGCCACAGGCCGAGCGCCTCGTCCAGCGCGACCCGGGCGGCGTGGTGGTCGCCGGAGGCCACCAGCAGCCGGGCCCGGGACCTGGACCGGTCGAACACGTCGGCGTCCACCGCGCCGTCGGCCAGGCGCAGCGAGTACCCGGAGGTCTGCGACACCAGGGTGTCCCGCACCGGCCCCAGCGCCCGGCGCAGCCCCGACACGTAGGTGTGCAGGCTGCCGACCGCGCTGGCCGGCGGCGCGTCGCCCCACAGCCCGTCGACCAGCTCGTGCCGGGAGACGACCCGGTTGGCGCGGGCCGCGAGCAGGGCCAGCACCGCCCGCTGCCGGGCCGGGCCCAACGACAGCTCGTCCTCCCCGAGCCAGGCGCGCACCGGCCCCAGCACGCTCACCCGCAGCCCGCCACCAGAAGTGGTCGACATCCCGATCCCCGATCCCCGATCCACCGTGATCCGTTGGTCAGCCCCTTGCACGAGGCCCGTGCCGAGTTGGTTCAAATTTCAAGGGTTTTTTCACCCGCCCGGCGGACACCACGAGCCGTTCCGCATGTCGTGCGAGGGCAGAACGAGGGGTAAGGACGGGCAGAACCGACCGCCCGGTCTTCTCCCACCGCGCGAGGCGTGGTGGGGTCGGAGGACATCCCCGGTACTGGGGCGAAACCTGGGGGTCGGGGCCCACGTGGTGACCGGTTCCCGCGCGGAGGGTGCGATGGACGTGCGGTCCGATGGCGAGACTGGTGGCCTGGGGCGCGCCTCCCCTCCGGAGCGCTTCGCCGGCGACCTGTTCCTCCAGCTCGCGCGGCGCGGCTGGCTGGTGCTGGAGCCCACCCAGGCCCAAGGGGTGATCAGCGAGCTGGAGCGCACCCTGGACGAGGTGCGGTCGCGGCTGCGCAGGCTGGACCTGTCGCGCAAGCTGCGCGACGCGTCGGGTGACGACGTCACGCCCGACGTGGACCGGCTCGTGGTCGACGCCGTGTTCGCCGGTCAGCTCAACTCCGACAGCTGGGAGCGGGCGCTGGTCGAGCTGCCCAAGTACATCGAGGCCCTGCGGATCGCGGGCCGCAACTCCGGGAGACGGCGGTGACACCTCCGGAGCCCGTGGCTCCAGGACCCCCCGCGCCGGAGCCGGTGGCGCCGCGCGCGGGGGTTCCCGGGACCGCGGTGCCCGGCCTCGCCCGGCTGGACCTGGGCCGGGTCGACCTGTGCGTCGAGCTGGAGGACGCGTGCGCGGAGCTGCGCGACCACCTGGCGCGCGGCGATCGCGAGATGACCCACCTGCTCGGGGCCTGGATCGACGCCCTGCTGGACGAGTGGAACCGCCGCCGCCGCTGATGCGCTTTCGGGCAGTCCTGGCGGTAAGAAGGGGAGCCACCGGCCGTTCGCGCCCGTCGCCGCGTCACCCTCCGAACACGATGGGTGACCTGATCGTGACGGCGAGAGGGGTGCGGGATGGGACGGGCGCGAACGGGCCGGTCGTGGGGGTGGCTGCCGGTGGTGCTGGCCCTCGTGGCGACCGCGTGCGGCGGCGGTGGCGACGGGGCGGGCGGGAAGTTGAGGCTCACCGTGGCGACCTTCGGCGAGTTCGGCTACGAGCCGCTGTTCGAGGAGTACGAGCGGCTGCACCCGGAGGTCGACGTGGTCGGCCGCGTCACCGACTTCGAGTCGCACCACAAAGGCCTGATCACCGCCCTCGCGGCCGGTCGCGGCGCGGCCGACGTGGTCGCCGTGGAGGAGCAGTACGCACCGCGCGTCCGCCGGTCCAAGGACGCCGTCGTCGACCTCGCCGGGTTCGGGGCGCTGGACCTGCGCGACCGCTGGGCGCCGTGGAAGTGGGAGCAGGGCGTCGACGGCGACTTCGTCATCGGCCTCGGCACCGACATGGGCGGCCTCGCCCTGTGCTACCGGCGCGACCTGTTCGAGCGCGCCCGACTGCCCACCGACCGCGACGCCGTGGCCGCGCTGTGGCCGACCTGGGAGCGGTACGCGGCGGTCGCCGCCCGGTTCGCCGAGGAGGTGCCCGACGCCAAGTTCGCCGACTCCTCGGGCACGATCTACACCGCCGTGCTGAACCAGGCCCGGGAGAACTACTTCGCCGCGGCCGACGACTCCTTCATCGGCGACGCCAACCCCAACGTGCGGCGGGCGTTCGAGATCGCGGGCGGCATCGGCGCCAAGGGGCGGACCGCCCGCGTCGCCCCGTTCACCCCGGACTGGAACGTGGCCGTCAACCAGGGCTCCTTCGCCACCACCACCTGCCCGGCGTGGATGCTCGCCCAGATCAGGGAGATCGGCGGCGAGGCCGGCGCGGGCAAGTGGGACGTCACCACGGTGCCCGGCGGCGGCGGCAACTGGGGCGGCTCCCACCTCGTGGTGCCCGCCCAGGGCGCCCACCAGCGCGAGTCCTACCGGCTGGCCGAGTGGCTGACCGCGCCCGAGCAGCAGAAGAGGCTGTTCGTCGACGCCGGCATCCTGCCCAGCCAGCCCGCCGCCTACCAGGACCCCGCCGTGCTCGGGCACACCGACGCCTACTTCAGCGGCGCCCCGGTCGGCGAGCTGTTCGCCGCCTCCTCGGACACCGTGCGGCCCAACTACCGGGGGCTGCGCGACGCCGACGTGCGACCGGTGTTCGGCCTGGCCCTCGGCCGGGTGGAGAACGGGCAGCGGGGCGTCGACCAGGCGTGGGCCGAGGCGGTCGCGGAGGCCCGGAAGCTCGTGGGCTGACCGGTGCGGCTCGCCCGACTGGACCGCCGGGTCACACCCTACCTGCTCGTCGCGCCGTTCTTCGTGCTGTTCGGCGTGTTCGGGCTGTACCCGCTGGCGAACACCGCGTGGATGTCGCTGCACGAGTGGGACCTGCTCGACGGGCCCACCGCGTTCACCGGGTGGGCCAACTACGCGGCGCTGTTCACCGACCCGCACTTCTACAACGCGCTGGGCAACACGGCGAGCATCTTCGTGATCGCCACCGTGCCGCAGCTGCTCGCGGCCCTGGGCGTCGCCGCGCTGCTGGACCGGCCGCTGCGCGGCAGCGCGGTGTGGCGCGCGGCGGTGCTGCTGCCCAACGTGGTGCCGGTGGTGGCGGTCGCCCTGGTGCTCACCCAGCTGTTCGGCCGCGACCAGGGCCTGGTCAACTGGGCCCTGACCGGTCTGGGGGTCGAGGCGGTGGACTGGCGGGCGCACTCCTGGTCGGCGCACCTGGGCGTGGCCGTGATGGTGATCTGGCGCTGGACCGGCTACAACGCGCTGCTGTACCTGGCCGCGATGCAGGCGGTGCCGCGCGAGCTGCACGAGGCGGCCGAGCTGGACGGCGCCTCCCGGTGGCGGGCGTTCTGGTCGGTGACGCTGCCGTCGATCCGGCCGACGGTGCTGTTCACCGTGGTGATGTCCACCATCGGGGGTTTCCAGCTGTTCACCGAGCCGCTGCTGTTCGGCGGCGGCGGCAGCGGCGGCGTCGACCGGCAGTTCCAGACGCTGGTGATGTACCTGTACGAGGCCGGGTTCCAGCGCTTCGACGCGGGCTACGCGGCCGCGGTGTCGTGGGTGCTGTTCGTGCTGTGCGCGGTGCTCGCGCTGATCAACGCCGCGCTGCTGCGCCGCGTCGTCCGGGAGGCCTGATGCGGTTGCGGCGCGGAGGCCCGGTGCGAGGGGGAGGGCCGGTGCGAGGGGGAGGTCAGTCGCGACGCGGTGTCCTGCCCGTTGTGGCGCTGCTCGTGGTCGTGGCGGCCTCGCTGTTCCCGCTGTACTGGTCGGTGGTCGTGGCCTCGCACGACAACGCCGGCATCTCCGCCCGCGTCCCGCCCCTGCTGCCCGGTGGCGAGTTCGCGGACAACGCGCGCGAGGTGTTCGAGGCGGTGGACTTCTGGTTGGCGCTGCGCAACTCCGCGATCGTGGCCTGCGCGGTCACCGCGTCGAACGTGCTGCTGTCGACCCTGGCCGGGTTCGCCTTCGCCCGCCTGCGCTTCCGGGGCCGCACCGCGCTGTTCGCCGTGGTGGTGGGGTCGGTGCTGGTGCCGGTGCAGCTGGGCGTGGTGCCGCTGTTCGTGCTGGTGGGCGAGCTGGGCTGGTACGGGCGGCTGGAGGCGGTCGTCGTGCCGGGCCTGATGAGCGCGTTCAGCGTGTTCTGGATGCGCCAGGCCTGCCGGGAGGCGGTGCACGAGGTCCTGGTCGACGCCGCGCGCGTCGACGGGTGCTCGCTCGTGCGCACCTACTGGCACGTGGCGCTGCCCGCGCTGCGCCCGCACGCGACCGTGCTGGCCATGCTGACGTTCCTGGCGTCCTGGAACGACTTCTTCTGGCCGCTGGTGGTGCTCGACCCGAACGAGACGCCGACGGTGCAGGTGGTGCTGTCGCGCCTGGCCGGCGGTTACTACACCGACTACCCGCTCGTGCTCACCGGCGCGGTGCTGGGCACGCTGCCGGTGGTGGTGCTGTTCGTGCTGCTGGCCCGGAGCATCGTGGGCGGCGTCATGCGGGGCGCGGTCAACGGCTGACCGGGCGGCGCGGCCCCTGCCGGGCATCACGGCGCGGCGCCACCCCGTCGGGCGAGCAGGGCGAACGAGTTCGGCAGTCGTCCCCGCCACGCCGCGGCGTCGACGCCGTCCGGGCGCCAGAACGGTTCGGGGTACTCCGCCACGTGCTCCAGCTCCAGCCCGGCGGCCAGCACCGCGTTGATGATCTCGGCCAGGGTGGCCTGCCGCTCCACCGCGCCGTGCCCCGGGAACGTGTCGTTGACGTGCCGGCGGTCGAAGTAGCCGCGATCGGCCCGGATGCGGGGTTCGTCCTCGTCCCACGTCCACAGCGGCGCCGCGGGGTGGGCCTCGTAGACGAACAGGCGCCCTGACGGCCGCAGCAGGCGGGCGGCGTCCCGCGCCCAGACCCGCAGGTCGGGCATCCAGATCAGCGCGCCCTTGCCCGTGTAGACGAGGTCCGCGCACCCGTCGCGCAGCGGTGCGCCCGGCAGCTCGGCGACCACGTAGCGGCACGCCGCGCCCAGCTCGTCCGCGCGGCGCTGCGCGGACGCCACGGCCACCGCGCTGTAGTCGACACCGACCACGGACCGGGCGCCCGCGGCCACCAGCGCGATGTCGTCGAGGCCGTGCCCGCTCTGCAGGTGGACGACGGAGGGTGCCGACCGCAGCACCGGTCGCAGCAGGTCGAGTTCGCGGTCGAGGAGCGAGCACCCGTCGCGGGCTTGGCGCAACAACTCCTCGTACTCGTGGACGTGCTTCCGCGAAGCGGCCTCCCAGGCGATCCGGTTGCGCGTCGTGTCCGGTTCCACCGGCTCATCGTGGGCACCCGGCCTGACCGCGTCAAGCGACATCGGGAACCCCGCGACGGGTCGGGTCGGCGCCGGCCGACCCGGACCACGACGGGTCCGGGAGCCGGTCACCCCCGCGGCGCGTCCGCCAGCACGCCGCTGACGTTGAGCAGTTGCAGGCAGTTCGGCGCCTGCCGCCCGCTGGCCGGGGTGCCGGGCCGGGAGCAGGCGACGGTCGCGCTGACCGCGCTGTTCTCCGCCACGTCGATCGGCGTCACCCAGTGGTAGTCCTGGTTGCGGAAGGTCTCCAGCGCGATGGTGGTCACCGTGCGCTCGCCGAAGGCGATCGTCAGCACGCCCTCGTCGCCCTGGTGGTTGGCCAGCACGAGGTCGGTGATGCGGAAGACCTTCCCGGCGGGCACGACGTAGCTGCCGGCGCCCTGGTCGCCGGTGTTGGTGCGGACCTCGATGGTGCCGGACATCTGCTCACCGCCGCCGACGGCCTGACCGGGCTGCCCCTGCTGCCCAGGCTCCTGCCCCTGCTGCTGCTCGCCCTGCTGCCCGCCGCCCGGCTGCTGCTGATCCGCCGGCGGCGGGTTCTGGGCGGCCGCCTGCTGCTCCCCCGCCTCGACCAGCTCCTGGGCCCGGTCGTCGGCGGCCTCGCGCGCCGCGCTCTCCACCGTCGGGCGCACCAGCAGCAGCCACGCCAGCAGCAGGGCCAGCAGCAGCGCGAGCAGCGCCAGCAGCCACTTGGGGAACACCGGGAGCTGGAGCAGCTCGCCCTCCAGCTCCTCGGTCTCCGCGGCCTCGCCGGCGGTGGCCGTCGAGGTCACCCGCACCGGCCAGGGCACCGGGGCGCCGAACCACAGCACCTTCGCCACGCGGGCGCGCACCGGCAGCTCGACCCGCACCCCGGGCTCGACCACGACCGGCTCCGCGCCCACCGCGGTGCGCAGCTGGTCGTCCGCCTCCGCCGCGACCAGTGACACCGCGACCGGGGTGTTGCCGTCGTTGTGCGCTTCCACGTGGAAACGCGCGCTGCGCCAGGCGCGACGCCGCACGGGCACCAGTTCCGCGTGCGGCTGGAGGAACGGCTCGACGACGACCGCGGTCTCGGTCACCACCGCCGTCTCGGGCCGCTCGGCGGGCAGGACCCGCACGCCCAGCGGGATCTCACCCGCGCGCACCGCGGACGAGCGCGGCGGCCGGAGCACGACGGTCACCTGCTCGGAGGTCCCCGGGTACAGCGAGAGCCGCGCGGGCTCGACCGAGGTCCACGGTGCGCACTCGCCCACCACCTCGAACTCGTACGCCTCGACTACGTCGCCGTCGTTGCGCACCGTCAGCTTCGTGCTGGCCTCCGAACCGGGCGTGACAACCACGGTCGGGAGACCGAATTCGGTCGTTGTGGTCACCGGTCGAACGGTAGGCAGGGCCGAACCCGGTGCGGCAGGGAGAAAAGGGCACGGCGCGGGCAAACAAGTGCACCGGCGGCCCGCGTGCGGACCGCGGTAGTCGGGATGCGCGCACGATGGCACCACCAGGGCCGCCGGGGCGGTCCCGTTCTCGCCAGGGAGGGCGTCATGACGAGGATCCCGGTCGCGGTGTACGCCGAGGACCCGGTGCTGCGCACGGGGGTCACGCACCAGATGCGGCCGCGGCCGGAGGTGGAGGTGCTCGACCCGCGCGACCACGAGCGCGCGGCGGTGTCGCTCGTGGTCGTGGACGAGGTGGACGACCGGACCGCCCGGCTGCTGCGCCGGTTGCGGCGCTCGACGGGCACCCGCACCGGCGTCGTCGTCGGCCGGTTCGACCAGGACGCGTTGCAGACGACCATCGACTGCGGCGTGGCCGCGGTGGTCCGCCGCGCCGAGGCCGACCAGGACCGCCTGGTCGCCACCGTGACCGCGCTGGACCGGGGCGAGGCGGTGCTGCCGGGCGACCTGCTGGGCCTGCTGCTCGACCACGTCGGCCGGCTCCAGCGCAGCGCGCTCGACCCGCACGGACCCACGCTGTCCACTTTGTCCAGTCGTGAGGCGGACATGCTGCGGCTGGTGGCGGAGGGCTTCGACACCGCCGAGATCGCGGTGAAGACCTCGTTCTCCGAGCGCACCGTGAAGAACGTGCTGCACGAGGTGACCACGCGGCTCCAACTGCGCAACCGGGCCCACGCCGTGGGCTACGTGATGCGCCACGGCCTGATCTGACGGACCCGTGTCGGACAGCACCGTCCGCGACGGCGTTGCCCGAACTGTCCCGGGGCCTTCCCGGGCCCTGCCCTGCCGGACCTCCCGGACACCCGCCGCCCGCGGCGACGATCGCCGGACGAGAGGCCCGTGACCGGAGGTGGAACCTTGTCCAGGAGGACGCGCACCCTCGCCGCGGCCGCGGCGTTCCTGGTGGCGTGCGCCGGCATCGTGGTGGTGCGCGGCGCCGACCTGCCCGAGGCGGAGGGCCAGCCGGGCGGACCGCCCGCGCCGGGCCGCATCGCCTACGCGGCCACCGGGCACCGCAGCCTCGGCTACGCGGCCGACCCGGTGCCCGAGCAGCCCGGCCCGACCACGCCCGTCATGGGCGAGGGGCCGGCGCACTACGACGACCACGTGTCCGCGCGCGGCGACCTGGTGGTGTTCACCAGCCTGCGCGACGAGGTGAGCCCGCAGGTCTACCTGCGGACCGCGGACGGCGGCGTGCGCAGGCTGACCGAGGGACAGGACGCGCGGCACCCGCAGCTGTCACCCGACCTGGGCACCGTGGTGTTCGACTCGCGCGGCGACCTGTGGGCGGTCGGCGTCGACGGCGCCGGGTTGCGCCGGCTCACCGAGACCCCGGCCGACGAGACGTGGCCCGCGTTCTCGCCGGACGGCACCGAGATCGCCTACTCCACCGACCGCGACGGCGGCCGCGAGATCTACCGCAGGCTCGTGGCGGGCGGCCCGGAGGCGCGGGTGACCGACGAGCCGGACGGCGACGCGGGCGAGCCCGCGTGGAACCCGGTCGACGGCCGCATCGCCTACACGCTGTGGCTGGGTGACGTGCCGCGGGTGCGCGTGCTGACCGGCGCCGGTGTCGGTGTCGGCGCCCCGCTGCTGGGCGGCGACCAGGCCGGCTGGCGCGGCCACTGGCCCGCGTGGCTGCCCGACGGCTCGCGCCTGCTGTTCCTGAGCCTGGACCAGACGTGCTCCTGCCCGGCCGACCCGAACGCGGTGAAGGTCTACCGGGCCGACACCGCGCCGGGCGTGCCGGTCACCGCCGCGCCGGACCTGCTGCTGGCCGAGGACCGCCTGCTCGGCTCGCCGAGCTGGCAGGTCGACGGCTCCGGTCCGCGCCTGCTGGTCTCCCGGACCAGCGCGCCGACCCGGTCGACCGCCACCCTCCAGGACGTCCGGCCGGACGGGGTCGACCCGCGCGACCTGGGCGTGACCGTGCTGACCGAGGACCCCGGCGCGGTGGACGACCCGAACCTGCTGTTCCGCCCCGGCGCGGGCTTCGACCCGTGGGCGCACCGCCAGTCCTACTCGCCGGACGGGCGGCAGATCCTGCTCAGCAGGTTCGAGACCGTCGACGACCTGCGCGTGCAGCGGCTGTGGCTGGTAGACGCCGACGGCGGCAACCCGCGGCTGCTGCCGGTCTCCGACCGGCGGCCCGGCGACTGGGAGTTCGACGCCGCCTTCTCGCCCGACGGCCGGTCCATCGCCTTCGCGCGCCGCTCGCCGGGCGGGGTGCGGCCCGCCGGCTCCGACAGCCGCGTCGTCGTGGTCGACGCCGCGACCGGCGCGGTCACCGGCGTGCTCCAGCCGCCGCCGGGGGTCGCCGACCAGGAGGACACCCAGCCCACCTGGTCGCCGGACGGCACGGTCCTGTCGTTCACCAGGGGCGTCATCACCGACGGGCCGACCGGCGAGGTCCGGTACAACCACGTCTGGACCGCCCGCGCCGGCGCCCTCGACCAGCAGCGCGACCTGAGCGCGCAGGTGTGCGGCAGCGACTGCGCGGTCACCGACGACAGCTCGGCGTTCAGCCCGGACGGGCGCGAGCTGGTGTTCAACCGGGAGGGCGACGGCCTGCTGCGGGTGTCGCTGCCCGACGCCCGGTGCGAGGTGCTGCTCGGCGTCGGCACGTGCGCGGGGCCGGTGACCGCGGGCCCGGACGGGCCGTTCCAGCCGCGCGACGCGGCGTTCGCGCCCGACGGCAGGCTGGTGCTGACCACCCGCCGGGCGGCCGACGCCCGGTCGCCCGAGGAGCTGGCCGTGCTGGACCCGGCGAGCGGGGAGCTGACCCGGATCACCACGCGGCTGCCCGGCAGGCAGAAGGAACCCGCCTGGCAGCAGTCGGTGGACCTGATCGTGGACGCGCCCGCGGACGTCCCGGTCGACGCGGGTGGCACGGCGCCGGTGACGGTGACCGTGCTCAACCGCGGTCCGGCGGCCTCGCCGGGCACCGCGCTGACCGTCGCCGTGCCGACCGGGCTGCGGCTGGCGGGGCTGCGCGGAACCGGGTGCGCGGTCGAGGAGCTGCGCTGCGACCTGGGCGTGCTGGCGCCGGGCGCGTCGGTCGAGGTGGTGGCCGACGTCGTGGGCGTGGCGCCGGGTCGGCACCGGCTGGACTGGTCGGTCGCCGGCGCGGTGCTCGACGCGGCGCCGTCGGACAACGCCGACGAGACCGCGCTGACCGTCGGCGAGCCGCCGACGACCACCACGACCACGACCACCACGACGACCCCGCCGCCCACGACGACCACCACGGGCACGCTGCCGCCGCCACCGCCGTTCCCGGCGGCCGGCCCCGCGCTGGCCGTCGCGGTGCAGCCGAACCCGTCCTACGTGGGCGGCCGGGCCACGGCGACCTACACCGTGCGCAACGGTGGCGGCTCGCTGGCCACCGGGCTGCGGCTGGACCTCCTGCTGCCCGCCCGGGTGCCGGTGGCGGCGCTGCCGCCGGGGTGCGCGCCGACCAGCTGCGCGCTGCCCGACCTCCCGGCGGGCGCCGCGCAGGTCGTGCAGGTGGTGCTCGCGCCCGAGGCCGCGGTGCGGACCGAGGTGCGCGGCGTGCTGCGCACCACCGGGACCGACGCCAACCCGGGCGACAACACCGCGGTCGCGCCGATGACCGTGCTCCAACCGAGGATCGAGGCCGTGCCGCCGATCGGCGAGCCCGGGTTCGTCACCTCGGTGCGCGGTGCGGACTTCCCGCCCGGCGCGCCGGTCCGGCTCGACTGGGACCCCGGCATCACCGCGCCCGCCGCGCCCGCGATCCCGCGTGCGGACGGCCGGTTCACCGCGCAGCTGCTGATCCTGACCAAGGACCAGACCGGGCCGCGGACCATCACCGCCACCGGCCCCGGTTTCCGGCCCGTCGACACGCCGTTCCTGGTGGTGCCCGGCTCGATCGGGCCGCCCGACATGGTGGCGCGCAGGTGAACCCGAGGACTTCGAGCAGGAGGTGCCCGTGATCCACGAGGTGGACGAGGCGATCCGGCGGATGCTGACCGCCGCGGGCGTGCCCGGCGGCGGGGGCGAGCTGTCGTTCGAGGCCCCGACCAAGGACTGGTCCGCGCGGCGCAACGCCCCGACGGTCAACGTGTTCCTGTACGACATCCGCGAGGACGTGCCGCGACGCCACGCGGGCGGCATGGAGGTGCACGACGACGAGGGCGTGCTGGTCGGGTGGCGAGGTCCGGCGCGCTGGTTCGAGCTGGCCTACCTGCTGACCGCGTGGACCAACCGGCCGCAGGACGAGCACCGGCTGCTGTCGGAGCTGCTGGCGTGCCTGGTGCGCACCGAGCGGTTCGCGCGGGAGTGGCTGACCGGGTCGTTGGCGGAGCTGGGGCTGACGGTCGTGCTGAACTCGGCGCAGCCGCCGGACGGGCGGGCGACCTCGGAGATGTGGTCGGCGATGGGCGGCGAGCTGAAGCCGTCCATCGACCTCAGGATCATCGCGCCGCTGGCGGGCGAGCTGACGCCGGCCTCGCCGCCGGTCACGGAAGGCATGGTGCTCCAGGTGGCCGCGGAGGCGGGCGAGAGCGGCCGCCGGCTGCGTTACGAGGGGTCGGCCGGCGCCGACAGCGGCGGGTTCGCGGTGACCCGGCCCCGGCTGCCCGCCTCGGGGCCGAAGCGGCGGCGCGGCGGGGGGATCGGGTGACCGGGGTGGCCGATCGGCTGGTCGACGGGCGGGACGCCGGCGCGGCGCCGGGCGGGGGCGGGTTGGCGCGAAACGGGGGCGGGCCGGCGCCGGACGGGGGTGGGTTGGCGCTGGAGGGGGACGGGTCGGCGCGGGAGGGGAGCGGGTTGGCGCCGGCCGGGGGCGGGTCGGCGCGGGAAGCGGACCTGGTGCACCTGTGGGCCCGGCTGGGCGCGGTGGAGCGGCGGGTCCGGCTGGCGGTGGAGGCCCGGTCCGCCGACACCGCCCTCGACGACCCGTACCGCGGTCTGTACCTCACCGCCGAGCTGGTCCAGCAGGTGCTGGACGCGCCGCGGCAACCGGCGCTGTTCCCGCCCGAGGAGGAGCCCGACCCGGACGTGCCGGCCGCGTCCGCGCCCGGCCGCGGTCCCCGGCTCGTCGCGCTGGCCCGCGACTTCGACCTGACGCCGCTCGACGTGGAGCTGCTGCTGGTGGCGGTGGCGCCCGACGTGGACGCGCGGTTCGAACGGCTCTACGCCTACCTCAACGACGACGTCACCCGCCGCCGGGCGACGGTCGGGCTGGCGCTGAGGCTGTGCGGAGCGCCGGCGGCCGGACCCGGCCGGTTCCGCCTCGCGCCGACCGCGCCCCTGGTGGCCGGCGGCCTGGTGGAGGTGCACGACCGGGACGCGCCCGCGCTGTCCCGCGTGCTGCGCGTGCCCGACCGGGTGGTGGCGCACCTGCTGGGCGACGACGCGCCCGACCCGGCGGTGGCCGGGCTCGCGCGCCTCGTGCCGCCGGGCGGTTCCGCCACCGCCGACGGCCTGGCGGGGCGGCTCGGCGCGGGACCGGGTTCCGCCACCGCCGACGGCTTGGCCGGGCGGCTCGGCGCGGGACTGGGCGCCGGCGTGGACCTCGTGCACCTGCGCGGCGCCGATGGCGAGGGCGGGTCGACGGCGGTGGCGGCGCTGGCCGCGGCCGGCCGGGACGCGCTGGTGGTCGACGTGGTGGCGTTGGCCGACCAGGACCAGCCCGGGATCGCCGCCCTGGTCCGCGAGGCCCGGCTGCGGGGCGCCGGTGTCGTGCTCGGCCCGCTGGAACCGCTGGTGCCCGAGCGGGTGCGGCTGCTGCGCGAGCTGGTGGCGTCGGCGGGCGCGGTGCCGGTGCTCCTGCACGGCAGCCGGCACTGGGACCCGAAGTGGACCACGAGGCCCGCCGTGTCGGTGCCGGTGCCGCCGCCGCTGCCCGACGGCCGGGCCGCCCGGTGGGCGCGGGCGCTGGGTGGCGAGCCCGCGTTCCTGCCCGAGCTGGCCGGCTACCGGCTGGGCGCCGAGGAGCTCGACCGGGCGGTGGCCGTCGCCGCCGGCCTGGCCGCCGTGGAGCGACGACCGGTGGGGCTGGAGCACGTGCGGGCCGGGGTGCGGGCGCGGAACGGCGCCGGGCTGGACCGGCTGGCCAGGCGGATCGTGCCGGGCGTGGGCTGGGACGACGTGGTGCTGCCCGCGCGGACCCGGCGGCAGCTCACCGAGCTGGTCGTGCGGGCGCGACACCGCGAACGGGTGCTGGGTGAGTGGCGGATGCGCCCCGGCGGCGGTCGCGGTCGCGGCGTGGTGGCCCTGTTCGCGGGCGAGTCGGGCACCGGCAAGACCATGTCCGCCGAGGTCGTCGCGGCCGAGCTCGGCATGGACCTGTACGTGGTCGACCTGTCCACCGTGGTGGACAAGTACGTCGGCGAGACGGAGAAGAACCTGGAGCGGATCTTCACCGAGGCCGCGGGCGTGCACGGGGTGCTGCTGTTCGACGAGGCCGACGCCGTGTTCGGCAAGCGGTCGGAGGTGCAGAGCGCCCACGACCGGTACGCCAACGTCGAGTCCGCCTACCTGTTGCAGCGCGTGGAGTCCTTCGACGGGATCGCGGTGCTCACCACCAACCTGCGGTCCAACCTGGACGAGGCGTTCACCCGGCGCATCGACGTGATCGCGGACTTCCCGGTGCCCGACACCGAGCAGCGCCGGGCGTTGTGGGAGCGCTGCCTGGGGCCCGCGCTGCCCCGGACCGACGACCTGGACCTGGGGTTCTGCGCGGAGCGCTTCGAGCTCGCGGGCGGCTCGATCCGCGCGTGCGCGGTCACCGCGGCCTACCTGGCCGCCGCCGCGGATCGCCCGGTGACCATGGCCGACGTGATGACCGCGGTGCACCAGGAGTACCGCAAACTGGGTCGACTGGTGCTGGAGAGCGAGTTCGGGCCGTGGTTCCCGACCGCCTGACCGCAGCGGCGGCGACCGGTCACCCCGGTTCCGCGTGCCACCCCGGGCGAGCCGGTGGAACGGCGCGCCGCGGGGTGTCCGTCGCCGTCGGCCCGCGCTCCGACCTCCCGCGCCGAGCGCTGCCCGCGGGACGTCGACCACGCCGCCTCCGCCGTGCCGCCCACCTGGCGTCGCGGGCCCCGTCTTCAGCGGATGTCCTTTGGGGCAACGGCCTTGCCCTCGGCAGGGGGCCGCCGGCCCTGCCCGCCCGCGCCTGGCCGCAGCAGGCTGTGAGGTGCCAGAGCGGAGCAGCCGCCTTCAGCGGACGAGACAGGGGAGCGAGCATGCCGCAGTACCTCTCACCGGGTGTCTACGTGGAGGAGGTCCAGTCCGGTGCGCGGCCCATCGAGGGCGTCGGCACCGCGGTGGCCGCCTTCATCGGCTTCGCCGAACAGGGACCCTTCCACCGGCCCACCCTGGTGGCGAACTGGAACCAGTACGTCCAGCTCTTCGGCGGCTTCACCGAGGACGCCTACCTGTCGCACGCCGTCTACGGCTACTTCGCCAACGGCGGCGGCGCGGCGTACGTGGTGCGCGTCGGCGGCGCACCGGAGGGCGCCGAGGCCGGTGCGCCCGAGCCCGCGCCCGCCGAGCTGGGCGGTCTCCAGGTCGCGGCGCTGCCCGGCGCGGGCGGCGACCTCTCCGTCGAGGTGGTCGACGCCGATGGCGAGAACCCGCCGGAGGACCGCTTCAAGTTGCAGGTCCGCCAGGGCGGCAAGGTCGTGGAGAGCTACGACGTGTCCACGAAGAAGAACGTCAAGAACTACGTCGTGACCCAGGTGTCCGAGCGGTCCAAGCTGATCCGGGTCACCGAGCGCGGCGGCGGCGCCCTGGCACGACCCGACAAGCAGCAGGTGGCGCTGCCCGCCACGCCCGCCCCGTCGAAGAGCCCGGCCAGGGTGGACGCGCAGGAGTACCTGGGCGACGCGGACGCGCGCACCGGCGTCGGCGGCCTGGAGAGCGTCGACGAGGTCACCATGGTGGCGGCGCCGGACCTGATGAGCGCCTACCGGCGCGGCATGATCGACCTGGAGGGCGTCAAGACCGTCCAGCTGGCGATGATCTCCCACTGCGAGCAGATGGGCGACCGCGTCGCCGTGCTCGACGCGCCACCCGGGCTCAACGCCCAGCAGGTCCGCAACTGGCGCATGGACGAGTCGAACTACGACTCCAAGTACGCCGCCCTCTACTACCCGTGGATCAAGGTCTTCGACCCGGCCGGCGGGCGCAACACCATCGTGCCGCCCTCCGGGCACATCGCCGGCGTGTGGAGCCGCAACGACAACGAGCGCGGCGTCCACAAGGCCCCCGCCAACGAGGTCATCCGCGGCGCGGTGGACCTGGAGGTCTCGCTCAGCAAGAGCGAGCAGGACCTGCTCAACCCCATCGGCGTCAACTGCGTGCGCGCGTTCCCCGGCCGCGGCATCCGCGTGTGGGGCGCCCGCACGCTGGCCTCCGACCCGGCGTGGCGCTACCTCAACGTCCGCCGGCTGTTCAACTACCTGGAGGAGTCGATCCTGCTGGGCACCCAGTGGGTGGTCTTCGAGCCCAACGACGACCGCCTGTGGGCCAGCATCCGGCGCAACATCACCGCCTTCCTCACCGAGCAGTGGCGGCGGGGCGCGCTGTTCGGCCGCACGCCGGCCGAAGCCTTCTACGTCAAGTGCGACGCGGAGAACAACCCGCAGGAGTCCATCGACCTGGGCCAGGTCGTGTGCGAGATCGGCGTCGCGCCGGTCAAGCCCGCCGAGTTCGTGGTCTTCCGGTTGGCGCAGTTCTCCGACAGCACCAGCCTCGTCAGCGAATGAGCCCCGTCAGCGCACGAGCCGCGGCCCCGCTCGGGGCGCGTGATCCAGAAAGGCGACACCACCCATGGCAGAGGGCGATGCTCTTTCCACCCACATCTTCGGCGTGCAGCTGGGCGGCTTCATGGTCGAGTCGCTCCAGGAGGTCAGCGGGCTGACCGTCGAGGAGGACGTGGTCGAGATCTTCCAGGTCACCTCCACCGGCAAGCCGATCATCCGCAAGCAGCCGGGCGCCCAGAAGGGCGGCGAGGTGACCATCACCAGGGGCATGGACCAGAGCGTGGAGTTCACCAACTGGCTCAAGGAGACCCTGGAGAAGGGCGCGGTCGCCGCGGCCCGGCAGAACATCACCATCGAGGTCAAGGACACCGAGGGCAACACCGTCCGGCGCATGACGCTGGTCAACGGGTGGGCCAGCAAGTGGGAGGGCCCGTCGCTCAAGGCGGGCGAGTCCGGACCGGCCACCGAGAAGGTGACCCTGACGTTCGAGGAGATCAAGGTCGAATGAGGCGGCGGACGATCGGCCTGGACCAGCTCGACGAGCTGGCCGAGGCGAACGGCGAACCGGAGCGCCCGACCGCGTCGCGCGGCCTCCGCACGGAGTTCGACTTCGAGCTGCCCCGGGGCTACGTCGACTCGGAAGGCGTGGTGCACCGGCACGGCCGGATGCGGCTGGCCACGGCGCGCGACGAGCTGCGACCCCAGATCGACATGCGGGTCAAGGAGAACCCCGGCTACCTCAGCGTGGTGCTGCTCAGCCAGGTCATCACCCAGCTGGGCGGCGTCGGCGAGGTCCACGCCGGCGTCGTGGAGCAGATGTACGCCACGGACATCGCCTTCCTCCAGGACTTCTACCGGCGGATCAACAGCGAGGGCCACACCCGGGCGGGCGTGTCCTGCCCGTCGTGCGGCACCGCGTTCGAGGTCGACCTCGCCGGTGGCCGCCTGGGGGAATCGTGACGTACGCGGCCGACCGGCTGCTCGAAGAGGTCGCGTACGTGGCCTACCACTTCCACTGGCCGCGCGAGGAGATCCTGGACCTGGAGCACCACGAGCGGCAGAACTGGGTCCGCGAGATCGCGCGCATCAACACGAGGGTGAACGAGGGGAGGTGACCCGGGTGGGGTTCTGGAACCGGTTGCGGCGCGGGAGGCGCGGAGCTGAGGAGCCCGCGCGGATCACCGCTCCGGAGCGCACCGCACCGGAGCGCCCCGTGTGGGACGGGGGTTGGTGGGCGGCGCCCGCGCTCGACGGGGTGATCCAGCGCAGCAGCGTCGCCGTCGGTGACGGGCTGCGGTTCCGGGGCGGGCTGACCTCCTGGCAGGACCACCGGCTCGGCACCTCGCTGGGGCACTCGGTGAGCGCGGACGCGCCGGCCGGGTTCGTCGACGGGGTGCTCGGGCGGGAGGTGGGGGAGCGGTCGCGGTACTCGGGCGGCGGGCCGCTGCTGGTGGCCTGGCGTCGGTTCGAGGAGGGCGCCGGGGGCGGGGGGACGGCAGGGGCTTTGCCGGTCGCGGGGGTTTCACCGTCCGGTGGTCGGCCTGCGGCGGTTCAGCGTTCGGCGACGGGGGAGCCCTCGGCTGCCAGGCCCTCGACAGCCAGGCCGTCGACCACCAAGCCCTTGACCACCGAGCCGTCGACTGCTGCCAAGCCGTCGACCGCTGGTGAGCGGTCGAGGTCCGGCGAGCGCTCGACGACATCGGGGATGCCCGAAGCGGCGGGCACCGCGCAGGCGGTGAGCACCGCGCAGGCAGTGGAGGTCGCGCGGGCGGCGGAGATCACGGTCGAGGCGGAGCAGGCCCGGCCTGGGGCGGGCGGGGTTGCCCGGGCGGTCCAGCTGCGGCCCGTCCGGCCGTCGCTGACGATCGCGAAGCGGCCGGCGATGCCCGTGCGGTCGCTTCCGGTGGTGCAACCGCGTGAGAACCCGGCCGCCGGGGTGCCGAAGACGTCGGCGGGCGGAGCAGCGGACCAGCCTGGACCGGTGGTGCGGGAGACGGGTGTCGGGCGGCCCGCGCCGGTGCTCGGGGAGCCGTTGACGGCGATGCCGCCGACCGCCGCCGCACCTCCCGGCGAGGTGAGCGCACCCTTGGCCGGGAAATCGGTTTCGCCACGGGTCGCCGGACCGCCGCCGGTGGTGAGGCCGACGACACCGTCCCAGGCGGGTGGACCGCCGCCGGTGGTGCGGCGCAGTGCGGCACGCCAGGCGGACGAGGTCGCCCGGCCCAGGCGGGGTACCGGGATCGGCGAGCCCCTCCAGGCGCTCCCGGCTACCGCGACCCTCGTGGGTGAGGCGAAATCCCGCAGGTCCACGCCTCCCGCCGCCGGTGCGCGGGCACAGCGGCCGATGCCGTCTGAAGAGGGGGTGACCGCAGAGCGGCCGGTGCCGTCGGAAGAGGGGGCGCCCGCACAGCGGCCACTGCTCGCGCAGAGCGGTGCGGTGATGTCACGATCGGTGTCGGCGTCCGAGGCCGGCGGACCGGAGGTCCAGAGGTCGGTCGGGACGTCGTCCGTGCGGCAGCCCGGTGACGCGGTTGTGGTCGGCGCGCCGCCGCCGGTTCGGTTGCCGGTGGTGCCGGTGGCCAGGCCCCGATCGGTCGACGGCTCTGCGCCGAGCGCTGCGGTCCAGCGTTCGGCGACACGGTCGGGTGCCGTGGCCGAGGACGGGCCGCTTCGCCCGCGCACGGTGCCCCTGATCACCGAACGACCTCTCACCACCAGCACCGGCGCTGGTCTGCCCGCACCGGTGCGGCGCGCGGCGTCGCGGGCGGTGGTGCGCCCGCAGTGGGGTGCCGGACGGCAGGAGACGACCGGGCAGGAGAAGGCTGGGCAGGAGAAGGCTGGGCAGGAGAAGGCTGGGCAGGAGAAGGCCGGCCCGACCGCACGACGCTCGTCCGGGGAGCCGAACACCGATTCCCCGGACGGCGGGCGTCGGCGAGGAGGCCGGCGCGCGGCCCCGGCGAAGGACCGCACGTCGGCACCGGTCGGCTCGACCTCGGCACCGGTCGGCTCGACCCCGTCACCGGCGACGGGCAGGTCCCAGCGGGGTGCGGCCACGGCGACAGGTTCGGGTTCGCCCGTGCAGCGCCGGACCCCCGCGCAGCGCCGGAACCCCCTGCAACGCCGGCCCTCCGTGCAGCGCCGGACCGCTGATCCGACCCCACCCGTGCGGCATCAAGCCACCGCTCCCAACCCACACCCGCAGCCCCACTCCCAGCCCCACTGCCAGGTCAGCGGCCCCACCTCCCACCAGGTGCAGCGTCAAGCCACCGACCCGGCCCAGGCGCCGGAGATCAGGCCGGTGGACAACACCCGGCGAGCGGTGGTGCGGCCGACGCCGCCCCGCCCGCTCGACCGGGGGCCGACCCTCCCCCCGATCGCGCACCCGCACCCGGCCGGCAAACCTGCGCCGCTCGGGCAGGCCCGGACGTCGACCGCGCCCGGCGCCACGTCGCGACCGACCTCCACGCGCGTCCCGGTCCCGGTGCGGTGGCCGGCCGGCGGACCGGCGGTGCAGCGCGCCCCGCTCGGGCCCGAACCCACCCGGACCTCCCCGCCGACGAGCACCGGGCACCACGAGCACGACGGGCACACCCCGGAGCAGCACGGCGACCCGGCCGGCGACACCCAAGCCACCGACACCCGGGCCACCGGCACGCCGACCCGAACCACGAAACCCAACGCCCCGACCCGAACCGAACCGACCGCAGGCGGCCGGACCGCCGGCCGGCCACCGCACCGGGACGCGAAGCAGGCCACCGAGCCCGACCTCGAAGAACTCGCCCGCAGGCTGCTCGACCCCCTCGGCAGGCTGCTGCGCGCCGAGCTGCGCCAGGGCCGCGAACGCACCGGCCGACTGCACGACCGCCGCCGCTGAGCCGGCCGGCACGACAAGGGAGCACCGATGAGCGACGACGTCTTCGCCAGCAGCGTCTTCTTCCGGCTGACCATCGCCGACGACGACCTGGGCACCTTCCACTCGTGCGAGGGGCTCGGCGCGCAGGTGGAGGTCGAGCAGTACGCCGAGGGCGGCAACAACGGCTTCACCTGGAGCCTGCCCTCGCGCATCACCTGGTCCAACATCACCATGTCGCGCCCGGTGACCGCGGACTCGGGCAAGGTCCTCAAGTGGTTCAACGAGGTCCTCAAGGAGGCCGAGCGGGAGGACGGCGAGATCGTCGCGCTGGCGCCGGACCTCACCCCGATCGTCAGCTGGCAGGTGATGGGCATCATCCCGATCAGCTGGAAGGGCCCCGGCTTCGACCCGACCCAGTCGCAGGCCGCCATGGAGACGCTGGAGTTCGCCCACGAGGGCCTCTACGCGTCGAGCGACGACTGAGCGCGGGCGGGCGGCCGAGCGCGGACGGCGGGGGAGAGGAGCGGGGAAGTGGCAGCGAAGTTCGGGGCGGCCGCCGCCAAGGCCGGCAAGGCGGCGTCGTCGTACTTCGGCTCCGGCCTCGTCAAGGCCCAGCTGGTGATCATGGAGCCGCCCGCGAAGAGCGGCGCCAAGCCCGGCGGGCGGCTGGCCACCGTCAAGTTCCAGTTCAACCCCAACAAGCTCGCGCTGAGCAAGAGCGTGGAGTGGCGGCGCAAACCGGCGCGGATGGCGGGCCAGGCGTCGCTGCCGGAGTTCGTGGGCAGCGGCCCCCGGTCGCTGAGCGTGGACGTGTTCCTGGACGCGACCGCCGAGCACGACAACTCCGTGGAGGAGCGGGTCGAGAAGCTCATGACCGCCTGCGTGCCCACGAAGGCCAGCCTGGCGAAGAAGAAGCCGGCGAGCCCGTGGGTCCGCTTCGAGTGGGGCACCGCCAAGTCGGTGTCCTTCGACGGCGTGCTGGCCGGCCTGTCGGTGGACTACGCGCTGTTCGACGTGGACGGCAAGCCCCTGCGCGCGACCTGCTCGCTGTCCATCGAGGAGGCGGGGGTCGGCACGCCCGGCCAGAACCCGACCTCCGGTTCGCGCGAGGCCCGGCGCACGCACCGCGTGGTCGCCGGGGACAGCCTGCCGCAGCTGGCGTGGCGGGAGTACGGCGACGCCACCGCGTGGCGGGTCATCGCCGAGGCCAACGACATCGACGACCCCATGGTCCTGGTCCCCGGCACGGAGCTGCTGGTGCCGGGCGTGGTGGGAGAGAGGGGGGAGGACCGATGACCTTCGGGAACGTCGAGGGCGACAACAACGCCGCGAGCGCGGTGGTCAAGGTGGACGGGCAGGAGCTGGCGCACGAGGCGCAGTACCTGATCCGCTGCGAGGTGGACGAGAACGTGGGGCTGCCCGACTGCGCGGTGGTGACCTACCGGGACGACAAGGTCGACTTCGTCAAGTCGACCGGCATCTTCATCGGCAGCGGGCTGGAGGTGTCGTTCTCGACGACGACCGTCACGACCGCCCAGCGGGTGTTCACCGGCGAGGTCACCGCGCTGGAGCTGGACCGGGACGGCACCGGCGTGTTCCTGGTGGTGAGGGCGATGAGCAAGGCGCACCGCCTGATGCGCGGCCGCAAGGTGCAGGCGTTCCGCAACATGAGCACCAAGGCGATCGTGCACAAGGTCGCCAGGGGCGCCGGGCTGCTCGTGGGCCGGATCGACGTCACCCCGGTCACCCACCGGCACCTCAGCCAGGCCGGTGTGTCGGACTGGGACTTCCTCCAGTCGCTCGCCCGCGAGCACGGCGCGGTGGTCCGGCTGGACGACCAGGAACGGCTGGAGTTCGTGCAGCTCAAGCCCGCGACCAAGAAGCCGGGGGGATCGGCGGGCGGCGACCCGCACGTCCTGGAGTTCGGCGAGAACACCGTCGCGCTGCGCGCCGTGCTGACCACCGCCGACCAGGCCAACGGCGTCGAGGTGCGCGGCTGGGACCCGGTCACCAAGAAGGCGCTGGTCTCGGTGCAGGCCAACCGGCCCAGCAAGACCGTCAGGCCCGGGTTGACCGCGCGCCAGGCCACCCGGAAGTTCACCACCAAGGCGCCCCTGCTGGTCACCGACACCCCCTACGCGACCCAGGCCGAGGCGGACCGCGCGGCGCGCTCGCTGGAGGAGTCCACCAGCGCGGGCTTCGGCGAGCTGGAGGCCGTGGTCAACGGCAGCCCCGAGCTCCGCGCGGGCGACCCGGTGGCGCTGGTCAACGCCGGCGACGACTTCACCGGCAGCTACACCACGACCGGCGCACGTCACGTGCTGGACTCCGACACCGGCTACTACACCACGTTGACGGTCAGCGCGTCCTACGACCGCTCCCTCGCGGGCCTGGTCTCGGCCGGCGAACCCGCGCGCGGCCCGCGGATGCCCGGCCTGGCGACCGCGATCGTCACCGACATCAAGGAGCCCGGCCGGGACCAGCGCGGCTGGGTGCGTCTGAAGTTCCCGTGGCTGGACGACAGGTACGTCACCGACTGGGTCCGCACCGTGCAGTGGGGCGGGGTCGGCGGCGGAGGGGTGTTCAGCCCCGAGGTCGACGACGAGGTGCTGGTCGGGTTCGAGCAGGGCAGCCTGGACCGGCCCTACGTGATCGGCGGGCTCTACAACGGCGTCGACAAGCCCACGCAGCACGGCAGCCAGCTGGTGGACCGCATGCGCGGCAAGGTCAACCGCCGCTCCGTGTCCTCGCGGTCGGGCAACCGGCTGGAGCTGCTGGACAGCCTGAAGCGCTCGGGGGTCCGGGTGGTCACCGGCAACGAGCGGTTGGAGGTCGTGCTCGACGAGAGGCTCGGCAAGATCGACCTGTCCGTGCGCGGGCCGCGCGGCGCGGGGGTGCTCAGCTCGGTGTCGCTGTCCGGCGCCGGCATCACCATCGACGCGGGACTGGGTGTGCTCACGCTCAAGGGCGCCCTCATCAAGCTCAACTGACCACGTGAGGAGACTCCGCCATGCCCCCCGCTGCCCGACAAGGTGACAAGACGGTCCACGGCGGCACCATCGGTCCCCCGCTGAACCCGCTGTCGGCGGCCCGGCTGCTCACCGTGCTGATCGAGGGCAAGCCCGCCGCGACGACCACCTGCGTGCACGTGTGCACCGTGCCGCCGCACAACCTGGCGCCCAACGTGATCATGCCCGCGCCCGCCATGGCGCGCCGGGGCGTGCTCATCGGGGGTTTGGCCGCCGCGACGGTCGTGGACAAGACCACCTGCCAGGCCATGACGGTGCCCGCCCAGCTGAGCGTGATCATCGGGGGTCCGCTGTGAGCGCCGACTTCATCGGCCGCGGCTGGGCCTTCCCGCTGCGCACCGGCCCCACCGGCGGCATCGGCATGGTCGACCGCGACCAGGAGGTCCAGGAGGCCATCCGGCTGGTCCTGGGCACCGCGCCCGGCGAGCGCCTGATGCGGCCGGAGTTCGGCTGCGGCATCCACGACCTGGTGTTCGCCTCGGCCGACGGCGCGACCGCGGGCGAGGTCTCGCGCGAGGTGCGCACCGCGCTGGACCGGTGGGAGCCGCGCATCGACGTGACCGACGTGGTCGTCGCGTTCGACTCGGTCGACGTCGGCACGCTCTACATCGACATCCGCTACACCGTGAAGTCGACCAACGACCAGCGCAACCTGGTCTTCCCGTTCTACACGATCCCTTCCGAGGAAGGGGAGGCCGACTGATGGCGATACCCGCGCCCAACCTGGACGACCGGCGCTTCCAGCAGTTCGTCGACGAGGCCAAGCGCTACGTCCAGCAGAGCTGTCCGGAGTGGACGGACCACAACGTGTCCGACCCCGGCGTCACGCTCATCGAGACCTTCGCGCACATGGTCGACCAGCTGGTCTACCGGCTGAACCGGGTGCCGGAGAAGAACTACCTGGCGTTCCTGGACCTGCTGGGCGTGCGGCTGTTCCCGCCCACGGCGGCCCGCGCGCGGGTGACGTTCTGGCTGTCCGCGCCGCAGGCGGAGACCGTGGCGCTGCCCGTCGGCACCGAGGTGGCCACGATGAGCACCGAGTCCGCCGAGGCCACGGTGTTCGCCACCAGCGAGGAGCTGCCGATCGTGCCCTGCGGCCTGGCCCGGCTGGTCACCAGGTCCGCGTCGGGCGACCACGCCGACCGCACCCGCGACCTGGAGGCGGGCCAGGACGTGGCGTGCTTCCAGTCCGCGCCCGCGCCCGGCGACGCCACCCTGTTCGGGCTGACCGCCGCCGTGCCGAACTGCGTGGTGGTGCTGCGGCTGGAGAGCCGCGTCGAGGGCGTCGGCGTCGACCCCCGGCAGCCGCCGCTGGCGTGGGAGGCGTGGGACGGCGCGGACTGGGCCGCCTGCGAGGTCGACGAGGACGGCACCGGCGGCCTCAACCGGCCGGGCGAGGTCGTGCTGCACGTGCCGGGCGGCCACACCACGTCGGTGGTCGCCGGTCAGCGCGCGGGCTGGCTGCGCTGCCGGGTCACCGAGCCGGTGCCCGGCCAGCCGTTCTACTCCGAGTCGCCGACGGTCCGCGAGGCGGAGGCCTACACCATCGGCGGCACCACCACCGCCGAGCACGCCGAGACCGAGGTCGACGTGCCGCTCGGCGAGTCCGCCGGCGTGCCCGGCCAGCGGTTCACCGCGCCCGCGGCCCCGGTGCTGCTGGACGGCGACCCGGTAATCGTGCAGGTCGCCGCGGGCGAGGGCTGGGAGGACTGGTCGGTGGTCGAGGACTTCGGCATGTCCGGCCCCGACGACCGGCACGTGGTGCTGGACGCGTCGAGCGGCGAGTTCCTGTTCCCGCCCGCGGTGCGCGAGGCGGACGGGACGCTGCGCCGCTACGGCGCGGTGCCGCCCAAGGGCGCGGTGCTGCGGGTGCCGCGCTACCGCACCGGTGGCGGCCGGGCGGGCAACGTGGCGCGCGGGGCCCTGTCGGTGCTGCGCAGCTCCGTGCCCTACATCTCGGCGGTGGAGAACCGGGAGGCCGCGACCGGCGGCGTGGACGCCGAGACGGTCGCCGAGGCCAAGCTGCGCGCGCCCAACCAGCTGCGGGTGCAGGACCGCGCGGTGACCGCCGAGGACCACGAGCTGATCGCGAGGCAGGCCGCGCCGTCGCTGGCGCGCGTGCGCTGCCTGCCGGTGGACGGCGAGGTGGGCGCGGCGCGGGTGCTGCTGGTGCCCGACGCGGTGGCCGACGAGGGCGACCGGTTGCGGTTCGAGCAGCTGGTGCCCTCGGAGGAGGTGCTGGCCGTGGTCGCCCGCCGGCTGGACGAGCGCCGCCTGCTGGGCACCCGGCTGGTCGTGGAGCCGCCGCGCTACCAGGGCATCACGGTGGTGACCCGGCTGACCGCGGCCGACGTCAACCAGGTGCGCGAGGACGCGCTGGCGGCGCTGTACCGGTACCTCAACCCGCTGCGCGGCGGACCGGCGGGCACGGGCTGGGACTTCGGCCGGCCGGTGCAGTTCGGCGAGGTGTTCTCGGTGCTCCAGGCGGTGCCCGGGGTGCTGCTGGTCGAGGAGATCCGGCTGTTCCCGGCGAACCCGATCACCGGTGCGCGCGGCGCGCCGGTCGACCGGCTGGAGGTCGCGCCCAACGCGCTGGTGTTCTCCCACCAGCACCAGGTCGTGGTGGGCGCGCCGTGACCAGGGCCGCGTTGCCGGAGCTGCCGAGCAGGCACCCGCTGGGCGACCTGCTGCCCGCGCTGTACGCGGCCGACGACTTCGCGCAGCGGTTCACCGCAGGGTTGGACGCCGTGCTGTCGGCGGTTCTGTCCACTTTGGACAACCTGGCCGCCTACCTGGACCCGGCGCTGGCGCCGGAGGACTTCCTGGCGTGGCTGTCGTCGTGGGTGGCGGCGGGGCTGGACCCGGCGTGGCCGGAGCCGCTGCGGCGCGCCCTGGTGCGGCGGGCCGTGGAGCTGCACCGCAGGCGGGGCACGGTGCGCGGGCTGGTGGAGCGGCTGGAGCTGTCGCTGGGCGTGCGCGCGGAGGTGGCGGACGGGCCCGGGGTGCGCTGGTCGGGCGAGCCCGACGCGCCGCTGCCCGGTCCGGCGGTGGGTGTGGTCGTGGTGCGGGTGTGGCCCGGGTCGTCCGCGCCGGTGGACCGGGAGCGGGTCGAGGCGCTGGTGGGGGCGGTGTGCCCGGTGCACGTCAGGTGCGCGGTCGAGGTGCTCGACGGGCCGCCCGCGCGTGAGGGGGGATGACCGTGCGCTCGTGCACCCAGTGCGGCGCGTCCGTCCAGGACGGCGACGACTTCTGCGGCAACTGCGGCACCTACCTGGGGTGGTCGGCGGGCGGCGGTGCGCCGGCCGGTCGGACCGGAGCCGGTGGGACGCCCGGACCGGTCGCGGGCCCGGTTGCCGGATCGACCCCGGCCGCCGGGCAGGCCCCGACGACCGGGCCGGAGCCGGTGGCCCGGCAGCGGACCGGAGCCGATCGCGGTGCCGGGTCGAGGCGTGATCGCGCTCGCGAAGGTGATCGGGCCGAGGCCGACGAGACCGCCGGGGACGACCAGGCGGCGGAGGGCTTGGCCGCCGTGCGGGATTTGATCGGCGGGCGGGACCTGTCGGTCGGGGACCTCCTGGGGGACGGGCTGGGGTCGGCGGTCGACGCGTTCCCGGGCCGGGGCTCGGACGGCGAACCGGACCGCGGGACCGGTGGGGGCCCGGGTCGCGGGGCCGACGAGGACTCCGGTGGGGGTTCGGGCCGCCGGGCCGAGGAGGACCCCGTCGGCGGCGCGCGGGCCGGTTCGGCGGCCGGTGTCGGTCCGGCGGTGGGGGAGGCCGCGGCCGGTCGGCCGGGTCTGTGGGCCCGGTGGCGGTCCTGGGTCCGGTCCCGGTTCGGCGAGGACCCCGAGGCGATGACCGCCGGCCGGGGTTCGGGCTCCGACGTGGCGCCCGTGCCGACGGACGGCGCGGACGCGGCCAGGGTCAGGACGGGCGCGGGGTCGGAGGCCGTGGTCGCGGCGGGACCGTCGGACGTGGTGCTGGGCCCGGTGCTGCCGGGGCGGCCGGAGGCCAAGCGCCCGCTGCCCACCACCACCGGCGGTGTCGAGGTGGACGGCCCGCCGTGCCCGGTGTGCGGCACCGCCAACCCGCCGGGCAGGCGGTTCTGCCGCCGGTGCGCCACCCCGCTGCTGCCCGCCGGGCCGGTGGCGCGGGCCGCGCGCCGCCACGGGCGTCGGCGTCGGCTCGGCGACCCGTCCAGGTGGCTGCGCAGGCTCGCCGCGCTGCTCGCGGTCGCCGCGCTGGTGGTCGCCGGGATCCTGTTCCGCCCGAAGGCGGTGGAGCTGTTCGAGGACGTGCGCGACCGGCTGGCCGAGCCCGCGGCGATCGCGCCCGCGCGCACCGCGGCCACGGCCGAGGTGCCCGACCACCCGGCCGCGGCCGCCGCGGACGGGCTGTCGAACCGGTACTGGGGCGCGCCCGCCGTGGGCGACGCGGTCGAGTTCACCTTCGACCAGCCGTTCCGGCTGCTGTCGGTGGTCGTGCACGCGGGCGCTTCGGCGCAGCCCGAGCAGTTCCGCGAGCAGGCCCGGCCCACGGCCCTGGACGTGGTGGTGACCAGCGCCGGCGGCGCCACCCGCACGATCCCGGTGGCGCTGAACGACCAGCCGGGACCGCAGCGCACCGACACCGGCATCAGCGACGTCGTGGCGGTGCGCCTGGTCGTGAAGTCCGCCGCGGGGCTGGGCGGGGGCGGGCACATCGCGCTCGGCGAGGTCGAGTTCTTCCGCCGTCCGTGACCGCGGTCGGCGCAGCGGGAGAGGAGGGCACACGTGGACGTCGCGGTGATCACCGGCTCGGCCGGGTTGGTGGGAGGGGAGGCGGTGCGGCGGTTCGCGCCGGAGTTCGACCTGGTGGTCGGCATCGACAACGGGATGCGGCAGGAGTTCTTCGGCCCGGCCGGGTCGGTGGCCCGCGGCCTGGCCGAGGTCCGGCGCGTCGGGAACTACCGGCACCACCGGGTGGACGTGCGCGACCAGGCGGCCGTGGACGAGGTCCTGCGCACGTGGGGCTCCGACGTGCGGCTGGTGGTGCACGCGGCCGGGCAGCCCGGTCGCGCCTGGTCCGCCGAACGGCCGCTGGTCGACTTCGCGGTCAACGCCGTGGGCACGCTGAACGTGCTGGACGCGGTCCGGCGGCACTGCGGCGACGCGGTGTTCGCCCAGGTGTCCACCGCCAAGGTCTACGGCGACGCGCCGGACGCGCTGCCCCTGGTCGAGACCGCGACCCGGTGGGAGCTGGACCCGGCCCACCCGTTCCACGAGCACGGCGTCGACGAGTCGATCCGGCTGGACCGGGCGGGCCGCGCGTTCCTGGGCGTGTCGAAGCTGGCCGCCGACCTCGCCGCGCAGGAGCACGGCCGCCAACTGGGCATGAAGGTCGGCGTGTTCCGGTGCGGCAGCATCACCGGACCCGGTCAGGCGGGCGTGCCGGAGCACGGCTTCGCGTCCAACCTGGTGCGCAGCGCCGTGCGCGGCGTGCCGTACCCGGTGGTCGGCCACGGCGGCAAGCAGGTGCGCGACGTGCTGGACGTGCGCGACCTGGTGGGCGCGATCCGGGAGTTCTCCCTGGAGCCCCGGCCCGGCGAGGTCTACCACCTGGGCGGCGGCCGGGAGCGCGCCACCTCGGTGCTGGAGCTCATCGCCCGCTACGAGCACCTGACGGGCGCGGAGGTGGCGTTCGACTACTCGCCGCGGCCCCGGTTCGCCGACCCCCGGTGGTGGATCGGCGACACCCGCAGGTTCCGGCGGCACTACCCCGGCTGGTCGCCCGCGCACGACCTGGACGACGTGCTGCTGGCGCTGCACCGGCACTGGAGCGCGGCGGACGAGGTCGTCGCCCCCGGGTGAGCCCGTGTCGAGGTGCGCGAGGACGCCGACTGCGGTCGGCTGCGGGGGCACCCCCTTGACCAGGGGATCTGCCGGGGTGTTGAGTGCTGGGCGCACCTCTCTTCACCGCTCTTCACGCTCTCCGGCCCTCGTGGAGAAGTTTTGTAGACGCGTTTGAGAGCCCGTGAAGTCACGCCTTCCACACTCGGAGTCGGGGAACCGGATCTGTGGGAGGCAGCGGTGGAACGAGTTCGGGTCGTCGTCCAGGCGGTGGACCACCTCAGCATGGCCGGCTTGACCAGCTACCTCGGCTCGCGGGCCGAGATCGTGGTCCTGGAGTGGGACCAGCGGGTGCGCGCCGACGTGGTCGTCGTCGCTGTCGACCGCATCGGCCCCGAGGTGCTGTCCGGTCTGCGGCGGGTCGCCGCCGACGTCGGCGCGCCGATGGTGCTGGTGCTCGACGAGGTCGGTGAGAAGGACGTGCTCGCCGCCGTGGAGTGCCGGGTGGTGGCCATCCTGCCCCGCAGCGCCGCCACCGGGGAACGGGTGCTGCGCAGCGTCCTGGCGGCGGCCTCGGGCGGCGGCGTCATGCCGCCCAGCCTGGTCGCGGAGCTGCTCAAGCACGTGGAGCGGCTCCAGCGGGAGCTGGTCTCGCCGGACGCGAGCGTGCCGAAGCTGACGCCGCGCGAGGCGGACGTGCTGCGGCTGATGGCGGACGGCCTGGACACCGCCGAGATCGCCAGCAGGCTGTGCTACTCCGAGCGCACGATCAAGAACGTCTTCTACGGGTTGACCACCCGGCTCAACCTGCGCAACCGGCCGCACGCGGTCGCCTACGCCTTGAGGAAGGGGATGATCTGAGGTGGACGAGACCCTGGTGGCCGAGCGGGACCGGGCCAGGCTGCGCCGGGTGGTGGACCAGGTGCGGCGGGGGTTGCGGGTGGCGGGCTGCACGCGCGGCGCGCGTCCCGAGACCGGCTGGGTGATGTCGGCCGACGGCGTGATCGGTGCCCCCGCTGGGGACGAGTGAGCAGCGCTCCACCGCACGACGAGACGCCCCATGACGGGGTGATCGGCCCGGAGGGGCACGAGCAGGACGCCTGTCCTCCGGGTGATCGACCCGGTGGTGAACCGACGGCCCGGGGGAGCCGGTCGCACCACCGGGGGTGAACCGGGGGTGCGCTGGAGGACCGCGCGGCTGGGGCGCGGTCTCCCCGCCCCGGACACCAAGCCCGACCGCGCGGGGAGCACCGACCTCCTCGACCACTTGGGCGTGAACCACGACCAGCTCACCCGCCTGCGCACGGCGTCGCACGCCATCCGGAACTCGGCCGGTCATGACCCGCACGTGGTGCTGCGACCGCACACGGACAACGGTCGAGCGCACGTCCGGGCCCCCGTTGTGCAGCGTGCGCGGTGGCCACGATCGGGTGGCCTGGTAACCGTGCGTCATGATCATTCCCGCTCGTGCGTCGCCGCGGTCCGTCGACCACGCCGTGCGAGACCGACCGGCTTCCCGTCGCCGATGACGACGGCGTCGTCCGAAGAGGACGCCTCGTCGGCCGTGGTCCGCCCACGGTCGGGCGGACCACGGCCGGCGGGTTCAGCCGCAGTGGGCGGCCACCGGGCTGACCTGGACGTGGCGTTTGGCTCCCGCGTAGTAGATGTCGCCGGCGGCGTGGATGCAGCGACCGCTCGCGGACACCGAGCGCGGTCCGGCGTAGTAGGCGTAGGTCCCGTCATCGACCTGGGGGGTGCCGTAGTAGGTGCACGTCGGGCCCGGTGTCGTCTCCCGGCAGGCGACGATGAACACCACGGTCCGCAGCGCTACCCCGTGGGTCGCGCCGAGGTGGTTCATCCGGGCGCAGTTCTGCCCGGTCGAACTGCTGTAGTAGACGACCAGCTCGCCGATCGCGCTCCCGCCGTAGTTCAGCGCGTAGCGACCGACGAGCGATCCGCCGCAGCTCTGCGCCGCGGCCTGCCCCGCCGGCAGGACGAGCGCACCCAGGACCGCGACGACAGCGACCAGCGCACGGCTGAACAGCGCTTTTCGAGTCATCTTCATCTTTACCCTTTCGAGTGGACGGCTGTGCGAGGAAAGGGTGATACGGCCTCCTTTCGGTTTTCTCCCGATCCGCCCGGTGCTTGGATCGCCCGTGGGGAGGGGACGTGGAGTTCAGGGTCTTGGGCCCGGTCGAAGTCCGCGTGGACGGCAGACCGGTCGACGTGGGGGTGCGCAAGCAGCGGTTCGTGCTGGCGGTGCTGCTGCTGGAGGTCAACAAACTGGTCCCGGCCGACCGGCTGGTCGGGCTGATGTGGCCGCACGGGCCGCCCGCCAGCGCGCGCGCCGTGTTGCACACGCAGGTCAGCAAGCTGCGCTCGATGCTCGCCCGGGTCGACGCGCGGCGGCACGGCGTGGCGCTGGTCGGCAACGGCCCCGGCTACCTGCTCGAAGCCGACCCGCTGCGGGTGGACCTGCACCGGTTCCGGTGGCTGTGCGCGCGGGCCTGGTCGATGGACGACGTGCGGCGGGCCGCGACCCTGGCCGAGGCCTTGGCGCTGTGGCGCGGCCCGGTCATGGCCGGCCTGGACGCGGAGGGCCTGGGGCGCGGGCACGAGGACGAGCGCCTGGCGGCGGTGGAGGACCGCTTCGACGCGGAGCTGCGCTTGGGGCACCACCACGCGGTGGTCGACGAACTGGCGGCGCTGGTGGCCGAGCACCCGTACCGCCAGCACCTGGTGCGGCAGCTGGTGCTGGCCCTGCACCGCTGCCGGCGCACCGACGAGGCGCTGCGCTGCTACCGAGACCTGCGCCGCCGGCTGGACGACGAGCTGGGCATCGCCCCCTCGGCGGAACTTCAGCGCCTCCACGACGAGATCCTGCGCACCGGTCGGCCGGTGGTGGCGGGCCTGCCCGTGCCGCGGCAGCTGCCGCCGGACCTGCCCGGGTTCGTCGGCCGCGCCGGGGCGCTGGCTGCCCTGGACGGAGCAGCCGGGCGGTCGGTCCTGGTGACCGCGGTCTCCGGCGCCGCGGGCGTGGGCAAGACCGCACTGGCGGTGCGCTGGGCGCACCGGGTCAAGGACCGCTACCCGGACGGCCAGCTCTACGCGTCGCTGCGCGGCCACGACCCCGGCGGGCGGGAGCTGGACCCGGCGGACGTGCTCGCCTCGTTCCTGCGGGCACTGGGCATCCCCGACGACGGCATCCCCGCCGACCCGGAGTCGCGCACCGCGCTGTACCGGTCGCTCCTGGCCGACAAGGCCGTGCTGGTCGTGCTGGACGACGC
The DNA here is from genome assembly GCF_039527585.1 of Saccharothrix xinjiangensis. NCBI lineage: Bacteria > Bacillati > Actinomycetota > Actinomycetes > Pseudonocardiales > Pseudonocardiaceae > Saccharothrix > Saccharothrix xinjiangensis. The sequence goes on along the minus strand of NZ_BAAAKE010000008.1, from coordinate 180,560 downwards.
CCCCACCTCCGCCCAGGTCGAGCCCCTGCTACCCGCCTCGCCGTCCGCCGCGGTCGTGGTGACCAGCCGCGCCGCGCTCTCCGGCCTGGTCGTGCGGCGCGGCGCGGTGCGGTTGCCGCTGGCCGTGCTCGACCCGCCGGAGGCGCTGGAGCTGATGCGCTCGGCGCTGGGCGACGAGCGGGTGGACGCGGAGCCGGGCGCGGTGGCCGAGCTGTGCGCCCTGTGCGGCCGCCTGCCGCTGGCGCTGCGCATCGCCGCCGAACGCGTCGGCGCCCGCTCCGGACAGCCGGTCGCGGCGCTCGTGGCAGAGCTGCGCGACGAGCACGCGCGGCTGTCGCTGCTGTCCACCGGCGACGGTGAGGAGCGCGCCGCGGTCCGCGCCGTGCTCGACTGGTCCCGCCGAGCGCTGCCCGCCGACGTGCGGCGCGCGTTCGCCCCGCCGGCCCGGCACCCCGGCCCGACCTCCGAGCGCCGCGCCGCGGCGTCCCCGCTGGGCGTGGCGGACGCGACCTGTGCCGGGCGCGGTCGTGTCGGCCGACCTGCCCCGGCCCGCCAGGCCCGACCGCCACCGGTTCCACAGCCTGATCAGGCTGTTCGCCGCCGGCTCCAGCGGCGGTGTGGACCATCCCCGCTCGGGCGGGGAGCACGCGTCCAGGCCAGGGACTTCACGGGTCGAACCAGTCCCTTGCGCCGGTGACCGCCTGGTGGCGGCCGCGTTCGAGCTTGATCGCGTTCGAGGGCGACCACACCCAACGGCGACCAAGACCGGGCCGGCGCAATCAGGCCGGCGTGATCGACCCGACCCGACCCGGCCCGGTTCGACCGATCCGGCTTCAGCCGACCCGGGCGGTGGCCCGACGGATGTCCCAGGCCGCGCCCAGGTCGCGGTAGAGCCCGACCGCCTCGCCCAACGCCTCGGCGGCCTCCGGCTCGCGCCGCGCGCGGGCCAGCAGGACCGCGCGGTCCTCCAGCGTCTGCGCCAGTTCGAACACCCGCCCCACCGAGCGGTAGTGCGCCGCCACCCCGGCGAGCCCGTCCGGGTCCTCCGCCAGCACGCAGCGGCAGCGCCGCGCCGCCGCGGCCGCCCTGGCCTCGGTCGACTCCTCGGCCGCCTCCGCCTCGCACGCCTCCGCCGCGGCGCGCGCCGTCGCCCGGTCGTCGCAGTCCAGCGCCACCCGGACCAGCTCGGGCAACCACTGGTGCCGCAGCATCATCCGGGCGTAGCGGGTGTCGAGGATCCCGCCCAGCAGCTCGATCGCCTCGGCGTGGTCACCGTCCCGGTAGGCCGCCGTGGCTCGTGCCGCCACCAGGAAGTCGCAGTTCTCCCGGTTCGCCGCGGTCACCAGCGGCACCGTGAGGCCCGCGTGCAGGTGCCGCCTCAGCGCCAGCTCGTCGTCGCGGTGCGCGGCGATCAGCGCGGCGACGCCGTGCAGCAGCACCGTCCCGCCCTCGCGCAGCCCGAACCCGGTGATGCCGGAGTCGTCACCGAGCACCGCGCCGAGCCGGGCCACCGCCTCGTCCCAACCCCCCAACCAGAACCGGTGGACGGACGCGCCGACCTGGAGGGCCGCCACGGGCGCGCCGTGCCCGGCCACCTCGAACGCCAGCCGCAGCGTGTCGGTCGCCTCGCCCAGCCGGTCCAGGCACTGGAGCGTGAACACGCGGTTGTCCAGCAGCACCAGCTTCAGGTCGGTGAGGCTGCGGTCGGTGCCGACCACGTCCAGCGCCCGGTCCAGGTAGTCGAGCGCGCTCACGTAGTCGCGCCGCGCCGCGTCCACCTGCCACAGCACCTCCAGCGACTGGCCGATGGCGAACGGGTCGGCCCCGCGCTCGCCCACCTCGATGGACTCGCGCGCGCTCGCCGCCGCCGCGTCGAGGTCGTCGAGCCCCGCGCGCTGCACCAGCGCCCGCAACGACAGCAACCGGGCCCGCCACGCGTCCGGCAGCACCGGGTCGGCCAGCGCCTCCCGCAGCGACGCCAGGGCCTCCTCCGGCCGGGACGCGCGGAACGGGCCGTAGGCCAGCGTCCACCGGGCCTCCGCGATCCGGTCCGGGTCGCGCAGCCGCGGTAGCGCCCGCCGGGCGTGGTGCTCGGCCTCGACGTCGCGGCCGATCCGGAACAGCACGCTGCTCAGGTGCGCCCGCAACGTCGCGGTGTGCTCTTCGGGCGCCGACGGCGATCGCAGCGCCCGCTGGAGCAGCTCGACCGCCACCAGGGGCGCCTCGTAGACCAGCACGGGCGCCCGGAGCAGCAGCCAGTCCACCACCCACGGCCCGACGTCGTCCGGCGCGGCCAGCAGCTGCTCGGCCACGTGGTCGACCGGCGCGCCGGCCCGCGCGAGCGCCCGCGCGGCCTGCTGGTGCAGCGCGTTGCGCAACGCCGCGGGCGTGCCCTCGTACAGCGCCTGCCGCAGCACCGGGTGCCGGAAGGCGATGCGGTGCCCCGCGTCGCGCAGCACACCCGCCGCGGCGGCCTCCTCGAACGCGGGCACCAGTTCCGGCACCGGGCGGCCCAGCACGATCGCCAGGTCGTCGATGGAGAACTCGCCGCCCAGCAGCGCCGCCCACCGCAGCACCTCGCGCGTGGGGCCGGACACGAAGTCGAGGCGTCCGCCGACCGCGGACACCAGCGAACCCGGCGCCCGGTCGAAGGCGTGCTCGCGCGCCTCGGCCACCCTGGTGCCGACCACCACGAGCCGTTCGCGCAGCAGCGCGTCCGCGACCTCGCGCACGTACAGCGGGTTGCCGCCGGCCCGCGCGGCGATCTCGCGCAGCGCGGGCCCCGGCGGCGCGCCGACCAGCCGCGCGACCATGCCCGCGACGTCCGCCTCGCCCAGCGGAGCCAGGTCCAGCACCGCGCCGCCGCCGGACTCCACGACGCGCCGCAGGCGGGCCACCTCCGGCCGGTGCGGCACCGGTCGCGCCGCGCCCAGCAGCAGCAGCGGCAGGCGGCGGGTCAGCGCGCCGAGCCGGTGCCACACCTCGGTGCTGCTCTCGTCCGCCCACTGGAGGTCGTCCAGCGCCAGGACCAGCGGCCCGTCCGCGCAGAGCTGCTCCACCAGGGCGACCAGCCGGTCGACCCCGCTCGCGACCGGGTCGCCGCCCGCGAAGATCGACCCGGAGGGCTGCCGCTCGCGCAGCGCCCGCGCCACGGCCGCGCGCCGCGGTTCGGTGGCGGTGGGGTCGACGCCCAGGGCGTCCAGGGCGAGCCGGAGCGGGAAGCGGACGTCCAGCTCGTCGGCGACGGCGTGGGCGATCGGGCGCCCGGCCGCACCGGCCCGCGCCAGCACCGCGGTCAGCAGCGCCGACTTGCCGATGCCCATCTCGCCCTCGATCCACAGCGCCAGGCCGCGCCCGGTGGACAGGCCGTCGACCGCGCGCGAGACCGCGGCCAGCTCGGCGTCGCGGCCGAGCAGGACCGGCCCGTCGACCGGGTCCCGGGCCGGCTCGACCACCGCCTCGGTGGCCGCCGGCTCGGTGTGGTGGGGGAGGGTGCGGCTGACCGCGGACGCCCGCGGTGGCACGGGGTGCGGCACGGCGGGGTCGCGGCGCGTGCCGGTGAGCACCAGCTGGTGCGCGGCGCGCAGCCCGGGTCCCGGCTCCACGCCCAGCTCGGCGACCAGCACCCGGCGGGCGTCGCGGAACACCTCCAGCGCCTCCGCGCCGCGCCCGCTGCGGTGCAGGGCCAGCACCAGCAGCTCGCGCGCCCGCTCCCGCAGCGGCTCCTCGGCGACCAGCGCGCCCAGCTCGGCGATCACGTCGGTGTGCGTGCCGGTCGCCAGGGCGGCTTCGGCGCGCAGTTCCCGCGCGGTGGCCCGCTCCGCGGTCAGCTCACGCCGCCGCGACTCGGTGAACGGCCCGCTCAGGCCCGCCAGCGCCTCGCCGCGCCACAGGTCGAGCGCCGCGACCAGCGAGACCAGCGCGGCGTCCGCGTCGCCGTCGGCCAACTGCCGCTGCCCCCGCGCCCGCAGCGCCCGGAACGCGGCCAGGTCCGAGGCGGCCGGGTCCCACCGCAGCCGGTAGCCCGAGCCGACGGACTCCAGCAGCTGCCAGGCCGTGCCGCGCGCCCGGTCCGGCTCCAGGGCCTTGCGCAGCACCGAGACGTAGGTGTGGACGCTGCCCTCCGCGGTGGCCGGCGCGTCCCGGCCCCACACGCCCGCGACCAGCTCGTCCCGCCGCACCACCGCGCCCGCGCGCAGCGCGAGCATCGCGAACACCGCCCGGGGCCGCGCCGAGCCCAGCGCCACCTCCCGGTCGCCGACCCACGCGCGCACCGGACCCAGCACGACCAACCGCAACGCCGTCATCCCGCCCGCCCTTCCCCTGAGGCTCCCGAAACGCGGCGGGCCCGCACCCGCACCGCCGCGCCGCTCGTCCGTCCCGCGCTGCCCGTCCCGTGTCCGCCCTCCGCCAGGATCCTCAGGCCGCACGGCACAACCGGGTCCCCGCCCGCCGCGCGTCCCACTCCGCGCCGAAACCGCGGTAGAGCGCCACGGCCTCCCGCACCGCCGCGTCGGCCGCGCCGTCGTCGCCGACCTCGGCCAGCAGCGCGGCCGCGTCCTCCAGCGACTCGGCCAGCTCCACCGGCCGACCCGCCTCCCGGTACCTCGCCGCCGCGTCGAGCACCGGGGCCGGGTCGCGGTCGACCAGCCCGCGGCAGCGCAGCGCCACCGCGACCGCCCGCGGGTCCGCCAGCGCCCGTTCGACCGCGCGTGCGGCCAGGCGGTGGTCGTCGGCCAGCAGCGCCAGCCTCGTCAGCGCGGGCAGCCACGGGAGCTCGGGCGCCACCCGGCCGGCCGCGAGCACACCGGACAACGCGACGACCGCGTCGTCCACGCGCCCGTCGCGCTCGGCGAGGGTGGCTTCGGCGGCGGCCAGGAAGTCGTCCAGGAACTCGTCCCGGTGCTCGACCGCGGCGCGGAGGTGCCGCACCGCCACGTCCACCCGGTCCTGGCGGGCGGCGACGAGCGCGGCCACGCCGTGCGCGGGCGGTGTCGGCCCGCGGTCCCGGGGCCACGGACCCGGCGAGGGCGCCCGGTGGGTGTCGACCAGGTCGAGCGCCTCCGCCCAGCGCCCGCGCCAGTAGGCCTGGGCCGCGGCGGCGTGGTGGGGCCGCGCCGCGTGCACCAGCCGGTCCGCGTCGGTCAGGCGGTCGAGGTGCTGGAGGGTGAGGACCTTGTCGCCCACGAGGTCCGCGTGGACCTCCGGGCTGACGGACGCGGTCAGGGCCAGGTCCACCTGCCGCAACGCCTCCCGGTGGTCGCGGTGCGCGGTGGCGGTCCGCCACAGCCCGCGCCGGGCCTGGGCCTCGGCGAAGCCGTCGCGCACCTCCCGCGCCAGCCGCAGCGCGCGCTGCGCGGCGGCGCCCGCCTCCTCACCGGGCAGCACGCCCGCCGCCAGCGCCTCCAGCCGCGCCCGCCAGACCGGGGGCGTGCCGCTGTCGGCGACCGCGGCCCGCAGCACCTCCGCGGCCTCGGCGGCGCGCCCCTCCCGGTGGTGCGAGGCGGCGAGCACCCAGCGCAGCTCGGCGACCAGGTCGCGGTCCCGGGCGCGGGCCAGCGCGTAGCGGGTGTCGGCCTCGGCCCGGCCGCCGAGCCGGAACACCAGGCGCGCCAGCCGGGCGGCGAGCCGTTCCCGGTCGCCGGCGGGCACGTCGGGCTGCCCGATGGCCGACCGCATCAGCGAGACCGCCAGCTCCGGTGCGCGCGCCGCGACCGACTCGGCGTTGGCGACCAGCCAGTCCACCACCCACGGGTCGACCGCGGTCGGCGCGGTCGCCAGCTGCCGCGCGACCAGCTCGACCGGCGAACCCGCCGCGGCCAGGGCCTGGGCGGCCTGGCGGTGCAGCGCGGTCCGGACCGCGGCCGGGGTGCCGAGGTAGAGCGCGCGGTGGATCAGGTGGTGCCGGAAGGTGAACTCGGCGCCCGCCTCGACCAGCACGCCCGCCGCCGTGGCCTCCTCCACGGCGGCGACCAGCTCGGAGACCGGCCGCCCCGCCACCACCGCCGCGTCGCCCGGCGCGAAACCGGTGCCCAGCAGCGCGGCCCGGCGCAGCAGGTCCAGGGCGTCGGCGGACAGGAACGCCAGCCGCCGGGTCAGCGCGCCCACCAGCGACGACGGCATGTCCCGACCCGTGCGGCACGCCTCGGCCACGCCGTCGCGGAACTCGACGGCGTTCTCGCGCAGCAGGGCGTCGACCACCTCCCTGAGGTAGAGCGGGTTGCCGCCGACGCACCCGGCCAGGCCGCTCAGCCCCTCGCCCGGCGCGGCGCCCACCAGCGCGGTCAGCAGCGCGGTGACCTCGTCCCCGGACAGCGGCCCCAGCTCCACCAGGTCGCCGACCCGCACGACCGCGCGCCGCACCCGCGTGACGTCGTCGCGGTGCGGCACCGGCCGCGCCGCCGCGACCAGGAGCAGGGGCAGCCGGTGCACCAGGCGCAGCAGCCGGTGCCACAGCAGCACGCTGGCCTCGTCGGCCCACTGGAAGTCGTCGAGCACCAGCACCAGCGGGGTGTCCGCGCACAGCTCGGCGACCAGCTCCACCAGGCCGTCGATGGCGGTGACCACCGGGTCGCCCGCGTCGGGGGAGTCGCGGGTCGGGTCCAGCAGGTCCCGGGCCAGTTCGACGCGGCGCGGGTCGGCCGAGGCGACCGACACGTCGAGGGCGTCGAGGGCGACCCGGAGGGGGAAGCGCCCGCCCAGCTCGTCGGCCGCGGCGCGGGCCACCCGGACGCCCGCGGCCGGCGCGTCCGCCAGGCAGGCGGTCAGCAGCGACGACTTGCCGATGCCGGGTTCGCCCTCCAGCCACGCGACGCCGCCACGACCGCCGGCGACGCCGGACACCGCGCGTCGCAGCAGGTCCAGCTCCCGGCGCCGGCCGACGAAGGGTGGCAGCGCCGCCCCGGTCGCGGGTGGCGCCGCCGCGGGCGTGGCGTCCGGGGGCGTGGCGTCCGGGGGCGTGGCGTCCGGGGTCGAGCCGGCCTGTGTCGAGCCGGCCGGGGTCGAGCCGGCCGGGGTCGAGCCGGCCGGGGTGGCCGGTGGCGGCCCGGTGTCCGCCGGGCGGTGCGCCGCCGCGTCGCCGGTGAGCACCTGCTGGTGGAGCTCGCGCAGGGCGTGGCCGGGTTCGATGCCCAGCTCGGTCGCCAGCACGCGCCGGGCGTCCCGGAACACCTCCAGCGCCTCGGCCTGCCTGCCGCTCCGGTGCAGCGCGGTCATCAGCAGCGCGTGCAGCCCCTCCCGCAGCGGGTGCTCCACCACCAGCGCCGACAGCTCGGCCACCACGTCGGTGTGCCTGCCCAGCAGCAGCGCCAGCTCGGCGCGCCGCTCCACGGCGGCCAACCGCAGCTCGTGCAGCCGCGACCGCTGCGTCTCGGCGAACCGGCCGGGCACCGCGAACAGGGCCTCGCCCTCCCACAGCGCCAGTGCCGCGTCCAGCTCGGCCAGGGCTTGGTCGGGGTCCTGCCGCGCCAGGGCCTCCGCCCGCTCGCGGTGCCGGTCGAAGCGGTGGACGTCGAGCTGCTCGCGGTCCAGCCGCAGCGCGTAACCCGCGCCGGACGAGGTGAGCACCACCCCGGCCGACCGCTTGGACCGCTCGGGCTCCAGCACCCGGCGCAGGCCGGAGATGTAGGTGTAGAGGCCGGCCTCGGCGCTCGCGGGCGGCGCGTCGCCCCACACGCCGTCGACCAACTCGTCCTTGGAGACCGCCTCGTTGGCCCGCACCGCCAGCAGGGTGAACACCGCGCGCCTGCGCGCGGTGCCGAGGTCGACCTCCGAGCCGTTGCGCCACGCGCGCACCGGGCCGAGCAACCTGACCACCAGCGAAGCGGTCGTGCTCATCGACATCGGGACACCCCCTGTGCGGAAATAGGGGCCGAGTGGTGTGCTGTTGCTGATGGCGTACCTGCTCCGCTGTGCGCCGGTTGCTATCGAGGGCTGCCTCTTCGGTCACATTATCACGTGATGGTTCACTGAAGAATGCTCACAATCCACGTCTCAAAAGGCTGTTTCCGCAGCTCAGGAGGGTTGTACTGGTAAGGGGGCCTGGTCGGGCGCGGCGGTCCGGGTGGTGGTTTTGTAAAAAACTTGTCTGAATTCCGGCTCGTGTGGAATCGGTAGGATGACCGTTTGGCTGCGCTCTTGTGGAGGATTGTCGGAATGGTCGAGGAACATCGCCGGCAACTGTCGCGGCGGTTGCCGGCGGTGTTCCGGTGAGCGGCCCGCCACGAGCCCTGGCGCCCCGGGGTCGGCAGGGGGGCGATCCTCGCCGCCGCGAGCCATGGCGGGGGAGCGCCCCTCGCCGCCGCGGGGTCCGATCCGGCGCGCCGGATCGGCCCGGGCCGCGACCGGGTCCGGTCGCCCGGTCCGAGCGGCGCTCACGAATGGGAAACCGACAAACTAGATCAAAGATCTGCCCGGTGTACCGCAGGATTGCGGATATCGAACTGTTGTCCGAACGGCGTAACACACTGCTGCGGTCAGCGATGACCGAGGTGGTATACATGCAGCCGACATCGTGAGCAATTGCCTCGCGGGAGCTCGCGGCGGTGTTTGCCCGGAATCTGCCGGCCTCGTGCGCGCGGAGGGTCCATGAGCGTTTCGCCAGTGCAGCTGACCAACGAATTGCAGGCGTTGTGCCGCGGGCAGGGCGCGCAGGCGCCCGGTATCGACCGGCAGATCGGGCCGGCCCTGCGCGAGGTGTGCGGGATCGACGGCGGCGACGACCCGGAGACCGTGCGCATGAAGTTCCGCGCCTGGGTCGACGGAATAGTGGAGGGCTTCCCGACCGACCTGCGCCTCATGGTCGTGGCGCCGCTCGCGCTGCACGAGGAGGCGCAGCACCGCTTCCTCGCCGACCGCATCGAGTGGCTCGCCGCGCGCCAGGACCGCGGCCCGCGCACCATCCGCCGGCGCATCAACGTGGGCCTGGCGAGGCTGGTCGAGGCGGCGCTGAGCCGCGACCGGACCCCGCCGCGACCGGAGGGCGACGACCCCTACCACGTGGCCGAGTTCGACGCGCTGCTGCGCCTGGACGGTGTCACGCCCACGTGCGTCGAGCGCCGGGTCGTGGTGGCCGACCACGACGGCGTGGACGAGGTGACCTGGTCGATCTCGCTGCCGCCCGCCACCGGCGGCGGCCTGCCCGGCGACCTGGACGTGCAGGTGCTGCAAGGGGTCGAGCTGCTGTGCATGCGGCGGCCCTCGCCCCGCCGGTTCATGCTCACCCTCCGGCTGCCGCGCCCGCTGCGCACCGGCGAGCGCCACCAGTTCGCCCTGGAGGTGCGGGTGCCGGTCGGGCAGCCGATGAAGCCCACCTACGTGTTCTGGCCGGAGCGCCGGTGCGAGCGGTTCCGGCTGGTGGTCAGGTTCCCCCGCGGCGGCGGGCCCTCGGACGTCTGGCGGGTCGACGGCGCGTTCCACCGGGACGCCGACGACCTCACCCCCGGCGACGACCGGCTCGCGGTGAACGAGATCGGCGAGGTCGAGGTCGACTTCCCGCACCCCAGGGAGGGGCGCGGTTACGGCGTGCAGTGGCTGAACAGCGGAACAGGGAGGTGAGAGGGGTCCCGCGTCACACTCCCCGGGGTGACGCGGGACCCGGTCGACTACAGCGCGGCCGGCAGGGCGGTCAGCAGGACGATGATCAGGTGCGGTTCCACGGGACACCTCCCTCAGCTTCCGGGGAACCGCGCCGAACGGCCGTCAGCTCGTGACGGTGAATACCGGGGACCCGCGAAGAATTCGACGATCAGGCGCGCGACGGTCCGCCGGGTGAATGCCGGTGGGGCGCGGCTCGGCCCGATGTCGAATTCCTGCTGCGGCTGAACGCCGAGGCGTTCCGGCCGCGGTCCCGTTCCGGTGTTCCGGTTCGGCGCTGGTTCTCGTTGACACCACGAGAATGCGCCGCCGATTTCCGGTCCGGAACGGTTTTCCTGTTTCAGCCTTGCCCTGGAAACACCCGGCCGCCGGTCCGCCGCAGGGCGGTGGACAGCAGGGCGTACGAGCTGCCCGCGTGCGGCAACTGGCCGCGCAGCACCAGGTCCACCGCGTCGTCGAACGGGATCCGGTGCACCCGCAGGTCGCCCTCGCCGGGGCCGAGCGCCGCACCGCCCGCGGACAACCCGGTCGCCAGGAACACGTGGTCGACGTGGTTGCTCAGGCTGTCCGCGCCGTGCACCCGGCCGATCCGCAGCCAGTTCACCGCCCGCAGCCCGGTCTCCTCGGCCAGCTCGCGCCGCGCCGCCTCCTCGGGGTTCGCGTCCTCGGCGTCCACGCCGCCGCCGGGCAGCCGCCACTCCGTGCCGCCGTGCGTGTAGATCCACTGCCGGGTCAGCACCACGTGGTCGTCGTCGTCCAGCGCCAGCACGGTCACCGAACCCGGCGCCACCACGTGGTGGTAGGTGTCGTGCCCGCCGTCGGGCCGGACCACCGCGTCCCGGTGCACCTCGAACCACGGTGAACTGTGCACGACGTCCGTCGCCAACCGCTGCCACACCACGACCACACCGGCCGACTCGCCGTCCCGATCCGTTGCCATGGCCTCATGGAACCACCCGGGACCACCACCCGAGTCGGGCGAAAGCGGGACAGTTCGCGGACACCCGGGGACACGACCCCACCTCTCGGCGACACTGCGCGGAAGGGGGTGGTCGCCATGCACGACACGTTCGCCGCCCAACTGCGCCGGCTGCGCGTCGAACGGGAGCTGTCGCTGTCCGGCCTGTCCCGGCTCGTGCACTACAGCCGCGGGTACCTCAGCAAGGTGGAGAACGGCCTGGCCTCGGCGAACCCGGAGCTGGCCAAGTCCTGCGACGAGGCCCTGGACGCCGGTGGCGCGCTCGTGGCGCTGGCGCGGCCGACCCGCCGGGCGACGCGTCCGGCGACCGCCGAGCCGGAGCCGCCCGGGGCGTCGGTGCGCGCGGACGGCACCGCGTTCGACCTGTTCGTCGGTTTCTTCGACCAGCACCGGACCCTGGGGCACCGGGCCAGCCCGCGCGCCGTGCTGCCCGGCCTGGTCCCGCAGGTGGACGTGCTGCGCACGATGGCCGGGTCGACCCGCGAACCGGACCTGCGCGACGGGCTGTGGCGGCTGGCCGCGCGGTTCGCCGAGTACGCGGGCTGGATGGCGCAGGAGGCGGGCGACGAGGAGCGTGCCGTGCGGTTGACCGACGAGGCGGTGCGCTGCGCCGCGCTCGGGGGCGACCGGGAACTGGCCACCTACGCGCTGGTGCGCCAGGCGGAGTTCGCGCTGTACCGCAACGACGCGCGGCAGGCGGTGCTGCTGGCGCAGCGGGCGCAGGCCGACCCGTCGATGTCGGCGGCGGTCCGGTCGCTGGCGGCGCAGCGCGAGGCGCAGGGGTACGCCCTGGCGGGCGAGGACGTGCGGTTCGGCCAGGCGCTGGAGCGGGCCGCCGAACTCCACCGCGCCGCGCCGCCCGGCCTGCCGCTGCTGGGCAGCACCAGCCTGCCCGACCCGGTGGCCGTCACGCGCGCGTGGTCGGCCTACGACCTGGGCCGCGCCCGCGAGGCCGCCGAGCTGCTCGACGCGCAGGTGCCGCTGATCCGCCCGCACGCGGTGCGCTCGCGCACCAGGTTCGGGCTGCGGCGGGCGTTGGCGCACGCCGCGGCGGGCGAGCTGGAGCACGGCTGCGAGCTGCTCGCCGAGCTGCTGGACGACCTGGTGCTGGTGGACTCGGCCACCATCCGGGCGGACCTGGCCCGCTTCGGCAGGCTGCTCGCGTCGCGGCCCCTGCCCGGTGGCGCGCACCGGTTGCGGACGCGCATCCGCGACGTGCTGTTCCCGCAGGGGAGCTGACGCGCGCGGCGCGCCGGGCACTGGTCAACTCCGCGCCAGAACGTGGTCATCGGGCCCACCGGCCGCCACGCCCGCCCACAATCCCGTCATGGGTGCTGAGGAACTGCCCGACACCGACCTGGACGAGGTGATCGCCGAGTACGCGGCGATCGTGCCGGACCTCGACGGGCGGGGCAACCCGGACCTGCCCGAGCGCCTGGCCCACGCGGCCTACTGCCACTTCGTGCGGGCCGACCGCACCCACCCGGTCGACCCGCGGCACGCCGAGGACCTGGCGCGGGCCGCGGAACTGCTGCGCCGGGCCGAACCGCGCTGGCCCGGCGGGCGCCCCGAGCGGTACGCCGAGGTGCTGCACGGCATCGTGGTCGCCCGCCGGACCCGGCTGGAGACGCCGCCGCGGGGCCTGGACGACGAGGTGGACCGGGTGTGGACCGGCCTGTCCGACGCGCTGACCGAGCGCGGCTCGGCGTTCCGCGAGGACTTCGACGCCGTGGACGCGCTGAGCGTGCTGTTCCGCCACCGCGCGGCCCGCACCGGGGCGCCGTCGGACCTGGACGGCTGGGCCCGGTGGCAGGGCGAGGTGGTCGCGCTCGCCCGCGCGGACGGCGGGCCGCGGGCCTACCACCTGGCCGTCCTCGGGGACGCCCTGCTCCAGCTGGCGGGCGTCCGGGGCGACGCCGGGCGCAGGCTCGCCGACCTGGCCGCGTCGGCGGCGGCCAGCGACGAGGCGCAGGCGCTGTTCGACCCGGACGACCAGGAGGCGCGGGTCGAGGTGCTGGCCAACGCGTGCCGGGCGCGGACCGCGCGGGCCGGCGCGCTGGGCGACGCGGAGGAGCTGCGCCGCGTGGTGGCCGACGCGGAGAAGGCGCTGGCGCTGGGCACCTCCGACCGGCACACGCGGCGCGACCTGGACCTGCTGCTCGGCGCGGCGCTGAGCGACCTGCTGTCCCGGGACCGGCCCGCGTCACCCGCGGCGGAGGCGGCCGCGACCGCTCGGGCGGCGAGGTCCCTGGGCGCGGTGCTGACGGACCTCGAAGAGCTGCCCGACCACGACGGGCTCAAGCAGGAGGTCGTGTTCCGCACCGGCGTGGCGCTCGGCGGGCACGCCCGGTCCACCGGCGACCCCGGCGCCCTGGGCCGCGCGCTGGAACTGCTCGAACGCGCGGTCGTGGCGACCGCCGACGGCGGCCCCGACCACCCCGGGCGGGTCAGCGCCTACGCGCTGCTGGTGGTGGAGGGCGCGCAGCTCGGCCTGGGCGACGCCACCCGCTGCGCCCGCGCGCTCAACCTCCTGGAACGGGCCGAGCGGCGGTACCACGGGCCGGCGGACCGGGAGGCGCTGTCCGGCGCGGTGGCGCTGGTGCGGCCGTGGCTGGCGGCCGTGCGCGGCGACGGCGACCTGGACGCGGCCGTGGCGGTGCTGCGGTCCGCGCCGTCCCGGGTCGGGGCCGACGTGCGCGACCGGCTGCCGCACCTGGTGGCCCTGAGCGCCGCGCTGCTGGCCCGCTACGGGCGGGCGGGCATGGTGGGCGACCTGGACGCGGCGGTGCGGGTGCTGGACGAGGTGCTCGACGAGGTCCCGGCCGACTCGGGCGGGTACCCGGTCCTGCTGGCCCAGCTCGGTTCGGCGGTCGCGGCACGCGCGCTGCGCACCGGGAGACAGGACCGCCTGCCCGACGTGCTGGCCCGGGTGCGCGACCTGCGGGACCGCCTCGGCGGGCACCCGCTGCACGAGCGGGTGATGGCGGTGGAGGCGGCGCTGGGGGTCGCGGCGGCGGAGGAACGGGTCGCGGAGGAACGGGTCGCGGAGGAACGGGTCGCGGAGGACCGGGGACCGGAGCGGCCGCCCGAGTGGTCGGGACCGCCGGCGCCGGCCCGGCTCGGGGAGGTCACCGCGGCGCGCGGGGTGGCGCGGCGGGATCGCGGGCTGTTCGCGGCGGGGGTCGAGGCGATGCGCGACCTGGCGCGGCGAACCCCGTCGGGCAGCCCGGACGCGCCCGCCGCCTACGGCTCGCTGGGCGCCGCCATGTCCGCCTGGCACGAGGTGTTCGGCGTGCGCGCGCACCTGGCGGAGACCATCGACTGGCTGGAACGCGCGCTGGCCGAACCCGACGGGCGGCCGTCGCCGGAGGTGCGGGTGAAGTTGGCCCTCGCCTACCGGGCGGCGGTCGACTCGATCCCGGCTTACCGCGAGCTGAGCCGGGCCACCGGCCTCGCCGCGCTCACCGGGTCGGGATCGGCCGACCTCGCGTGGGTGGTCGCGCACTGGTGCCTGCGCGACGGCGCGCCCGTGGAGGCGGTCGCCGCGCTGGAGGTGGGGTGCGGGCTGGCGCTGGCCGGGGTGGACGAGCCCGGCGCACCGCCCGCCGTCGAGGACGTCGCGGCGGCGTTGCGCACAGCCGGCCACGACGCGCTGTGCTACTTCGTGCCCGGTGTCGAGGGGGAACCGGGTCACGTGCTGCTGGTGCGCGCGAGCGGCGAGGTCGCGTCGGCGCCGGTGCCCGGGTTGCGGGCGGACGCCCCGGAGGTGGCGCGCTACCGGCGGGAGTACCGCGCCGAACCCGCGACGCAGGAGGCGGCGGCGCTGACCGGCGTGTGCGACTGGGCGTGGGCCGCCGTCGCACCGCTGCTGGCCTCGGCGTCGCGGATCGTGCTGGTGGCCGCGGGCGGGCTCGGTGAGCTGCCGTGGCACGCCGCGAGCAGGCCGGAGGGCGGTGCGCGGCGCTACGCGGTGCAGGACGCGCTGTTCTGCCGCACGCCGTCGGCGCGGGTGTTCTGCCGCACCGCCTCCCGCGAGTGGGACCGGCGACCGGGTGCGGGCCTGGTCGTCGGGGGACCGCTGCCCTACGCGCGGCTGACCGCCGAGGCGGTGCGCGACCGGTTCTACCCGCGCGGCGCGGCCGGGCCGGAGGTCCTGCCCGCGCTGCCCGGCGGCGAGGACCCGCAGCCGACCGTGGTGCTGGCGGGTCACTTCCGGCCCGTGCCGGGCGAGCCGTCGCGTTCCGCGCTGGGCGAGGCGGTCACCGTGGGCCGGGTGCTGGACCAGGCCCGCCGGGCGGTGGGGGACCGCGGCCCGTTCGTGGACCTGACCGCGTGCACGGCGGCGGTCGGCGGCGGGGAGCCGCTGACGCTGGACGCGGTGCTGGCGGTGGCGGGCGCGGTCGGGGTGGTGGGCGCGCGGTGGGAGGTGCCGGACCTGTTCGCCTCGGCGCTGCGCTACCTCGTGCACCACTACCTGGTGGATGAGGGCCTGCCGCCCGCCGAGGCGGTCCGCGCGGCGCAGTTGGCGTTCCTGGCGCCGGACTTCACCCCGCCGCCCGCCATGCCGCCCGAGCTGGCCGAGGGCGTGCGCCGGGCGGGCGGGGACCCGCACCACTGGGCCGGGTTCGCCTACACGGGGCGGTGAGATGACCGAACCGCGCAAGGAGGCCGTGGGCAGCATCGTCTTCACGGCCAACCAGTCGTCCACCCAGTACAACGTCGCCAACGGCTCCCTCAACGTGCACCAGTACGGCCCCGGCCAGGCCGCCGTCTCGCCGGTCGACCCGCCCGAGCTGCCGGTGAAGACCCTGCGCGGCCGGGACGAGCTGGTCGCCGCCGTGCTCGCCGCCGCGCGCGGCCGGGACGGCAAGCCGTGGGTGCTGCACGGCCTGGGCGGCAGTGGCAAGAGCACCGTCGCCATGGCCGTGGCCGCCGAGCTGCGCGGTGAGCGCGACGTGTACTGGATCAGCGGCGACGTCCACACCGCCATGATCACCGTGGCCGAGCGGCGGGGCGCGGACCCCGGCGACGTGCAGCGGGCTCGGGCCAACTGGCAGGAGGCGCACGCCCTGGTGTGGGGTTCGCTCAACCGCGCCGGGCGGCCGTGGCTGCTGGTGTTCGACGACGTCGACGACCCCACCGAGCTGGCCGGGCCCAGCGGCAACCCCGGCGACGGCACGGGCTGGCTGCGGTCGAGCGCCGCCGGGTTCGCGCTGGTGACCTCGCGCTTCGGCGGCGGTGCGTGGGGCGACCTGGCGGAGCAGCGCCGGGTCGACCTGCTCGACGCCGGCACCGGGGCCGCCGTGCTGCTCGACCGCGCGCCGGACGCCGGCCCGGTGGAGGACGCGCGGCTGCTCAGCGAGCGGCTGGGCGGTCTGCCGCTGGCGCTGTGGCTCGCGGGCGGCTACCTCAGGTCCGGCGACGACCGCCACCGCACGTTCGCCGAGTACCGGCAGGCGCTCGACGAGGACCTGGTCGACCTGATCGACCGCGGCGGCGTGCTGCGGGCCGGCGCCGCGTCCGACGACACCGAGGCGCGCAAGCGGGTGCTGGAGACCTGGGAGCTGTCGCTGCGGATGCTGGAGCGCAAGGGCTTCCCCGCGCCGCGCGAGGTGGTCAAGCTGCTGTCGTGCTTCGGCGCGCCGCACCCGATCCGGGCGGAGCTGCTCGACGCCGCCCGCGAGCTGGAGGGGTCGGCGCTCGCCGGGCTGTCGGAGGGCGACCTGGACCAGACCCTCGGCGGACTGGCCGCGGTGGCCCTGGTCGACCGGGCCCGGGTCGCCGACGTGCGCTGCTTCGCGCTGCACCCGCTGGTCTCGGAGGTCGTCGCGGAAACCGTGGTGCGGCCGGAGGAGCGCGACGCGCTGTGGTGGACCGCGCAGCGCTGCCTGACGGGCGTGACGCCCGGCGACGTCGCGGACCCGGCGGTGTGGCCGAGCTGGGTGACGCTGCCCGCCGTGTACCAGCACCTGCTGGCGGAGGTGCCCGGTCACCTGACCGACGTGCTGGCCGAGGTGATCGAAGGTGCGACCGGGCCGTGCGCGCTGCGGCTGAGCAACAGCGGCGCGCTCAAGGCGAGCCACGACCTGACCCAGTTGGCGTTCCTGCGCAGCAACGAGCTGCCCGTCGACCACGTCGCGCGGCTGGGCGCCCGGTTCAGCGCGGCCCTGATCAACAGCCAGGAGGGCAACTACGGCCCGGTGGAGGGCGAGCTGCGGGCCCTGTACGCCGAGGCGAGCGCGTCGTACCCGCCGCAGGCCCCGCTGGTCACCGCGATCGTGATGAACCTGACCGGTGTGCTGTGCGCGCTCGGCCGGACGGACGAGGCCGCCGAGCTGTTCGCCGTCCTGCCGCCCGCCTACGAGGCGGCGGGCGAGCCGCTGCCGCTGGGCGTGCGGATGGTGCGGGCCCAGCTGCACTCGCAGCTGGGCGACTTCGAGGCCGCCGAGCTCGGGCTGGCCGAGGTGCTGGAGGCGCAGCGCGCCGAACTGGGCGAGGAGCACCCGAACACCCTGGTCACCATGGCCTCGCTGGCCGAGGTGGCGGCCGCGCGGGGCCGGCTCAACGAGGCCCAGCGCGAGCTGGAGCGGGTGCTGCGGGTCCAGGTCCGGCTGTTCGGCCCGGACAACGCCGCCACGCTCGCCACCCGGTCGGCGCTGTTCGGCGTGCTGGCCTACCAGGGCGACCTGACGGCGGCCCACGGCCAGCTCAACGACCTGCTGAAGATCCAGCGCGACTCGCTGAACCCGGAGAACCCGCTGTCCCTGCTGGGCCTGGCCGCGTTGACCAGCTTCCAGTCCGGCACGCCCGGCAACGAGTCCGCCGCGGCCGAGCGGCGGTTGCGCGACCTGGTGTCCACCATGGCGCGGACGCTGGGCGCGGAGCACCCGACCGTGCTGGTCGTGCGGTTCCTCGCGGTGATCCAGGTGCACCTCAACGACCGGGCCGCCGCCGAGGCCGAGTGCGCCGAGATCGCCGGGCTCCAGACCGCGGCGCTCGGCGCGGAGCACCCGGTCACGCTGTCCACGCGGCTGGTGCTGGCGCTGATGCGGTGCCACAGCGACCCGGTGACCGGTGAGGAGCAGCTGCGCGAGCTGCACGGCGCGTTCCGGCGGGCCCTGGGCGACGACCACCCGCAGACGATCCAGATCCTGCACAGCCTGGCCAACACGTCCTTCCGGCACGGCGACCTGGCCAACACCGAGCGGTTCCTGCGGGCCGCGGTGGCCGGCCTGGAGCGGTTGCGCGGCCCCGACCACGAGGACGTGCAGGAGACCCGGACCGTGCTGGTCGAGGTGCTGGTGGGCCGCGACGAGCACGAGGAGGCGCAGCGGGAGCTGCGGGCGCTGATCGAGTCGGTCGAGCGCACGCGCGGCCCGGAGTCGGAGGAGTCGCTGGGCACGCGGTTCATGCTGGCGGCGCTGCGGTACGACGCCGAGGACCTGGCGGGCGCGGAGCGGGAGCTGAGGTCGGTGGCCGAGGTGCTGCGCCGCGTGCACGGCGAGGACCACGGCGGGTGGCTGGTGACCGAGGCGCTGCTGGGGGAGCTGCTGCACGTCAAGGGCGACCTGGCGCTCGCGGAGGGGCACCTGCGCACGGCGCTCGCCGGGTTCGAGGCGGGCTGGGGCGTCGAGGACGAGGACGCGCTGCTGACCCGGGTCGAGCTGGGCGAGGTGCTGCACGACCGCGGCGACCTGGCGGGCGCCGAGCAGAACCTCCAGCTCGCGGTGCGCAGGCTGGCGGACGTGGAGGACGTCGACGAGGGCGTCCTGCGGCGCGCGGAGAACTCGCTGTCGGTGGTGACGGCCGAGCTGCACGCCGCCCAACCGGAGCCGCCTGCCGCCGAACCGACCCCGGTCCTCGAACCGACACCGGAACCGGTGGCGCCCGAACCGCCGAGCCCCGACCTGTCCGACGCGTGGAGGTTGTTGATCACCGGTGACGTGGCCGGTGCGCGGGCGGTGTTCGAGGGGCTGGGGGAGGTTCCGGAGGCCGCGCGCGAGGCGTTGCGGCGGGCGCTGGACGGGCCTGGGCAGTCTGCTGTGGACGGAGTGGTGCCAGGGCCTGCGCTGTCGATCACGGCGCCGGAACCTGAACCGGCGCCGGAACTGGCGCCGGAACTGGCGCCGGAACCTGAACCGGTGGCGGTGCTGGTGCCCGAGTCGGTGCCGGTGCCGGTGCCGGTGCACGATCCCGTGCCCGCCGGCGGTTCGGAACGGGAGCTGCGGTCGCTGCTGCGGGAGCGCTGGGCGGAGCACGGGATGGCGCACCCCGCGACCACGCGGGTGTGGCGGCAGTTCGCCCTGGTGCTGCTGGACGGCGGTTTCCCGCTGGCCGCGCTGGGTGAGCTGACCGCGTTGCTGGGCGCCCTGGAGGGCGAGGAGGACCAGTTCGCCCTGCGGGTCCGGCTCGACGTGGCGCACCTGAGGTTCGAGCAGGGCGACGCGTCGCGTGCGCTGCGGGACCTGGACCGCGTCCACCGGGCGGCCGAGGTGCTGCTGGGCGGGCGGCACCGGGTGACGCTGCGGGCCGGGGCGCGGCGGGCGCTGGCCCGGCGGGACCTGCGGGGAGCGGTCCGGGCGCTGGAGGTCGACGGCGCGTTGGCGGACGTCCGGTTCGGCGTCGCGGTGCTGGCGCACGAGCTGGGTGACCGCGACCGGGTGGAGCGCGAGTGCACGAGGCTGGTGCGCGAGCAGGCGGGCGAGCCCCGGGCGCTGCGGGCGCGTGCCCTGCTGGCGGCCTCGCGGGGCGACCACGCGGAGCTGGCCGAGGTCGTGCGGGCGCAGGAGGCGCGGCGCGGGCCGAACCACCCGGAGGTCGCCGAGACCAGGCACCTGCTGGGCCTCGCCCTGATCGCGGCGGGCCTGCCGGGTGGCCGCGAGCTGCACCGGGCGCTGGAGGCGCGCACCCGCCGGCTCGGTCCACGCCACCCGGCGACCGTCGCGACCGCGGCGGCGCTGGCGACGGGCTGAGCGCTTCGCGCCGGTGGGCAGGGCGGGCCCGAGGTCGGGCAAGACCGGGGGCAGGCAGCCGGGGCAGGGCAGGCGGGGCGGGGCAGGCCGGGACAGGGCAGGCCCGAGGCAGGGCCGGTCAGGTGTCCTTGCCCGCCTCGACGTGGATGTGGGGGTCGTCCATCCGCACCTCGCTCGCGTCGCACCCGACCCTACCGCCCGACCCGCGACGCCCGCGTAGTCCGGCCGACCGGCTCGGGGGCGGTGGGGAAGCGCCGACCCCGAGCCGGATCCCGGTGGTGCGCAGCCCACCGGGATCCCGGGATCAGCGCCGGGTGGGCGTGGCCGGCTGGTCCTCGATCAGCGGCACGTCGTGCTCGTCGACCAGGTACCAGAACCGCATCCCGCCCAGCTCCAGGAACTCGCCGGGCCGGCACCGGCCGGTCAGGGCGTCCCGGCCCGCGCGCTCGTAGGTGACGTGCAGCGCCGGCGCCCCGCCGTGCCGGTCGGCCTCGCCGCGGACCTCGCACCGGCCGGTCAGGCCGAGCGCCCGGCGGGTGCGACCGCGGTCGAGCCGGACCACGCGCCTGCCCCGCAGCTCCACGCGCACGGGCGCGCCCTCCGGCGGGTCCGCGACCAGCGCGCCGACCAGCCTGGGGTTGCCGGTCAGCCACCGGCGGGCCGACAGCAGCAGGCCCAGCAGCACCAGCACCACCAGCGCGATCACCCAGTTCCAGCTGATCCCGTGCTCCCTCGTGCCGGACCACGTGGTGGCGCCGCTCACCGGGCGCAGGTCCAGCGGCAGCGCCAGGTCGCCCTCCACCACCTGTCGCCACGGCGAGTCCAGCTCGCCGGTCAGGCGGAGGTCCGCCGCGGCGGGTTCGCGGGTGAGGCCCAGCTCGAAGCCGCCGACCTCGCGGGGGTGCAGGACCAGGTCGAGGCGCCGCGCCTGCCCCGGCCCCAGCTCCACCCGGTCGGGCAAGCCGGTGACCTCGCCGAGCTCGCTGACCACCCGCGCGCCGGTGACCACCAGCGGCAGCGCCGTGGCGGTGGAGACCAGCTCCGCTGTGACCGGCACGTCGTCGCCGGACAGGTCCAGGTCCGGCGGGGCGCCAGCCCAGCGCACGTCCACCCCGGCGGCCAGGTCGGGCGCCAGCGCGTCGGCCGCGATGCCCCGGCGGACGCGGTCGGCGACGCCGTTGAGGTAGTCGACGAGCGCGTCACCGGTCAGCCGCGGCACCTCGGTGCGGGGCACGACGTCGAGCAGCAGCTCCGCGCCGGACACGTCGTTGGTCAGCGGGAACGCGTAGCCGCGCAACCCGGTCAGCCGGTCGGCCCGCTGCCGCAGGTCGGTCCACGCGGGCGAGCCGACGTCGCGGAACGGGCTGCCCGCCGGCGGCGCGTGCTCGCCGTCGGTGAGCAGCACGATCGCCCGGCCGCCCGGACCCGCCGACCCGCTCAGCGCGTCCACCGCGCCGCTGATGGCCGCGCCGATGTCGGTGGAGCCGCCGCCGGGCTGCGCGGGCATCCGCTCGACCGCGCCCGCCGCGCCGGACGCCTCGCCGTCGTAGACGGGCGACACCGCGGAGTCGAAGGCGAACAGCCGCACCCGGTCCTCCGGGCGCAGGCTGCCCGCGAACTCGCCGAGCACCTGCTTGACGCGGTCGTAGCGGCCGTCGTCGCGCATCGAACCCGACTTGTCGACCAGCACGGCGTAGTCGGTGGGCGCCCGGTCGACCCCCAGCCCGGCCAGCACCTCGTCCAGCCCGACCGCGTCGCCGGGCGCCGCCGGGGCGGGTGCCGCGGAGACCACGACGAGCAGGCAACTCACGACCGCGGGGACCAGGCCCCGCCTGCCACGGACAGCCATTGCGCTTCTCCTGACGTCAACGCGATCCGCCGGTCCCGTCGTCGGTGACCGGGTCGTACCACTGGGTCATCCGCCTGGCCGCTTCCTGCAACCGGGCGTGCTTGTCCAACGCGACCCGCAGGCCCTCGTCCACGCGCCGCAGGGTGTGCTCGGTGGCGTCGAGCGCGGCGCGCAGCCCGTCGCCGTCCGGCGCGTCGGCGGGTCCGGCGGGCAGGCCGGCCAGGACCTCGGTGTCGATGCGCGCGTACTCCAGCAGTTGCGCGGCCCGTTCGGCGTGCTCGGTGCGCAGCCGCTCGTAGCGGGCCAGGGTGTCGGCCAGGCGCGTCTTGTGCTCCTCGTGCGCGCGGACCTCCTCGGCCCAGTCGCGCTCGGAGGCGGCGATCTTGGCCAGCACGTCGCCGGTGCGGTCGCTGAGGTCGCCCAGCCGTTCGAGGCTGAGCGACAGCACCTGCTCGGCGGTGTCCAGCAGGGCGCGCTCGGCCACCTCGGCGGGCTGGCGCATGGCGGTCAGCCGCGCGGACAGCGACTCCTGCTGCGCCTTGAGCTCCGGCAGCGCGCCGGCCAGCCGCTCGAAGCGCTTGAGCTCCTCCAGCCGCGCGGACACGCGCTCGTGCTCGGCGGCGCCCGCGGCCAGCCGCTCCTCGACGCGCGCCAGCGCCTCGTGCTCGCGGCGCAGCACGGAGGTCCGGTCGGCCAGCGCGCTCAGCGAGTCGACCTGGCGGCGCAGGTGGTCGGCGACGGGCTCGCCGGTGGCGGCGACCTCGGTCAGCGCGGCCAGGCGGGTGGCCAGGTGCTCGACCTCGGCCAGCGCGTCGTCCAGCGCGATCACCACCTCGATGGCGGTGGTGTCCGGGCTCCCGGCGGCGGGCTCGGCGCGGGCGGCCTCGGCCAGCGCGCGGACCGACCAGCCGATGGCCCACCGCAGGGCGTGCAGGGCGACCGCCGGGCCCTCGGTGGTGAGCACGGCGGCCAGCTCGGCCCTCGGGTCGGGGGTGTTCATCCTGGTGCTCCTCCGGGACCTGGTTCGGGCAGCGGGCACGTCACCGGCGGACCGCCCGCGACCGGGCGCAGCACCAGCACCCCGGTGGTGGTGCGGCCCGCGCGCACCTCGACCCGGTACTCGCCGGGCGGCGCCACGGGCCCGGTGGTCAGCGGCTGCCACGGGCCCTCGCCGCGCGGGCGCAGCAGCACGGGCGCCGGGTCGTCGCCGGCCTCGACGCGGACGACGGCGTCCACCGGCGTCGGCGGCCGGCCCGCCTCGACCAGGGTGAGCACCGAGGACGTCAGCAGGCCGCCGCTGATCCGCCGCACCGGCAGGCCGAGGGTGTGCGGGTGGTCGACCCGCGCG
Organism: Saccharothrix xinjiangensis; assembly: GCF_039527585.1. Taxonomy (NCBI): domain Bacteria; kingdom Bacillati; phylum Actinomycetota; class Actinomycetes; order Pseudonocardiales; family Pseudonocardiaceae; genus Saccharothrix; species Saccharothrix xinjiangensis. Next base: position 157,818 of record NZ_BAAAKE010000008.1, on the reverse strand, counting down.
AGGACCGCGCCGGAGGCGACGAGCATCGCCCCACGCGCCACGTCGTCGACGGCCAGCGCGCTCGGCGTCCGCCAGCGGCCCACCGCGCCCAGCACGGCGTCGCGCACCGGCGCGGTGGCGCCGAACACGCCCGACAGCACCACCGCGCTGCCGTGGTCGAGCTCGTCGGCGAACCGGGCGGCCACCTCCGCGGCCCGCCGCGCGACCGGCGCGAGCGCGTCCAGCACCGCACCGGCGGTGACCGCGCGGTCGTGGTCGAGGTACACGGGGGTCGCGCGGTAGCGGTGCTGCCGCACGGCCCGGTCGAGCACGACGGCGAGCCGGCGGGCTCGGGCCGCGCCCTGCCGGGCCAGCCAGTCGCGCGGCACGCCGAACGCGTCGGCCACGTCCGGGCTGCCGGCGCGCTCGACCCGCACCAGCCGCACGCCCCGGTCGTCGACCGCGCACAGCGCGACGGCCGTGGTCCGCGCGCCCACCTCGCACACCAGGTGCACGGCGGGCTCCACCGGCCGCGGCAGGCGGTCGAGCCACCCCGCCGCCGCGCACAGGGCGGCCGGCACGGGCACCGGGTCGGGCAGCCCGAGGCCCGCCAGTTCGCGCACGACCACGTCGCCGTCCCCGCCGTGCGGCACCGCGACGCCGACCGCGCCCGGCCGCACCCCGGCGAGCAGCGCCGCGACCCCGCCGGGCGCGGTGGGCGCCACGACCGCCCGCCCGCGCGCCGGCACGACCTTGGTCAGCACGGCCCCGACGTCCAGGCCGACGGCCTCGCGCACCCCGTCACCGCGCACCCCGTCACCGGTCATGGGGCGGGCGCCCGTTCGGCGGGGGCGGCTCCTGGCCGCCGACGAACGGGACCTTGGAGGCGACCCAGCCCGCGATGGCCTGGAACCGGTTCTGCTCCTCGCCCGCCCCACCCACCGCGCTGCGGCCCTCGACCAGGATCGCGGCCTCGGCGTGGAGCACCCGGCGGGCCTCGATGGCCACTTCGAGGTGGTCGAGGAAGGCGTGCACGTCGTGGGGGGACCGGTGCGCCTTCTCGTACTCCCGGACCAGCTCCCGGGCGAACAGCCCGACGAGCTGCTCGTACTTGACCACGCGGCGACCCGCCAGCACGGCGGCGACCCCGGCGACCAGCCGCTCGACGTCGCCCCAGGACGAGAGCCTGCCGGCGATGTCGCGGAACGGGGTCCGCTCCTGCCACCCCTGGAGCTGGTTGGCGCACTGCTCGGCGAAGTGCCGGGTCGGCTCGGCCTCGGCGGGCGGCGGGTCCTGCCGGGGCGCGTTCGCCTGCCCGGACCGGGAGTGGACGTGCGCGGTCACCGGCTCGGCCGCCTTCTTGCGCGCCGCGACCCAGGGCCGGACGCGGGGCAGGTCGCCCAGCGCGGGCACCCGGTCCACGACGTCGCGCAGCGCGGTGCGCACCTGCTGCTCGTCGTGGCCGTCGCGCACCTTCAGGTCCGCGAGCAGGCCGTCGAGGAAGGTGGACAGCACCTGCGGGTCGACCTCCGCCCACCCCGGCCCGGCCAGCACCGACGCCACCGCGCGGTGCCGCCGGGCGGCGGGAACGGTCCGCAGCACTCGGGCGAACGCCTCCACGTAGTCGGGGTCCGGCCGCTGCCGCAGCACGACGGCCGGCGGGCGCAGGGGCCGGTCGCCGAGGCGGTGGCACAGCGCGTCCGCCGTGCCTTGCAGCCGCGGCGGCAGCCGAGCCGACTTCAGCTCCGCGGCCCACTCCGCCCCGCGGCCGGCCGGCATCGCCGCGAGCACGTCGTCCTGGAGCCAGTCGAGCGCACCGGCCAGCAGCAGCGGCACGTGCTCCGGCCACGCCTGCCGGCAGGCGGCGAGCACGCGCGCCGCGCCGCCGGGCGACAGCCGCTCCAGCTCGGCGACGTCGCCCGCCCGCGCGGGCGGTCCGCCGCGCAGGGCCACGCGCAGGAACGCGGTCTCGGGGGCGGCCAGGTCCAGGCCGTCGGCCACCGCGGCGGCCTCGTCGGGGGACCGGCGGACCAGCTCGACCAGCAGCCCGGCCAGCTGCGCCGGGCGCCGGGCCAGGTAGGCGCGCGCCTCGGGCGCGCCCGCCCTGGCCCGCTCCCGCAGCCACCGGGCGCTCAGGGCCGACCCGCCGGCCGCGAACTCGTCCACGACCTGCTGGGCGAAGCCGAACCGCCGGGCGAACGCCAGCACGTGCTCCGGCGGCGCGGCGCCGAACGACAGCCGGTGGGCCAACCGGACCGCGTGCGGGCGCAGCCCGTCCTGCCAGTGCGCGGCCACCAGGTCCAGGTCGGCCTGCTCGGCGTGGTCGAGGAACAGGCGCACCAGCAGCAGGCGGTCGGCGTCGGGCACCCGGGCCAGCTCGCCGGTCTCGTGCAGCCTGCGCACGTGGTCCGGGTTGAGCAGGCCCTTGCGGGCGTGCTCCAGCACGGTCGGCAGGAAGTCCAGCGCGAGCAGCGCGTCGACCGCGCCCGCCGCGTCCTGGGCGGTCACGCCCGCCAGGTGCCGCAGCACCGGTTCGACGCCCTTGCGGTCGAACAGCCTCAGCAGCTCGTCGCGGTACTGGGCGGCGCTCGGGTCGGCGGGCTCGGGCCACGGCCCGTCCCAGGCCATGCCCAGCTCGTCCTTGCGGGCCCGGTCGGTGAACGCCAGCCGCAGCCGCTGCTTGGACGCGCCGTCCGCCCACGTGCTGGCGGTGAACGTCATCCGCGCGCCCGCGGGCAGCGCCGCGTGCACGGCGTCGAGGAAGTCGAGCCGGTCGGCCAGGCCCAGCGCGGTGTCGCCCGGCAGCACCGCCACGTCGCGGTCCAGCGCCGCGGCCGCCGCGGCCGCCACCCGGGCCGGGTCGAACCGCCGCACCCGGTCGGCCAGCACGTCCAGGCCGGTGTCGGGCACGTCGAGCGCGAACGGCTCGCCGGCCAGCGTGTCGGGCCGCTCCCAGCCGCCCAGGTGCCCGGCGACCGCCCGGTGCAGCGCGGCCAGGCTGACCGGGGCCGCGCCCGTCCCCCGCAGCGGTAGGCACACCAGGTTGCCGGTCAGGATCGGCCTGCCGACGCCGTCCCGGTCGCCGGACCAGTTGCGCACGATCACGCACAGGAAGTCCTCGCCCCGGATGGTGACCGCGCCGAAGGTGACCCACGGCGTGCCGCTGCCGCCCGCCTGCGCGCCGGCGGGCGGGTTGCCCGGCGAGAGCCGCCGCACGATCTTGTCGTAGAGCGCGGCCGTGCCGGGGCCCGAGCTGCACGCCACGATCTCGTAATCGCTGAACCCGCCCGGCTGCTTGCCGTGCGAGGCCCAGCCCGTCCGCACCTCCACCGCGGCCTACCCGGCGTTCCGCAGTCGGCCCTGGATCCACAGCAGCGGTTCGAGCACGTTGATCGGGAACACACCGCCGCGGATGCGGTCCTGGCCGTCGTCGCCCCGCTTGATGTTGGCGTAGTCGTTGGGCCGGAACCGCCGACCGTCGCCGACGTAGAAACCGATGGCGGAGGTCACGAACACCCGGAGCCGCTGCGGGTCGAAGTGGTTGGCCAGCGCGCCGCGCACCAGGTCGGCCGTGCCGTTGGGCGACTCGTGGCACAGCCGCTGGAAGAACTCGTCGGCGTAGTCGTCGGGCACGAGCGGCAGGTGCGGCGGGTGCTCGGACTGGACGGTCAGCCCGTAGCGGCGGGCCGCCTTGTAGATCTCCGGGTCGTCGAACTTCGTCACGCACACCGCGAGGTGCTGGGGCAGGTAGGTGCCCTGGTAGCGCTCCTGCTCGAAGATGCGCCGCGCCAGCTTCTCCAGCATCCGGTGGAAGAAGTCGAACGCGTCGCCGGTGCGGGCGTCGCGCACCGGGTCGAACAGGTAGATGATCCCGCCGCACGTCTCCAGGTGGTCGAGCAGCTGGTCCTCGGTGTCGGTCAACGAGGTGACCCGCTGGCCGCCCGGCGCGCCGGCGATGCTGAACTCGTCGTCCAGCTGCTGCTCGACGGTGTGCCCGGTGCTGCGGTAGTACCAGCCGGGCACGTCGAGCACGTCCAGCTCGAACGCCACCCGCCGCGGCTCGACCGGCTTGGACCTGCCGAACACGCCGCGCCGGACCGGCGCGGGCGCCTCGGTGCCGGTGAACCGGAAGATCACGTTCTGCGGGTCGTTGGTGGCGTTGTGGAACACGTGCTGGCGGGTCAGCAGGTTGGTGGAGTGCGTCAGGAACTCCGAGGACTCGTCGGTGACCCCGTTCATGATCCAGTTGCCGGGGCCGTGCCACCTGTTGACCGCGACGTTGAGCGACGCCAGGTAGGTGGTCTTGCCGCTGCCGGGCGCGCCCCACAGGCCGATGCGCACGTCGTCCGGCAACGGTCCCCTCGCGGGCAGTGGTGCGGTCATCGGGTTCCTCCAAGGGGGAGCAGCAGCGGGTGGGGTTCGGGGGCGCGGGCCCGCACGTCCAGGCCGCGCACGAGGTCCGGTGCGGTGGTGGTGCGGTGGTCGAGCAGGCCCCGGTCGCCGAAGCGGTTCCAGAAGGCGCGCCCCCGGCGGCCGAAGCGGTCGTTGTGGTCGGGCCGGGTCCAGTCCGGGCGGTCCCACACGCCGACCAGGCGCACGCCCAGGTCGCGCAGCGCGCGCAGCTGGGCGCCCTCGCCGACGCGGCGGGGGCAGCGGGGCGCGGAGGCGCCCAGGTCCTCGGTGGGGTGCGGCGGGCGGGAGCCGAGCACCACCAGGGCGCGGTGCGCGCCGGTGCGCCGCCAGGCCAGCCGGACGGCCAGCAGCAGGGCGTCCTCGACCGGCGCGGCGTGGCTGTAGACCGGGTTGGCGGGCGTCAGGGTCCCCAGGAACTCCAGGCAGTCGGCCGCCGCGCCGAGGGGGAACGCGCGCACCACGTGGCCCGGGTCGGTGCGGGTGGCGCTGTGGTCGAGGTAGGCCAGCACGGCGTACCGGACCGAGGCGGGCGCGTGGTGCTCGGCGTCGACCAGGGCCACGGTCTCGGCCACCAGCGCCAGCCGCTCGCGCACCGCGTCCCGGGCGCCGCCCAGCTCGACGGCGAAGGCGAGGTCCGCGCCCGGCACGTCGGCGGGCCGGTAGGTCTCCGGCACGGCCGCGCGCGTGGCGGCCCACTCCGCGTCCAGCCCGGCGGCGGGCACGTGCCGCGCGGTGACGTCGTCGGCGCAGCGCACGCCGACCCGGGCGCCGGCGGCGAGGGTGAAGTCGACGCGGTGCTCCTCGGCGGGGCGCAGCCGGGCGCGGGTGACCGCCAGGGGCCCGCCGTGCGCCGGCTCGTCGTCGGCGGCGCCGGCGACCACCGCGAGCGTGAACTCGGCGCTCGCCACGGCCGGCGTGCGGACGGCCAGGGTCACCGGTTCGGCCGCCGCCGCGGTCGTGCCCGCCGGGAACACCCGCCGCACCGCCGTCCGCACCCGACCCCCGGGTCCGGTGTCGGCCACGACCAGGCCGACGTCCCGGCGCAGCGCGGCGATCGCGAGCAGCGCGGCCACGCCGTCGTCGGTGAGCGTGCGGCCGGTGGGCGGCAGGCGCAGCTCGGTCGACGGGCCGCGTTCGCGCAGGCGCGCCGCCACGCGCTCGGGCAGCGCCCAGCCGGGCACGCGCACCAGCAGCAGCACCGGGCCGTCGGTCGCGGGCGCGGCGGCGTCGGCCTGGGCCGCGAGCAGCGCCGGGTCCGGCCGGGTGTCGCCGATGCCGCCGGCGAGGCGGAAGCGGCGCAGGTCGTCGTCGGCGGGCAGCGCGGGCAGCAGGTCGCGCCAGCTCCGCCCGGTCACCGGCCCGCGCAGCCCGGCGCACACCTCGCCGGCGGTGAACACCGCCGCGCGCACGCCCTCCGGGGTCAGCTCGACCGCGGTCAGCCGGTCGTGGTCGCCGGTCAGCCGGTCCAGCGCGGTCGCCGCGGCCGCCCGGACGTCGTCCTCGCCGTGGGTGACCGGGTCCTCGCCGGCGGGGTCCTCGACGGTGAGGGCTTCGACGGGAAGGCCCGCGGTGGGCCCGCCGCGGGCGAACCCGCGCAGCCGCCCCAGCAGCCCCGGGTCGCCGTGCCCGGGGTAGCCGGCGGCCAGCAGCGCGGCCCGCAGGTCGACCTCGCGCCGGGCGGCGGCCAGCGCGGCCGCGAACCCGCGCTCCTGCTCCGGCGTGGGGTGGCCCAGGACGCGGTCGCCGCGCAGGGTCCAGCCGCAGCCGGGGCAGGCCGCCTCGTCCCGCGCGTCGCGCAGGCACACCGGGCACTCCTGGACGGGGGCGCTCACGACGGCACCGGGGGCACGTCCGGCGGGGTGAACCGGCTCAGCGTCGCGTCGTCGGCGGTGTCGAGCACGTCGCGCAGCCGCCGCGCCAGGCGCGCTTCCATGTCGCCGAGCAGGGTCCGCACGGCGCGGGCGTTGCCGAACGCCGGGCCCTCCTCGGCGCGGCGCGCCTCCAGCCACCGCACCGCGCGCGCCAACGTGCCCTCGGCGAAGGTGAAGCCCCGGCGCCCGGCCAGGTCGACGAGGATCAGCCGCAGCTCGGGCACGGTGTAGTCGGGGAAGTCGACGTGCTTGGTGAACCGCGAGCGCAGGCCGTCGTTGGCGGCCAGGAACGCCCGCATCGCGCCCGGGTAGCCCGCGACGACCACGACCAGCCTGCCGCGCAGGTTCTCCATCTGCGCCACCAGCTCGGTGACCGCTTCCCGCCCGAAGTCCTGCGGCCCGCCGGTGGACAGGCTGTAGGCCTCGTCGACGAACAGCACGCCGTCGAGCGCCTCGCGGACCTTCGCCCTGGTCTTCTCGGCGGTCTGCCCGACGTACCCGGCGACCAGGTCGGCGCGCTGGGTCTCCACCACGTGCCCGCGCGCCAGCAGCCCCATCGACCGCAGCACCTCGCCGACCAGCCGGGCCACGGTCGTCTTGCCGGTGCCGGGCGAGCCCTGGAACACCATGTGCGGCGGCACCGGCGGGTCGCCCGCCCGGCGCCTGCGGTGCAGCGCCAGGGTGTCCACCAGCTCCCGGACCGACCGCTTCACCGGCTCCAGCCCGGTCAGCCCGTCCAGCTCGGCCAGCACGTCCTCCAGCCGCACCTCGCCGCGGTCCAGGTGGGTGCGGTATCCCTCCGGCACGTCGGCCGCGGTCGCCGGCGCCAGCGGCGCGCCGGGCGCCGGGCGGGTGCGCACCGCCCAGCGGTCCTTGACCTCGACGGCCAGCTCGCGCATCGCGCGGGCGTTGCCGAAGTGCTCGTCGCGCGTCCGGTGCAGGCCCGTCACGACCTGCCGCAGCGCGGTCACCAGGTCCGGCGCGCACTCCAGGCCGTGGTGCTCGCGCAGCCGGCGCAGCACGATCTCGTGCAGGTCGTCGGGTTCGAAGTCGGGGAACTCGACCACGTTGCGCTCGGGGAAGCGGCTGCGCAGGCCGACGTTGGCGGCGAGGAAGCGGCTCATCGGCCCGGTGTAGCCGGCGACGATCACGACCAGCCGGTCGCGGTGCAGCTCGATCTCGCTCAGCAGGGTGTCGATCGCCTCCTGCCCGAACCCGCCGGGTTGCTCGCTGAGCCGGTAGGCCTCGTCGATGAGCAGCACGCCGTCCAGCGCCTCGGCGACCCGCGCCCTGGTGAGCGCGGCGGTCTGGCCGACGTACTGGCCGATCAGCTCGTCCGCGGCGGGCGCCACCACGTGACCGCGGCTCAGCAGCCCCATCTCCCGGTAGACCTCGCCGACCAGCCCGGCGACGGTGGTCTTGCCGGTGCCCGGGTTGCCGGTGAACACCAGGTGCGGCGAGACGGCGTCCTCGTCGCTGCCCAGGCCGCGCGAGCGCACCTCGGCGTCGGCGGCCAGGCTCGCGGCGCGCGTGCGCAGGTGCTCCTTGACCGGCGCGAGGCCGGTCATCGCCTCCAGCCGCTCCCACGCCGACCGGTCGTCGACCGCGCCGCCGGACAGCAGGCCGGCCTCGCGCAGCGGGGTGGACCGCCGCGCCAGGTCCCCCAGCTCGCCGAGCCAGTCGCGCGCGGACAGCACCCGGGCGGCCATCGCCCGCACCACCGCGGGCAGCCGCGTCCACGGCGTGACCTCCAGGCCGTCGCGCAGCCTGCTGACCTGGACCAGCCGCCCCACCTCGGCGACCTCGGGCAGCGGCACGGCGCACGACCGGCGGCCCGGCCGCTCCCGCAGGTAGCTCACCAGCTGCGGCGCGTAGCGCAGCTCGTCGATCAGCTCGACGACCTCGTCCAGCCGGGGTCGGGTGAACAGCAGCAGGCACGTGTTGCGGTGCGCCTGCCCGGCGGTCCACCGGGCCACCCGACCGGCGAAGGCCCGCCTCGCGGTCAGGTGCTGGAGCAGGGTCTCCACGTCGACCAGCACCACGGCCGTGCGCGGCCGCGGCTGGCGCATCAGCGCGTCGAGCACCTGCACGCGGGACGGGTCGGAGATGCCTTCCACCGGCCGCGCCGGGTCGGGTCCGGTGTCGTGGCCCCCGGCGTGGCCACCGCCGCCCGCCGCCTGCCGCGCCATCCGCTCCGAGCCGACGAACCGGTTCCCGAGCGGCCCGGCGAACCGGCTGGTCCGCCCGCCCGCCGCGGGCGCCGGCGCGGTGGGCGCGCCCGGCCGCGCCAGCCGGTGCGAGGCGGTGTCGTGGAAGTAGACGGGGGTGACGGGGGAGGAGAACGCGACCCGCTCGTAGCCGTTGGCGCGCAGGAACTCGATCAGCACCTGCTCGAACGGCCGCACGACGTGGTCGCGGCCGACGAACTCGTCGTGCGCGCCGGGACCGTGCAGGACCCACACCGGTTCGCCGGACCCCAGCCCGGCCAACCCCGCCAGGCGTTCGGGCACCGCGGGCGGCAGCACCAGCGCCATGGTCGCGACCTCCTCAGCTCGCCCGGCGGCGGTCGGGGTCGCGCCGGCGGACGAGGTCCAGGTCCCGGTCGGCCGGGTCGAGCCGCCCGTCCTCGTCGGCCCGGCCGACCGCGATGCCGTTGTCCCGCAGGCTGCGCCGGATCGACTCGACCCGGTCGCCGCGCTCCTCGGCCGACGGCGTGCCCTCGTCGTAGGACAGCACCCGCACCGCGCACTCCACGCCGTCCTTCCCGGTCGGCTCGACCTCGATGACGATCTCGCTGCCGTCGAGGTGGCTGCCCTTGGCGTAGAACGCCTCCCGCTGGTCCTCGCCCTCGAACGTGGACTCCCGCACGTCGTACTGGTGGTGGGTCTCCAGCGCGGTGGCCACCAGGTCGGCGAAGTTGGTGCGCAGCTGCGAGGCGTAGACGGCGGTGCCCGCCTGCCGCACCACGGTCTCCAACCGCTCCTCGAACTCCGCGGCGGTGCGGTCCGCGACGGACCGGAAGTCGTCGGTGGTCATCGCGGTGCCCTCGTCCCGCACCCGCTCCAGCAGCGCGGAGACCTCGCCGCGCAGCCGCGACAGCGCGCCGCGCGACCAGTAGTCCACGTCGGGTCGACCGCCGGGCGGCGTCGGGTCCAGGTCCATCACCTCGTTCTGGGAGACCAGGCCCTCCACCGCGCGCAGCGCCCGCACTGCCGCCCCGCGCGCCGCGGTCCACTCGCCGTCCTGCTCCAGCACGGCCACCCGCAGGTCGCTGAACTCGTGGTAGAGGTTCTGCGCGTTGCCGAGCCCGTAGCCGGTGACGCCCTGCTCGCGCGCCGACTCGGCGGTGCGCAGCCTGCGCTCCAGCGCGCCGAGCGCGTCGGGCGCGAACCGCTCGTGCGGCAGCGCGGCGATCGCGTCGCGCAGGTGGCCCGCGTCGGCCAGGTACTCGGCCTCCAGCGCGGCGGCCCGCTCCTTGTCCCGCTGGAGCACGTCGACGTCCGCGCGCAGCGCGGCGACGTGCCGCTCGCGCTCGCGCCGCTCCTCGGCCACGGCGCGCCGCATCGCCTCCTGCTGCTTCGCCAGCAGCTCGGACGTCTCGGCGCGCAGCACCCTGGTGTTGTCCTCCAGCTGGCGGCGCAGCTGCCGGGCGTTGTCCTGGACGCGCCGGGTGGTCTCCTGCTCGAACCTGCGGTTGCGCTCGCTGAGCGCGCTCACGTCCCGCTCCACCGCGTCCTGCCGCCGGTCGAGGTCGCCGAACGAGCGGTCCAGGTCGGCGCGCGTCTGCTCGCGCACCTGGTCGATCAGCCGGGGCACGTCGCGGCGCAGCTCGGAGAGCCTGCCCGCCTCGCCGCGCAGCCGGTTCCACTCGGCCTCGTCGACGTAGATCCGCTTCCTGCCGCTCATCGCGGTCCTCCCTGCCCGAGGTGCTCCGCGCACCGGTCGATCGCCTCGTCGAACCGCCTCAGCACGCCGGCGGTGGGCACCCCGACCAGCAGCGCGCCGCGGTCCCGCACCCGCACCTCCACCGACCGCGGCCGGCCCGCGAAGTCGTAGCCCGAGCCGCGCAGCCGGTCGGTCAGGTGGCGCACCCGCTGGTTGTCGCTGCCGCGCAGCCCGCGCCCGTCGTCCCGGCGCGCCACGTAAGGCCCGTCGACCAGCACGTCGACCTGCGCCAGCAGGTCCGCGACGCCGGGGCCCGGCGGCCGGTCCCGCAGGACCTCGGCGGTGAACCCGGTGAAGCACACGACGTCCAGCTCCCGCCGCGCCCGCGCCAGCCCCACCAGCTCGGCCAGGCCCGCAGCCTGGGCCATCGGCTCGCCGCCGGACAGCGTCAGCCCGGTGACCGCCGGGTCGGCCAGCAGCTCGTCGACCAGCGCGGCGGGGGACACCAGCCGGTTCGGCCGGTCGGGGATCCAGTCCGGTGCGACGCACCCGGCGCAGTCCAGCGGGCAGCCCTGCACCCACACCACCGAGCGCCACCCGGGCCCGAGCGCGCGCGTGCCCACGCACGTGTCGGCGACGTTGAGCTGAGGCAAGGTGACCTCCGAACGGCGGTTCGCGGCGGTTGACCCGCCTACGACATCAGGAGCAGCGGGGGCTCCGTTAGTGGTGGGAGCGGATTGACCACGAGGTGGCCAGGAACTGTCCAGTGCTCAGGCCGGCAGGACCACGAGGCCGTCGAGCGAGGAGCCCCAGCGGTGGGTCAGCGCGGTGATCCGACCGGCCAGCCGGGCGGCCCCGGCCAGGTCGGGCACGTCCCGCAGCTCCCGGTAGAGCTGCTCGGCGAAGGCGATCGCCACCGGGTCGGGCAGGTCGCCGCGCCAGGCCACCACGGCGTCGGCCAGGGGTGTGAACAGCTCGGCCACCTCGGCGCTGCGGCAGGACTGGAGCACGATGCCCCGCAGCGCCGTGCCGGCGTGCTCCCGGTAGGCGGCCAGCACGTCCGCCACGTCCCGGGCGGGCACCGCGTGCGCCCGGCCGGTGCCGCGCTCGAAGACCAGGTCCGCGCCGTCGCCGTGGCAGGACAGGTGCAGCAGGTCGGGCCGCTCGGCCGCGAGCCCGCGCAGGTCGGCGACCTGGGCGGCGGTGCGCGGGAACAGCCGGAGGTGGCCCTGCGCCTCGACCTCCCGGATCACCCGCAGCTCGCGGTCGGCGCGGATGCGGTCCAGGGTCGCGGCGGCGGGTGAGGCGCCGATGAACAGGACCCTGGTCCGGTCGTCGGGTTCCTCGGCGCGGTCCGGGGCGCCGACGGTCATCGTGCCCTTGCCCAGCACGTACTGCCTCGCGTTGCCGGTGGCGGTCGCGGTGACCGTCCAGGTCTCATCCGGCATGGTCCGCGCCCCTGCGCAGCACCCGCACCAGTCGCGCGGCGAGTTCGCGCACGCCCGGCGGGATCGCCTGCCGCTCCTCGGACGGCTCCGCGCGGACCGGTCCCACGAGTTCCAGCCGCGCGGTCAGCCTGGCCAGCTCCTCGTCGTCGTCCAACGCGGCGCGCATCCGCACCAGCGTTTCCCGGACGTGGTCCCACCGCTCCGGGTGGAGCCGCCACTCCGACAAGCCCTCCAAGAGGGAGATCGCTTCCTCGTCCTCGTCCGGTGACGTGCGGTTGCGGGCCGAAGCCAGGTAGCCGCCGGGGTCGTCGACGAGCAGGTCGGTCCGGGAGAAGCGGTGCGCCACCACCGCGGCGACCACGTGCGGGTCCGCGAGGTGCCGGAGGACGGCCGAGGCGGGCACGTCGCGGTCGACCCAGTTGTCCAGCAGCGGGGCGACGGCGTCGTGGTGGCCGCGCGGCACGGGCAGGACCTGGAGCTGCGGGCGGTCGTAGGGCAGCCGGTCCCTGGCCGCCGCGATGCGGTCCAGGGCGTCCAGCGAGTGGCGCACGTCCGCGGAGCCCAGGACCAGCACGAGCCGGTCGGGCAGCTGGGCGGCGCAGACCCCCGCGAGGTCGGTGGTCCCACTGGCGCTGCTGATCAGCACGAAGTCGTGGTCGTCCACCCAGCGCGCGCGGTACTCCTCCAGCTGCTCCCCGAACCCGTGGTCGCGGTACTCCGCGCGCAGGTCCTTCTTCCGCCAGTCGCCCAGGTCCACGACCAGGACCCGGTGGCCCCACTCGCGGAGCCGTGCCGCCACGCGGCCCATCAAGGCGCTGTGGGCGTCCTCGTCGCGGTACGAGTAGAAGGTGATCACGGTGCCGGTCATGACAGGCTCGGCACGGCGGTCGGCGGGATCACCGGGAGGGGCGGCCGGACGACGGGCCAGTCGGGGCGCCAGGGCGGCACGTGGTGCAGTCGCGCGGCGATCTCCTGCGCGATCTTCTGCACCTCCTGGTGGAAGGGGATGTAGGCGGGCGTCTCCCGGAACTGCGGGTACGGGATGTTCCACGGCTTGAGGTCGCGCGCCTGGCGGCGCCGCGCCTCGGCGGGGAAGTTCTCCCGGTCCGCGAACACCACCGGGTACATGAGGTTGCAGTCGCCGCCGACCAGCGCCTCCCGGTCGGCGGCGCTCCGCCACTCGGCCAGGCACCACGCGGACCGGAAGTACTGCGGCGACAGCACCGGCAGCAGCAGGCGGCTGCCGCGCAGCGCCTCCTCCAGCCGGTCGGGCCACCGGGTGCCGGTGTCGATCTCCACGTCGAGGAAGATCCGCGGTTCGCGGTCCAGCTCGTCCGCCAGGCAGTGGTGCAGGACCGGGCGGAAGTGGTTCCACACCCAGTCCTGCACGTTGCCGCTGCGGCGGTAGCTGAGGAACAGGTCGAATTCGTAGTCGGACACCCGCGGCTCCACCTCGCCCGGTTCGGTGAGGTCGAAGCTAGTTCACGATCCCGGTCGGGTGGAGCGGCAAAAAGTGGTCAATAGCCGGACACCGCTGTTGTCAGGTCCGGCGTCGAGCCGGGTCAGGGCGCGGTGCGGTAGCTCTCGGTGTAGTAGTCGCCGAGGCGGGCGCGGAACTCGTCGGCGTCGAAGGTGTCGGCGTCGTACTCGGGCCCGCCCTTCACCTGCTCCTTGGTCCGGTCGACGTGGACCACCTTGGCGTCGTGGTCGATGCGGGCGACCGCGCCGACCGGCAGCACGACCTGGTGGCTGGTCAGCCAGGTGCCGGTGTCGACCAGCAGGCAGTCGGCGGGCACCACGGCGTTCGCCTCGTCGACCTTGCCGATCCGGCCGTCGACCGCCTCGACCTCGTACCCGAGCAGGCCCACGTCGGGCCGGTCGTGGTCGTCGACGGCCTCGTTGCGGGTGTCGAACAGGGCCACCGCGTCACGCCAGACCCACGGGGCGAACGGGAACGGGTACGGCTGCTGCATGGCGGTCATGGGTCCTCCTTCGTGCGCTGACCGGGTGCCCGGTCACGGGGGGAGGGGTACCCATTTCCGGCGGTGAAGATCCGCAGCGCGGTGAACTTCCGCCTGGCGAGCACCTCACGTGGCCCAGCGCCACACCGACGGCGGGCGGCCGCCCTTGGGCTGGGCGGCCGCGTGCTGGGTGGTGCGCTCCAGGCCGGGCACGCGCTCCATGACCCGGCCCAGGTTGGCCGGGTACGGGCGGTCGCCGGTCAGGGACTCGGTGACGTCCAGGGCCTGCGCGGTGGTGAACTCGCGCCCCAGCAGGCCCGCGGTGAACGCGGGGTCGCGCCACAGGCGGTCGGCCAGGATGGGGCGGCAGTCGGCCACGATCCGGTCGTGGTCGAACGCCAGCGGCGGCACGTCGGCCAGCGGGGTCCACGTGGTGGGTCCGCCGGTGAGCCTGCCCGGGTCGGCGGTGGCCCACAGGGCGATCGACAGCGTCGGGCCGCGCGGGTCGCGGGACGGCTCGTCGAACGTGGTGAGCTGGCCCGACGCGGTGATCGCGCCCTCGGCGACGCCGAGCTTGTCGCGCACGGCGCGGCGGGCGGCGTCGCGCAGGCGCTCGCCCCGGCCCAGCAGCACGCCGGGCAGGGCGAGGTCGCCCGCGAACGGCTCCTGGGCGCGGGGCGCGACGCCCAGGAGCACGGTGCGCGCGGTCGGGTCGAAGCGCAGGGCCAGCACGTCCACCGACACCGGGGTCGACTCGATCATGCGGCGATTGTCGCGCACGACCGCACGGCGTAGTGGGCGCGGTCGGGGCCGTGACCGGTGACCAGGACGGGGTGGCGCGCCTCGAACCAGGCCAGCGGGTCCGGCAGGTCCTCGGGTCGCCCGCCGCGGCGGGCGACGACCTCCAGGCCCGTCGCGTCCAGGTGCGTCACGGCCAGCCCGTCCACCCCGCCGCACGCGGCCACGGCGTACTCCAGCAGCTCCGCGTCCAGGTGCCCGGCCCGCCACGCGCCCTGGTAGCGGCCGGTGCCGTTGTGGCGCTCGGGGAAGCGGGCCGCCACCGCCGGGTCCTCGGTCGGCAGCGGCCCGGCCCCGTGCCGGGTCTGGTAGGTGCGGGTCACCCCGACGACCGCGGCCGGGCGGCCGCCCAGCAGGTCGCGGGCGTTGGCCGGGGTGGTGGTGGACCAGGTGGTGTGCGGGTGGAAGCCGTGGTGCTGGTCGAGCAGCACGCCCTGCGCGCCCTCGAACACCAGGCGGCCCCGCTCGGCCAGGCGGCCCACCTCGTCGCCGCGGGTGATCCGGACCGCGCCGGCGAAGTCGCGGTAGAGCGACACCAGCTCGGCCACCGACGGGCCCGCGCCGATCAGCGGCTCGTAGAACCGGGCCAGCGCGTCGAGCTTGCGGCGCAGCGCGGCGGGGTCGGCGCAGTCGCCGACCCGCGGGGGCGCGCCCGGCGTGCCGATGACCCGCTGGTGCTCCACGACGTCGCCGGGGCGGGCGTCCGCCAGCAGCGAGTACCAGACCGTCTCGCCGATGCCCTTGCCGCACGAGCCGTGCCGGGCCTCGCCGCGGGCGTCCTCGCGGGCGCGGTTGGCCAGGACGTGGAACGGCGTGGTGAGCAGCGCGCCCGCGTCGACCGACAGCAGTCGCAGCGGGTCGCGCACGCCCAGCCCGGCCAGCTCGCGCGACTCGGTCGCCAGGGCGATCGGCTCGACCAGCACGTGCCGGGACAGGTGGGTCGGCACGCCCGCGAGCGTGCCGGACCCGAACTGGCTGAACGTGTGGTGGCGGCCGTCCGCGACCACGTTGTGCGCGGCCTGCGCGCCGCCGTTGAAGCGGACCACCGACACCGTCTCGCGGTCGTGGCACAGGGCGTCGACCACCGCGCCCTTGCCCTCGTCGCCGAACCCGAGCCCGACGACGACCACGTGCCCGTCCACGCCGTCCACCCCCGTCCCGCCGCCAGAGCCGTCCACACCCGTCCTGCCCACGCCGTCCACGCCCGCTCCGCTCACGTCAAGGTCACGTCATCGGGACCGTCGAGCGCCGGGGGCGTCGCCGACCTGGTCAGGGCCTTGCCGCCGACGCCGACCAGCGCCTTGCCGACCGCCGCGCTCTCCGCGTCCGACCCGATCTCGGCGAGGTCCACCATCGCCTGGTCGAGGTCGACCACGCGCTCCTCCAGCCCGATCGTGGCGGCGATCAGCTCGCACACCGCGCCGGGGTCGTCGAGCTTGAGGAAGCGCTGGCCGAGGATGCCGCGCCAGTGGTCGGCGATCTCCGGGTCGTTGTAGTAGGACGACTGCTTGGGCAGCACGTAGTACACGTGCCAGCGGCGCTCCAGCTCCCGGTAGACCGACACGGGGTCGATGTCCTGCCGCACGTCGTCGCCGATGACCTTGCGGATGTGCCGCGCCTCCAGGCGGGGCTTGTTCAGCTCGTCGCCGATGAGGAACAGGTAGCCCTTGCGGCCGCGCTTCTGCCAGGCGTCGGTGACCACGTGCCGGGCGATGAAGTAGGCGGCCAGCTCGTACGACTCGCTCTTCTGCCCGCCGCCACCGCCTTCCAGCAGGATGGTGCGCAGCTGCTCGTCCATCCGGTTGTCCGACTCGAACTGCCCGATCTGGAGGGGCACCCGGTCGCTGTCGGCGTCGCCGATGCCGCCGAACAGCACCTGCGGGTCGGCGAGGTAGCCCTTGCGCTGGATGAGGCCGTGCAGCTTGCCGAGCTTGGTCTGCATGATCTTGGGCACCTGGCCCATCGAGCCGGTGACGTCGAACAGCACCGCGATCGGCGTCGAGTCGTCGTGCTCGGCCGAGTCGCGGCACTCGCGCAGCGCGTCCTTCGGGTCGAGCGACGGGTCGGCCTTCCACTCGCTCCTGGGCTTGGCGCGCATCGCTGCGGTGTAGCCGAAGTCGTCGATGCCCTTGGCGGCGCGGAAGGTCTTGGCGGCCGCGAAGGCGTTGTCGTCCCACTTGCCGTGTCCCACGGTCAGGCTCCTGTCGGAATCGGGGGGAGGGCGAACGGGCGGAAGGTCCGCTCGCCGTAGAGGTCTTCGAGCAGGTCGTCGTACTCGGTGAGCAGGTCGACGGCGTCGGGGCGCCGGTCGGGGTCGTCCTGCGCGCACCAGCGGGCGAAGTTGCGCTGCCGGGTCTCGCCCTCGGCCAGCAGGTCCAGCATCAGCGCGTGTGCCATGTGGACGTCGGTGGCGGTGGTGACCGGCTGTCCTCCGCGGACCTCCGGCGGGTAGGCGATGTTCTTGTCGGTGGCCAGCGGCCGGTGCCCGCTCTCGACCGCGAAGGACCAGCCGACCAGCACGACGCCGTGCTGCTCGGGGTGGACCAGGACGTTCTCGGCGACGACCGCGCCGTGCACCAGGCCGATGCGGTGCGCGCCGGCGAGCGCCCGCAGCAGCCTGCGGTGCATCCACGCCCAGTCGCGCCCGTCGAGGCCGCGCGGGAACGCCCGCCGCACGTCCGCGAGCGTCACGAAGCCGTCCACCAGGGGTTCGAGCACGGTGAACGCGCGCTCGCCGCGGGCCACCGCGCCGGAGCGGTCGACCAGCCGCGGGTAGTAGGGCCGCAGCCACCGGTGCTCGCGGGTGAACCGGTCGAGCGCGTCCAGCGCCTCCCACTCGGCGGCGGCCAGCGGGTTGAGCGCCGGGTTGCGCACCACCTTGACCACGTGCGGGCCGTCGGTGAGGTAGGTGTTCGCGACGCTGCCCACCGCGTGCGGGGTGGTGATCCGGTAGGCGCCGCGTTCGGTGCGCAGCTCGACGGACGTGCCGCGCAGCCACTCGTCGTGGAGCCTGGTCAGCTCCGCGGAGGCCGCGTGGGCCCTGGTGTCCGCCGGTCCGGTCCGGTCGGGGTGCAGGACGGCGGCCAGCGCCCGGTACAGCCGCTGCGCCTCCCGGTTCCGGGCGGGGTCCGCGGGGCCGAACAGGTCGGCCGCCGAGGTCGCCCGCTCGACCCGGTCGAGTGCTTCCTGCCTGGTGAACATGGTTTGAGTCTATACGACTCAAACCGCGCGATGGGGTGGAATACCGCTGTGTCGTGGGTCACTTGACCTGGCGCCGGTGGTCGTTGCTACGATCGCCGGCGATGTGTTGATCTCCTTCCTGTGATCATCGGTTGCGCGTTCGCGTAGAGCACTGCTCCGCGACGCGAGCTCTCGCTCTTCGCACCCGTACCGATGCCCGGCCCTCTGCGCCGGGGAACAGGAGCACGCCTTGCGCACCGCGCAACTGTCCCTCCACCACGTCCACAAGAGCTACCGCGGGCACGTCGTGCTGGACGACGTCTCGCTCGCCGTCAAGCCCGGCGAGAAGGTCGGGGTCATCGGCGACAACGGCTCCGGCAAGTCGACCCTGCTCGCGATCGTCGCCGGGCGGGTGGCGCCGGACCGCGGCGAGGTCACCGCGGTCGCGCCCGGCGGCGTCGGGCACCTGCCGCAGACCCTCGACCTGCCGCCGCACGCCACCGTCGCCGACGCGGTCGACCGCGCGCCGGCCGACCTGCGGGAACTGGAAACCCTGCTGCGGCAGGCGGAAGCCGACCTCGCCGGTCCGGCGGCCGACCCCGGGCGCTACGCGTCGCTCGTCGAGGAGTTCGAGGCACGAGGGGGGTACGAGGCGGACACCAGGGTCGAGGTGGCCCTGCACGGCCTGGGCCTGCCGGGCCCGGGCCGAGACCGGGAGCTGGGCACGCTGTCGGGCGGCGAGCGGGTGGCCAGGCTGTCGGACGTGCGCGTCGACGACCGGCTGCGGGTCGCCGGGCTGACCGTGCGACCCGGCGAGCGGGTGCTGGTGACCGGGCCGGTCGACCTGCTGCTGCTCGACGAGCCCACCAACCACCTCTCGCCCGGCCTGGTGGAGGACCTGGAGGCGGCGCTGGCCCACTACCCGGGCGCGCTGGTGCTGGTCACCCACGACCGCCGCCTGCGGGAGCGGTTCAGCGGCACGCGCCTGCACCTGGAAGGCGGTGAGGTGGTGTTCGACCGCGGAGCGGCAGGGCGGTGAGGTGGCGGTCCACCGCTGAGCGGCCCCGATCGGGTGGTGTGCCGGTGTGCCGCGCACACCGGCACACCACCCACCGGTGCTCCGTTGCGGTGATCTCTGCGCCAAGAGGCTGAATCAATCCCGATTCCGCCGTGGGGCGCGGTTCCCCCTCGCATACTGCCGACCACGGTCCGGCACGACGCGGCAGGAGATGCATGTCCGGTGACGACAGCGCGTTAGCAGGGGTGCGCGGTGTGTCGGTCGGCCTGGTCGACGAGCTGCTCAAGCGGCCGGGGGGGCGGGCGAGGCCGTTGCCGGTCGTGGTGGCGCTCGGTGCGCGCGGCACCGGCAAGACCGCCCTGCTGGGCGACGTCCGCGACCGGTGCGCCGACGCGGCGCCCTGGGCGCTGCTGGACTTCGAGGAGCTGGACGGGGCGTGGCCCGGCAAGGTGCTCACCGGGATCGCCTTCGACCTGAGCCGGGACGTGCCCAGGGTCGGCCGGGTCGCCTTCCCCCGGCTGTGGCTGTGCGCGCTGGTCCTGGCGGGCGACCTCGGCGCCGGCGACCGCGGCGAGGCGCTGGCCGAGCTCAAGGACCTGGTGCGCGAGGACCGACCGCTGGAGCGGCACCGGCAGGTGCTGGAGCTGACCCGCCTCGCCGGCGAGGCGGGCGGCCTGCCCGGCTGGGCGTCGCCCGCCACCGACACCCTGCTCAACGGCCTCGGCTGGTTCTCCCGCCGCCGGGTGCTGCGCGCCGTCCGCCGGATGTCGCGCGGCGAGCACCGCGACCCGCGCGACCTGCTGGTGGACCTCGACCGGGCGGACCGGGGGTCGCCCGCCGACCGCCGTGCGGTCGACGACACCCTCTTCGACGCCTTCCTCGCCGACCTGCGCCAGGACTCCGCCGGCCGGACCACCAACTGCGCGGTGCTGCTGGACAACGCCCACACCCGGGAGGGCAGGGCGTTCCTGACCGCCCTCCTGGCCGCGCGCAGGCGGTCGGCGGAAGAGGGCGACCACGCTGTCGTGCTCGCCACCAGCCGGACCTGGAACACCGAGTGGAACGACAAGTGGCGGCGGCCCGGCACGCCCGCGGGCGGGCGCGCCCCGCTGCCCCTGCCGCGCACCCCGGAGGAGGCCGAGCGGGACGCGCGCTCGGTCGTCGAGTGGCCGACCTGGTACCTGGTGCACCCCGGGAACCTGAACTCCGCGGACGCCGAGGAGCTGGTCGCCCGCGCCGCCGTGCCCGACCTGCCGCGGTCGCTGCCCCACCGGCTCACCCGAGGCCACCCCGGCGGCCTGCGCGCCGTGCTCGACGTGCTGGCCCGGCAGGGGGGAGAGGCGCCGCTGCGGCAGCTGCTGTCCGCGCCCGCCGACCCCGGGCGGGCCGGGTCCTTCGCCGACGAAGCCCTCGGGCTGCTCCTGCGGGACCTGCCCGCCGTGCGGGTGGCGGACCTGGTCACGGCGAGCGCGGGGCGCGGCGTGGAGTTCCTGTCCGACGTGACCGTGCTGGGCACCGACCTGCCGGACAACGGCGGCGCGCTCCACGCGTTCCTGCTCGACAACTTCCTGCTCACCCTGGAACCCGACGACGGCGGCCCGCGCGTCGTGCTCGACCCGTGGCTGCGCACCCTGCTGCTGCACCGGCTCGCGCGCCGCGACGACCCCGTGCGCGGGTGGGACGCGGTGCACCGGCGGTGCCGCGACCACCACGAGGCGCGGGGCAGGGCGAGCGAGGCCCGCTACCACGACCTGGCCCTCGGCGACGTGCGCTCGGTCGTGGCGCACCTGGCCGGCCCGTTCACCTCGGACGGGCCGCTGGACCAGCCGACCGCCCGGAAGTGGCTGCGGGAGCTGGACCTCATCACCGGCGCGCCCAACCGGCTGCCGCACGACGTCGACCCGCCCACCCGGGTCGAGCGGCTCGTCGAGGGCTCACCGCCGGCCGGGCCGCACGGCGCGGCCCTCGCCAGGCTCGTCGCCGCCCTGTGGATCGCGGCCGACCCGCTCGGCGACCCCGAGGACACCCTGCGCGGCCGGGTCGAGCACGCCTACAGCCGGCTCGCCCAGCACGCCGGCCAGGGCTCGATCCTGCTGCACGACCGGGCGGAGAGGTACCGCGCGTGAGCGGGTTCGGGCCGTGACCGTCACGACGCGCGGAGGCGCTTCAGGGCGAACAGGTTGTCGGTCGGGTCGACGGTCGCGTAGAGCAGCGCGCCGAGCCGGAACTCCGGTTCGGCGGAGCCGCGGTGGGTCGCCTCGAACGGGGGCACGTCGTCACCGCTGATGCGCAGGCGCAGCACCGCGACTTCCGAGTCGCCGTCGCCGGGGTCGACCAGCTCCACCTCGACGACCTCCGCCACCGCGGGGCGGCCGTCGCGCAGCAACCGCTCGGTGTCGCGCTTGTGCTCGCCGGCGTCGAACCACAGCACGAACCCGAGCGGCAGGACGATCAGCAGCAACGGCACTTCGGCGAGCACGACCGCCCACCACGGGATCTCGGTGGTGAACAGCATGACCACGGGCATCGCGACCGTGAGCCAGCACATCACGGCGCACAGGCGGAGGGCCACCTGCGTCCCCGTGCCCCCGATCGACGCCTGCCGCGCGGTAACGCCTTCGCCTGCGGTCACCCGGCCATGGTAACGAGGCCCCGCCACCGCCCAAGGGCCTTTCGGACACTTGGCGCGCGGGACGTCATCCCCTTGCCGGGAAGGACTTCCGGGAATCGCTGCGGTGATCCCCTGCGCGAAACCGCCGAGGAACCCGCCGAACTCCAAGCGCTGCGCAATGCGTCCCTGCCCCGCTCCACCGGCCACCTCCGCGCGGTCGTCGCCGCCACTTCCCGCACGGCACCGTGATCGCCGCCGCGAAGGGGTGGGCCCGGCACGCGAGGCGAAACCCACCCCCTGTCGCGATCGGTTCGTGAGCCACCTCCTCCCGGCGCCCGGGGCGCCGTGCCCTCGGGCCACGTCCTCCACGATGCACGGGCCGCGCGGCGCGCACCACACCGCTCCCACCATCGGGCCGGCGAACCACCCCGCTGAGTGACAAGAGCGTTGTGGCTCAAGCGTTTTCGCTCCAGCGCGTGGCGATCACCGTGGCAGGGAACGGAAAATCAGGAGTTCCACCTGGTGGGACACCTCGTGGGCGGGCACTAGATTCGACGTGTCTCGAACTACTGGGGGTGGCATGTCTTCGCCGTTGGACAACCCGGCTTGGGCGTCGTTGACCGGTGCGCACGCGCGTTTCGCCGAGGTGCGCGGGCAGGTGCGGCGCTACCTGCCGGACGTGGCCCCGTTCCTGGCGGTGGCCGACGACCCGGGTGACGGCGTGTGGTCGGACGTGGCCGCGCTGGCCGGTCCGGGCGCGGTGGTGGCGGTGAACTCGTCGCTGACGCCGCCGGGGGGCTGGGAGGTGGTCGACCGGGTACCCGGCGTGCAGCTGGTGGCCGCGGACGTGGCGGACGAGCCGTTCGCCGAGGCGGTCCGGCTGGGGCCGGCGGACGTGCCGGAGGCGCTGGAGCTGGTGGGGCGCACGCGGCCGGGTCCGTTCCGGGTGCGCACGATCGAGCTGGGCACGTACCTCGGGGTGCGCCGGGACGGCAGGCTGGTGGCGATGGCGGGTGAGCGCCTGCGGCCGCCGGGGTACGCGGAGATCAGCGCGGTGTGCACGGACCCGGCGTACCGGGGGCGGGGGCTGGCCACGCGGTTGGTGCTGGCGGTGGCGCACGGCATCCGGGGGCGCGGTGAGACGCCGATCATGCACGCGGCGGCGGGCAACACCGGGGCGATCCGGCTGTACGAGTCGCTGGGCTTCGAGCTGCGGCGGACCACGTCGTTCGCGTCGCTGCGGGTGCCCGAGGCGGCGGTGGTGTGACTGTTTGCCGTGGTGGTGCTGAGGGTAAGTCGGTTGTGTGAACAACGCGCTCGACATCTGGGACCGGTTCCCGAACCTGTCGGTCGACGACCTCGTGGTGGACTACGAGGACGGTGACGACCCCGTGCTGCGGCGTTCCGACGGGTCGTTGGTGGACACGTGGCGGGAGAACTACCCGTACTCGGAGCGGATGGCGCGCGAGGAGTACGAGCTGTCGAAGCGGCTGTTGCAGATCGAGCTGCTGAAGCTCCAGTACTGGATCAAGGACACCGGTGGCCGGGTGGTCATCGTGTTCGAGGGGCGCGACGCCGCGGGCAAGGGCGGGACCATCAAGCGGTTCACCGAGCACCTGAACCCGCGGGGCGCGCGGGTGGTGGCGCTGGGCAAGCCGACCGAGCGCGAGCAGGGCGAGTGGTACTTCCAGCGGTACGTCGAGCACCTGCCGACGGCGGGGGAGGTCGTGCTGTTCGACCGGTCCTGGTACAACCGGGCGGGCGTCGAGCGGGTGATGGGGTACTGCACCGACGAGCAGTACGAGCGGTTCACGCGGCAGGCGCCGACGTTCGAGCGGATGCTGGTGGACGACGGGATCCTGCTGGTCAAGCTGTGGTTCTCGGTGTCGCGGGCGGAGCAGCGGACGCGGTTCCTGATCCGGCAGGTCGACCCGGTGCGGCAGTGGAAGCTGAGCCCGAACGACGTGCGCTCGCTGGACCTGTGGGACGCCTACACCGAGGCGAAGGTGGCGATGTTCCGCGCCACGGACACGGAGGCCGCGCCGTGGACCGTGGTGAAGAGCAACGACAAGAAGCGGGCGCGGATCGAGGCGATGCGCAGCGTGCTGGCGCGGGTGGACTACGACGACAAGGACGCCGAGGTGGTGGGGGAGCCGGACTCGAAGGTGGTGGGTCCGGCGGCGACGCTGCTGGAGGAGGGCGAGGACGAGTCGTCGCTGAGCCCGACGCCCATCGCGCCCGTCGACGACCCCGACCACGGGCCGGGTGTGCACCCGACTGCGTAGTGCCCTCGTCCGGGCGGTCCGAGTCGTCCGGGTCCGGACGCGGGTGTCCGGTGCGTGGTGGTCACCCGGTGGTGGGAACATGGCGTGATCGTGTCGGGTCGGAGTTCGCGAGGGGTGTCGATGGCGCAGGGGACCGGCTGGTGGCGGTCGGCGGTGGTGTACCAGGTCTACCCCCGGAGTTTCGCCGACTCCGACGGTGACGGGATCGGCGACCTGAACGGGATCACCTCCCGGTTGGACCACCTGGCGCGGTTGGGCGTGGACGTGGTCTGGCTGTCGCCGGTCTACGCCTCTCCGCAGGCCGACAACGGTTACGACATCTCCGACTACCAGGCGATCGACCCGGCGTTCGGGACGTTGGCGGACTTCGACCGCCTGCTGGCCGAGGTGCACGCCCGCGGCATGAAGCTGGTGATGGACCTGGTGGTCAACCACACCTCCGACCAGCACGCCTGGTTCGTCGAGTCGCGCTCGTCGAAGGACAACCCGAAGCGCGACTGGTACTGGTGGCGGCCCGCGCGCGAGGGGTTCGAGGCGGGGCGGCCGGGCGCGGAGCCGACGAACTGGGCCTCGTTCTTCTCCGGCCCGTCCTGGACGCTGGACGAGGCCACCGGCGAGTACTACCTGCACCTGTTCGACCGCCGCCAGCCGGACCTGAACTGGGAGAACCCGGAGGTGCGGCAGGCGGTCCACGAGATGATGCGCTGGTGGCTGGACCGGGGCGTCGACGGGTTCCGCATGGACGTGATCAACCTGATCGCCAAGGACCCGGCCCTGCCGGACGGCGCCCTGACGGGCACCGCCGGGCTGGGCGACGGCTACCCGCACTACGGCACGCGGGAGCGCGTGCACGACTTCCTCCAGGAGATGCACCGGGAGGTCTTCGCCGGGCGCGAGGGCCTGCTGACGGTGGGGGAGATGCCCGGGGTGACCTGGGACCAGGCGCGGCGGTTCACCGACCCGGCGCGGCGCGAGGTGGACATGGTGTTCCAGTTCGAGCACGTCTCGCTCGACCACGGTCCGGGTGGCAAGTTCGACCCGCGCCCGCTGGACCTGAGGGCGCTCAAGGCGTCGCTGGGCCGGTGGCAGACCGCGTTGGCCGAGGTCGGTTGGAACAGCCTGTACTGGAACAACCACGACCAGCCCCGGGTGGTGTCCCGCTTCGGCGACGACGGCGGGTACTGGCGCGAGTCGGCCACCGCGCTGGCCACCGTGCTGCACCTGCACCGCGGCACTCCTTACGTCTACCAGGGCGAAGAGCTGGGCATGACCAACGCGCCCTTCCCGTCCATCGACGACCTGCGCGACGTGGAGTCGCTCAACCACTACCGCGAGGCCGTGGCGGGCGGGGTGGACCCCGAGGTGGTGATGGCCGGGTTGCGGGCGATGGGCCGCGACAACGCCCGCACGCCCGTGCAGTGGGACGCGGGTCCCCACGCCGGGTTCACCACCGGTGAGCCGTGGTTGCCGGTCAACCCCAACCACACCCGGATCAACGCCGAGGCGCAGTACGACGACCCGAACTCGGTGTTCCACCACTACCGGCGGCTCGTCGAGCTGCGCCACACCCGGCCCGTGGTGGCCCTGGGCGACTTCCGGATGCTCCTGCCCGACCACCCCCACCTGTACTGCTACGAACGCGCCCTGGACGACGCCCGGTTGCTCGTGCTGGCCAACCTGGGCGCCGACGAGCAGGACGTCGAGCTGGAGCCCGGGTGGGAGGCGGAGCACGTGGTGCTGGCCAACACCGACCGGGCGCGGGTCAAGGCGGGGCGCGCGGTGCTGGGGCCGTGGGAGGCGTTGGTGCTGGAGCGCTGAGAGGGCCGGTTCTACACGCCCTGACGTCGCCAGTGCTGGTTGGCGTTGTTGGCGCCGCAGGTCCACTGGACGAGTTGGGCGCTGTCGGCGGTGGAGGCGTTGTGGACGTCGGCGGCCTTGCCGCTGTGCCGTGCGGTGAAGGTCTGCGTGGCGGGCACCGGCACGGTGGTGCGCGGGGTGAGCCGGTAGAGGCCGGAGCCGTGCGCGGGCAGCGAGCGCGACAGCGTGCCGTTCACGGTGCCCAGGTCCGCGCCCGACCACAGGTCGACCGCGGTGGCGGAGCCGATGCCGAGTTCGGCGAGCGGGGCCGAGACGGTGGCCGTGCCGCTGCCGCGGTTGAACAGGGCGAGGTACTTGTCCTGGCCGCCGGGCACGTCCGCGGTCCACGCGGTGTGCGCGCCGCTGAAGAGCTGTCGGTTGTTCAGGCTGTGCTGGTCGACGGCCAGCACCGCGGCGTTGGTCATCAGCGCCAGCTCGGAAGCGCGGTTCTGGGTCAGGTCGCCGCCCCACATCAGCGGTGAGCGGGTGATCGACCACAGGGTCATCAGGGTGCGCTGCTCGTCGGGGGTGAGGGCGGAGTAGCGCGGCGACCCGACGGGTCCCTGCTGGGACAGCCGCCCGATCGGGATCATGTCCGGGTCGGGCCACGCGCCGGGTCGGCGGTGCGGAGTCCAGGCGTGCAGCCGCTCGAACAGGGCGTCCAGCGACGACCAGTTGTCCCACAGGTCGTTCACGACCCGCCACATGTTGGCGTTCGCCGCGACGTGCGTCCCGTTGGCGGTGGACGTCGGGCCGGGGGAGAGGCTGAGCACCATGGGGCGACCGCTGCGCCGGATGGCCGACTCGTAGCCCTCGACCTCGGCCTGCCGGTAGGTGGGCGCGGCGATGTCGTCGACCTTGACGTAGTCCACGCCCCACGAGGCCAGCAGCCTGAACTGGGCGTCCAGGTAGGCCTGGGCGCACGGGTCGGTCATGTCCAGGCCCCAGTTGAGGTTCAACCACGCCGCGGTGGTGTCGTCGTTGATCTGGTCGGCCCGGCAGCCGGTGCCCGGCACCGGCAGGTTGTCCGCGACGACCTGCCGGGGGATGCCGCGCATCAGGTGCACGCCGAACTTCAGCCCCGCCGCGTGGACGTAGTCGGCCAGGGGCTTGAACCCGTTCGTGCCGGTGGCGGAGGGGAAGCGGGTGGTGTCGGGCAGGAGCAGGCCGTTCGCGTCGGTGCGCAGCCTGGGCTGGAAGCCGGCGTCCTGGTTCGGGCTGCCGGTGCCCCGGCCCGGGTAGTACCAGGCCCAGTCGATCACGACGTACTGCCAGCCGTGCTGCCTGAGGTTGTCGCGCATGTAGTCGGCGTTGGCCTTGACCTGCGCCTCGGTGACGTTCCAGTTGAACGAGTCGTAGCTGTTCCACCCCAGCGGCGGCGTCGGGGCCACCCCGTTGTCCCATGCCAACGCCGGCTCCTCCCACCCCGGCGCGGGGGCCGCGGTCACCAGGGTCGCCGCCGTCAGGGCCGCGACGAGCACCGTGCCCGCCCGCCGCGCGGGGACGTCCGGACTCCACCCGCGGTGTCTCCTGCTCGTCGTCGAGAGGTCGATCCGCGCCGGTTGGCCCGTGCCATGATGTTAGCGCTCACATTTGGTGGGTGGAATGCTCCGACCGCGTGGAGGTGGGCGGAGCGCCCCGACCGCGTGGAACCGGGCACGGGGGCGCTCGCCGTCCCCCGTGCCCGCCCCCCCCGCGTCAGTTCGCCGCGGCGAACTGGGCCGAGTACAGCCGGTGGTAGGCGCCGTGCGCCTCCAGCAGTTCCTCGTGCGTGCCCTGCTCCACGATCCGGCCCGACTCCATCACCAGGATCAGGTCCGCGTCGCGGATCGTGGACAGCCGGTGCGCGATGACGAAGCTCGTCCGCGACGACCGCAGCGCCGCCATCGCGTGCTGCACCAGCGACTCGGTGCGCGTGTCCACCGAGGACGTCGCCTCGTCCAGGATCAGCAGCGACGGGTCGGCCAGGAACGCGCGCGCGATCGTGATCAGCTGCTTCTCGCCCGCGCTGACGTTCGTGCCCTCCTCGTCGATCACCGTGTCGTACCCGTCGGGCAGCGTGCGCACGAACCGGTCGACGTAGGTGGCGCGCGCGGCGGCCAGGATGTCCTCCTCCGACGCGCCGGGGCGGCCGTAGGCGATGTTGTCCCGGATGGTGCCGCCGAACAGCCACGTGTCCTGGAGCACCATGCCGATGCGCGACCGCAGGTCCGAGCGCCGCAACGCGGTGATGTCCACCCCGTCGAGCGTGATCCGGCCCGCGTTCAGCTCGTAGAAGCGCAGCACGAGGTTCACCAGCGTGGTCTTGCCCGCGCCGGTCGGTCCCACGATCGCCACCGTCTGGCCGGGTTCGGCCACCAGCGACAGGTCCTCGATCAGCGGCTGGTCCGGCCGGTAGGAGAAAGCGACGTGCTCGAACGCGACCAGGCCGCGGCCCGCCGCCGGCGCCGGGGCGTCCACCGGGTCCGCTTCCTGCTCCTCCGCGTCGAGCACCTCGAACACCCGCTCGGCCGAGGCCACGCCCGACTGCATCAGGTTCGCCATCGACGCCACCTGGGTCAGCGGCTGGGTGAACTGCCGCGAGTACTGGATGAACGCCTGCACCTCGCCCAGCGTCATCGCGCCCGAGGTGATCCGCAGGCCGCCGACCACCGCGACCGCGACGTAGCTGATGTTCGACAGGAACATCATCACCGGCATGATCAGGCCGGACAGGAACTGCGCGCTCGTGGCCGAACCCACCAGCTCGTCGTTGCGCCGCCGGAACTCCTCCTCGGACTCCCGCTGCCTGCCGAAGACCTTCACCAGCTGGTGACCGGTGAACGCCTCCTCGATGTGCGCGTTGAGCGCGCCGGTGTGCTTCCACTGCGCCACGAACTGCGCCTGCGAGACCTTGCGGATCCGGCTGGTCACGATCACCGACAGCGGGATCAGCAGCAGCGCGATCACCGCCAGCAGCGGCGAGATGGTGATCATCATGATCAGCACGCCCACCACGGTCAGCAGCGAGACGAGCAGCTGGCTCAGCGTCTGCTGCAACGTGGTCGCGATGTTGTCGATGTCGTTGGTGACGCGGGACAGGGTCTCGCCGCGGGGTTGGCCGTCGAAGTAGCGCAGCGGCAGCCGGTGCAGCTTCGCCTCCACGTCGGCCCGCAGCTTGAGGATCACCCGCTGCACCACGTTGTTGAGGATGAGGCCCTGCGCCCAGCCGAACAGCGACGAGACCAGGTACAGCGCCAGCGCCCACGCCAGCACCGCGCCGAGCGCGCGGAAGTCGATCCCGGCGCCCGGCACGCCGCGCAGCCGGCCGACGACGCCGTTGAAGATGATGTCGGTGGCGTGACCGAGGACCTTGGGCCCCGCCACCGCGAAGGCGACGCTGATCACGCCCAGGGCGACGACGGCCGCGATCGTGTTCCGCTCCGGCCGCAGCCGGCGCGCGAACCGCCGGGCCGACGGCGTGAAGTTCTCGGCCTTGCCCATCGGCATGCCCATGCCGGGGAAGCCGGCGCCCATCCGCGCCGGCGCGCGGTTCGTCGTGGGGGTGCTCATGCGGCCTGCTCCGGGGTCAGCTGGGACTCGACGATCTCGACGTAGGTGGGGCACGTGCCCAGCAGCTCGCGGTGCGTGCCGATGCCGACCACGGACCCGTTGTCCAGCACCACGATCCGGTCCGCGTCGATGATCGTCGACACCCGCTGGGCGACGACGACCACGACCGCGTGCGAGGTGTGCGGGCGCAACGCCGCGCGCAGCCGCGCGTCCGTGGCCAGGTCCAGGGCGGAGAACGCGTCGTCGAACAGGTAGACCGAGGGTTTGCGGACCAGCGCCCGCGCGATGGACAACCGCTGCCGCTGGCCGCCGGAGACGTTGGTGCCGCCCTGCGCGATCGGCGCGTCCAGCCCCTCGGGCATGGCCTCCACGAAGTCCCGCGCCTGCGCGACCTCCAGCGCCGCCCACAGCTCCTCGTCGGTGGCGCCGGGGTTGCCGTAGCGCAGGTTGCTCGCGACCGTGCCGGTGAACAGGTACGGCCGCTGCGGCACCAGGCCGATGCGCGAGCACAGCGCGTCCGCGTCCAGCTCACGCACGTCCACGCCGTCGACCAGCACCGCGCCGGAGGTGACGTCGATGAGCCGGGGCACGAGGTTGAGCAGCGTGGTCTTGCCCGCGCCGGTGCTGCCGACGACCGCGGTGGTCCGCCCGGCCTCGGCCGTGAACGAGACGTCGCGCAGCACCGGGTCCGCCGCGCCGGGGTAGCGGAACTCCGCGCCGGCGAACCGCACCTCGGCCCGCTCGGGCAGCTCCACGACCGGCTCGGCCGGCGGCGCCACCGACGACTCGGTGTCGAGCACCTCGTTGATCCGCTCGGCGCTCACCGCGGCGCGCGGGATCATCATCGAGATGAACGTGGCCATCATGACCGACATGAGGATCTGCATGAGGTAGCTGAGGAACGCGGTCAGCGCGCCGACCTGCATCTGGCCCGCGTCGACCCGGTACGCGCCGAACCACAGCACGGCCACGCTGGAGGCGTTGAGGATCAGCATCACGACCGGGAAGATCAGCGACTGCAACCGGCCGACCCGCAGCGCGGTGTCGGTCAGCGCCCGGTTGACCTCGGAGAACCGCGCGGTCTCGTGGGGCTCGCGGACGAACGCGCGCACCACGCGGATGCCGGACAGCTGCTCGCGCAGCACCCGGTTGACCGCGTCGATCCTCTCCTGCATCAGGCGGAACTGCGGCACCATGCGCACCACGATCAGCCCGATCGAGACGGCCAGCGCGGGCACGCACACCAGCAGCAGCCAGGACAGGCCGAAGTCCTCGCGCAGCGCCATCACGATGCCCGCCACGCACATGATCGGCGCGGTGATCAGCATGGTGCACACCATCACCACCAGCAGCTGCACCTGCTGCACGTCGTTGGTGGTGCGGGTGATCAGCGAGGACGGGCCGAACGCGGCGACCTCGCGCGCCGAGAACTCGCCGACCCGGTGGAACACGGCGGACCGGACGTCACGGCCGAAGCCCATGGCCGTGCGGGCGCCGTAGTAGACGGCCCCGACGGAGCAGGCGATCTGGACGACGCTGACCAGGAGCATCCAGCCGCCGGTGGACACGATGTAGTCCGTGTCGCCGGTGGCGATGCCGAAGTCGATGATGTCGGCGTTGAGGCTGGGCAGGTACAGCGAGGCGATCGTGCCGACGAGCTGGAGCACCAGCACGATCGACAGTTCTCTCCGGTAAGGCCGCAGGTGGGTGCGGAGCAGGCGGGTGAGCAACGACTTCCCCCATAAGAAACTGATCGTGTCTAATGTGTGCAAGGTAGACCTGTTCGATAAGAAACGCAACGTATCTAAGGAGCAGGGTGGCCGATCCGAGGTCGCGTCGTCGCGGGGCCGAGCTGGAGACCGCGATCCTGGACGCCGCGTGGGCCGAGCTGACCGAGGTCGGCTACGCCCGCCTGACCATCGAGGCCGTGGCGAAGAGGGCGGGCACGAGCAAACCGGTCATCTACCGCCGCTGGCCGAGCCGGGCCGAACTGGCCCTGGCGGCGTGGAACCGCCAGGCGCCCGCGCCGCCGGGGCCGACCGACACGGGCGACCTGAGGGAGGACCTCGTCGCGCTGTTCGCCACGGTGGCCCGCCGGGCCGACTCGATGGTGAACGAGATGATCGCGGGCGTCATGGGCGAGGCGTTCCGCCACCCCGAGGTGGCCGGGATCCTCCGCGACCGCCTGACCGGGAGGTCCCCCGTGACCGGCGCGGTGGGCGACATCGTCGCCAGGGCCGTTGACCGGGGGGAACTGCCGCCCGTCGAGGTGCCTCACCGGGTGGCCCGCGTCCCGCTGGACCTGATCCGCAACGAGGCCATGACCTGCGGCGCCCCCCTGTCCGACGACGCGATCGCGGAGTTGGTGGACGACATCTACCTGCCCCTCCTGCACGGCCTGGCCGCGCAACACCCGCAGCCGGGTGAGCCGGCCGCGCGACACCCGGCACCAGGATGACGGGGCGGAGGGGTCCTGGCGACCGGATTCGCGAGCACTGTCCCGTTCCACCTCGTGACCGGCCGCCGGCACGGGATCATCGCGACGAATGCCCCTTTCCTCGCGCCGGGGGCCGAACCGGCGGCTGCGGCGGGGCGTCGTCGGCACCCCCTGAGCCGCGTCCGGACCTGCCGCCGGCCGTCGTGGGCGCCGCCGGCGCCGCTCGCCGGACCGCGCACGGCCGGGGGAAGCCGGCCCGCGGGAAACGTGCCTGTGTGAGATGGGGTGTGGAATTCACGCTATCAGGCGACGCATTCAGTCGTTAGTGGATTCCACTGGACGCGCAGGACCGGAAGAAGTGGCTGTCCGGGGTGGGGCGAATCGAAATCTTGCTCGATGAGGGCACGACCTGACAAGGATTCGCCGAGCCCCTGTCGAACGGTTATCGCGGTGTCGTCCCGCGCGTACCACCTGCGGGTGACGAAGATTGGTCGCGATCGGATCTTGTCGTAGTTTCGCGGAGGAAGCGCGGAGGGGTGCGACGGGAGAGCGCGTGGCAAAACCGCTTGACGAGTGGGTGAAGGACGACGTGTCACCGCTGGCCGATCGCTCCACGGCCTGGTTGAGCCAATTCCACTTCTTCCGCGACCCGCACCGCCCGCGCTTCGTCGACCCCGCCCGCTTCTTCTCCCCGGCCGACGGCGTGATCGTCTACCAACGGGTGGTCGAACCGGATGAGCCGCTGGTGGAGATCAAGGGCGGCGCCTACACGGTGCGGCAGGCGCTGCGCGCACCCGGCTACCGGCACCGGAGCCTGGTCATCGGGATCTTCATGACCTACTACGACGTGCACGTCAACCGCATCCCGTACGCCGGCCGCCTGTCCTACCGGCGCCTGGAGGCGCTGGACACCTACAACCGGCCGATGCTCGACGTCGAGAACGACATCCTCGACCTGCTGCGGGTCGACCTGTCCGGGGCGGAGTACCTGCACCGCAACCAGCGCGTGGTCAACCGGGTGCTGTCGGCGCGGCTGCGGCAGCCGTACTACCTGCTCCAGGTCGCCGACCACGCGGTGGACTGCGTCCTGCCCTTCGAGCTGACCCAGAACGTGCCGCGGGCGCAGGGCGCCCGGTTCTCGCAGATCCGCTACGGCTCCCAGGTGGACTTGGTGATCCCGCTGTCACCCCACCTGGAGTTCGAGCCGCTGCGCGACGTCACCGACCACGTCGAGGCGGCGGTCGACCCGCTGGTGCGCGTGCACGGCCTCGACTGACGACTGGAGAACCGCATGACAACGCTGTCGGAGCGCGCGCGCCCGGCGCTCGACCTCGCCGCTGCGCCCGTGAACCCCACCGGTCTGCGGCACCCGGCGTTCCTGCTCAACGCGCCGTTCTCGTACAGCACCGCGGTGCCGAACAACATCTGGATGCGGGAGTACCCGGCCGACGAGCGGCCCGTGAACCACCACCGGGCGATGGTGCAGTTCCTGAACCTCCAGACCTGCCTAGCCGCGGACGCGCTGGTGTACGTGCTGCCGACACCGCGCACGACCGGCCTCCAGGACCTGGTGTTCACCGCGAACCTCGGCATCGTGCCGGCGCACCTGCCCGGGGCCAACGACGTCGTGATCGCCAACTTCACCTCCGAGCCGCGCCGCGGCGAGACCGAGGTGGGCGTCCGGTTCTTCGAGTCGATGGGCTACCGCGCGCACGTCGCGCCCCACCGGTTCGAGGGCGAGGCCGACCTCAAGCACCTGCACGACGACGTCTACGTCGGCGGCTGGGGCATCCGGACCGACCCGGCGGTCTACGACTGGTTCGAGCGCACCTTCGACATGCGGGTGATCCGCCTGGAGATGACCGACCCGTACCTGTACCACCTGGATTGCAGCGTCTTCCCGCTGACCTCCGAGCGGACGCTGGTGTGCACCTCGGCGTACCGCCGGTCCGAGCTGGACGCGCTCGCCGCCCACACCGACGTCGTGGACGTGTCGGTGGAGTCGAGCCGGATCGGGCTGTGCAACTCCGTGCGGCTCAACCGGACCGTCGTCAACGGGTCGAACCTGCACGACCTCGAACCCGGCACCGAGGCGCACCGGCTGGAGCGCGCCAAGAACGACGAGCTGGAGCGGGTCGCCACCGACAACGGCTTCGACGTCACCCACATCGACCTCAGCGAGTACCACAAGGCGGGCGCCGACCTGTCCTGCATGGTCATGCACCTCAACCGCTACTCGTACACCTTCCCCCTCGACTGACACCCCCACCCCGACCGGCACCCCCTTCCCCCTCGACCGACCCCGGAGAACCCCGACCATGGTGTCCACCGCGCCGCCGCGCCGTGAACCGGCGTTCGCGACGTTGCGCAACTGGCTCGCCCCCTACCGCGGCCTGCTGGCCGTGGTGCTCGTCCTCGAACTGGCGGCCAGGGCCGCCGCGCTGGTCCAACCGCTCGCCACCCGCGAGGTGGTGGAGGGCGTGCAGAACAGCGAGGACCTGATCACCCCCATCGCGGTGCTCGGCGGCGTGGCGCTGGTCGGCCTCTGCTTCAACTACGCGGGCTACCGCTGGCGCGGCCGGCTCAGCGAGCAGTTCGTGCTGGGCATCCGGCGCGCGATGGTCCGCCGGATCGTCGGCGCGCCGGTCTCCCGGGTCGAGGCCGACTCCTCGGGCGACCTCCTGTCGCGGGTCAGCTCGGACACCGCGCTGGTGCAGCAGACCACGGTCAAGGCGCTGGTCGACCTCATCGTCGTGCCGCTCACCGTGGTCGCGGGCATCGTGCTGATGCTGACGATCGACGTGTTCCTGGCCGTGATGGTCATCGTCGTGCTCGCCGTGGCGACCCTGGCCGAGGGCTGGGTCTTCCAGAAGGTCTCCGAGGACACCGAGCGCGCCCAGGAGCACGTGGGCGCGATGCTCGGCGTGGTGCAGCGTGTGCTGCTGGCCTTCCGCACGGTCAAGGCGTCGCGCACCGAGCGGCAGGAGGCCGAGTCCTTCGACCGGCACGCCGAGTCCGCCTTCCGCGCGGGCGTGAAGGCCGCCCGGACCGGCGCGCTGGCCGACACCGTGGCCTACGCCGCGGTCGACTTCACGTTCCTCGTGATCCTGGGCATCGGCGTGATCCGCGTCAGCACCGGCGACGTCGGCGTGGGCGACCTGGTGGCGATCCTGCTCTACGTCGTCTACATCCAGGAGCCGGTGGAGTCCCTCACCGGTTCCGCGGGCCGCCTGTCCGAGGGCCTCGCGGCGCTGCGCCGGATCTCCGCCCTGCTGCGCATGCCGCAGGAGACCGACGAGGGCGCGCGCGAGTTCGCCCCGTCGCCCGCCGGTTCCCCG
Organism: Saccharothrix xinjiangensis; assembly: GCF_039527585.1. Classification (NCBI taxonomy): domain Bacteria; kingdom Bacillati; phylum Actinomycetota; class Actinomycetes; order Pseudonocardiales; family Pseudonocardiaceae; genus Saccharothrix; species Saccharothrix xinjiangensis. The sequence continues at coordinate 123,185 of NZ_BAAAKE010000008.1, read as the reverse complement.
TCGCGCGACGTCGCGCGGTCGGTGCGGCTGGAGGGCGTGTGGTTCGGCTACGGCGAGGACCCGGTGCTGCGGGACGTCAGCATCGAGGCCAGGCCGGGCATCACCGTGCTGGTCGGCACGTCCGGCGCGGGCAAGACCACGGTGCTGAGCCTGGTGGAGCGGTTCGTGGCGGCGAGCCGCGGCCGGGTCACCCTCGACGGCGTCGACATCGCCGACCTGCCGCTGGCGCAGCTGCGCCGGCGCATCGCCTACGTGCAGCAGGAGGCGCCGCTGCTGGGCGCGACGATCCGCGAGGCCGCGACCTACGGGCTGGACGAGGCGGACGACGAGCGGCTGTGGCAGGTGCTGCGCTCGGTCGGGCTCGGCGAGTGGGTGACGAGCCTGCCGCGCGGCCTGGACACCGAGGTGGGCGAGCGCGGCGTGCAGATCTCCGGTGGCCAGCGGCAGCGGCTGGCCGTGGCCCGGGCACTGGCCCGCGACAGCGAGGTGCTGCTGCTGGACGAGGCGACCTCGCAGCTGGACCCGTACCACGAGCAGGTGCTGGTGCGGTCGCTGATGCAGGACTCCCGCGAGCGCATCGTCATCGCGGTCACGCACCGGATGCTGCTCGCCCAGCACGCCGACCAGGTCGTGATGCTGCACCAGGGCGCGGTGCACGCGAGAGGGCGGCACGAGGAGCTGCTGGACGACCCCCTCTACCGCCACCTCACCGCCGCCGTGGACAGCAGCCCGCGCGTGGTGGCGCGGCCGGACGCCCCGGTCGACGAGCAGCGGAGCGGGCACGGTGTCTGACCGGACGTGGCGGCCGTTGCGCGCCGCGGACGCGCAGGCCTGGGCCGACCTGATGCGCGCGTTCCCCCTGCGCGACCGACCGGTGGAGCGCGCCGACCCCGCGGACTTCGCCGAGGAACTGCCCGGTCCCGACCCGAGCCCGGACGACGCGGTGGGCGTCTTCCGGGGCGGGGACATGGTGGGCTACGCGGTCGTGCGGCGCCCGCGCGCCGCGCCGGGGGGCGACCGGCACGAGGTGGCGGGCGGCGTGCACCCCGACCACCGGGGCGCCGGCCTGGGCTCGCGCCTGCTCGACTGGTCGCTGGCCCGGGCGGAGGAGCTGGGTCCCCGGGTCGAGGTGTGGTGCGCCGACCACAACGCGGCGCAGAAGAAGCTGCTGGCCGCCCGCGGCCTGCGGCCGGCCCTGACCTACCACGAGGTGTACTCCAGGCTGGACCGCGTCCCGCCGCTGTCGCCGCCGCCGCTGCCGGAGGGCCTCGTCCTGCGGACCTACGACCGGGAGCTGGACGAGGACGTGCGCGAGGCGCACAACGACGCGTTCACCGGCCAGCACGAGGACGGCCACGTCGACCGCGACCGGTGGCGGCGCGACTTCACCGGCAAGTCGGACTTCCTGCCCGAGCTGTCCTACGCGGTCCTCGACGGGCAGGGGCGCGTGGTGGCGCACCTGCTGTCCTACGCGTACGACGGCAGCCCGCACGGTTCGGGGCAGCGCGACCTGAAGGTCGAGTACATCGGGATCCGGAAGGGGTTCCGGGGCCGTTTCCTGGACCGCGTCCTGCTGGCGGAGAACGACCGCGAGGCGCGGCGGCGCGGGTACGTCGGCATGGCGTTCTCCGTCGACTCCGCCAACCCGAGCGGCGCGCTGCGCGTGTTCCAGCGGATCGGCGTCTACGACCCGGAGCGCGACGACTGCACCACGTGGGTGCGTTACGACGGCGAGCCGCCGCTCCCGACGCGGCTCCCGGAGCGGGGAGGACGGGCGTGATCGACGACCTGGCGACGGTGGACCGCACCACCGCCGAACCGATCGAAGCGGTCCACCGCAGGCTGCGCGGCTTCCTGGACCGCCACCGGCCGCCGACGCCGTGCCTCGTGGTGGACCTGCCGGCGGTGGGGGCCGGGTACCGGAGGCTGCGGGAGCTGTTCCCCGCCGCGGACCTCTACTACGCGGTCAAGGCCAACCCGGCGCACGAGGTGCTGCGGCTGCTGGCGGGCCTCGGCGCGTCGTTCGACGTGGCGAGCCCGGTGGAGGTGGAGCTGTGCCTGCGCGCGGGCGCGCACCCGGACCGGCTGTCCTACGGCAACACGGTGAAGAAGCGGTCCGACGTCGCCCGCGCGCACGCGCTCGGCGTCCGGCTGTTCACCGTCGACAGCGAGCCGGACCTGGTCAACGTCGCCGCCGCCGCACCGGGCGCGGACGTGCTGTGCCGGATCTTCGCCGAGCCGCCCGCGTCCAGCACGCCGTTCGGCCGCAAGTTCGGCTGCGACCCGGAACTGGCGGGACCGCTGCTGCGCCGGGCGGCCCGGCTGGGGCTGCGGCCGCGAGGTCTGAGCTTCCACGTGGGCACCCAGCAGCTCGACCCCGGCGCGTGGGAGCACGGGATCGCCACCGCCGCCCGACTGGCCGCGGAACTGGCGGCCTCGGGCATCCCGCTCACCGCGCTCGACCTCGGCGGCGGCTTCCCGGCCGGCTACCGGGACGGCGCGCCACCGCTGGCCGAGTACGCGGCGGCGATCGAGGCGAGCCTGGACCGGCACTTCGGCGCGGCGCGGCCGGCGTTGGCCATCGAGCCGGGGCGGTCGGTGGTCGCCGACGCCGGGATCCTGCGCAGCGAGGTCGTCCTGGTCTCCCGCAAGGCCTACCACCACGCGCACCGCTGGGTCTACCTCGACGTGGGCAGGCACAACGGGTTGACCGAGACGGAGGACGAGTTCATCGCCTACGACCTGCTCACCGCGCACGACGGCGGACCGACCGGTCCCGTGGTGCTCGCCGGGCCCACGTGCGACGGCGACGACGTCCTCTACGAGCGCACCACCTACCACCTGCCCGTGGACCTGGCGCCGGGCGACCACGTCGACGTGCTCGCCGCGGGGGCCTACACCGCGAGCTGCGCCACGGTCGGCTTCAACGGCTTCGCGCCGCTGCCGACGCACCACATCGGGGCGGACGGAGAGCCGGTGGACGGGTGTGGGCACGGTGGGTGACGGCGCGTCGGGTGACGGCGCACTGGGTGACGGCGCGGTGCGCGACGGCACGGGCGTGCACCACTTCGCCGGGCGGCACGTGTTCGCCGAGCTGACCGGCGTGGTCGCCGGGCGCCTGGACGACGAGGCGTTCCTGCGGCGCACCCTCGCCGAAGCGCTCTCCCTGGCCGGGGCGACGGTGTGCGGGCTCGACTCGCACCGGTTCGAGCCGCAGGGCGTCACCGTGCTGGCGCTGCTGGCGGAGTCGCACGCGTCCCTGCACACCTACCCCGAGTTCGGCGCGGCGTTCGTGGACGTCTTCACCTGCGGCAGCCGCGCCGACCCGGAGTCGGCCGTGCGCCTGCTGGCGGGCGCGCTGGACGCGTCGATCGAGCGGCTGCGCGCCGTGCGGCGCGGCCTGCGGACCGCACCGGCGCTGGCGGACCCCCTTACCTAGAGCACGGCGCGCGGGCACAACGACGAGGGAGACGAACATGAGCACGTGGCAGCTTCAAGAGCCGGTGGTCGAGCAGCCCCGCCCGATCACGTCGCCGGTGCGGGTGCGGACCGAGTGGGAGCCGTTGCGCGAGGTGATCGTCGGGATCGTGGACGACATGCGCGTGCCGGAGTGGGACCCGTCCGTGCGGGCCGTCGTGCCGCGCCACGGCCGGGAACCGCTGACCGCCTGGGCGGGCCGCCGGTTCCCGCCCGAGCTGGTCTCGCTGGCCCGCCGTGAAGTGGACGGGCTGGCGGACTTCCTGGAGCGCCAAGGCGTGGTGGTGCGCCGGCCGGACCCGGTCGACCACCACCGGCCGGTGGTCACGCCCCACTTCGCCGCCGGGGGCGGTTTCCACTCCGCGATGCCGCGCGACAGCCTGTTCGCCATCGACGACGTGGTGCTGGAGACACCGATGGCGTGGCGCTCCCGCTACTTCGAGACCTTCGCGTTCCGGTCCGTGCTGCGGGACTACTTCGAGCGCGGGGCCCGCTGGGAGGCCGCGCCCAAGCCGCAACTGCGCGACGACCTGTGGCGCGACGACCGCATCGGCGAGTTCGCCGCGTTCGACCCGGTGATCGGAGAGGACGAGCCGCTGTTCGACGCCGCGGACTTCGTGCGCATCGGGGACGGGGTGGTGGTCGGCCAGCTCAGCCACGTGACCAACCGCGCCGGGGTGCGCTGGCTGCAACGGCACCTCGGCCCGGAGTGCACCGTGCTGGCCTACGTCTTCGACGACGACGGGCCGATGCACATCGACACCACCCTGCTGCCGATGGGCGAGGGCCGCGTGCTGGTGAACGAGGCGTGGGTGTCGCGCCTGCCGGACGTGTTCGCCGGGTGGGAGGTGCTGGTGCCGCCGCCGTCCCAGCTGTCCTTGACCCACCCGCTGTACTACACGAGCCGGTGGATCCACTGCAACGTGCTGATGCTGGACGAGGAGCACGTGCTGGTGGAGGCGGAGGAGGCGGAGTTCGCCGCGCACCTGCGCAAGTGGGGCTTCGAGCCGATCCCCCTGCCGTTCAAGCACTTCCAGACCTTCGGCGGCTCGTTCCACTGCGCCACGCTCGATGTGCGCCGCGGCTGAGGGCGCGGTGGGCGTCCTGCGCGCGGCGGAGGCGGTCGACCTCGCCGCGCGGGTCGTGGCGGAGCTGCGCGACCGCGGCGTGCGGCCCGAGCACCGGGTGCTGCTGTGCGGTGCGAACTCCACGCGGTACGCCACCGTGCTGCTGGCGCTGACCGGCCTGGGCGTCTCGATCGTGCCGGTCGACCACCGGCAGCCGGCGGGGGAGGTCGACCGGCTCGCCGAGCTGACCGGCGCCGACCACGTGCTCACCGACGGGGACGTGGACGCGCTGGTCGCGGCCGCGGCCCGCCGGCCCAGGGGCGGCGAGCTGTCCGCGGCGGCCTGGCACGACCGGTCGGACGCGTTGATCGCGTGGACGTCGGGCTCGACGGGCCGCCCCAAGGGCGTGGTGCGCTCGGGGGCCTCGGTGCTGGACAACACCCGTCGCACCCTGGAGCGCATGGCGTACCGGGCGGACGACGTGCTGCTGCCGCTGCTGCCGTTCTCGCACCAGTACGGCCTGTCGCTGGTGCTGCTGTGGTGGCGGGCGGGCTGCTCGCTGGTCGTCGCGCCGCGCACCAGGCTGGACCAGGCGCTCGACCTCGCCCGGGAGCACCGCGCGACGGTGGTCGACGCCACGCCGATGAGCTACCACACGGTGCTGAACCTGCTGCGCCGCGACCCGGGCCTGCTCGACGGGCTCCCGGTGCGGCTGTGGTGCGTCGGCGGCTGCCCGCTGGACCCGGCCCTGGCCGAGCGGTTCCGCCGGGAGGTCGGCGCGCCGCTGCTGGACGGCTACGGCAGCACCGAGACCGGCAACGTCGCCCTGGCCACCCCGCGGGACCCGGTCGGCTGCGGCCGGCCGCTGCCCGGGGTGCGGGTCGCCGTGCTCGACGAGGGCGGCGCGCCGCTCCCGAGCGGCGTGACGGGTGAGCTGGTCGTCACCTCGCCCGACACGACCGGCGGCCACCTCGACGACGAGGGGCGCTTCCACCCGCGCCCGGCCGGCCCGTACCGCACCGGCGACGTCGGCTTCCTCGACGCGGCGGGCGCGGTGCACGTCCTGGGCAGGCGTGCCGCGGTCCACCGCATGGGCCACACGCTGTACCCGGAGGCCTTGGCGCACAAGGCCTCGGCGTGCGGCGCGCCGGTCCAGGTGGTGCCGCTGGAGGACGACCGCACCGGCAGCAGGCTGGTGTTCGTCGTCGCCGACCCCGAACGGCGCGACGGCCGGCACTGGCGCGCCCGCATCGAGGCCCTGCTGCCGGTGTACGAGCACCCCAACCGCGTGGTCGTGGTCGACGAGTTCCCGTCGACCACCACCGGCAAGCCCGACGTCGACCGGCTCGCCGCGCTGGCCCGCGAGGCCGTGCCGCGTGCGCGCCAGGTCGGGACGCGGTCCGTGCCGTTCCCGGAACGGGCGTCCCGGTTGCGGGCCGTGGCGGATTTCCTGCGCACCGACCGGGGCAAGGTGCTGGAGGTGCTCGGCGAGGTCACCCCGCACAAGGCGGCGCAGGCGGAGCTGGCGGGCGCGCTGCGCACCCTGGCGGGCGCGGTGGAGGAGGTGCGCACCCACCGGCCGCGCCCGGTGGAGCGGCTGGCCGCGTTCATGCCGTCCAACCTGCTCTGCTACTCGTACGTGCTGTACCTGCTCGTGCCGGCCCTGTACACCGGGCGGCTGGTCTTCCGGCCGTCCTCCAAGGTCGCCGACGCGGCCCGCCGGCTGCACGACCTGCTGGCGCCCGTGCACGGGCTGCCGATCGAGTGCAGCGACCTGAGCCAGCGCCGGTTCCTGGAGTCCGCCGCGCACGACGCGGACGTGGTGGTGTTCACCGGCGCGTACGGCAACGTGGAGCGGATCCGCCCGGAGCTGCGGCCCGAGCAGCTGCTGCTGTTCTTCGGGCAGGGCGTCAACCCGTTCGTGGTGGTGGACGGCGCGGACCTGGGCGCCGCCGCGCTCGACGCGATGCGCGTGCGGCTGCTCAACACCGGGCAGGACTGCTTCGGACCGGACGTGTTCCTGGTGCCGGGGGCCGACGCGGAGCGGTTCGTGGAACTGCTGGTGAAGGGGCTCGGGGAACTGCGCTACGGCGACTACGCGGACCAGGACGCGGACTACGGTCCGCTCTACTACGACTCCGCGGTGGAGGCCGCCGTCGACTACCTGCACCGCCACCGGGCGCACATCGTGCACGGCGGTCGGATCGACCTGCGCGAGCGGCACCTGCAACCCACCGTGCTCGTGCGGTCCTGCGACGAGCGGGTGCCGGTGGAGGAGGTGTTCTCGCCGATCTTCAACATCGCGGTCTACCGCGACCGCGAGCAGCTGTGGTCGTTCCTGCGGGAGCCGTACGTCAACGACCGGGCGATGGCCGCGATGGTCTACGGGGACGACCCGGGGACCGTCGACCTGCTGGCCCGTCGCCACCAGGTGTGCGTGAACCGCACGCTGCTCGACGTGGAGGACGGCAACCAGCCGTTCGGCGGGCGGGGCGTGGTGGCCAACTACGCCGCCGTCCGCGGCCGGCGCGTCGCCGAGCCGCTGTTGATCTCCAAGGCGATCGCCGACCACCTGGGCACGGCGCCGGAGGGGACCTGACGTGCCGGGGGATCCGGGAGCGTCGCACGCCGACGCGTGGCACGCCTTGGCGGACTACCTGGCGCAGGCGGGACCGCCGGTGCTGTTCGGGCTGCCCGGCGACGACCTGGCGGCGCTGGCCGCCGTCGACTCCCGCGGCCTGCGGCTGGTGCTGTGCCGCGACCAGCGCAACGCGGTCTTCATGGCCACCGGGTACGCCCTGGGGTCCGGCGGGCCGGGCGTGTGCGTGATCGGCAAGGGGCCGGCGGTCGCCAACGCGGTCACCGGCCTGGTCGAGGCCCGGGCGTCGGGCGCGCCGGTGGTGCTGGTGGCGGGCGGCACGGCGGTGGACCGCCGGGGCAGCGGCGCGTTCCAGGAGCTGGACCAACTCGCGCTGGTGTCCCCGGCGGTCAAGTGGGCGCACCGCGTGGACCACCCGGACCGCGTGGCGCCCGCCCTGGAGCGGGCGTTCCTGGTGGCGGCCTCGGACCCGCGGGGACCGGTGTACCTGGAGCTGCCCGACCACCTGATCGGGGCGCCCGTGCCGCGCGCCCGGCCCTGGCTGCCGGCCACCGCCGTGGCACGCGCCCGCGCCACCTCACCCGTCCGGGGCGCCGCGCTGACCGCCCTGCGGTCGTCCCGGCGACCCGTCGTCCTGGTCGGCGGCGGTATGCGGCACCGCAACCCGGACGGCGTGGTGGAGCGGTTCGCCGAGCGGATCGGGGCCGCGGTGTTCACCACGGCGTCCGGTCGCGGCGCCGTCGCCGAGGACCACCCGCTGTTCTGCGGCCTGTCCGGCCTGTACACCCCGCCGGGGACCGAGGAGCTGTGGCGCGAGGCGGACCTCGTCGTCGCCGTGGGCAGCAGGCTGGAGGAGACGGCGACCACCGGGTGGGACCGGCCCGACCGACCGGTCCTCCAGGTCGACGTCGACCCCGCGTCGCTGTCCACGGACCACCCCGGCCCCCGCGTCGTCGGCGACGGCGCGGACGTGCTCGCGGCGTGGGTGGCGGAGGTCGACCGGCCGCCCGACCGGTCGTGGCGGACCGCGGTCGAGCGGTGCCGCGCGGCGGCGCGGGGGCACGCCGAGCAGGTGCGGGGCGCGCCCCCCGAAGGCGACCGGCCCCGGGTGGTCGACGTGCTGGCCGCGATCGACGAGGTCCTGCCGCCGGACCGGGTGCTGGTGCAGGAGAACGGCCTCCAGGACATGTGGTCGTACTTCTACCCGCACTACACGTGCCGTTCCGCGGGGGGCTGCATCGCACCGTCCGAGCAGACCACGCTCGGGTTCGGCGCCGCGGCCGCGGCGGGGGCGCGCCTGGCCGCGCCGGACCGGCCGGTGGTCGCGTTCGTGGGTGACGGCGCGTTCAACCTCTTCCGCAGCGACCTCGCCACCCTGGACCGCGAGGGCATCGGCGTGCTGTACGTGGTGCTGCGCAACGGCGGCTACGGGTGGCTGCACGCCCAGCTGGACCGCCACCGCCTCGACCCGGCGCGCCACGGGTTCGCCTCCGACGCGCCGGACGCGGGTGGTGCGGGCTCGCACTTCCCGGTGACCGACCGGACCGGGCTCGTCGACGCGGTCCGGCGCGGGTACCGGGTGACCGCGCGGGGCGGGGTCGCGGTGGTCCACGTGGACGTCCGGCTCGCCGATCGGCACCCCGCCCTCGACAACCTGATCGGAGACTTCCCCGCCCATGTCGCACAGTGCTGAAGGTCCGTCCGCGTTCGCAGTCGGCACGACCGGGCGGGTGACCGCCGACGTCGCCGCCGTTCGGTACCCGTCGACCGCGGCGGCGGTCACCGGCACCCTCGACGCGGTGTTCGACGCGCTGCCGCCGGACGTGGCGCGCGAGGTGCCGCTGCTGGTCCTGGCGGACGCCTACAGCCGGTGGGCGGCCGCGCGTTTCGCCCGCCGGTGCGACGAGGTCGGCAGGCAGGTGCGCCCGTCCGACTCGACCGGTCTGGAGACCGCGGAGCTGGTCCGCCGGTTCGGCCGCGCGCGCGGGTGGCTCGGGCCGTGCTTCCTGGTGGCCAGGGTGGACTCGGCGCACGGCCTGCGGCTCGCCCGTGCCATGGCCGCCCGCGGTCCCGTGGTGATGTGCCAGGTGTCGCCGCTCGACCTCGACTCGCTCACCGACCCGGGGTGCGTGGTGACCGCGGCGGTGGTGACCGCGGCGGACGACTGGGACCCGGCGTTGCTCGACAGCGGGCTGCCGGAGATGTCCGGTGCGCGGCCGTGACCCGGACGGTGGTCACCGGCGTCGGCGTGGTCACGCCGTTCGGGCGCGGTGTCGGGGCGTTGTGGGCGGGGCTGTGCGAGGGCCGCACGGCGCTGGGCGAACCCGACCGGTTCCGGGCCGACTGCCGGCGGGGCGAACCGGTCGGCGAGGTGCCCTGGACCGTCCCCGGTGTCCCGCCGAAGCAGGCGTACCTGGGCGCCGCGCTCGCCGAGGCCCTGTCCGCCGCCGGCCTGCCGGGGGTGCCGCCGGACGCGCTGTTCGTGATGGTGGGCCAAGCGCCGGCGAGCGGCCGGGGTGACGACGACCTGGCCGACTTCCTCGGCCCGCCCGTCCCACCGGACCTCGACGCGAGGACGGTCTACCTGACGCACGCGTGCGCGTCGGGTGCGTTCGGCCTCGCGTTCGCCCGCCGGGCGATCCTCGCCGGCCTGGTGGACACGGCGGTCGTCGCCGGCGGCACCGCCCTCAACCGCTACGAGTACGTCAGCATGTCGGCCGTGCGCGCGGTCAGCGCCACCAAGGCCCGGCCGCTGGACCGGAGCCGAACGGGCATCTCGCTGGGCGAAGGGGGCGGGGCGGTGGTGCTCGAACGCGAGGACCACGCCCGCGCCCGGGGCGCGGCGGCGGACCTGGCCGTGGCGGGCGCGTCCTGCCGGGTGGGCTCGGGCAACGCCGCGGCGTCGGACGCGGCCGTGATCGAGGACTGCGTGCGGGCCGCGCTCGCCGACGCGGGCGCGGAGCGGCTCGACTACGTGCACGCGCACGCGACCGGCACGCCGCAGGGCGACCGCGAGGAACTGGCCGCGCTGGACGCCGTGGCCACCGCCCTCGGCCTCGCCGACCTGCCCGTGGACTCCCACAAGGGCGCGACCGGGCACCTGCTGCACGTGTCCTGCCTGGTGGCGGTGGCCGCGACCGCGGTGGCCCTGCGCACCGGGACGGCGTCGGGCACCCCGAACCTGACCGACCCGGAGCCCAGTGCGCGCCTGCGCCTGAGCGGCGTGCCCACGCCGCTCCCGGCGGACGTGCCGACGACGGCCGCGGTGACCAGCTTCGGGTTCGGCGGCAACAACGCCACCCTGGTCCTGACCCGCGACCCGTGAAATGGTGACGTCCTCGGGCCGCCGTCGAAGACGGGTCGGGAGCGGCTAAGCGGTCCGGGGAAATCCCCGGGGCGCCTATTTCGGGGATCGCGGGAATTCTTCGCCGCGGACGGGGTCCATTGTCGAGTGCGACGTGAACGGGAATTCCAGGGATTCGCGTCCGGTGGTCCCGCTCGGCCGCGGCCCCGGTTCGACCCGAACCGGGGCCGCGACGGGGGTCACCGACCGGGGGCGGTGCCCTGCCCGCCCACCGCGGGCGCGGTCAGCAGCTGACCGCGCCGTCGAACCGCGCCAGGCCGCTCCGCTCGGACGTCAGCCAGCCACCGTTCGCCGAGAGCCTGGTGCAGGCGGTGTCCGAGGCGAACGCCCAGATGATCTTGGCGTGGACGACGTACGAGCAGTTGTTGGTGACCCACGCGCGCTGCCCCGAGTGGTCGTAGTCCGCGCAGCTCGGCAGCGTGCCGAGGGTGCCCGAGTCCGCGACGGCGACATCGGAGGCGACGTCACCGGCCACCGCCACCGCGGACGGGGAGGCCGGTTCGGCGACGGCGGCCGGCACGGACAGCAGGGAAACTCCGAAAAGCGCGGTCAGGCCGAGCAGCACTTTGACGATCTTGAGCACTATTCCCCCTCGTGGTGCAACCGGAAACGGATGGAATCCGTTGGCGACGAGCATCCACCGAGGTGTTCACCTTTGCCTAAACAATGACTAAAAAGCGCTATTCGGAGGCCGGTCCCTGCTCCGCCCGACCGGTTTCGCGGGATCGGACGGCCGCAGGGCGGTCGGGCCGGCGCCGGGGGAGCGGCGGTCCGGGGCGGCCGGCTACAGGCGTTCCGGCGCGGTGATCCCCAACAGGTCGAGGCCGTGACCGAGCGTGCGGGCCGTGAGCAGGCACAGGGCCAGTCGGTTGCCGCGCACGGGTTCGTCGGCTTTCAGGACCGGGCAGGCGTCGTAGAACGCGGTGAAGGCGCGGGCCAGGTCGTAGAGGTAGCCGCAGAGCCGGTGCGGTTCGAGGGTGGCGCACACCTCGGTCAGGACGGCGCCGTAGGCGTCGAGCGCCAGTGCGAGACCCCGTTCGGCCGCGTGGAGCGCGACGGCGCCGTCGACGGCGGGGGTCGGGCCGCCGGCGTTGCGCAGGATCGAGCTGATGCGCGCGTGGGCGTACTGGAGGTAGACCCCGGTGTTGCCGGTGAAGGCGACCATGCGGTCCACGTCGAAGGAGTAGTCCTTCACCCGCGAGGTGGACAGGTCGGCGTACTTGACCGCGGCGATCCCCGCCGACTCGGCGATCCGGTCGAGCTCGGCGGGGTCCAGGTCCGGGTTCTTCTCCAGGACGACGGCTCGCGCGCGGGCCACGGCGTCGTCGAGCAGGTCCACGAGCCGGACGGTGCCGCCCGCCCGCGTCTTGAACGGCGTCCCGTCGGGGCCGAGGATGGCGCCGTGGGCGACGTGCTCGGCGCTGGTGCCGCCGGTGAGCCACCCGGCGCGGCGGGCCGCCTCGAAGACCAGCTGGAAGTGCAGCGACTGGCGCGAGTCGGTGACGTAGACCAACCGGTCGGCGTCGAGGTCGCGGGTGCGGTGGCGGATGGTGGCCAGGTCGGTGGTGTCGTAGCCGTACCCGCCGTCGCGCTTGCGGACCATGAGCGCGGCGGGCTTGCCCTCGGGGCCGGACACCTCGTCCGACTGGAAGACCAGGGCGCCCTCGCTCTCGACGGCCAGGCCCGCGTCGACCAGCTCGGCCGCGGTGTCGGCCAGCATCGGGTTGTAGAACGACTCGCCGACCGAGTCCTCGGCGGTGAGCAGCACGTTCAACCGGTCGTAGATCGCCCGGAACGACTTCTCCGACTCGGCGACGATGCCCTCCCAGACCTCGACGGTGCCCGGGTCGCCCGCCTGGAGGGCGACCACGCGGGAACGGGCGCGGTCGGCGAAGTCCGGGTCGGCGTCGAACTCGGCGCGCGCCGACCGGTACAGGCCGTCCAGCGCGGACACCGCCGAGGCGCCCTCGCCGAGCTGGTCCTGGTGCCACGCGGCGCCGGGGTGCTCGTCGAGGTACTGGATCAGCATCCCGAACTGGGTGCCCCAATCGCCCAGGTGGTTCTGGCGCACCACGTCCGCGCCGAGGAAACCCGCGACGCGGGCGATGCTGTCACCGATGATCGTCGTGCGGAGGTGCCCGACGTGCATCTCCTTGGCGATGTTGGGCGCCGAGTAGTCGACGACGGTCCGCCGTCCCAGTTCGGGTGTCCCCACACCGAGACGTGGGTCCCTCAGACGGGTGGCGACCTGCGCCCAGATCGCGCCGTCGGTCACGGTGACGTTGAGGAAACCGGGCCCCGACGGCTCCGCGGAGGCCACCAGCGCCCCCTCGGCGGCGTCGAGCGCCCCCACGATGTCGGCGGCCAGGTCGAGGGGCCCGACCCCGATGCGCTTGGCCAGGGCGAGAGCGGCGTTGCACTGGAAGTCGGCGTGCTCGGATCGTCGCACCACCGGGTCCGCCCCCGCCAGGTCGGCGCGGACTCGACCGATCGCCCCCGACACCGTGGCGGCGACCCGCCCCGACAGCGACGGCACCTCGTGGTGGTGAACGCTCACCTGAACACATCCTCCGCGAACTCGGATCGGCTCCGGCACCCGGCCGGCGCCGTGCGGGCATTGTGGACAGCGGCCGGTCGGTGATCCAGCCATTTTCCCGGCAGGCGCGGGCGGAACGGCGCACCGGGCAGGCGGGGGATGAGGTCGACGCCCCATCGCGGCGAGCAGCTCCTCGACGCGGCGCACGGGGTCGCCGTCGGCTTCCCCGGCAGCACCCGGCGCGGACCGGTTCGGCGTCCGCGACGATCCGCAGGGCCGGCCCCGACCTCTCGGCGGCCGGTCGACTCACGGCACCAGCACGACTTTGCCCGTCACCGTGCCGGACTCGGCCAGCGCCACCGCCTCGGCCACCCGCTCCAGCGGCACGCGCGCGGCCACCTGCGGGCGCAGCTTCCCCTCTGCCAGCAGCGCGAACACGGCCCCCAGGTCGTGGCCGAGGCGGGCGCGGAACCGGGCCGCGTCGCGCTTGCCCGCCCAGATGTTGAAGAACTTCGCGGTGCGGCCGCCCGGCAGCGCGTCCCACAGCAGCAGGCGGGCGAACAGCTTGAGCACCGGCAGCCGCGAGGAGCCCTCCTCGTCGCGGGTGGACGCCGTGCCGTAGGCCACCAGCGCGCCGCGCGGTCCCAGCAGCCGCCAGGAGTCCACGATGCCGGGCCCGCCCACGTGGTCGAACACCGCGTCCACGCCGTCCGGGGCCAGCTCGCGCACCTTCGCGGTCAGGTCGGGGTCGCGGTAGTCCAGCGGGGGCGCGCCCAGTTCGCGCACGGCCTCGTGGTGGCGCGGCGACGCGGTGCCGATCACCCGCGCCCCGGCCAGGCGGGCCAACTGGACCAGGGTCGAGCCGACCCCGCCGTTCGCGCCGTGCACCAGCACGGTCTGCCCCTCGGCGACCCGGGCGACGCCGTGCAGCATCTGCCAGGCGGTGATGCCGTTGACCACGAACGTCTCGGCCTCGGCCGGGTCGACGCCGGCGGGCACCGGCACCAGGTCGGCGGCCTCCACCACGGCGTGGTCGGCCCACCCGCCGGTCTTGGTCAGCGCCGCGAACCGGCCGCCCACCAGGCCCGCGTCAACGCCGGGTCCCACCTCGGCGACCGTGCCGACCAGGTCGTAGCCGGGCACGAACGAGAACGGCGGCTGGTCGTAGTACTTGGCCCGGCGCATCTGCTGCTCGGCGAACGACACGCCCGTCGCCTCGACCCGCACGAGGGCCTGACCCGGACCTGGCGCGGGCCGCGCGCGGCGGCGCAGCACCAGCCCGTCGGGCTCGACCACGCCCGGCAGCACGACCTCCAGCACCTGCCCGGTCGGCACGTCGCCCATGACCCCTCCTCCATCTGTGAGTGGTCAGTCACTCACTCTCGGGGGAAGTAAACGGGCGAAGCGCTGCTTTGTCAACAGGAGTGGTTGGTCACTCACCGAATCGGGCCGGGATTGCCGCCGCCGGAAGCCGAATCCCGCAGGTCACCGACCCCGACGAGAGGTGATCTTGGTTTCGCCCCGCCACCTCCGGGTACGCCAGGCCCAGCGAGCCGAACCCGGAGGAACCACCATGACGAGCGCAACCGAACGCGCGGGTACCCGCCGTCGCCCCGTCCAGGCGCTCGCGCTCCTGGTCGGAGCGGTGTTCCTGCTGGTCGGCCTGCTGGGTTTCATCCCGGGCATCACGTCCCACTTCGACCACCTCGGCTTCGCCGGCACGGGGTCGCGGGCCGAGCTGTTCGGCGTGTTCCAGGTCTCGGTGCTGCACAACCTCGTGCACCTGCTGTTCGGCGTGGCGGGCGTCCTGGCGGCCCGCGCGGCGGGCGCGTCGCGGGCGTTCCTCGTCGTCGGCGGATTCATCTACCTGCTGCTGTGGGTCTACGGCTCGGCGGTCGACGCCGCCGGTGGGGCGAACTTCGTGCCGTTCAACGCCGCGGACAACCTCCTGCACCTGGGCCTGGGCCTCGGGATGATCCTGCTGGCCGTGCTCGCCACCGTCCTGGAGCGCACCCGCGGCCAGTACCCCGGGCGGGAGCAGCGGGGTCGGTGACGCCCGGTTGACGCCTCGGTGGACCGGGTCGCGTAAGTTCACCCCGGGAGGCGCTTGACTGGGAGGGCGTAGATGGCGAGTTCGGGACGACGGCGGCAATGGGGACGGGTGGACCCCTTCATCCTGTTCACCGTCCTGCCGTTGCTGTTGATCGCGGGCGTCCTGGCTTGGGGTGGCTTGGCCTGGGTCGGTGTGGTCGTCCTCGTCTTCGCGGCGCTGTTGGTCCTGGTCGACTCGTGGACGAACCGGCCGTTGCCGTTCGACGTGCCGGACGAGGACGACGGGGACTACGACTACGAGCCGCCCTCGGCCGGTCGACGCGGCTACTGATGGGGGGCTGGCGCTACCAGTCGTAGCGCCAGCTGCCCACCTCCCGGCCGTCGTAGGTGGCGCGCAGGGAGACGAAGCGCTCCTCCCAGCTGAAGTCCGTGTGGACGCAGGCCGTGTGGCCGAACGCGGTGCCGCACAGGTCGTCCCGGGCCTGGGCCGACGACCAGGTGCGCTCGGCGACCATCCTCCACCCGAACGCGGCGTGCCCCAGGTAGGCCCGCGTGGTCAGGCTCGGCGTGTCCGGGTCCACCAGCACGCGCGCCTTGACCACGCTCAGGAACACGCACTCGTAGTCGTGCGGCGCGAGCACCTCGCACTCCGCTGACGCGGGCGCCTCAGCGGTCGCAGTAGTCGCAGCGGTCGCCGGAACGGGGTGGGCCGCCGCGTTGGCCGCGGGACCCGGGGTGGCCAGCGCGAGCACCGCGGCGAGGACGGGCAGGGCGGCGCGGGAACGGGCGGCGCGGAACGGTGTCGTGCGCACGGCCTTCATGTGCGTTCCTCCGAAAAGGGCGGTCGTCCGGGCGGAACCGAACCTAATCCGGCTTTTCGGGCGGCGGGACCCGACGCGGGGACGTCCATCCGGTCGGGTCGCCGCGCCACACCTCCGGGTGCCGCCGCGTCACGCTGGGCTGCCGCTAACCGCGCGGGAACGTCTCCTCGATCGCCGCGTCGACCGACCCGGACCGGGCGACCGGCACGAACAGCTCGCGCAGCAGCAACCCGCCCAGGTGCCGCGGGTCCAACCCGGACTGCCTGCCCCGCACCGCGTGCACCGCCCACGTGGACCACAGCGCCGCCCGCACCACCGCGCCCGGCAGCCCGCGCACCGGGCGCGGGCGACCGGCCGCCTCCGCGACGCGGCCGATCATCCGCGACCAGGTCAGGTTCTCGTCGGCCACCGGGATGTCCTCACCGGACGCCCGCTCCAGCGCGTCCACCGCGACCTCGGCCACGCGGCGGGCCGTCGTGGCGGCGGAGCCGCCCGGCGGCGCCACCAACGGCGACCCCGAGCGCACCCACCGGTCCAGCGGCTCCGCCCAGTTCGGCAGGCGGTCCCGCGCGCGGCCGAACACGAACGGCAGCTCCAGCACCGCCACCGGCAGGTCCGGGCCCGCCGCGGTGCGGCCGAGGCGCGCCTGCTCGACCCGGCTGCGGATGTAGGGGTGGCGCTCGGCCAGCCGCCAGTCCGGGTGCTCGCGGTGGAAGTGCGTGTAGTACGACCCGAGGACCACCGCCCGCGTCAGGCCCTCCTCGCGGGCCGCGGCGAGCAGCCGCACGACCGGCGCGACGTTGCCGCGGTGGAACACGGAGTAGGCGGGCCTGCGCGGCACCTCCCGGTCGTCCGCGCCCGCCGCGAACACCACGCCGTCGTGCCCGGCCAGCAGCGACCGGAACTCCGCGCCGCTCGCCAGGGTCGCGTCCAGGGCGTGGTCCACGCCGCCGCGCGCGGTCCGCGCCGCGGTCGTCGCCTCGTGCCCCAGCGCCCGCAGCCGTTCCACGACGTGCTGCCCGATCAACCCGCTCGCACCCACCACCAGGATCCTCACGGGCTCGGGATGTTACGCGGTCCGCTCCCGGATCACGCTCCCGCGCGCAGGGTCAGCAGGGAGATCTCGCTGGGCGCGAACACGCGCAGCGGCGGGCCCCAGAACCCGGCGCCCCGGCTGGTGTAGAGCCGGGTGCGCTCGCCGTGGCGGCTCAGCCCGGACAGCACCGGCTGCTGGAGCCGCACCAGCAGGTGGAACGGCCAGATCTGGCCGCCGTGCGTGTGGCCGGACAGCTGGAGGTCCACGCCCGCGGCGACCGCCTTGACGACCTCGCTCGGCTGGTGGGCCAGCAGCACCACCGGGTCGTCGGGCCCGGTGCCCGCCAGCGCCGCGGCCAGGTCCGCGCCGTGGCCGGGTTCGCCGGAGTGCGCGCCGGTGACGTCGTCCACGCCCGCGAACACCAGCCGCGCGCCGTCGCGCTCCAGCACGCGGTGCTGGTTGTGCAGGCTCGTCCAGCCCAGCTCGGTCAGGTGGGCCAGCCACGCCTGGGCGTTGCTCAGGTACTCGTGGTTGCCGGAGACGTAGAACCGGTGCGCCGCGCGGACGTCGGCCAGCGCGGCGGCCTGGCCCCGGCGCTGCTCGACCGTGCCGTCGGCGATGTCGCCGACGTGGACCACGACGTCCGCGTCCAGCGCGTTGACCGCCGCGACCGTGGCGCGCGACCAGCGGGTGCGGTCGATCGCGCCGTAGTGGGTGTCGGCGAGCACCGCGACGGTCAGCCCGTCGAACGCCGCGCCCAGCCGGGGCAGCACCACCTCGGTCCGCCTGACCCGCGGCACGCGTCGCGCCTCGTGGACGCCGTGCGCCGTCAGGACCAGGCCGATCACCAGCAGCAGCACCGCGACGACCCGGGCCCGCAGCGGGTTGTCCACGCCCGCGACCGCCAGCGCGAGCCGCAGCACGTCCGTGACGAGCGTCCAGGCGAAGAACACCCACGCCACGCCCAGCATCGCGTGCGCGACCCGGGCGGCGCGGTCGGTGTGCCGGCGGCCGTGCGCGCGGACCAGCAGCAGCGGGAACGCCACCGAGGCGGCCGCGACGAGCACCGTGCCGGTCAGCTGCACCGGCCACGGCCACCGCGCGCTCGGCGCGAACAGGCCGAACCAGGGCACCCAGAAGAGCAGCGCGGTCACGGAGAGCAGCACCGCGGTGAACGTGACGCGACGGCGCGCGGAGGGGCGGGGCGGCGCGCTGGTCGACATCGGGTCTCCTCGCGTTTACGAACCGGTGGTCTGTTAGCGAGGCTAGCTCTCGCCCCGGTCGCTGTCCAAGGCGGTTTGCCCGCTCCGCCGGTGGCAACCCCAGGGCCATGGTCGACGAGGACGACGTGCGCGAGATGGAGAAGCCCGAGCAGGACGAGCGGCTGGCGGAGGTGCGGCGGGACATCGCGGAAGCCAAGGCGGACGCCGCCGACCTGCGCGAGACCAACCCGGACCCGTTCCCGGACTCGGACCCGCCGAACGAGGGCGGCACCCCGGCCAACTGAGCGTCCGGTCCACAGTGGACATTCACCCGAATGGCGGTTGCATCCCGGAAATCGGATCTGGATAGTGCGATGACCCGGCAGGCCGTGCCGTGATCGTCGTTCTACTCTGGGGGTAACCGGGCGTGGCTCGTCCAACCCGTGCTCCGGTGGGCGGGGCGCTCCCGTCGGCGGAGCTGGCCGGGCTGCGCCGCATCATCCGGCTCACCTCGGCGTTCACCTGGTTGGCCGGCCTGGTGTTCGCCGGGCAGGTGGTGTTCGCCGGCGACGGTCCCGCCCACCTGCCGCTGGCCGCCCTGGTGGTGGTCGTGCTGGTGAGCTGGCTGCGGCCCGCCCGCTACCCCTGGCCCGCCGCCGCGGTCGAGGGCGTGGTCATCGTCGCCGCGACCCTGGTCATGCCCACGCCGCAGCCCGTCGTCGCCTTCCTGTTCGCGGTCACCGTCCGCCGGGCCCTGTGCGGCGCGGAGCGCTACCCGGTCAAGGCGCTGCCCGCGCTGGCCGGCTACCTGGTCGGCCTGTGCTGGTGGCTGGCCGCCCAACCGGCCGCCGTCACCGGACCGCAGCTCGCGGCCAACCTGATGCCGCTGGCCGGGCTGGTCGTGGAAACCCTGGCCCTGCACGAGGCGGTGCGCTCGACGCGGCTGCTCGACCGCGCGAACCGCACCCTCGACGCCGTGGTGCGCTCCAGCCCCGTCGGCCTGGCGCTGCTCGACGAGCGGGGCACGCCCTCGCTGCGCAACGAGCGCGCCGGCGAGCTGCTGTCCTGGACCGGCGGCCCGGACGACCACGTGCCGTGCCCGCACGGCCCCGACATCTCGCGCTGCCGCTCCGGCTGCCGCACCGCCGGGGAACCCGTCGAGGTCGAGCTGCCGCGCCCCGACGGCGCCACCGGCGTCCTGGCCGTGCAGGCGGTGCCGATCGAGCGCCACACCCTGGTCACCGCCCAGGACGTGAGCAAGCGGCGGCGGTTGGAGCAGGTCCTGCGCGCCCGCGCCGAGCGCGACGAGCTGACCGGGCTGGCCGGCCGCGCGCACTTCCTGCACCTGGTGGACCAGGCGCTGCTGGCCGGCGAGGCGGTCGGCCTGCTGGTGATCGACCTGGACGGGTTCAAGGAGGTCAACGACGCCGACGGGCACGAGGCGGGCGACTGGTACCTGGTGTCGGCGGCCGAGCGGATCAACCGGGCCGCGGGCCCGGTGGCCGAGGCCGCCCGGCTGGGCGGCGACGAGTTCGCGGTGCTCGCGCCGGGCCACGACGTGCGCGAGTCGGCGCGGCTGGCCACCCGAGTGCTCTCCGAGCTGGCCCGGCCGCTGACCGGGCTCGGGCACGACACGGTGATCCGGGCCAGCGTGGGCATCGCGGTGTCGCGGCCGGGCGTCGGCACCGCCGACCTGCTGCGCGACGCGGACACCGCGATGTACGCGGCCAAGCGGGAGGGCGGCGGGCGCATCCGGCTGTTCCGGCCGGAGATGGGCGAGCAGGTGCTGGCGCGGCAGCGCGACAAGGCCGACCTGCGCACCGCGGTGCACGAGGGCCAGCTGGTGCTGCACTACCAGCCGATCGTCGACCTCGCCACGTCGGAGGCGTCGGGCGCCGAGGCGCTGGTGCGGTGGCAGCGCCCCGGCCACGGCCTGCTCGGGCCCGGCGCGTTCATCGGCCTCGCCGAGGAGACCGGCCTCATCGTGCCCCTGGGCGCGAAGGTCCTGGCCGGGGCCTGCGAGCAGGCCATGCGCTGGCGCGAGCAGGGCCGCGCGCTGGGCGTCACCGTCAACGTCTCCACGCGCCAGCTCTCCACGCCCGCGTTCCTGCCCTCCCTCGACCGCGTGCTCAAGACCACCGGCCTGCCGCCCGCCCACCTGACCATCGAGGTGACCGAGTCGGTGTGGGCCGACGAGGCGGCGATGCGCGGCCTGATGGAGGTCCGGGAGACCGGCGTCCGGGTGGCCCTGGACGACTTCGGCACGGGCTACTCCTCGCTGAGCTACCTCCAGCGGTACCCGTTCGACGTGGTCAAGATCGACAAGTCGTTCACCGGCAACCTCGACGACACCGGGCGCACCGCGGGCGTGGTCCGCTGCATCATCGACCTGGCCGAGGTCCTGGGCGCCCACACCGTCGCCGAGGGCATCGAGACCGAGGCGCAGGCCGACTGGTTGCGCCGGGCGGGCTGCGACTACGCCCAGGGCTACCTCTTCGGCCGCCCCGACACCCCCGAGAACTGGGACAGCCACCCGGTCGCGGTCCCCTGACCGCGCGCCGGGAGCCCGGTCGGGGCACGGGGGCGAGGCGGACGAGGCCCCGACCACCGGGACCGGGTGAGCGGCTCGCGCCGAGGGCCGTTCGGACGCCCGCGCCGCAGCGGGAGCCGGCAGGGTGGGGACGGTTGGCCGACCGCGCGGGGGGCTGGGCATGGCAGCACAGGACATGACTCGACGGAACCTGCTGGTGCGCGGCGGCCAGGCGGCGGCGGCGCTGGGCGCGGCTGGGGCTGGGGCGATCGGGGCTGGGGCGGTCGGGGCTGGGGCGGTCGCGCCCACCGCGCAGGCCGACCCGGTCGCGGCGCCCCGCCGGGTGCGGCTGCGGGAGGGCACCAACATCTCGGTCGCGCCGTCACCGGACGGCAGGTGGCTCGCGATCGACCTGGTCACCGCGATCTGGGTGCTGCCCGCCGCCGGGGGCGCGGCGCGCCGGCTGACCGACGAGTCGCAGGACGCCACGCTGCCGACCTGGTCGCCGGACGGGCGCTCGATCGCGTTCCAGTCCTACCGGGACGGCAACTACCACCTGTGGCTGGTCGACGTCGCGGGCGGCCCGCCGCGCCGGCTCACCACCGGCCGCTTCGACCACCGGGAACCGGCGTTCTCCCCGGACGGGCGCTCGATCGCGTTCACCGGCGACCGGAGCGGCGGCTACGGCGTGCTGCTGCTCGACCTCGCCTCCGGCGGGATCACCGACCTGACCGGCCCGCCGGGCGAGCCCGCCGCGCCGCGCTGGTCCGCGGACGGGCGGCGGGTCGTCTTCACCGTCGACGAGACCGCCGTGGACGTGCTCACCGTCGCCACCGGCGAGCGGGTCCGGGTGGCGACGGCCCCGGAGGGCGCGCGGCTGCACGGCGCGGCGTTCGGCCCGGACGACCGCACCCCCGGCTACGTGGTGGTCCGCCACGGGCGCGCCGACCTCGTGCTCGGCGACCGGCGGCTCACCGACGGCGAGGACGTGTTCGGCTTCGCCGCCACGTGGACCGGCGGGGCGGTGCTCTACACCGCGGACGGCCGGATCCGCCGCCGCGAACCGGACGGCGCGGTGCGGGACGTGCCGTTCGAGGCGACCGTGCCGATCTCCGCGCCGCTCGCGCGCCGGCGGGCCCGGCGCCTCGACGGCCTCGTGCCCGCACCGGTGCGGGGCATCGCCGGCCCGGTGGTGTCGCCGGACGGCGGCACGATCGCGTTCCGGGCGCTCAACGCGATCCACCTGGCCCCCATCGCCGGCGGCAGGCCGCGCAGGCTCACCGGCGGCGCCTGCTTCGACTCCGACCCGGACTTCGCCCCCGACGGCCGGTCGCTCGTGTACTCCGGCGACCGGCGCGGCGTGCCCGAGCTGTGGCTGCACGACCTGGCCACGGGGGAGGAGCGGGTCCTCGGCGGCGCGTCGGGCTCGCAGACCACGCCCCGCTTCGCCCCCGACGGCAGGCGCATCGCCTACGTCGACCAGGACGGCGCGGTCTGGGTCCTCGACGTGCCAACGGGAGACCGGCGGCAGGTCACGCCGACGCTGTTCATGCCGGGCCGGCCGACCTGGTCGCCGGACGGGTCGGTGCTCGCGCTCGCCGCGGTGAAGCCGTTCTCCCGGCGCTTCCGCGAGGGCACCAGCCAGGTCCTCACCGTCGACCTGGGCAGCGGCGAGCTGCGCTACACCGAGCCGATGCCGTTCCGGTCGATCGCGACCCGCGGCGACGACGGCCCGGTGTGGTCGCCCGATGGCGCGCACCTGGCCTTCGTGGTGGAGAGCGTGGCGTGGGTGGTGCGGGTCGACGCGGCGGGCCGGTTCCTCGGCGAACCTCGCCAGGTCACCCGCGAGGTGACCGACTCGCTCGCGTGGCGCGGCCCCGACACCCTCGTCCACCTGAACAACGGCAGGCTGCGGCAGGTCGGCATCGACGGCGGCCCGGCGCGCACCATCCGGCTCGACCTCACCTGGCGCAGGCCGAAGCCGCCGCGCCGCACCATCGTCCACGCGGGCGCGGTGTGGGACGGCGAGGCCGGCGACCTGCGCCACGACGTGGACCTCGTGGTGGAGCACGGCCGCGTCCAGGAGGTCCGCCCGCACCGCTCGTCGGCGGGCGACCGCGTGGTGGACGCCCGGGACCTCGTGGCGATGCCGGGGCTGGTCGACGCGCACAACCACTGGCACCTGCGCGGACGGCACTGGGGCGCGCGGCAGGGCAGGCTGTGGCTGGCCTACGGCATCACCACCACCCGCTCACCGGGCGACCCGGTGTACCAGATGCTGGAGACGCGGGAGGCGCTGGCGGCGGGGACCCTGGTCGGCCCCAGGTTCTTCGGCACCGGCGAGGCGATCGACGGCTCCCGCGTCTACTACAACTTCATGCGCCCCACGCTGTCGCGCGAGCAGCTCGACCTGGAGGTGGAGCGGGCGCTGGCGCTCGACTACGACATGGTCAAGACCTACGTCCGGCTGCCGGTCGCGCTCCAGCGCGACACCGCGGCCGCGGCCCACCGCGCGGGCGTGCCGCTGTCCTCGCACTACCTGTACCCGGCGGCCAACCTGGGCATGGACGGCATGGAGCACGTCGGCGCCACCAACCGGCTCGGCTACTCGCACACGATCAGCCGCACCGGCCGGGCGTACCAGGACGTGGTCGACCTGTTCACGGCCTCCGGCATGTCGATCACGCCGACCCTGTTCCACTCCCGCGCCCTGTACGCCGAGGACAAGTCGCTGGTGACCGACGAGCGGACGCGCGTGCTGTTCCCGCCGTGGGAGCACGAGCGCTACGCCGCCGACGCCGACGCGGCGGGCACCCCGGCGTCACCGTGGTCGCGCGACGTCCTGGCCGGCTGGGTGGACCTGGCGCTGCGCGTCCACCGCGGCGGCGGCCTGGTCGTCTGCGGCACCGACGCGCCCCTGGACACCGTCGCCACCTCGACCCACCAGAACCTGCGCGCCATGGTCGCCTTCGGCTTCACCCCGCGGGAGGCGCTGACCACGGCGACCCGCAACCCGGCTGAGTGGCTGGGGCTGTCGGGGCGGATCGGCGTGCTGAAGCCGGGCGCGTACGCCGACGTGTCCCTGGTCGCCGGCAACCCGCTGGCCGACATCCGCGCCGCCGCCGCCGTGCGCCGGGTGATGGTCGGCGGGGTGTCGCACACCGTGGACGAGTTGCTGGAGCCGTTCCGGGGCGCGGGCGCCCGCGAACTCCGGGCACCTGCGCCGCCGGCCGCCCACGACCACGACCACTGGTGGCACGAGCCCGAGTGGGCGGCCCACGTGTGCTGCGGGGAGTTCTGACGGCGGGCGGCTCAGGCCAGGTCGGCCAGCGTGTTCCAGAACATCAGCTCGTAGGAGTGCAGCAGGCGGGCCGCAGGCAGGGCGCCCTCCGGGGTCCACCCGGTGGCCAGGACCGCGTCGAGCGCGGCCAGCGACAGGGCGTCCAACTCGGGCGACGGGGTGGCGAAGAAGTCGAAGAACGCGCAGGCCGCGTCGTCGAAACCGTAATGCTCGCGCAGGGCCGCGGCGATCGTGGCGCAATAGCCGCCCCATTCCGCGAAATTCGCCAGAATCGCGAGCAGCGCGTCGTGCGGATTGCCGTCCAGCGCGAGCCTGGCCACGTACGACGGGTACGCCTGGCACCCCGGCAGGGGCCGGTGGGCGGCGAGGTCGTCCTCGCCGAGGCCGCAGCCCGCGGCGAAGTCGCCGAGCTTGGCCAGCGCCAAACCCTCGCCGCCCGCGACCATCGCGAAGAACTCGCGCTGCGGTCGCTCGGTCGACTGCGCCGCCAAGGTGAGGAACGCTCGCCAATCGCTGCGCACGATCAGGTTTTCCTCCGCGGCGAGGGCGCGCAGCGCGTCGAGCGACGCCCGTCCGCGGGCGATCAGCGACACCAGCTCGTTGGTCCCGCCGTCCCGGCGCACCTCCTCGCGCACCCGCTCCAGCAGTTCCCGCGCTTCATCCGACATGATCTCCCCCAGGGCGACGGTGGTGGGCGCCAACCCTATCCCCCCGGTCCGCCGGGTGAAGACTCGGCAACGGGGGATTGACGCCACCTCCCGTTTACCGATTCCATGGCCACGCTTGTCGCAGCGGAGCCGAGTCGCAGAAGGAGAGTCGGGGATTGCGCGTCGTGGCGGACACGTCGGTGGAAAACCGCGGAATCCCGATCAAAAAGCCCGATCGGCTCTGGCTCGGGTACGTGGTTCTCGGCCTCGCGGTCATGGGTGCCTACTACACCGTGCCGATCTTCGTCGGCACGGTGCCGTTGCGCGTGGTCCTCTACTGCGCGATCAGCGCGTCCGCCGCCGCGGCGGTGTGGTGGGGCGTGCGGCGCAACCGGCCCGAGCACCGCGCGCCGTGGGTGGTGCTCGGGCTGGGCCAGGTGGTGTACGCCCTGGCCGACACCACGTTCTACGTCTCGCACTACGTGCTCAACGAGACGCACTACCCGTCGATCGCCGACGTGTTCTACATCGGCCACTACCCGCTGGTGATCGCCGGCCTGGTCGTGCTGATCCGCCAGCGCCGCTCGCACCGCGACCTGCCCGGCCTGCTCGACGCAGCGTCGCTGACCGTGGGCGCGGGCCTGCTGTCGTGGGTGTTCGTGATCGGCCCGCAGACCCGCCTGGGCACGCCCCTGCTGGTGGAGGTCGCGTCGCTGGCCTACCCGCTGATGGACCTGGTGGTGCTGCTGGTCTCGCTGCGGCTGCTGTTCGGCGGCGGCGGTCGCCGCGACGCGTCGTTCGTGCTGCTCAGCGCGTGGCTCGCGGCGATCCTCACCGCCGACACCGTCTACGTCCTGCAACGGCTGGACCACACCTACGCGGCGGGCAACTTCCTCGACGCGATCTGGCTGACCGGCAACCTGGCGCTCGGCGCGTGCGCCCTGCACCCGTCCATGGGCCGGATCGCGCAGGCCGCGGACGTGCCCGTGCTGCGGTTGAGCTGGCCGCGGTTGGCCGTGCTGTGCCTGGGCGCGCTGATCGGGCCGCTGCTGCTGCTCCTCCAGCACGCCCAGGGCGTGCAGCGGGACGTCCCGGCGATCGCGGTCGGCTGCGCGGTGCTGTTCGCGCTGACCACCACCCGGCTGGCGGGCCTGGCGGTCGACCAGCGCCGGATCGCCATCACCGACGGGCTCACCGGGCTGCGCAGCCGCCGCTACTTCGAGGCGCGCCTGGCCGACGACGTGGCCCGCGCGGAGCGCATCGGCGGCCCGCTGGCCGTGGTGATCCTCGACGTGGACCGGTTCAAGCGCATCAACGACGGGTTCGGGCACCCCGGCGGCGACCGGGTGCTGGTGGAGGTGGCCGACCGGCTGCGCGCGGTCGCCGGTCCCGACCACGTGCTGGCCCGCTACGGCGGCGAGGAGTTCGCGCTGATCACCACCGGCGCGGACGCCGAGCAGCCGACGCGACTGGCCGAGCGGCTGCGCCACGCCGTCGCCCGGGACCCGATCGTCGTGAGCGACGAGGCGTCGGTGACGGTTACGCTCTCGGCCGGCACCGCCGCGTTCGCGCCCCACCACGGGACGGCGTCCGCGCTGGTGTCGGCCGCCGACCGCGCGCTGTACCTGGCCAAGGACCTTGGCCGCGATCGCGCGGTGGCCGGTGGGACATCGGTCGCCGAGCACCGGGAGGACGTCGCGGTGGACTACCTGGACCAGGTCGCGGACCTGGTCGACCTGAGGGTGGCGAGTCCGGGCCGCAGCCTGGCCATCGCCGAGTGGGCGCGGATCGTGGCGGAGCGCCTCGCGCGCGACGCCGCCGAGGTCCGCACCGCGCACCGCGCGGGTCGGCTGCTGGACGTGGGCATGATCGTGCTGCCGGACGACCTGCTCACCGAGTCCGGCCCGCTCACCGACCAGCAGTGGCACCTGCTGCACGAGCACCCCGACAGCGGCGCGCGCATGGTCGGCGTGCTGCCCGACCACGCCGACGTCGCCGAGGTCATCCGCCAGCACCACGAGCGGTGGGACGGGGCGGGCTACCCCAACGGCCTGCGCGGCGAGCGGATCCGCATCGAGGCCCGGGTGCTGTCGGTGTGCGACGCGTGGGCCGCGATGCGCGCCGACCGCCCGCACCGCCGCGCGCTGACCCACGAGCAGGCCGTGCGCGAGCTGCGCGTGGGCCGGGGCGCCCGGTTCGACCCGCACCTGGTGGACGTGTTCCTGGAGCTGCTGGCCGAGCACGCGGTGGGCGACCTGGTCGCCGGGGCGGCCGCGTCCCGCGGGGGCAGCCGCCTATCCTGACCCCGTGTCACGCCGCGCCCTGATCACCATGACCCCGGACGAGGTGCGCGCGTTCCTGGAGGAGCAGCGCGTCGTCACGGTGGCCACGATCGGCCCGAACGGGCGTCCGCACCTGGCGCCGCTGTGGTTCGTCGTCGAGGACGACGAGCTGCTGGCCTGGACCTACCGGGCCTCGCAGAAGGCGGCGAACCTGCGCCGGCTGCCGGAGGCGACGCTCCAGCTGGAGGCGGGGGACACCTACGACCGGTTGCGCGGCGTGACCATGGAGTGCGACGCGCGCCTGGTCGAGGACCCGGCCGAGGTCGCCCGGATCGGCGCGGCGGTGGCGCTGCGGCACTCCGGGCACAGCGGGCCCGAACTGGACGCGTTCGTGGCCGCCCAGGCCGCCAAGCGGGTCGGGGTGCGGTTCGCGCCGACCTCGGTGGTGTCGTGGGACCACCGCAAGCTGGGCGGCGCGTACTGACCCTCGTCCTGTTCGACCTCGACGACACGCTGGTCGACCTGACCGGCGCGTTCGCCCGGTGGGCGGGTGAGTTCGCCGCCGAGCACGGCCTGCCCGGGGACGCGGTGGCGTGGCTGGTGGGTGCGGGGCGGCGGTCGCGCGGTCCCAAGGACCGGTTGTTCGCCGAGGTTCGCGCCCGGTTCGGATTGGCGGAGCCGGTCGAGGAGCTGTGGGCGCGGTACCGGGCGCGGGTGCCCGAGCTGGTCGCGGCGCGCCCCGGCGTGGCGGAAGGCCTGGTGGCGCTGCGCGCGGCCGGGTGGCGGATCGGCGTGGTCACCAACGGGCTGCCGGACAACCAGGTGGGCAAGCTGAGGCGCACCGGCCTGGCCGACCTGGTGGACGGCTGGTGCGCGTCGGGCGAGGTCGGCCCGCGCAAGCCGGACCCGGAGATCTTCCGGTTGGCGGCGCGGCGGTGCGGGGTCCCCCTCGCCGGTTGGGTGGTGGGCGACGACCCGGTGCTGGACGTGGAGGGCGGTCGGCGCGCCGGCCTGCGCACCTGCTGGGTCGACCACGGGCGGCTGTGGCCGGGTGAGACGCCGCCCGATCTCGTCGCGGGGGACACCCACCTGGCGATCCGCAGCCTGCTCGATGCCGAAAGTCAACTTTTTGCATGATTAAGTAGACATCTTGCAGGTGGCCTGCTTATGGTGTGCGCCACGCCACACCGTGCACCCCTGCCCGCCGCCAGGGTCCCGTCCAACGAAGGGCTGACCCCATGCGCCTGCCCCACCACCGCCGACGCCTCCCGGTGCTCGGCGCGGCCGCCACGGCCGCCGCCCTGCTCGACGCCGCCGTGGTCGCGGTCGCGGCGCCCGCCGCGCCACCCCCTGCCGCCGCGGCGGCCGGCTCGCCGTTCGACGTCCCCAACCGGGGCGCGGACGTGCCTTTCGTCGAGC
This sequence comes from Saccharothrix xinjiangensis, assembly GCF_039527585.1. Taxonomy (NCBI): domain Bacteria; kingdom Bacillati; phylum Actinomycetota; class Actinomycetes; order Pseudonocardiales; family Pseudonocardiaceae; genus Saccharothrix; species Saccharothrix xinjiangensis. The sequence continues at coordinate 94,852 of NZ_BAAAKE010000008.1, read as the reverse complement.
ACGAGGCCGAGGACGCGGCCACCAACGGGACCCGCATCGGCCCCGGCCGCCGCCAGGGCACGCTGGAGGGCGAGGCGTCGGGCAGGCGGGCCGTGACCCTGTCGGGCCAGGGCAGGTACGTCGAGTTCACCCTCACCGAGCCCGCGAACTCCATCGACGTCCGCTACAGCGTCCCCGACGGCGTCACCGCGCCCCTGTCGCTGCACCTGAACGGGCAGAGGTCCGGCAGCCTCGCGCTCACCTCCCGGTACGCCTGGCGCTACGGCTCCTACCCGTACTCCAACGACCCGGGCCAGGGCCGCCCGCACCACCTCTACGACTCCACCCGCGCGCTGTTCCCCACCACCCTCCCGGCGGGAGCCAAGGTCCGGCTCCAGGTCGACGCGGGCGACACCGCGCCCTCGTACACCATCGACCTGGCGGACTTCGAGCTGGTCGCGCCGCCGGCGGCCCGCCCGGCGAACTCCGTGTCCGTCACCGAGCACGGCGCCGTCCCCGGTGACGGCGGCAACGACAGCGCCGCCTTCGACGCGGCCGTGGCCGCCGCGCGGGCCGCCGGTCGCGAGGTGTGGATCCCGGCCGGGCGGTTCACGGTCACCAAGCACATCACCGTCGACCGGGTCACCGTGCGCGGCGCGGGCCACTGGCACAGCGTCGTGACGGGCGACCGCGTCGGCTTCTACGGCCTCGGCGAGCCGTCCTCCTGCGGCCAGGGCGGCAACTCGGGCGTCGGCACGCGCGTCGGCCTGCACGACTTCGCGATCATCGGCGAGGTCACCGACCGGGTGGACTGCGACCAGACCAACGCCATCGGCGGCGCGCTGGGCGGCGGCTCGGTCGTCTCCGGCATGTTCCTCCAGCACACCAAGGTCGGCCTGTGGCTCGACGGCCCCTTCGACGGGCTGACCATCCGCGGCAACAAGGTCGTCGACCAGCTCGCGGACGGCATGAACCTGCACCGCGGCATCAGCAACGTCGTCGTCGAGCACAACCTGTTCCGCAACATCAGCGACGACGGCATCGCCCTGTGGTCCGAGCACCAGGCCGACCACTCCAACACCATCCGCCGCAACACCGTCGTAGTCCCGATGAAGGCCAACGGCATCGCCCTCTACGGCGGCCGGGACAACGTCGTCACGGAGAACGTCGTCGCCGACACCCAGGACCAGGGCGGCGGCCTCCACGTCGGCAACCGGTTCTCCGCCGTGCCGCTGTCCGGCGCCACCACGCTGTCCCGCAACACCACCCTGCGCGCGGGCGTGCTGGACTCCAACTGGCAGTTCGGCGTGGGCGCCCTGTGGTTCGACGCCCGCGACGGCGCCATGAACGGCCGCATCGACGTCACCGACACCGACCTGGTCGACAGCAACTACGAGGCCATCCAGTTCATCAGCGGCACCATCACCAACGTCCACTTCAACGGCGTGCGCATCAACGGCGCGGGCACGTTCGGCCTCCAGCTCCAGTCGCCGGGCTCGGCGTCGTTCACCAACGTGGTCGCCACCGGCCTCGGCCGCGCCGGCGTCTACAACTGCCTGGGCGAGGGCGCGTTCCAGATCACCAGGGGAACGGGCAACTCGGGCTGGGACGGTCCGCCGTACTGCGGCGCGTGGCCCGACCCGGTGCACTCCAACCCCACCACCACGCCCACGACGACCACCACGACCTCGGTGGCGCCCGGCGGCAACCTGGCGCGCGGCAAGCCCGTGACGGCCTCCAGCGCGAACGGCGGCTTCCCCGCCGGCAACGCGGTCGACGGCAACACCGGCACGTACTGGGAGAGCGTGAACCAGCAGTTCCCGCAGACGTTCACGGCGGACCTGGGCGGCGTGGTGCCGGTGCGGCGGATCGTGCTGAAGCTGCCGCCGTCCACCGCGTGGGGCGCCCGCACGCAGACGCTGAGCGTGTCCGGCAGCACAGATGGCGGGTCGTACGGCCAGTTGGTCGCCTCGGCGGGCTACCGGTTCGACCCGGCGTCCGGGAACCAGGTGAGCATCCCGGTCACCGGCGGCCACCGCTTCCTGCGGCTGACCGTCACGGGCAACACCGGGTGGCCCGCGGCCCAGGTGGCGGAGTTCGAGGCGTACGCGGGGTGACGTGACGGGGTGGGTGCTCGCCGGTCGTGCGGTCGGGGAGCACCCACCCCGGGTTCGCCTCGCAGGTCGTCCCGCCCGCACGGGTCAGGAGGTGACCGCCGGGGAGTCGACGGCCCAGTACCAGTTGTTGTCGCCGTTGGCGAGCCGCCACGTCACCGTCATCCGCTTCGCCCCGGCGGGGACGGCCACCGGCACCGACTCGACCCGCGCGACCACGTCGCCGGTGTAGGTCAGCACGGTCCGGGAGGCGCCGCCGTCGAAGGACACGGACACCGTCGCGGTCTCCGCGCCCTCCTTGCGGTGGTGCGAGACGAAGCCGATGGTCGCGCGCGTGCGGCCGGTGACGTCGTACGCGGGCGAGACCAGGGCGCTGGTGAAGGCGCCGGTGCGGGTGCGGTCGGACCACTCGTCGGAGTCGGCGACGGCGAACACGCCCCGCGCGCGGACGTTGGTCTCACGCCACTGGCCCGCCTCGGTGCGGGTCCAGAAGTCGTCGTTGGTGAAGGCCCACCCGTGCCACTCGGTGACGCCGCCGGCGCCCATGCCGGTGTTGTCGACGCGCCAGCCAGACGGGGCGGTGTCGGACCAGCCCAGCACGTCGGTCGCCTCGTGCACGGCCGGCTTGAGCGCGACGGCGTCGAACGGGTCGGTGGACGCCGTGCCCAGCGGCCTGCCGTCGAGACCGGTCGCGGTGACGCCGAACCGGCTGAGGGCGGTGGCGGCGACGTCGACGTTCTCCGGCGCGACGGCGGGCCTGCCGGGGGTGACGCCGGGTCCGGTGTGGATGATCAGCGAGGACCGCTCGCCGGGTGTGCCGCCGCCGTGCCCGCCGGTGTCGGTGTGCCCGTGGTCGGAGGTGACGACGACGGTCCAGTCCTCCTGGGCGCGGGTCGGCCGGGCGGCGATGGCGTCGAGGACCTGCTTCACGCGCCGGTCGACGTCGGTGATCGCGTCGCGGTAGCAGGAGCCCGCCGCGCCGCAGGAGTGGCCGGCGGCGTCGACGTCGTCGAAGTGCAGGAAGCCCGCGTCGGCGTCGGTGGCGCGGATGTGGCGGGAGGCCTGGTCGGCGGTGGCCTGGTCACCGCCGGAGGGGACCCGCAGGTCGATCTCGGGACCGAAGATCGCCGTGCCCGCGCTCGTGGTGACCAGGGGCGCCCAGGTGGCGATGGCGTAGGTGGTCCGGGACCGGTCGGCGCGCTCCAGGCGGGTCAGGAAGTCGGGGTGCTCGGCCAACCGGTGGGACGTGCCCCACGAGTTGCTCGTGACGCCGTGCCGGTCCGGCCACGCGCCGGTGGCGATGGTCGCCCAACCGGGGCCGGACAGCGTGGGCGCCATCGGGTTGGCGTACAGCGAGGTCTTCGACGAGGACCCGGTGCCGATCAGGGAGTCCAGCGCGGGCGCGTCGGCGGCGGCGATCCGGTCGAGCACCAACCCGTCGATGCCGATGACGAGCACCTTGGTGGCGGCCGCGGCCGCGGCTGCGGCCTGCGGGAGCGGGGCGGTGGTCAGCGCGGCGATCGCGAGACCGGCGGCGGCGAGGTGGCGCAGGGGGCTCACGCACGTCTCCTTCACGGGAACTTGACCATACTAGGACGATCGCGGTCGTTCCCATGAGACCTCAGGGAGGCGGTGAACTGGGTTAACGTCTGGCCAACTTGTCAGTACAAGTTTTGTGATCGTGGGTGTGGCGCCCTCAAGGGCGCCCTCGGGTCAGCGGCGGCGGTGACCTGCGTCGCACCAGGCCTGACTGGTCGGCCGAGCGGGTACCTCCGCGCTGTCCGACGTCTTCGGCTGAGGGGGCGTGAGGCGCGTGACGCTGATCCACGAGGACGGCGCCGGTCCCGGAGCGCCGGCCCGGGACCTCACCGAGGAGGTCCCGCCGCTGGTCCAGGTGCGCCGGTGGGCGGGCCGGGCGCTGTCCGACCTGACCGACGACGAGCTGGGTGACTGCCTGCTGGTGGTCACCGAGTTGGTCGCCAACGCCTACGACCACGGCGAGGGGCCGCGCCGGGTGCGGCTGCACCGGCTGGTGCGGCCGTGTTCCGTGCGGATCGAGGTGGACGACGCGGCGCCCGGCGAGGTGGTGGTGGGGCGGTCCCGGCTGGGGTCCCACCGGGGGCGCGGCATGGTGCTGGTGGCGAACCTGAGCGCCGACTGGGGGGTGGAGCACGGGGAGCGGGGCAAGACGGTGTGGGCCGAGGTCGCCTGCTCCGCACCCCCGCCCGGCGAAGGGAGCTGAAGGCGGCGTCAGCGCGCCGACACCGCGGTCACGGCCTGGTCGACCGTGTCGCACACGGTCACTTCCCGGTCCAGCCGGGTGAGCCGCATCGGCAGCAGCACGGCGCGGTGGCGGGCCACCACCGCGAGGGTCGTGCCCGAGAGTTCCGCGCGGGTGGCCGCCTCGGTCAGCACGTGCAGCCCGGTGGAGCCGATGAAGCTCACGCCGGACAGGTCGACGACCAGCCCGGGTGGGCGGAGGTCGAGCTGGTCGAACAGGTGGTGGCGGACCGGCTCGACGGTGGTCGAGTCCACCTCGCCGGTCATGACCACGACGGGGGTGCCGCGGTGGTGGGTGGCAACTGCCGTGGCGACTGCTGTGGCATCCGCGGTGCGGAGCATGGGGGGGGTGCCTCTCGTTGGACCACGAGAACCGGCAACCGAGCTCCTGCTCAACCCGTATCGTCGCTCCGCGGAGGATCGGTGATCAATTCACCGCTTCCCACAGTACGTGGTCGCCGACACCCGGCACAACGACCGGAAGCACGGGGGAGCGCGGCATCAGCTGTGCCTGGCCAGCGCCAGCGTGAGTTCGAGGACCCGCTCCGGCGAGGTGAGGTCGCCGAACAGGTCCCGCAGCCGGCCCATCCGGTACCGCACGGTCTGCGGGTGCACGAACAGCGACGCCGCCACCTCGTCCCGCCGCCCGTGGTGGAGCAGCCACGCCCGCAGCGTCTCCTCCAACCGCCGCGCGGTCGCCGGCCGTTCGTCCCGCAACGGCGCCAGCGCTCGTGCGCGGAGATCGTCGTAGGCCTCCGGGTCGGCGTTGAGCACCAGGTCGACCAGGCACTGCTCGGTGTCGCGGATGTCCGCCGACAGCGCCCGTGCCCGCGTGGCCCGGGTGAACGACGACACCACCCGCGTCCACGGCCGGGCCGGGCCGACCACGGCGGAGCGGTCCGCCAGCAGCCGCAGCACGTGACCGCGGTCCGCGTCCGGCACCAGGAGCACGGCCGTCGAGTCCGGCAGGTCCTCCAGCAGCAGCGTGCGGGGGTCGAGCAGCCGGCGCGCCGAGCGGGCCTGCGAGGGCGGCAGCAGCACGGCCGTCAGGGAGCCCGGAGGCGTCCAGCCCGCCCGTTCGGCGCCCGCGAGCAGCACGTCCTCGTCGGCGCCCGCGACCAGGTCGCGGCAGAGCTGCTCCAGGTAGCGCTCCCGCGCCCGACCTCGGACGGCCAGCTCGTCGGCGTGCCCGGCGGCGCTGGTCGCGGACAGCTCGTCGATGTAGGCGAAGAGCAGCTCGGCGAACTTGGCGAGCCCCCCGGCCGGCAGGCCGGACGACACGGCACCGGCGGCGAGACCACGCCACGCCACGCGCGCGCCGACCCGGTAGGCGCTGAGCAGGGCGTCCATCGAGCGGCCGTCGCGCACCTCGCCGCGGCCCAGCTCGTAGGCCGCCTCGGTGGCGACCCCCTGGGTGTCCACCCCGTCCGCCACGTCCAGGAAGTGGCCCAGCGCGGTGCGCACGGCGCGGCGGATCCTGCCGCCCATCCGGCCCGACAGCGCGCCCTCGTAACTGGGCACCTCGTCGATCACCGCCTGGACCACCTCGTCGGCCGTGACCGGCAGCAACGCCCGCAGCGCGGTGATCGTGGCGTGGTCGAGGCCGACCTCGGCGGCACCTCCGGCAGCGCGGCCCATTTGTTCTCCCGGTACAAATTCCACAGTGTTATTCACGTCCTGCGGTCAGGACTTTACGCCCGGGGCCACACCATGCTGGACACATGACACGCGTCGCCCTCCGCGCCAGGGCGTTGAGGCTGCTGGAGATGGTCACGACGCCGCTGCTGCCGTCGGACTACCTCGACCTGGTCGACCCGCTGCGCGCGGGCGCCGACCTGCGTGGGCGCATCGAGGCGGTCCACCCCGAGACCGCCGACGCGGCCACCGTCGTGATCAAGCCCGGCCGCGGCTGGAAGGGCCACGTCGCCGGGCAGTACGTCCGGGTCGGCGTCGACGTCGACGGGGTGAGGCTGTGGCGGGCCTACTCCGTCACCTCGCCCGCGAACCGGGCCGACGGCCGCATCACGATCACCGTGAAGGCGGTGCCGGGCGGCAAGGTCAGCAACCACCTGGTCCGCCGGGCCGAGCCGGGCGCGGTCATCCAGCTCGACCAGGCCACCGGCGACTTCGTGCTGCCCGCCACCAGGCCCGCGAAGGTGCTCTACCTGACGGCCGGCAGCGGCATCACGCCCGCGATGGGCATGATGCGCGACGCCGACCTCGCCGACGTGGTCGTGCTGCACTCCGCGCCGACCGGGGCGGACGTCATCTTCCGCGACGACCTGCACGACCTGGCCGCCGACGGTGCGATCCGGTTGATCGAGCGGCACACCGACACCGACGGCGTGCTCGACATCGCCCGCCTCGACGAGCACGTGCCGGACTGGGCCGAGCGCGAGACCTGGGCGTGCGGCCCGGTGGGCATGCTCGACGCCGCCGAGGAGCACTGGGCGCGGCACGGCCTCGCCGACCGCCTGCACACCGAGCGGTTCCGCCCCGTCGTCCTGGCGACGGGCGACGGCGGCGCGGTCACGTTCACCACCACCGGCCGGACCGTCGAGGCCGACGGGTCCACGCCGCTGCTCGACGTCGGCGAGCGGGCGGGCGTGCTGATGCCGTCCGGTTGCCGCATGGGCATCTGCTTCGGCTGCGTCACGCCGCTGCGCGCGGGCAGCGTCCAAGACCTGCGCACGGGCGAGATCACCACCGCCGAGCCCGGCGTCCTCATCCAGACCTGCGTGTCCGCCGCGGCGGGCGCCTGTGAGATCGAACGCTAGGGAGCGAGCAGCATGACGGCCATCGACCCCACCGCCCACCTGTCAGACGAGCAGGTCGAGCAGCTCGGCCGCGAGCTGGACGCGTTGCGCGACGAGGTGATCTCCAGTCGCGGCGAACGCGACGCGGCCTACATCCGCAAGGTCATCTCCGTGCAGCGCAAGCTGGAGATGTCCAGCCGGGGCGTGTTGCTGTTCTCCCTCTTCCCGCCCGCCTGGCTGGTCGGCACCGCGGGCCTGTCCGTGGCCAAGATCCTGGAGAACATGGAGATCGGCCACAACGTCCTGCACGGGCAGTGGGACTGGATGCGCGACCCGAAGGTCCACTCCACCTCCTGGGAGTGGGACCACGTCTCGCCGGCCGCGCAGTGGAAGCACTCCCACAACGAGCTGCACCACACCTACACCAACGTGATCGGCAAGGACAACGACCTCGGTTACGGCATCATGCGCGTCGACGAGGACCAGAGGTGGCACCCGTTCCACCTGGGCCAGCCGCTGTGGAACTTCATCAACGCCTGCTTCTTCGAGTACGGCGTCGCGGCGTACGACCTGGAACTCGGCAAGAACCTGCGCAAGAGCCGCCGCAAGGACCCCGAGTTCCGGGCGCGGGCCCGCGAGGTCGGCAAGAAGATCCGCAAGCAGGTCCTGAAGGACTACGTCCTCCACCCGCTGCTGTCCGGTCCGTCGTTCCTCACCACGCTCGCCGCGACGTTCACCGCGAACCTGGTCCGCAACCTGTGGAGCCACTCGGTGATCATGTGCGGCCACTTCCCCGAGGGCGTGCAGACCTTCGAGCGCCGCTCGATCGTCGGAGAGACCCGCGGCCAGTGGTACCTGCGGCAGATGCTCGGCTCGGCCAACATCAGCGGCAGCAAGCTGCTGCACGTCATGACCGGCAACCTGTCGCACCAGATCGAGCACCACCTGTTCCCGGACCTGCCGAGCAACCGCTACGGCGAGATCGCGCCGAAGGTGCGGGAGGTGTTCGACCGCTACGGCCTGGAGTACGTCACGGGGTCGCTGCCGAAGCAGCTCTTCTCGGCGTGGCGCAAGGTCTTCCGGCTGTCGCTGCCGAACCGGGAGGTCAGGACGCCCGACCGCGCGCCGGAGCGCGTCGCGGCGTGACCGACCGCCGCACGGGGTCGGCCGGGCGGGTGGCGCGGACCCGACCCTCGCGGTCGGGGAACGGCACGGAACACTCGCCCTTGCCCGTGCCACCCGCCTGGTCACCCTGCGCAGCGAACGCGAGCGCGGCGGCCGGCTTGCCCAGGGCGGCCTCGTCGATCCGCAGCACAACCGCAGGTCGGATGTCGCGGGCTCGCCCATCGTCACCGCGAGAGCGCCGTCGAACAGGAGCAGCGCCCTCGCCAGGTCGCCGCGCGTGATCGACGCGATCGAGCTGTCGCAAGTCGTCGCCATCCCGTGCGGGGCGCTCAAGCGGTGGGGAAGGCGGTCTTCGTCAGCTCTTCGGAAACCCGCCAGACGCGTGCGGCGTCCTCGGCGCCGCGCAGCGGCGGGTACAGCCGCTGCTCGGCGGGCGGGCCGCCGAGGTTCCCCGGGCCGCTGGGTCCGTAGAGCGCTCCCGGCTTGGCGTCGGGGTCGGTCGCGGCCATCAGGGCGGGCAGCGCGGCGGTCTCGACGGTGCCCAGCAGGATGCCGCGGGCCGACAGCGCCCGGATCAGGCGCACCTGCGGGACGTCCTGGCCGCGGCCGAGCTCGGGGCGGGCGGCCAGGAGGCTGGTCGGTGCGACCCCGGGGTGGGCGATGGTGCTGGTGATGCCCCACCCGTGTGCCGTGCTGCGGCGGTTCAGCTCCAGGCCGAACAGGCCGAGGGCGATCTTGGACTGGCCGTACGCGCGCATCCCGCGGTAGCCGCGTTCCCAGTTCAGGTCGTCCCAGTTGATGCCGCCGCGCCGGGCGGCGACGCTGACCTGTGAGATCACGCGGGCGCGGCCGTCGCGCAGCAGCGGCATCACGTGGCCGACCAGGGCGAAGTGGCCCAGGTGGTTGGTGCCCAGTTGCAGCTCGAACCCGTCGGCCGTGGTCTGCCGGTTCGGCGGCCTCATCACGCCGGCGTTGTTGATCAGGAGGTGGATCGGACGGCCCTCCTCGCGCAGGGCGTCGCCCAGGGCCCTGACGGATTCCAGCGAGGACAGGTCGAGGCTGCGCAACGAGACCTCCGCGCCCGGGACGGCCCTCCTGATCGTGGTGATCGCGACCTCGCCCTTGCGCGGGTTGCGGACGGGCATGACCACCTCCGCGCCGGCCGCGGCCAGGCGCGTGGCGATGCCCAGGCCCATGCCGTCGCTCGCTCCGGTGATCACGGCGCGCTTCCCGGACAGGGCGGGGATGGTGATGTCGATCTGCTCGCGCGGCATTGGTCCTGCTTTCGTTCCTCGTCCACCGGGTGCCCGTTCGGGCCGTGGCGCCGATCCTCGGCGGACCGGTCCGGGCGTATCCAGGGCCTTCCGATCACAGGCTCGCCAGGCCACCCTTCGCTCCGATGGGGGGATCGGCGGGCCGTGGTTACCGCTACCCGCAGCCGGTAGGAACGAGGCAGCACCCGAGACGGAGGAGCGCCGTGATCGATCGCCCCGGGCTGGCGGAGTTCCTCCGCAACCGCCGAGAGGCACTGCAACCCGAGGACGTGGGCCTGCCGCGCGGGTCGCGGCGCAGGACCAACGGGCTGCGGCGCGAGGAGGTCGCGTCGCTGTGCCACATGTCGGTCGACTACTACTCCCGCCTGGAGCGGGAACGCGGCCCGCAGCCGTCGCAGATGATGCTCGCCTCGATCGCCCAGGGCCTGCACCTGTCGCTCGACGAACGCGATCACCTGTTCCGACTGGCCGGGCACAACCCGCCGCCCAGGGGAGTGCCCACCGAGCACATCAGCCCCGGCCTCCTGCGGGTGCTCGACCGCCTGGACGACACGCCCGCCGAGATCGTCACCGAGCTGGGCGAGACCCTGCGGCAGAGCCCGATGGGCGTGGCGCTCACCGGCGACACGACCCACTACACCGGGTCCGCCCGCAGCGCGGGGTACCGGTGGTTCACCGACCTCGCCGCCCGGCGGATCTACGCGCCGGAGGAGCACCCGTTCCTCACCCGGATGTACACCTCGGGACTGCGCGAGCTCGTCACCCTCCGCGGCCCAGGCTCCCGGGCCGCGCACCTGGCCGAGCTGCTCCTGGACCGCAGCGAGGAGTTCCGGCGCGTGTGGGAGGACCACGAGATCGGGATACGCCCGCGCGACGTCAAGCGCTTCAACCACCCCGAGGTCGGCGCGCTGGAGCTGAACTGCCAGCGGCTGGTCGACCCGGGCCAGGCCCACTCACTGCTCGTCTACACCGCCACACCCGGCAGCGAGAGTTACGAGAAGTTGCAGGTGCTCTCCGTCATCGGAGCCCAGGCGCTCCGCTGAGGAGCCGGGGACACCCGCCGCCGCGTCACCGTCGGCAGGCGGGCCTGGGCCGCGCTCGCCGCGCTCGGCGACCTGCGGGTTCGCCGGTTCACCCGGCCCTGCGCCCATGTCGTCACAGCGCGTGAACGATATGCCTGTAGTTCACCGTCAAAAATGCACTGAAGATTCATGTTTGACTTTTTATATAGCCGTTGAGCTGTGCAAACAAAAAACTTCCACTTTCGTGTGAACCGACACGGTGATGTCGAATACCTGGCAGAGCGAGGGGAGGTGATTGCATGAGAACAGCTTGTTCGATTTGTTCGACCGCGTTCGATTCCGCGTCCGTCGCACTGCGCCGGTCACTGCTGCTGGTGGGCTTCCTGCTCGGCTGCGCAGTGGTGGCGTTGGTGTCGGCGGGATCCGCGCACGCGGAGGATCGTTCACCGAGTTCGTCCGCGGGGCCTGGGCGTCGAGCCGCAGGCGCTGGGCGTCGAGCCTGGACGAGTGGCTCCGGTGGAACCCGTTCCCGCCCGGACCGCTCCCGGTGTCGACCGATCCGGTGTCGACGCGACCGTCCCGGTGGGAACTCCGCCACCGGCGACATCGCCCGAGGCGGGTGCTCCCCACGTGGTGGAGTTCGCCGGTCCGCTGTGGACGACGACGGCGCGCCCGGCCACGTCCGGCGCCGCGGTGCCCGATGCCTCAGCGGCTTCGTCGTGGCACGGGCAGCCCGGGAGCGGCCCGGTGTCGCCGCGTCAGGACCTCGCGGTCCTGGCCGGTGCGACGGGCACGACGTCCGCCGGTGGCAACGCCGGTGGTTCACCGGGTCAGGCTGACCTGCCCGGCGGCTCCGGGCTCGGGGCGCGCGACGGAGGTCGCGCGGTCCTTGCGGAGCGGTGGCAGGTGCGGCCGTGGTGCTACGTGTTCGGGCGACATCACCCGAGCTGAGTTCTTCCCTTCGTGAGCTGACCACTGCACGGAACAGGGCTTTCAAGGGAAGAAGGAATTCGATGCGCAAGTTCGTCCAACGCGGCCTGGTGGCCGCGGTGATCTCCGGCGGGTTCGTCCTGCTGGGGCAGTCGGTGGCGAGCGCCGACACGGCCGGCCAGGGCCCGCTGGGCCCGGGTGGCCTGGTCGGCTCGGTCACCGGCACCGTCACCTCCGCGGTGAGCGGCGGTTCCGGTGGTGACTCGGGCGCTGGTGGCGACGCCACCAGTCGCAACAGCGCGGTGAGCGGGAACTCCGGCGACTCGGGGAACTCCGGTTCCACGGGCGGGAACTCCGCTCACGGGCTGTGCCTGCTGGCCGAGTGCACGACCACGGTGTCCTCCGGCGACTCCGGTGACACCGGCTCGACCGGTGACGCGACCAACGCCGGTCAGACCTCCGGGGGCGACTCCGGCCCGGCCGGCGACGGTGGCCACGCCGACGCGCTGACCGGCCACCTGGTGTAAGCGCACCGACGTGGAACGGGCGGGGCCGGCACTGGTGGCCCCGCCCGTTCCACGTTTCCACGTCTCCGCGTGGATGTGGAACGCGGTGGAATTCGACCTCTGGTGGAAATATGCCGATATCAACTCGAACCGGAGCCGAATAGGGGTAATTCTCCGCCGCACCGGGTATTGCCGGATGAGCGCGAAATTCCACACCTGTGCCAGCGGAGGACGACATGTCTCGGACCGAACACGCCACCCGCACCCCCGTGCAAACGGTCGCTTTGCTCTTCGGAGCGGTGTTCCTGCTCGTCGGCATCGCCGGGTTCATCCCCGGCGTGACCACGAATTACGACACCCTGATGTTCGCCGGCCACCACTCCGAGGCCAAGCTGCTGGGCCTGTTCCAGGTCTCCATCCTGCACAACATCGTCCACCTGGGCTTCGGCGTCGCCGGCCTCGCGCTGGCGCGCACGGCGCGCGGGGCGTACCTCTACCTCGTCGGTGGCGGCGTCATCTACCTCGTGCTCTGGCTCTACGGCCTGCTCATCGGCCACGACAGCGCCGCCAACTTCGTCCCGCTCAACACCGCCGACAACTGGCTGCACCTGTTCCTGGCCGTCGCCATGCTCGGTCTCGGGCTGGCGCTGGGGCGTCGTTCCCTGCCCGGTCGCACCTCGATGTGATCGAAAGCCTCCTCCGCGCAGGGCCACCGCCGCCGGCGGTGGCCCTGCGCGTTCCGGGGCAGCTCGCGGAACCGCGCTCCGCGGGCACACCGGACCGGAACCATCTCGAAATTCACCATCGCTTCAGTGTTGCTCGAAAGCAACGTTCAACCGGACGATCAGGCTCGGGCCACCCTCCGTTCACCGAGTGCTCCTAGCGTGCGGCCATGAGAAGAACCTTGCTGGTCGGCCTGTCGGTGCTGGTGTCGGTCGGGGTGGCGGCGCCCGGGGTGGCGTCGCCGGACGACCGCCGCGACTGGGGTCGCGCGACGCTGACCGGGTTCGCCGCGCTGCCCGCGTCGACGTTCGTGCCCGGCAGCGAGCCGTCCGGGGCGGCGCTGGGCGTCGCGCCCGTCAACGGGGTGGTGCCGCCGTTCGCGGACCAGCCGGTGCAGGGGTTCAGCGGTGTGCTGCGCAACGCCGACGGCACCTATGACGTGCTGTCGGACAACGGGTTCGGCGCGAAGGCCAACAGCGCGGACTTCGCCCTGCGCATCCAGCGGGTGGCGCCGGACTTCGGTTCGGGTGCGGTGGACGTGGTCGGCGGCATCACGCTGACGGACCCGCACGGGCACGTGCCGTTCCCGCTGACGCGGCCGGACCGGGTGTTGACGGGCGCGGACCTGGACGTGGAGTCGATCGTGCGGGTGGAGGACGGCTCGTACTGGATCGGGGACGAGTTCGGCCCGTACCTGCTGCACTTCGACCGGGCGGGTCGGCTGCTCGCGCCGCCGGCGCCGCTGCCGGGCGTGTTCGCGCCGGAGAACCCGGCGGGTGCGCCGAACCTGGGTGGCAGCAAGGGGTACGAGGGTTTGGCGCTGTCGGTGGACGGCGGGACGTTGGACGCGTTGTTGGAGGGCTCGGTCGCGGGTGACGAGCCGGGCACGCTGCGGTTGAACGAGTTCGACGTGCGGCAGGGGCGGTACACGGGGAAGCGGTGGGTGTACCGGTTGGACCGGCCGGAGCACGCGATCGGTGACGCGGTCACGGTGGACCGGAACCGGTTGCTGGTGATCGAGCGGGACGGCGCGCAGGGCGTGGACGCGCGGACCAAGCGGGTGTACCTGGTGGACAAGCGCGACCGGGATCGTGACGGGGTGCTGGACAAGACGCTGGTGGCGGACCTGTTGGACGTGGCGAACCCGCGGCGGTTGGGTGGGTTCGGGTCGACGTTCACGTTCCCGTTCACCACGATCGAGGACGTGGTGATCCTGGACGATCGCACGATCGGGGTGTTGAACGACAACAACTTCCCGTCGTCGTCGGGGCGGAACCCGGGTCGGCCGGATGACAACGAGTTCATCACGCTGCGGTTGGACAAGGCGTTGGGTGCGGATCCGCGGGTGTTGCGGCGTCGTTAGGGGTCGTGCGCGTCGGTGGCGTCCGGGTGGGGCGTCACCGACGTGGTTCCCCGTCGTGGCGGTTTGTGGTACGTGTCAGTACCACAAAGGGGGTGGCGGCGATGGGGTTCGCGGTCCGGGACGCGGTCAAGCCGGTGGTGCGGTGGGGTGTGCGGCACGGGCTCCCGCGGGCCGCGTTGCTCGCCGCGGCTCGGCGGGGTGATCCGCAGGCGCGGTTGTTCGTGGCGTCGAACGCGCTGCCCACGACCGCGTTGAGCGGGTTGTTCGACGAGATCCGCGGTGGCGGGCCGTTGGTGGAGGGCGCGTTCTCCAAGGTGACGGCGAGTCACGCGGTGGTGCGGGAGGTGTTGACGAGCAACGACTTCCGCAGTGGCGTCGGTGTGGGGAGCGGGGTGTTGGCGCGGTTGGCGGAGTGGTCCGCGCCGGATGCGCTGCACCCGATGGCGCCGCCGTCGCTGCTGGTGACGGAGCCGCCCGACCACACCCGGTACCGCAGGCTGGTGACGGGGGTGTTCACCGCGCGTGCGGTGGAGGGTTTGCGGGAGCGGACCGAGCGGATGGCGCACGAGTTGCTCGACGCGCTGGACCCGGCGGGTCGCGTGGACCTGGCCGGGGAGTACTGCGCCCTGCTGCCGGTCATGGTGATCGCGGAGGTGCTGGGTGTGCCGCCGGAGCAGCGGCGGCGCGTGCTGGAGTTGGGCACGGCCGCCGCGCCGAGCCTGGACATGGGGTTGTCGTGGCGGCGGTTCCGGCGGGTGGAGGCGGCGCTGGCGGCGTTCGACGCGTGGTTGGCGGGGCACCTGGAGCGGTTGCGGGCCCGGCCGGGTGACGACCTGCTCAGCAGGCTGGTGGCCGCGCGGGAGGACGGGGTCGGTCTGTCGGAGGTGGAGTTGCGGGCCACGGCGGGGTTGGTGCTCGCGGCGGGGTTCGAGACGACGGTGAACCTGTTGGGCAACGGGATCGCGTTGCTGCGCGGCGACCCGGGGCAGTTGGCCGTGCTGGGGGGTGAGCCGGCGCGGTGGCCCAATGCGGTGGAGGAGGTGTTGCGGGTCGATCCGCCGGTGCTGCTGACGGGTCGGACGTGCGTGCGCGACACCGAGGTGGCGGGGGTGCCGGTGGGAGCGGGGACCGTGGTGACGGTGGTCCTGGCGGGCGCCAACCGCGATCCGCTGGTGTTCGCGGACCCGGGGCGCTTCGACGTGCGCCGGGTCAACGCGCGTGAGCACATCGCCTTCTCCGCGGGTCGTCACCACTGCCTGGGTGCGGCGTTGGCCCGGATGGAGGGTGAGGTGGGGTTGCGGGTGCTGTTCGAGCGCTTCCCCCGGTTGCGGTTGCTGCCCGGGGCGGTCCACCGGTCGACGCGCGTCCTGCGGGGGTACGCGCGCCTGCCCGCGGTCCTGGGTGGCTGATCCCGGGGTCAGCCGGGGCGGTCCGGGGGTGTCCGGGCGCGGGCGCGGCGCGGTTCCCGCGGGTGGAGGGTGATCAGCAGCAGCGCGTCGAGCAGGCGCAGCCAGTCGGCTTCGGCGAGGTCGCGGCCGGTGGTGGCGCCGCGGCCGTGGCGGTGCTGCTGCTGGTGCGCGAACCCGGCGACCTGTGGTTGGTGTACGCGGCCCTCGGCCGGGTCGGCGCGCAGCAGCGACAGGGACGCGCGGTCGGCCGACGCGAGCAGGGGCCGGACGGACGACGAGGAGTCCTGCGCGCCGAGGAGACCGCGTTCGGGGGGCTGGAGCGGGCGTCGTCCACCGGGGTGCCGGCCACTGCGGCCGACCACGGTAACGGCGGGCGCCACCCCGCCGACTAGCGGTGTGGTCCACCTTCCACCGTCCGGGTGGACCAGGACACCCCGGGAGGGTTCGTGCTGGCAGAGGCATTGGTCGCGTTAGCGGCGGCAGGCGGCACCGCGTTGGTCGAGGCCGCGACCACGGACGCGTGGGCGAAGGCCAAGGCGGGGTTCGCCCGGGTCCTGGGCCGAGGCGACGAGGAGCGCGCCGCGGTCGTCGAGGGCCGCCTGGAGCGGACGCGCGCCGAGCTGGCGTCGTCGACGGGCGAGGAGCTGGAACGCGCGCGGGGTGCCCACTCCGCCGAGTGGACCACCCGCTTGCGCGACGCCCTCGAAGAACACCCCGACCTGGCCCGGCCGTTGAACGAGGTGCTGGACGAACTGGCGGCCGCGGGTGTGGCGGTCTCCGCCGAGACCGGCAGCCACAGCATGGTCGTGGGTCGGGACGTCTCGAACGTGGCCAACTCCGGCGGGATCGCCGCGGGCGTGGTCCACGGCAACCTGTCGACCTCGCCCCACCCTCCGGTGCCGGGGGCGGAACGGAGCTGACCGCTCCCGGCACGACGACGAACGTCTACGCTCACCACGCCGTCGTGGCCACCGCCCACGGCATCGCGGCGGGGCAGATCATCGGAACCGACGACGCGGTCACCATCCCGACCTCCGTGGAACTGGCCGTGCTCGCCGAGTCCGTCGCGCTGCCGCTGGCGGCGATGGACGGCGCCGGGGCGCTGCGCGGCCGTGAGGAGGTCGTCGAGTCGTTCCTGTCCCGGTTCGAGGACGCCGGGACCGGCGGGCGCGCCCACCTCCTGCACGGCCTGGGCGGGAGCGGCAAGACCTCGATCGCCGCCGAGATCGCCCGCCGGGTGTCGGCGAAGGGCACGGCCGTGTGGTGGGTGTCGGCCGCCGACAACGCCGGACTGGTGTCCGGCCTGCACGCCGTCGCGCGACTGGCCGGCGCCGGCGGCGACGAACTCCGGTCGGACGACGCCGCGGACGTCCTGTGGCGCCGGTTGGGCGCCCGGCGCGAGCCGTGGTTGCTGGTGGTCGACAACGCCGACGACCCCCACGCCCTCGACATCGCCTCGCAAGGGGAGCGGGGCACGCTGAGCAGCGGGCGCGGCTGGGTGCGCCCGTTCCTCGGGAGCCACGGCTTCGTGATCGTCACCAGCAGGCGGGGCGGCGATCCGGCCTCCTGGGGCACCTGGATCGCGCCGCACCCGGTGGAGATGCTCGCCCCGGCCGACGGCGCGCAGGTGCTGTTGGACCGCACGCGTGGTCGCGGTGGCAGCAGGGCCGACGCCAACGCCCTCGCCGAACGCCTCGGCGGCCTGCCCCTGGCGCTGTCGCTGGCCGGTTCCTACCTCGCCCAGTCCACCGTCGACATCTGGCACGGCTCCACGGCAGTCACCACCTTCAAGGGCTATCACGCGGCCCTCGACGAGGGGCGCGTGGACATCCTGGAACCCCGCCCCGGCGGTGAGGGCCACCAGCAGGAGGAGGGAACCTCCCACCGCCTGGTGGACCGGAACTGGCAACTGGCGGTCCACCTGCTCGAAGACCGCGGGTTGACGCTGGCGGGCCGGTTCATGCGGCTGCTCGCCCAGTTCGCGCCCGCCCCGCTGCCGTACCAGCTGATCCTCAAGCAGGACGCGCTCGTCGATTCCCCGGCGTTCTCCGCGCTCGACCGCGACCAGGCCGGATCGCTCCTGCGGGACATGTCCAACCTCGGTCTGGTCGACCTGACGCCCACCGCCCCGGGCCCGGCGTCCGCGGAGGGGGACCTGCCGGTCCTGCGCGTGCACCCGCTCATGCGGGACGCCAGTTCCCGGTACCAGGACCCGGTGCACGACGGGAACGCGGTCCTGGCGGTGGCGGCGCGGTTGCTCGTCGAGGCCGTGGCCGGCGAGTCCGACTTCTCCCCGCAGGACCACCGGCGGTGGCCCCTCTGGCGCCTGGTGGCACCCCACGCCTTCCACCTCCTGGAGAGGTTCCCGAAGGATTTCGACGACCTCGTGCTGGTCGACCGGCTGGCGCGCGTCGCCCAACTCGCCGCCCAGTACCTGCTCCTCCGGGGTTTGAGGGCCCAGGCGAGGGATGAATACGTCGCCCTGCACCGGGCGTGCGCCGATCTCCTGGGTGATGAACACGCCCGAACCTTGATCGCACGGCACGGAATCGCCTCTTGCACGGCCAACGGCGGTGAGCACGCGGCGGCCGGGGACGAGTTCCGGTCGATCCTCGACATCCAGCGCAGGACCCTGGGGGAGGAACACCCCGACACCCTGATCACCCGCCACAACCTGGCCTGGGTGACAGGGGCCCTGGGTGACTACGCGACCGCCCGGGACGAGTTCCGGTCGATCCTCGACATCCGGTCCCGGGTCCTCGGCGAGGAACACCCCTACACCCTCGCCACCCGCAACAACCTGGGCACGGTGTTCACCGAACAGGGTGATCACGCCGCCGCGCTGGAAGCGTTCACCACGGTGCTCGACGTCCAGCGCCGAATCCTCGGCGAGGAGCACCTCGACACCCTGGCCGTGCGCAACAACGTGGCCAAGGTGCTCTGGGATCTCGGAGAGCACCGCACCGTCCAGGGCGAGTTCCGGTCGATCCTGGAGATCCAGCGCCGAATCCTCGGCGAGGAACACCCGGCCACCCTCGGCAGCCGCAACAACCTGGCCTGGGTGCTCTCGGACCGGGGCGAGCACACCGCGGCGCAGGGGGAGTTCCTGTCGATCGTGGACATCCACAGCCGCATCCTCGGCAGCGAGCACCTCAACACCCTCCGCGCCCGGCAGAACCTCGCCGTCAACTACTCCAAGATGGGGCGACGACGGGAGGCCGAAACCGAGATGCGGGCGGTCCTGGCCGTCCTGGAACACGTCGCCGGACCGGACCACCCGCAAACCCGACTGGCGAAGGCGAGCCTGAAGGCCATCAGGTCGGGCGTGACGAGCACCAAGCGGCCCGTCCTGTGGCACGGGCCCGGCAAGCGCAAGAAGAAGCGCTGAGGGCACACGACCCGGTCGCACCCTGTGGCGTGGTGTCGCCGACCCGCGCGACGTCACGCCGGACAACCTCGGACGGGGAACTGATCATGGGGGACGTGAAGGTGCACGCAGCTCTGAAGGTGATCGCCGGCTCGGGCGCTCTCGTCCTCGGCGTCCTCCTCATCGTGGGGGCGCTGTCGAAGGTGTCGGTGGACGCCGAGGTGGTGGGCGTCGAGGGCAGCGGGGCACAGCGTTCCCCGTGGCGGCCGGTGGTGCGGTTCACCACCGCCGAAGGCCGGTCGGTCACGGTCAAGCTCCCCAAGGAAGTGGAGCGGCGCCAACCCGGGATCGCCTGTCGATCCGCTACGACCCGCAAGACCCCGCGCAGGCCGACCACGCCGACAACTTCACCCCGATGGCCATCCACGTGGGTGGCGGGGTGACCGCGGTGGCGGCCTCCATCGGGTTGTTCCGGGACCAGCACACTGCCTGATGCATGACTAGCTCATGGAGCAGTCAGACCGGGTCAAGCAGGCCCACTGGGGCGACCTCAAGGGCCTGAACCTGGCGGGCCTCGTCCGCCTGTCGTTCGAGCTGAACCACGACGACCCGCACGCCAACGTCCGCCGCCTTCCCCTGTCCGGCAAGCACATCGGCGGCCGGGACGAGCAGGAGAAGGACTGCCGCACGTACGTCGAGTCACGCGGCGGGATCTACATCCACACCTGTGTGGAACCGGACACCTCGGCCTGGAAGCGCCGCCGAGCCCAGATGCCGGACGGCTCGTACGCCTATCGGGTGGTCCGCCCGATCTTCGAAGGCGCACTCGGAGACCTCAAGCGCGGTGCCACACCTTCGGGTGATCGTCTGGACGGCCTGGTGGTCTACGACATCGACCGTCTGACACGCGACAACCGCCACCCGGAAGACGCCATCGAGGTGGTGGAGCACTTCCACCGCCCCATCCTCGACATCACCGGCACCCTCGACCTGCTGACCGACAACGGACGCGCGGTGGCCCGCATCGTCGTGGCGACGAACAACAAGCAGTCCGCCGACACCGCTCGCAGAGTCCGCCGCAAGCACCGAGCGCTGGAGCAGGCAGGCATCCCCACCGGAGGCCGCCGCCCGTTCGGCTGGCTGGCGGACAAGCGCACCGTCAACGAGCCCGAAGCCGCCCTCATCCGCGAGACCGCCCAACGCATCCTCAAGGGCGCACCCCTGTCCTCGATCGTCGACGACTGGAACGACCGAGGCGTGACGACCCCGCTGGGCAACAAGTGGACCAACCAGACGGTCAAGACGGTTTTCCGCAACCCGAGGGTATGCGGCTACCGGTCCAGGAACGTCCGCGAAATCAACCCCCAGACCGGCAAGGAGTCGTTCCGGGTGGAGATCGTGGTC
Organism: Saccharothrix xinjiangensis; assembly: GCF_039527585.1. Classification (NCBI taxonomy): domain Bacteria; kingdom Bacillati; phylum Actinomycetota; class Actinomycetes; order Pseudonocardiales; family Pseudonocardiaceae; genus Saccharothrix; species Saccharothrix xinjiangensis. Next base: position 74,600 of record NZ_BAAAKE010000008.1, on the reverse strand, counting down.
AACGAGGCAGGCGAACCGGTCATCGGCCAGTTCGACCCCATCCTCGCAGTGGATGAGTAGGACGCGGTAACGGCGATCATCGGCAACCACGCCATCGCAGGCCGAGGCAAGAACACGAGGACCTACCTCCTCACCGGCACCCTCCGCTGTGGCAAGGACAACTGCGGCGTCCGCCTGCGAGCCCTCAAGGCCCACGCCTCTCGCGTCAAGGACCCGACCCGCTTCTACTACACCTGTGAGGCCAAGAACAAAGGCGGCTGCGGTGGAGGCGTCAGCATCCCGGCCGCGAGGCGGACGAGTGGGTGACCGCCGCCGTCATCCGCAAGTACGAGTTGGAAGCCGAACGCCGCTCGGCCCAGACGACCCCGGAACCCTGGCCGAACGAGTCGGAGCTAGCCGAAGTCCGAGCTGACCCGGAGGAACTGACGAAAGCGCGCAAGGCTCGCCAAATCTCCGCAGCCCGCTACTTCGCCATGCTTCCGACCTGGAAGCCCAGGAACGCGCCCTCCTGGCCGACCAAGAACGCTGGCGAGCCAAGACCGCCATCGTCATCCACCCCGCCAACGGCCGCCGAGGCTTCCACCCCGACCGCATCGAACTCATCTGGCGACACGAGAGCCACCGAGACCGCATTATTGCGGCCTTTCAAGCTCCAAGCGTCGATACTCTGCCCTGTTGAGGCGGGACCGGCAGGTGCGACGGGGGCTGTCGAGCATGAGCTACTACGACGACGATGACGACGATGCCCACGATGGAGACTCGTATAACGACCATTCGGGGTGGACCTACAACTCGGTCCAGGCACGTAACATATACGGCGGAATCCACCACCATTCGGCCGACAGCAGCGTTGATGCAGGTGTATATTTTTACCCAGGGATCATCGCAGCACTTGCTGCGGCCCTATTTCTAGTAGCATCCTCATATGCGCAAATTTTCCTCAATCTGGACCTGGCAATTTGGGAGTGGTTCAAACTGGCGGGCAGCAGTTTGCTGGTGATTCCGGTATTTTATGCGACCGAACGCGGATTTCATGGTGACGTATTCAGCCCACTTCGCCTGTTTTTGGCGGTAGTCATCATCGTGGCAGCTTTCGTCTACGGCACCGACTGGCCCCCGACCCGGGGGTTCGCAGAATTCATCGGCAACTGGCTGGTTTGGCGCTTTTGAGCGATGGGCGCACTTCGAAGCTTCTGATGTATCGTTTCTCGATGTGAAGCCTGATGTGCCAATGACCGACTTGACGCGCTGGACCATCCACGACGAACGCCTGGTGGACGACACCCGCAAGCTCAACGTCAGCATCGCCCACGTCGAGCTACCAGACGGCGTGCACTTCGAGCAGTGGGTACTGCGGATGCCCAAGGCCGTCATGACGCTGGTCCTGGACGACGCCCGCGAACACGTCCTCATGATCTACCGCCACCGTTGGATCATGGACCGCTGGACGTGGGAACTGCCCGGCGGCTACCTCGACGAGAACGAGGACCCCGCCGACTGCGCCATGCGCGAGGCCATCGAGGAGACCGGCTGGAAGCCCCGCAGCGTCGAGCTGCTGACCACCTTCCAGCCGCTCACCGGCACTGCCGACTTCGAGAACCTGATCTACGTGGGGCACGGGGCCGAGGACACCGGCCAGCAGGCCGACATCAACGAGGCCGAGCGCGTCGCCTGGATTCCCCTCGCCAAGATCAAGAACATGCTCGCCAACAGCGAGATCATCGGAGCCGCCGCCCAGATCGGCTTGCTACACGTCCTGGCCTTCCACTGACCCCACGATCCCCATAGCCCGCATCTCCGCGAACAGCTCCTCAACCGCCGGCTCCCCTGTGAAGGGCGCCAGCCGAGCAGCCACGTCCGCGAGGTACCTCACCGTCCGCACCGAGTTCAAGTTGCTCGCCATCCGCAGCGCCGAGAACCCGACCTCGACCGACTCCTCCACCCGCCGCTGATCGGCCAGGATCGAGGCGAGCAACGCAGTGTTGAACAGCCGCCCTCGCTCGTACCCCTCGGTCATCTCCAACGACCGCCGAGCGAATCCCTCAGCCTCGTCCGGCCGCCCGAGGTCCCGGAAGGTGTGCGCGAACTTCGCCGACAGGTACGCCGCGTCGAAGTAGCTCAGCCACTCCGGCACCGCCGAGCCCTCGGCACCGGAGAACAACGCCTCAGCGTCCCGCAGCGCCGCGACCGCTCCCTTGGAGTCACGCTGCAACGCGAGCCCGTGCGCCTCCATCACCGCGGCCTCCGCCTGGAGCACCCCGAGCCCGGTCCGCGAAGCGTTGTCCCGAGCGCCGCGAGCCAGGTCGACCGCCACCAACGGCGACCGGAAGAACGCGGCGTGATGGCTCATCCCGGCCGGCATCTCCGCAGCCAGGGCGTCATCTCCCACGTCCTTGCACAACTGCAACGCCAACCGCAGGTGCTTCCGCCCGACCTCGACGTCCCCCACGTCGTACGCCATCCACCCGGCGAGCTGGTTCATCTCCGCGACGGCCCCGAACAGCTCCCGCCGCACACCGTCCCGGAACCGACCGGCCCGCAGCAGCGGCACGGCCTCGGCCACCAGGTACTGACTCACCGTCGAGCGCGCGTGCCCACCGCCGAACCGGTTGTCGAGCTGCCGGAACGTCCGCGTCATCGCCCGCAACGTCTCCACGTCCGGTGGCCCCACGACCCGATCCACAGCAGGCACCGACGCACCTACCGTGAACCACCCGAACGACCGCGCCCGCCGCTCTCCCAAAGCCACGTTCGGCGACGAGTTGAGCTGGAACCACAGCAGCGCCTCAGGCACCCGCAACGCCCGTGCCCACCGTTCAAGCCGCACCAGATCACTCGGCGCGGGCGTCCGGTCACGCTCCAAGTACGACACCTGCGGCTGCGACATGTAGAGCCAGCGCGCCAGCCGGGCCTGCGTCAGCGGCGGCTTGTGGGCGTACCGGTACACCTTCAGGACCCGGCCGAAATGGCGGGAAGCGAACGCCTCCCGGAACTCCGGCGTCGCCCAGAACTTCGCCGGCTTCTCGGGCGCGTGGACAACCTGCGTCTCCCGCCGCGCACAGGCCGAGCAGTGCGACGTGCTGTTGTCCGCCGCCAGTCGAGCCCCGCACCCCCGACAGCTCCGGCGGTTCCGCCTTACGCCCATCACCACCCCTGACCTGCGACTGAACCCGAGTGTAGCCACGCGGACACGCGCCGACCTGCGGATATCGGTGACGCCGATATCCCATCCACGAACGTGGTGCACCGAGCCCGAGAAGTCCCGCATCGTCGTGATCAGGACAACGACGGAGGGAGTCGGGGAATGGCCTTCTACGTACTGGCCCACCCGGAGGAGCACACGTCGGCCGCACTGGTCGAGCCGACGCCGGGACAGCCGAACCTGATCGCGGAATTCGGTGACTCGCAGATCGCCGTGCAGGTGGCGAACCACCCGGACGGCCTCAAGATGGCCGCCGCGTTCGCCTGGAACCTCGCCAGGGCGGCTACCGAGTTCGCCACCCGGTGCCAGGAGCTGTCGAGGACGCAGGGCACCGACGCCTACGGCAAGCACGCCGAGTTCACCGGCTGACGCCATGACCCCGGAGGACGTGAAGGGCCTGCTCACCTGCGGCATGTACGCAGCGACGTGCGCCGTGTGGTCGTGCGTGGCCCTTTACGCCCTCACCTGCGGCATCCGCGCCCTGTGGCGACGGCACCGAGCCCAGTCCCGCCGGATAGCCGCAGAGATCGCCGACGCGGTGGCCGCCATCCAGGCCCGCCACCCCCACCCGCCCCGACCCCGCCGCGACCACCCCGAGGCACCCTGTTGCGTGATTCCCCCCGGCCGGGTCCGGTGGGACAGTGGCTGCCGGACCTCGACCCCCTGGGGGCGGCGTGAGCGAAGGGCTGATCGGCGCGCGGGTGACCCGCACGGAGGACCCCCGGCTGCTCACCGGCCGCGCCACGTTCCTCGACGACGTGCGGGCGCCCGGGATGCTCGAAGCCGCCCTGCTGCGCAGCACCCTCCCGCACGCCCGCGTCGTGCGCGTCGACACCGCCGCCGCGGCCGCGCACCCCGGCGTGTTCGCGGTGCTGACCGGAGCCGACGTGAAAGCCGCGGTGGTCGCGCCGCAGCCGGTCGTCTGGCGACCCGACCCGGACGCGCCGCTGCCCGTGGGCCACCCGCTCGCGGTCGACGTGGTGCGCTACCCGGGCCAGGGCGTGGCCGCCGTGGCCGCCGTCGACCGCGCGACCGCCGAGGACGCGGTCGAGCTGATCGAGGTCGAGTACGAGCCGCTGCCCGCCGTCACCACGCTGGAGCAGGCCCTGGCGCCGGGCGCGCCCCGCCTCCACGAGGACCTGCCGGACAACGTGGGCGCGCGGGCCGTGGTGGAGAAGGGCGACGTCGAGGCGGCGTTCGCGCGGGCGGACGTGGTGCTGCGCGAGTCGTTCCGGTTCTCCCGGCAGACGGCCGCGCCCCTGGAGACGCGGGGCGTGGTGGCCACCTGGGACCCGGTCACCTCGCGGCTGGACCTGTGGCTCTCCACCCAGGCGCCCGAACTGGTCCGCGAGCTGATGGGCGAGGTGCTCGGCCTGCCGGTGGGCCGGATCCGGGTGCGGACCCCCGACGTCGGCGGCGGGTTCGGCGCCAAGTTCGACTTCTACGGCGAGGAGGTCGTCGCCGCCGTCCTGTCCCGCGCGACCGGCAGGCCCGTCAAGCTCGTCGAGGACCGCCGGGAGAGCTTCGTCGCCAGCTCGCACTCCCGCGAGCAGCGCATCGAGGTCGAACTCGCCGCGCGGGCCGACGGCACGATCACCGGGCTGCGCGGCACCGTGCACGGCGTGCTCGGCGGCGTGCTGGGCTCGGTCGGCCTGTCGCCGTGCTGGACGACCGCGGCGACGATGACCGGCCCGTACGACATCCCCGCCTACCGCATGGACGTCGTGGGCGTGCTGACCAACAAATCGCCCTACGGCTCCTACCGGGGCTACGGGCTGCCCAAGGCCAACTTCGTGCACGAGCACATGGTCGAGGCGCTCGCCCGGCGCCTCGGCGTCGACGCGCACGCCGTGCGGCGCAGGAACTTCATCCGCCCCTCGGCCTTCCCGTACGCGTCGCCGGTGTTCGTCTACGACACCGGGCGCTACGAGGAGTGCCTCGACCTGTGCCTGCGCGCCGTGGCGCGGGCCGGCTGGCCCGCGTTCGCGTCGTCGGCGCGGGAACGCGGCGAGGCGGTCGGGATCGGCTACTCGTTCCACACCGAGGTGTCCGGCTTCGGGCCGTCCCGCATCATCAACCAGGGCGGCATGCGGCACTCCGGGTTCGACGAGGAGGTCGTGCGGATCGACTCCACCGGGCACGTGACCGTCCACACCGGGCAGAGCGCCATGGGCCAGGGCGTCCACACCGCCCTGGCGCAGGTCGCCGCGCAGACCCTGGGCGTGCCCCTGGACCACGTCACCGTCATCTCCGGCGACACCGACTCCTGCCCCTACACCGGGTACGGCACCGGCGCCAGCCGCGCGGCGGCCGTGGGCGGCGCGGCGCTGCTCACCGCGGCCACCCGGCTGCGCGCCAAGGTGCTGCGCATCGCCGGGCACCTGCTGGAGGTCTCGCCCGACGACCTGGTCGTCGCCGACGGCGTCATCTCGGTGCGCGGCGCGCCCGGCGCGACCCTGTCGCTGGCCCGGGTCGGCGACGCGGCCTACCGGCGGCTCGACGGCGCGCTGCCCGAGGGCGAGGCGCCGTCGCTGGAGGAGCGCGAGGTCTACGACCCGGTCAACGTCACCACCTCCTGCGGCTGCACCGCGGCCCTGGTCTCGGTGGACGTCGAGACCGGCGTGGTGACCCCGCTCGGCCACCTGATCGCGCACGACTGCGGCACCGTCATCAACCCGCTGATCGTGGACGGCCAGCTCCACGGCGGCGCGGCCCAGGGCATCGGCGGCGCCCTGTTCGAGCAGCTCGCCTACGGCCCGTCCGGCGAGGCGCTGACCCGGTCGTTCACCGACTACCTGGTGCCCACGGCCGTCGAGGTCCCGCCGTTCGCCGTCGAGCACATGTCCACGCCCGCCGAGCACGTGCCCGGCGGGTTCAAGGGCATGGGCGAGGCGGGCGTGGTGGGCGCGGGCGCGGCCATCGCCCACGCGGTCGAGGACGCGCTGTCCGCCCACGGCGTCACCATCACCTCCCTGCCGATCACGCCACCGGCCCTGCTGGCCGCCATCCGCGAGGGCGCGGGCCGGTGAAGGCCGCCCCGTTCGACTACGTGCGCGCCGCCACCGTCGAGGAGGCCCTGTCCGCCCTGTCCGGCGGCGCGCGGGTGCTGGCCGGCGGGCAGAGCCTGGTGCCGCTGCTGAACCAGCGGCTGGTCCGGCCCACGACCGTGGTCGACGTCAACCGGCTCGACCTGGACCACCTCCACGAGTCGGGGAGCGACCTCGTCCTCGGGGCGCTCGTCCGGCACCGGCAGGTGGAGACCTCGCCGCTCGTGCGGCGCAGGGCGCCCCTGCTGGCCGAGGCGATGTCCCACGTCGGGCACGTGTCCGTCCGCAACCTCGGCACGGTCGGCGGCAGCGCCGCCCACGCCGACCCCGCCGCGGAACTGCCCGCCGTCTGCGTCGCCCTGGACGCCACCTTCGGCGTCCGCGGACCCGGCGGCCCGCGCGAGATCCCCGCCCGCGACTTCTTCCTGGGGCCGCACCGCACCGCGCTCGCCCCCGGTGAGCTGCTCGTCGAGGTGCGCCTGCCGAGACCGCCGCCCCGCAGCCGCCACGCCGTGGTCAAGCTGAGCCGCCGCCACAACGACCTCGCCCTGGTCGCCGTCGTCGCGTGCGTGACGGTGCGGGACGGGGTCGTCACCCGCGCCCGCATCGCCGTCGCGGGCGCCGGACCGACCCCGGTCCGGGCCGGGGCCGCCGAAGCCCTGCTGGTCGGCCGGGCGCCCGGCCACCACGCCGTCGCCGAGGCCGCCGACGCCGCGGCCGACGCCACCGACCCGCCCGACGACCGGCACGCCCCGGCCGCCTACCGCCGCGAGATGGCGGCCGTCCTCACCCGCAGAGCACTCCGCGGAGCACTCGGACAGGTGGTCGCACCGTGAAGCTCACCGTCACCCTCACCGTGAACGGCAGGCGGGTCGGCGCGGTCTGCGAACCCCGCCGCACCCTCGCCGACTTCCTGCGCCACGACCTCGGCCTCACCGGCGTCCACGTCGGCTGCGAACAGGGCGGGTGCGGCTCGTGCACCGTCCTGCTCGACGGCGCCACCGCCCGCTCGTGCTGCCTGCTCGCCGCCCAGGTCGACGGCGCGACGATCACCACCGTCGAGGGGATGGCCGACCGCGGCGCGCTCAGCCCCCTCCAGGAGTCCTTCCGCCGCCACCACGCCCTCCAGTGCGGCTTCTGCACACCGGGGATGCTCGCCACCGCCACCGAACTGCTGCGCGACAACCCCCACCCGACCGAGGGCGAGATCCGCGCCGCCATCGCGGGCAACCTCTGCCGCTGCACCGGCTACCAGCACATCGTCGACGCCATCAAGGCCGCCTCCGGACCCGCGAACCCGGACCCGGGGTCGGGTCCGGCGGACTGACCCGCCGGACCCGGTCTCAGCGCACCGGCACGACCGCCCTCACCGCGAACACCCCGTCCGCCCCGACCTCGATGACCGGCAACTGCCGCCCGACCGCGTCGCCGGTGGTGCCGTCCAGCGTGAACGGGCCGCCCGCGCCGCGCACCTGGTTGCGCTCACGGCCCGAGAGGGTCAGCTGGGCGCGCACGCTCTGGCGCGTCGGCACCTCGCCCGCCTTCAACCCGACGGCCGCGCGGTTGATCACGTCCAGCATCGCCAGCATCGCGTCGTGCATCATCACGCCCCAGCCGTCGGCGAGGTCGGCGGTGTCGAAGCCCAGCTCCTCGAACCGCGAGGCGAGCCGGTCGAACTCGGCGATGCCCATCTGCCGCGCCGCCTCAGGGTCCACGTGCGGCGCGTACACCACGGCCAGGGGCGACTGGTCCGGCAGGGGTCGCAGGTCGTCCCTGGTGCGCAGCATCGACGCGTCCGAACCGGAGACCAGCGTGATGAGCCGGTCCAGCGCGCACGTGCGCCGCCGCAGGTTGCCCACCAGGTCGTCGAGCAGCACCGCGCGACCCGCGTAGAGCACCGTGTCGAGGGCTTCGTCGCTGCACAGGTCCTTGGTGATCTGGTTGAACTGGTTGTCCAGCGTCGCCTCGGTGTCGAACGGGTTCTCCACGGTGATCGACAGCTTGCCGCTCGTCGCGGCCTGCTTGAACTCCCGGCGCAGCGTGGAGGTGTAGAGGTCGTCCTCGTTGTCGTCGTAGACGAGCATCGACCGGCCCGCGCCGCGCCCGGCCAGGTGGTCGGCCAGCACCGCGATCTGGTTGCCGGTGGTCGAGTTGACCCGCGCGAAACCCTTGATGTAGCCGGGCGCCTCGCCCGGCTGCGCGGGCGGCTCGACCTGGAACCCGGTGGCCGTGATCACCGAGGCGATCATCGGGATGTCGGCCTCCGCCAGCGCGCGGGCCGTGTGCTGGGCGTTGGTGGTGCTCTGACCGACACCGATCACGCCGACCAGCCGCTGCTCGTCGGCCACCTCGACCAGTTGGTCCACCACCCGGCGCCACTCCTGCTGGCGGCTGCCGGGGTTGGCCAGCAGCAGCCGGACCTTCGGCTCGCGCCTGTCCTCGTTCGCCGTCAGCTGGGCGGCGTGCGCGCCCTCCAGCTGGGCGCGGACCCGCTGCGGCGTCACGCTGCCCACGTCGGTGGGCAGCAGCGGCGTGAGGACGGCGACCGTGACGTGCCGCCCGCCCGCGACCTTCTCGTTCTCCGCGAGGATCCGCCGTTGCACGTCGGCGAGTTCGGCGTTGAACACGTAGGACCCGTCGGTGACGCCGACGCACTCGCCGCCGCGGTCGTGGACGCCCTCGCCGCACCGGGTGAACAGGTTCAGCCCGACGACGACCGAGGACCCGACCACGAGCGCCAGCGCCGCGGCCAGCGCCGTCAGCTTGACCCGCGCCGCGCGTCGCACGCGCTGCGGCGTCGGCGGGGTGAAGTCGAGTTCCTCCGGCCTGGTCGACGGCTGCCGCCGCGGTCCCCGGCTCGTCGGCGGGGTGTCGCCCGCCTCGGCCGCCGCCTCCAGCAGCGCGGCGGCCTTGAGGAAGTCGTTGCGCGCCACGCCCGGCTGCTGCGCCAGCGTCTTCAGGTCCCACGCCGCGCTGCTCCACAGGTCCGCGCGGTTCGCCGTGGACAGCGGGTCGTTGGCGGCCCACAGCGCCGCCACCACGCGGGCGATCACCCTGCCGGGCTCCGCCGGGGGCGCGGTGAGGCCCGCCTCGGCCAGCACCCGGCCGGGGTCGGCCTCGTCGGTGCCGAGGTCGTTGGGCGCGGCGGTGACCGCGTCCAGCTCGGCGAACCACGCCCGCGAGTCGGGCAGCAGCTCCTCCAGCCACCGCACCACCGCGTCGACGTCGCGCAGCGCGAGCGCGTGGTAGCGGCGCTCGGACTCCCGGCCGTGATCCCGCAACCAGGTGTGCGCGGCGGCCCACCGCCCGGGGTCGGCGGCCAGGCGGCGCAGCAGCAGGTGCCGCAACGCGGGCAGCATGACCACGCGGCCCGCGTCGGCCCCGCCCGGCTCGGTCGGCGACCCGTCACCGGACCGCAGGACCGGCCCGCCCGGCTCGGGGGCGCGGACCTGGAGCTCCTCGGGCACCAGGCCCGCGCCGCCGCGCGCGGACGGCACCAGGTCGCTGCCCGTCAGCTCGTCGGCCTGCTCGACGTCGCGGGCCGCCGCGCACGCCTCCAGGGCGGCCAGGGCCTCGTCCGATCGCGACCCGAGCAGCTCGCGCCGCAGCCGCTCCTCCACGGTGACCGGGTCCTTGTCGACCGGGCCGCGCCACCGCCGGTCGAGCAGCCGCTTCACCGACGTGTCGCCACCCGTGTGGTCGCCCACGGCCTTGACGACCACGGCGGTGGCCGCGGGGTGGCCCCTGGTGAAGCGGTACACCTCGGCGGCGACCGCGCGGTGCGCGCCCAGGCGCGGCCCCGCGACGTCGGCCACCATGTCCTTGACCTCGTCCAGGGTCAGGTCGCGCAGCGCCACCGGGTAGGAGTCGCTCTCGTACTGGCCCTGCCTGCGGGCGAGGTAGTCGTCGTAGCCCGCCTCCTCGGCGAACGGGATCTCCTCGTCCGGGGCCACGTGCCGCGCCACACCGCCCGCGCTGGTGGCGACCACGGTCAGCGGGTCGGGCTCGCCGCGGCGGGCGTCGGCGAGCGCGCGGTAGAGCAGGCGGCCCGGCTTGGTGTCCACGTCGTCCAGCAGCAGCACGCAGTTCAACGACCACCCGCGCGCGCCGCGACCCGTGGCGAACGCGGCCCGCAGGTCGGCCAGGAACGCCGCCCACAGCAGCTCGGTGGCCTCCTTGCGGTCGGCCTCGCTCGCGTCGTCGCGGGTGAGCAGGTTGAGCCGGGCCAGCTCGTCGTAGGCCTTGTCGCCGGAGCCGTACCACTCCAGCCCCTCGCCCAGCACCACGCGGCGACCGTGCCGCCACGTCACCAGGCCGTCCAGCAGGAGGTTCGGCGCGTACCTCGCGGCCGTGACCACGCCCGGCACGCCGCCCACGACCGGCACCGCGCCGGCGAGGTCCTGCGCCAGGTTGTCCAGGAACGTCCGCAGCTGGTCGACCCGCCGCGCCTTCTCCAGCTCCTCCCGGATGCGTAATCGGGCGGCCTGGCCCAGGGCGTCGATCTGCGCGGAGATGGCGACCTGGGCGGTGACGAAGCGGGGGAACGGGATGGAGCGGTACCCGGCCGCGGTGCGGTTGAGGTCGAACGCCAGCAGCGGGAGCACCTCCCAGGCGGTGGTGCTCTTCAGCTCGCCGCAGTTGACGCGCGCGTGGGGGAGCCTGCCCTGCATCCGGCTCTCCAGGGAGTCCAGCAGCGCGCTGCGCCCGCAGCCCTTGGGCCCGGTGAAGATCACGATCGGGGTGCGGCGCGAGGTCGGCAGGCCCTTCGGCTCCGGCCGGGTGGTGAACTCCCGCACCAGCGCGACGGCCCGGTGCCTGCCGTGCAGGCCGAACGGGTCGTCACGCAGGTGGTCGGACGGGTCTCCGGGCATGTGCACCCCCACACGAACGAGCGCGAGCAGACATGATCTCGCCCCGCCGGAGCCGTGTCACGGCTTTTGCCGGATCACCACGCCCGTGGCGGATCGCCCGAGGGGGCGGGTGGCGGTGTCGACGGCGGCGAACCGCGCGTGGCGGTCGTGGCCGGAGGGCGGCACCGGCCCGGGACGGCCGTTCGGGTGTCGTCGCCGGGCCGATGGTGTCGTCGGGGCGGGAACGGGGCAGCTGGCCCGCGCCGCGCCGGTTCACTGTGCGCCAACCGGACGGAGGACCGATGCGACGGTCGACGTGGGTGATGGCAGTGGTCTCGGGCGCGTGCTACTGCCTGATGAGCCTCCTGCTGATGGCTTACTGCGCCAACTACGGCCTCGACCGCGCCTTCGCGCTGCACGCGGCGGGGTGGCGCACCGCGTCCCCCGCCGACGTGCTCGTCGGGCTGGTGCTCGTCATGGTCGTCGACTTCGTCCAGCTGCTGGCCGAGTCGTGGCAGGACGGCGTGGCGCCGGCTTGGCGCGTCGGCTACACCGTGCTGTCGGTCCTCGGCCTGTACCTGGCGTTCCGCCTGCTGGACGCGGGCAAGGGCCTGCTCAGGCACTCGCGCCGCAACCTGGCCGGCGTGCTCGGCGATCCGGAGGACGTGCGCGGCCAGCGGTTCGCGCTGTACCTCAGGCCGTTCCGGGACGACGCGTTGCAGGCGTCCGTGCAGCAGGACCGGGTGTTCGGGCTGCCGTTGAACCGGGTGCTCACCTCGGGGCGCACCGAGGAGGAGCAGATCGCCGCCGCGTTCCGCCGGTTCGGCCCGATGGTCGCGGTCGGGACACCCGGCGAACTGCTGCCCTACGTGGGCGCGATGCGGCTCTACCTGCGCGACGACTACTTGCCGATGGACCGGAAGGCGTACGAGGTGTTCCGGGCGTCCGCCCAGGCGGCCCTGGACGACCGGGGCGGGCCGAGGGCTGGACGCCGGCCGCCCTGCCCCCGTCGACCGGTGACGATCGCATCCCGTCACGGGTCAAGGCGCTGGTGCACTTCGACGCGGGGTGGCAGGCGCGGTACGTGCCGCTGTCGGCGACGCCGTTCACCTCCGCCGCGTTGCGGAACCACCTGGCGGGCGCGTTGAAGGTCCGACTGCGACCGATTTTCGCCGCCCTGCTCGCGCGCGAAGCCGGCTCCCGGAACGGCGGGGCCCACGCCGGCGCGCCCCGGTGAAGATTTGCCGAAAGATTCCGAATACGTCCCGGGACCGAGAGGTCCGATTCGTCCGAGTGGTGCGCGAATGCCGAACGCCCGGCGCGAGGTTCCGCGCCGGGCGTTCGCCGGTCCGGGTGCGGCGCGGAACGCCGCGGGATCGGGTCGGCCGCTCAACCCAGCTCGTCGCACGGCACGTGGGCCGCGGCCGGCTGGTGCCACTCCCGCACCACGCGGTCGAGCAGGCTGTCCAGCGCGGACAGCAGCTGGGAGCCGTCCTGCTCCTTGCCCAGCAGCACGTAGCTGCTGATCGTCACGCCGGGCTCCCAGCGCAGCTCGACCAGCTCTCCGGTGCGCAGCTGCTCGGTCACCGCGACCCGCGGCAGCAGGGCCACGCCCAGGCCGGAGCGCACCGCGGTCTTCACCGCCTCGATGGTCCCGAACTGGAGCGGCGGCACGGCGCGCACACCGGGCAGCGACGCCCGCAGCGCGGTGTCGTAGACGCAGCTGGCCTGCACGATGAGCGTCCGGGTCCGGCGCAGCTCGTCGGTGGTGACGGCGTCCCCGGCGGCCATCGGGTGGTCCGGCGGCGCGACGAGGGCGAGCGGCTCGGGCGCCAGTCGCCGCGCGGGCACGCCCACCGGACCCGGGTCGATGCAGTGGGTGAGCGCGATGTCGACGTCGCCGCGCACCAACGCCTCCATCATGTGGTCCGGCCCCTCGTGGAACGTGCGCAGCATCAGGTGCACGTCCGGGTGGGCGGCGTGGAAGTGCCGGATCACGTCGGGCAGGCGGTAGGTGGTGAGCGACTCGCTGGCGCCGATCGTCATCCGACCGGTCAGCGGCGCCTCCGGGGCGAGCGCCGACACCGCCTCCTCCGACAGCCTCAGCAGCCGGTTGGCGTAGGGCAGGAAGCGCTCCCCGCCCGGCGTGAGGCGCACGCCGTCGCGCCTGCGCTCGAACAGCCGGGTGCGCACCGCGGACTCCAGGTTCTTGATCTGAGCGGTGACCGCAGACTGCGAGTAGCCCAGCATCGCTGCCGCGCGGGTGATGCTCCCGGTTCGGGATACAGCCCAAAAGGCGTTCAATTGCCTGATGTCCACCTAGGACTCCCCCATAGACCTTTCCGTACGCGCGGATTGTCAGTGGAATGTCGACTTGACGTGATCTTATCCACTTCCAGGTGAGACAACTGCTTCTTTCGGGTGAAATTTTGTACGTAACCGTGGTTTTCCGAATCGATATTTGCCTTACCGATCGCTCTCACGGCGTCGGCTATGCCGACTTGAACCGAACGGCGGTACCGCCGTCCGCATGCCGCGGGCGGTGGCCGCCACGCCGAGGGTGGGGTCGTCGCAGGCGAAGACCCGGATCGCGGCGCCGAGGCTGAGGGCGGTCGCCAGGTGGACGGCCTGCCGGGGGTCCAGTTCGTCCTCGGCCAGTGATTCGGCGGACTCCCGGATCAGGTCGGACACCTCGACGGTGAGCACGGAGGGCGAGTCGAGCACGGTCCGCGCCCGCCGCACGACCTCGGGCGTGGACCCGGTGAGGGCGAGTTCGACCCTGCTCAGCTCGCTGGTCACCGCCATGGCGGCGCCCACCTCGGTCAGCAGCGCCGGGAGAGGCTCGCTCTCGACGGCGGCGAGCCGGACGATCGCCGAGGTGTGCAGGTAGATCATGAGTCCTTCCAGTTCGTCACTGATGGCCGGTGCGACCGCGGTGCGCCGCCACCCTCGCCCGGTTGCCGCAGGTGGCGGAGGAGCACCACCGCCGCCTGCCGGCCCGGGAGGTGTCGACGAAGAACGTCCCGCACACCTCGGCCTCGCACTGGTGCAATCGGTCCCGGTCCGGTCCGGTGAGCAGTTCCACCAGGTCCCGGGCGACCAGGCCGAGCGCCTGGTCGGGGGTCGGTGGGCACGTGCCGCGCCGCAGCACCCCGTCCGGCCCGGTCTCCAGGAGCACGGGTGGCGGCGGTGCGGCGGCGAAGCGGTTGACCAGCTCCACGTCGCCCGTGCGGGCGGCCCGGCCCTCGGTGACCCCCTCCAGCAGCCGGTAGGCCGCCTCGCGGAGCGCCCGGAACTCGCGCACGTGGGTCGGGTCCGGTCGGTCGGCGGGTGGCATCTCGTGCCGGGCCAGCCACAGCGCCAGCGCGGCCGGGTCGGTCAGCTCGTCGCGCTGCCGACCCAGCCTGCTGCGCACCGTGGCGATCAGCGCCAGGCTCGACGATTCGTGCTTCAGGGCGCCTCCCGGACGGCCGCGGCGCGCAGCCTTCTCGCCGCGCGCCTCCTCGGTTGGGCCCGGGGTCAGCCGACGGGCTGCTCCCGGGGCATCAGCAGGGCAGAGGCTACCGCCGGCAGCGCTCCCACCAGCAACATCACCACCGGCCACGACGAGGCCGACAGCACGACCGGGATCAGCAGCGGCGTGACGAACGCGCCGCCGAACACCATCGTGTTCTCCAGGCCCAGCGCGGTGCCCGACCGCTCCGCGCCCGCCATGGTGGCGATCTCGGCGTAGTGCACGCCGTGCCAGCCGCAGGCCAGGAAACCCGCGGTCACGAACAGGCCGACGACCAGCCACGTGGGCGACACCTCGTACAGGGCCACGCCGGCGAACGCCGCCGCGATCAGCCAGCTGTAGACCCGGACCAGCGTCCGGCGGTGCCTGCCGCCCTGCTTGTCGGTCCACCGGCCGCTGATCACGCGCGACGCGCCGCCGAGGACCTGCACCACCACGAGCGAGACCACGACGCCCTCGATCGGCAGGTCGAGCACCGAGGTGAGGAACACCGTGCCGAAGGTCAGGACGGTGAACTGCGGCAGGTCGAGCAGGAACGCGACGATCGCCACGCGCCAGATGTCCCAGCGCTTCAACGGGTTGGGCGCGGTGGTCGCCGCGATGCCGTTCGAGGCCTTGGTGCGCGCGATCGGCGGCTCGTCCAGCCACAGGACCACGGCGACGGTCGCGGCGAGCATGAACACGGTCAGGAACGCGAACACCCAGCGGAAACCCGCGCCCAGGGCGAGCGCCGGCATGATGGCCGCGCCGAGCGCGCCGCCCAGCGGCACGGCGGCGACGCGCAGGCTGATCGCGAAGCCCCGCTTCTCCGGGGGGAACCAGCCCATCACCGCGCGCCCGGACGCGCCGTTGACGCAGCCGCCCAGCGCGCCGGACAGGAACAACACCGCCGCCAGCGCCCAGGCGGCCGGTGCGACGCCGGCGCTCGGCACCAGGAACGCGGTGACGTAGGCGAGCGTGGCCGTCGTGCCCGACAGGCCGATGATCAGCACGTTCCGCTCGCCGATGCGGTCGGACAGGATGCCCCAGAACACGTCGGTGATGAAGATGCCCGCGGTCACGGCGGCCAGCACGAGGCCCAGTTCGGACAGCGAGAAGCCGTAGGCGGCGGCGAGGATCGAGCCCGAGGTCGGGATGCCCTGGAAGGCCGCGCTGAACGCCGCCTGGGCGAAGATCCCGATGCCCAGGATGCCCCAGCGGTAGCGGGGGGAGTGCTTCTTGCCGGTCCGCCCGACGACGAAGTCGGCGGTGGAGCCGGGTGGGCCGGCGAGGTCGGGTCGGTCCTGCGTCTGCTGGGACATCGGGTTCTCTCCTGGTTGGTCGTCGTCGCGAGACCGATGGGTCCGCGAGGCGCGGCCGACGTGTAATGGGTTGAACGCATTACATGATGGCCGGAGGGTGGGCGTGAGGGCAAGGGGTGAGGGGAAAGGACTGGCGTGGTGGGAGCAGGGGCCGGAAGGGATCGGGTCGGGCAGGGAGGCGGCGGGTCGGACAGGGGCGGTGGGGGAGGAGGCCGTCGGGGGAGGGGACGGGTCGGAGGGCGGGCGAAGTCCTCGGGGGTCGTGCGCGGTGAACGGCGGCGGGGCCCGCGATCGGTCGCGGACCCCGCCACCCCCGCCGGTCAGCCCGAGGTCGCGCCCGCCGGCTCGGCCTCGGCCTCGGCCGGGGCCTCCACCCGCCGGGTGCCCTTCTCCCGCACCACGAGCGCGTAGCAGCCGGTCGGCGAGGACACCTGGTGCACGCTCTCGGGCTTCTCGATGAACAGCGTGCCCGCCGGGTAGCGGTCGCCGTTGTCGTTGTGCAGCTCGCCCTCCAGGATCAGCAGCAGCTCGTAGCCCAGGTGCTCGTGCAGGTCGCCGTGCGAGCCGGGCTTGAAGTGGGCGATGTAGGCCTCGGCGCCGGTCGGCCCGGTCTCGGCCTGCGTGTACAGCCACTCCACGTCGACCGCGTTGCGGCCCGGCTGGACGTAGGCCGACCACTTGATCTGGCCGTTGTGCAGGCCGCCGTTGAACAGGGACGAGTAGACCTTGATGTCGCGCATGGCGGTTCTCTCCTGTGCTGTGGTTCGGATCCGGTCGTGGGACAAGAGGGTGTCAGCCGATGCCGGGCGCCGCGGGCAGGGCGGCGTCCAGCAGCTCGTCGGCCAGGTACTCGACGGAGCCGGCGGGCGGGGAGCCCGCGGCCCGTTCGACGTCGCGGGCGCGCAGCTCGGCGCGGCGGATCTTCCCGGAGGTCGTCTTCGGCAGCGCGGTGAACTCCAGGCGCCGGATCCACTGGTGCGGCGCGAGGGTGGCCCGGGTGTGGTCGAGGATGCGGCGCGCGGTCTCGACGTCCGCGGTCTCGCCCGCGGCCAGCGCGACGTAGGCCTTCGGCACCACCAGGCCCACCGGGTCCGGTGCGGGCACCACCGCGGCCTCGGCGACCGCCTCGTGCTCCAGCAGCGCGCTCTCCAGCTCGAACGGCGAGATCCGGTGGTCGTAGGACTTGAACACGTCGTCGGTCCGGCCCACGTAGTGCAGGTAGCCGTCCGCGTCGCGGTGCGCGATGTCGCCCGTGTGGTAGTAGCCGCCGGCGAACGTCTTCGCGTTCTTCTCCTCGTCGTCGACGTAGCCGGGCATCACGCCGAGCGGGCGCGGCGAGAGGTTCACGCAGACCTCGCCCTCGTCGCCGACCTCGCCGGTGTTCGGGTCCACCAGCACGATGTCGTAGCCCGGCAGCGGTTTGCCCATCGAACCCGGCCGCACCGGCAGCGACGGGCTGTTGCCGATCTGGGCGGTGGTCTCGGTCTGGCCGTAGCCGTCCCGGATGGTCAGGCCCCACGCCGCGCGGACCTGCTCGATCACCTCGGGGTTGAGCGGTTCGCCCACGCTGCCCGCCTCGCGCAGCCGCACCGGCCACCGCCGCAGGTCCTCCTGGATCAGCATGCGCCACACCGTGGGCGGGGCGCAGAACGTGGTGACACCGTGCGCCACCACGCGGTCGAGCAGGTCGCGGGCGTGGGAGGTGGTCACGCTCAGCACCGTCGCCTCGGCGTTGAGCGGCACGAAGAACGAGCTCCACGCGTGCTTCGCCCAGCCGGGCGCGGAGACGTTGAGGTGCACGTCGCCGGGCCGCACGCCGTTCCAGTACATGCCCGACAGGTGGCCGACCGGGTAGCTGACGTGGGTGTGGCGCACCAGCTTCGGCCGGGAGGTCGTGCCGGACGTGAAGTAGAGGAACAGGGTCTCGTCGGCGCGCGTCGGGCGGTCGGGGGTGAAACCCGCCGGCGCGGACCGCAGGTCGTCCAGGGAGAGCCAGCCGGGGAGGCGGCCCGCGCAGATCCGGGTCACGCGCCCCGGCAGCCAGTCCATGCCCGCGGCCAGCTCGGCGGTGGTCACCACGTGGCGGATGTCCGCCCGCTCGACCCGGTCGGCCAGGTCGGCGGCCGAGACCGTGGTGAACGTCGGGACCACCACCGCGCCCAGCTTCATCGCCGCCAGCTGCGACTCCCAGACCGCGAGCTGGTTGTCCAGCATCATCAGCAGCGCGTCGCCGCGCCGCACGCCGGCCGCGCGCAGCCCGTTGGCCAGCCGGTCGGACCGCTCGGACAGCTCCGCGTAGGACACCTGCTCCTCGGTCTGCCCGCCCACCACGTGCAGGGCGGTGCGGTCGTTGCCGCGGGCCACCACGTCGAACCAGTCGAGGGCCCAGTTGAACTCGTCGAACTCGGGCCAGGTGAACCGGGCGTGGGCCAGGTCGTGGTCGTCGCGCAGCTCCAGCAGGAGGTCCCGGGCGGCCCTGAAGCGCTCCGTCGGGGTGGGCTTCTCGTTCGATGGCATCGGTTTCCCCTCTCAGATCGCGACGGCCGCGCGCGAGCGGGCGGACAGGACGACGGGTGCGGTGGGCGCGACGCGCGGGCGGTGGCGCAGCACGTCCTGGGCGATGGCGTCGGCGTCGGCGTGGAACCCGGTCATCGGGCCCGGCCTGCCGTTGCCGATCTGGGTGAACCAGCGGGTGTTCTCGGTCGGGATGCCCAGCGCGTAGAGGTCGGGGTCGGGGTTGCCGAGCACGTCGACGACGTGGAACGGGCGGCGGGTGACCGCGATGCTCCCGGCCGGGAACCGCTCGCCGGTGGCCACGTCGGTGTTCACCATCTCGGTGATCAGGCCCTCGGCCAGCAGCTGGCCCACCAGCGGGTCGGCGTCCGCGGTCAGCTGCGGACGCGGGATGCGGGCGTCCACCAGCGTGGTGACCTCGCGCCGCGAGTCCCGCACCCGCGGCGAGCGCAGCACGAACGCGCCGGCGGCGTGGTCGGCCTCCACCTGGGTGCCGGGGCCGACGACGGTCAGCAGCCCGGCCCTGATCAGGGCGCACGCCTGCTCGACGCGCACGGCGGGCGGACCGGCCGACACCATCGTGTTGATCGGGTTGAACCAGGACAGGAAGGCCCGGTGCGACTCGGGCCGCAGCCCGGCGAAGTCGACGGCCTGGCGCACCACCGAGCGAGTGTCGCGCAGGATGTCCAGCGACGCCTTGAGCGGGTTGTCCACGTTGCCCTGGCGGGCCTCGGCGACGTCGGTGTCCAGCAGCTCCAGCAGCTCCTCGCGGAACTGCCCGGGGCTGTCGAACTCGCGGTCGCCGAACGGCCGGGCGAGCCGCTCCAGGTCCGGCGGCGGCACGTCGGCCAGCCCCCACGCCTCCAGCAGGCCCCGGCGGTCGGTGGAGGCCAGGTGGATGGCGGCGAACCGCTCGGCCGCCTCCTCGCTGAGCCGCCTGCGGACGTGCGCGGTGTAGTAGATGTGCTCGATCTCCAGCTGGAGCAGCGGCAGCACGTCGCGGACGAAGTCCAGCTGCGCCGACCCGGTGGCGCGCTGGGAGTTGCGGCGGGCTTCGAGGATCGCCTCGTCGGTGATGAACCGCGGCCGGTACCGGTAGGTGGGCTCCTTCTGGTTGCGGCCGCGGGCGAGCATCACCAGGCCGCTGCGGGAACCGGCGACCAGGTGCGGCTCGTCGCCGCTGGGCAGGTAGACCGTCCGGCCGCCCTCCTCGGCGAACCGGCCGCCGCGACCCACGGTCAGCGCGGCCATCACGTCGAAGAAGGTCAGGCCCAAGCCGATCACGCCCACCTGCTCGCCGGGCGCGATGTCGTCGAGCGGCATGTCGGCGGCGGAGTCGCCGCGCAGGTAGGTCAGCCCGGCGCGCTGCCGCGCGAAGGTCAGCAGCGCCTTCTCGGCCTCATCGGGCGTGGTGCGCGGGTGCCCGGTGGTGAGCACGACCTTGTCCACGGTGACGCTGGTGCCCGCCGAGCCGACGACCGTGGTGCGCCCGTCCTCCCGCCGCAGCCGCACCGCGGCCTCCGGCACGTGCCGGACGGTCACCCCGAGGGGCGCGTTCGCCACCATCGCGTCGAACGCCGACCGCAGGTACTCGCCGTAGACCGAGCGCGGGCCGTAGTCGTTGGGCCCGATGCCCGACCACCGCGGGTTCCCTTCGAGCCACTCGGCGAACGACGGTCCGTGCCCGGCCCGGGTCGGGCCGCCGTCCGGGCCGGCGGAGAACACGCTCACCTCGCCGGCCGGGGTGTTCATCAGGAACCACTCGGGCTGGGAGGTCCGCCAGATCCGCCCGGCGCCGGGCTCGCCCGGCTCGAACAGGTGGATGCGCGTCCGCCCGTTCCGCGGTTCCCGCCGCAACCGCTCCAGCAGTCGTTCCACAACCGAAAGTCCGCGTGGTCCGGCGCCGACGATCGCCACGTCGACATCCGGATCCAGGACAGCGTCAACCACGGTGTTCCTCTCTCAAGAATGTCCTGTGAATTCTTCCCCCGCATTCCCTTTTTCGGTGGGGGGCGATTCGCTCTGGCATGAACCTATTGCGGGCCCCAGGGTGGCGACAAGGGCTTCGCCGGGCAAGATCACCGATGGCTGTATCGAAGACTCAGATGACCCCCCGGGCGGACATAGGCCCTGGTCGGGGGTCTGCCGAGGTGGCGAGGAGTGCGGAGAGTGCCCGGTCGGGCGGCACTGTTGGGCCGGTGGTGTGTGAACCGGCCGGGCCCGCGCCGGACCGGCCGTTCCTGGATCGGTGCACGGGTGCGCGGAGCGCGCACGATCGGCTTTCAAACCCGGGAACCGGGTGAAGCGGCGGGATGCGCCGCCGGGACGCTCGTGTCGCGTCCCGGCGGTGGTGGCCCGCGGGTCAGGCGCGCCAGGCGGTGCCGCGCCGTGGGCGCCCTACCCCGAACCGGACCTCCACGCGTCCGTCGAGGCCTACCGCAAGGCGGACCGGGCGGGGGCGAAGGCCGGCGCGCCGGGCTGGATCCGGGTCGCCTACTTCGCCCGCAGCGCCGAGCACGCGACCGCCGCCGCGCAACGGTTGGGCGAGGTGCTGGCGGCGAACCCCGACGACCCGGAGGTGCTGCTCCTCACGGGCTACCTGGCCCACCAGGGCTACGGCCGCCCGGTCCGGGCGGCCGAGCTGGGCAGCACCCGGGCCATGGCCAACCCGGGCGGCATGCACGCGACCGGCCGGGGCGTGGAAGCCGACGCCGCGACCGCGCTCGACTGGTACGCCAAGGCCGCCGAGGCAGGTCACGCCAAGGCCGCGTACACCGCCGGTGTGATGCTCCTGACCGGCGACGACGGCCTCGCGGTGGACGAAGAACGGGCGGAGCGCTTCCTCGAACTCGCCGAGGAACTGGGGTTCGACGTGGACGGCGCACTCGAAACCATGGGCCTGTCCCGCCGGGAACCGGCCTCCTGATCACCATGGCGAAGGGCGCCGGAGGTGGTGCCCCTTGCCACGGCACCCGCTCGGGCGAAGGCGGTCCAGCGGAGGTTCAGGGGTTTAGGAGCCTGTTGGGCGCTTTCCGCACAGCTGGTCCTAGTGGTGGCCGATCCGCACCGGGCCGTGCCGATCTGGGCCGGCCCACTGTCCTGGAGGCGTCATGACCACCCCGCAGACCACCGCCCTGCCGGCTGTTCCGGAGGGCGCGGCCGGACCGCCGAGGAGGCCTCGCTGCGCCCGTTCCGATGGCAGCCGCACGACCACCAACGCCACGTCGTCGCCGAAGACGCCCTCGCCTACCGGCACACCACCACCCTGTGGCGGAAAAGCACTGACCATTCCAGGCAGGCCGGCGTTCATCGCCGGCAGCCTGGTCGCCCTGGAGCCGCTCACGTTCCACTACCTCTTCGAGGTAGTGGAACGTCCCGGCGAGAAGCAGGGGTCGGTGCGGCGGTCGCCTCTCGGCGAGTGGCACGACGCGGCTCCAGCCGAACGGTGTTCCGCGAAGGCGTTGTAGGTGAGGCCCGGGGGACACGGACCGCACCGACCGCCTCGTACAACGGCGCACCCGTGCCCGGTGTTCCCGGTCGGATGTGGTCCGTGCCTCGCCGGGCTCGGCGGTGGCCGGCACGGACAGGCAGCCGGCCCGAATCGGGTGAACCCCGGCGCTACGCTGTGGTCGTCGTCGACTCAGGGGGAGTCCCGACCCGGGGGAGCCTTGTCCGAGAACGTCACTTTCGCCAACGCCGGGGTGGTGTTGGCCGGTTCGCTGACCACGCCCGACCACGGCGCGGCGTCGGCGGGTCGTCCGGTGACTGGCTTGACGCGACGCTGGACGACCTGGCGTCCGACGCGGCCGCCGCGCTGGACTTCCTGCGCGCGCCCGGAGGTGCGGGGCGAGGCCGCCGGGTTGTTCGGGCACAGCGAAGGCGGCTGGGTCGTCCTGCGCGCCGCCACCTTGCGGGACGACGTGCCGTGGGTCGTCACCAACAGCGGTCCCGGCGTGACGCCCGCCGTGCAGGACCGCTACTCGCTGGCCACCACCCTGCGGCGGACCGGGGGGATCACCGACGACGAGGTCGACGCCGCGCTGGCCGCCTACGACCCCGTCCCGGACGCGGTGCGCCTGCGCTGCCCGCACCTGGCGGTCTTCGGCGCCGACGACGAGGTGGTCCCGGTCGCGGACAGCGTCCACCTGTTCACCGCCGCCGCGACCGCCGGGCGACGCTGACCGTCGAGGTGTTCCCCGGCGCCGACCACCGCGTCCGGACCGACGGCGGCGCCCGCTTGGCTCCCGGCTACCTCGACGCCCTGACGCGGTGGATCACCGGCCGGACCGGCGACCGAGGCGCGTGAACCCGGTCGTCGCGGGTCCGCCGCGTCACCGGACCCCGACCAGCTCCTAGGTCGACTGGCTGGGACGGCGGTGCAGCAGGCCGAACTTCGCCCACATCGCCTCGGCCGCCTCGATGGAGGCGGCCGTGCGCGCGGGGTCGACGGCGGCCAGTTGGGCGACCACGGCCTGGGCGACGGCCATGCCCGCGGTGAGCGACGGGAAGAACGCGACGCCCTCCGCGGGCACCATGAGCATGGTCTCGGCCGCGGCGGCGAGGGCGGGGCTGGCGGCGTCGGTCACCGCGAACACCCGCGCGCCGCGCGAGCGGGCCTCGTGCGCGGCCAGGACGGTGCTCTCGTACAGCCGCCAGAAGCTGATCGCGATGAGCACGTCGTCGGGGCCGGTGGACGCGATGGCGTTGGCCAGGTCGGCGTCGTTCGCGGCCACGGCCACCACGTCGTAACCGGCCAGTCGCGCGTTGTGCGCGAACGCGATGCCCACCGCCGCGTAGCTGCCCGCCGCGATCACGGTCGTGCGGCGGGCCCGTGCGACGGCGTGCGCGATGGTGACCACCGCGGTCTCGTCGAGCCGCCGGTGCAGCAGCGCGAGGCCGTCGAGGTCGCGGCGCAGGGACGCCGACCCGGGTGAGCCGACGCCGTGGTGCTCGGCGGCCACCTGCGGCGCGCTGAGCGAGGACAGGTACCGGGCGCGCAGCTCCTGCTGCAACGCGGGCCACCCGGCGAAGCCGAGGGCCTGAGCGGTGCGCGTCACCGTCGCCACGTTCACGCCCGCGAGCTGCGCCAACTCGGCCGTCGACCCGAAGGCCGCGCGCCTGGGCTGGGACAGCAGCACCTCCAGCAGGGCGGCGGCCTTCGGTCGCAGGCCGCGTTCGGGCACGCGCCCGCGCAGCCACTCCTCGAACCCGTCGGCGGTGGCGCTGTCCGTCATGTCGGCCTCCCCAGCACGGCGGACACGGTACGCGGTCGCATCAGCACAAAGCTGCAATGGCTATTGCACTTTCACAAAACTGCACTATACGTTGCTTGCCATCCACTCGCTGGTCACCACCTCGAAGGGCGCTCCATGACGTTGTTGGCTCGCTTGGACCGGCTCCCGCTGAGCCGGCCGCACTACGGCCTCCTGCTGATCGGCGGGCTCGGCTACACCTTCGACGGCATGGACTCGGCCGTCGTCGCGTTCCTGCTGCCCAGCGCCCAGCAGGTCTGGGGCCTGGACAACGGGCAGCTCGGGCTCATCGGGTCCGCGACGCCGTTCGGCTTCCTGTTCGGCGCGGCCATCGCGGGCCTGCTCGGCGACCGCATCGGCCGCAAGAAGGTCATGATGTGCGCGCTGGCCTTCTACGCGGTGTTCTCCGTGGTGGCGGCCTTCTCGCCCAACTACGAGACGTTCCTCGTCGCCCGCGTCCTGGCCGGCGCGGGAGCGGGCGCGGAGAGCGCCATCATCGCGCCCTTCCTGTCCGAGTTCGTCCCGGCCAAGCGGCGCGGCTGGTTCGTCGGCGCGCTGGCCGGGTTCTTCTCCTTCGGCTTCGTGATGGCGGCCCTCATCGGCCGGTTCGTCGTGCCGGTCTCCGAGGACGGCTGGCGCATCGCGCAGCTGATCACCGCGCTGCCGATCGTGATGCTGCTGTGGTGGCGGCGCTCCCTGCCCGAGTCGCCGCGGTTCCTGCTGCAACAGGGGCGGCACGCCGAGGCGGAGGCGGTGGTCGTCGACCTGGAGCGCAAGGTCGAGAAGGCCACCGGCGAGGAGCTGCCGCCGGTGCCCGCGACGACGGCCCGGCCGGTCACCGAGACGCCGAAGGTCACCTTCGGCCGCGCGCTGAAGTTCATGTGGAGCCCGGCGATGGCCAGGCGCACCGCCGTGATCTGGCTGGTCTGGTTCGTCATCACCTTCTCCTACTACGGCTTCTTCTCCTGGATCCCCACGCTGCTGATCCAGCAGGGCATCACGGTGACCAAGAGCTTCGAGTTCTCGATCATCATCTACCTGGCGCAGATCCCCGGTTACTTCTCCGCCGCGTGGCTGTCGGAGAAGCTGGACCGCAAGAACACCATCGCGATCTACCTGACGGGCTCGGCGCTCAGCGCCTTCTGGCTGTCCCAGATGGACACCCCGCTGACCATCACCGTCGCGGGCGCGGTGCTCTCGTTCTTCCTCAACGGCACCTACGCGGGCGTCTACTCCTACACGCCCGAGGTGTTCCCGACCTGGATCAGGGCCACCGGCACCGGCCTGTCCAGCGCGTTCGGCCGGGTGGGCAGCATCCTCGCGCCCACCATCATCGGCCTGACCGCCGCGAGCCTCGGGTTCGCGGGCGTGTTCGGCATGACCACGGCGGTGCTCGTCGTCGGCGTGGTGTGCGTGGTGGTGTTCGGCCTGTCGACGGCCGGGCGCTCCCTGGAGGACCTGACCGAGCAGGGCGACCCCGCCGAGACCGCGAAGGAGATGGCGAAGTGACGGACCTGGCCGTGCTGGAGGAGAAGGTGCGGGACGCCGTGGGCGTGCGGCTGTTCACCGTGCTCGCGTGGGTGCCCGAGCGCCGGGCGCTGCGCCGCGTGCACAGCAGCCACCCCGACCGCTACCCCGTCGGCGGGGAGAAGACCGTGGAGGTCGCCGCCGCGTGGCTGGAGCGCTGCATCGAGGGCGGCGAGCCGTTCTTCGGCCGCGACGCCGCCGCGGTGCGGGAGGTCTTCGCCGACCACGAGCTGATCGAGGGCCTGGGCTGCGGCTCGATCGTCAACGTGCCGGTGGTGGACGAGCGGGACGGCCGGGTGCTCGGCGTGCTGAACATCCTCGACGCCGAGGGCGCCTACGACGACGGTTCCGTCGCCGCCGCGCAGGCCCTCGCCCCGCTCGCCGTGCCGGCGCTGCGCGAGGTCGCGGGAGGCGCCCGATGAGCCTGCTCGTGCGCGACGCGCTGGTCCTGGACCCGGCGAGCGGCGACTTCACCGAGGGCGACCTGCGCTGCGAGGACGGCCGGGTGGTCGAGGCGGGGCCGAACCTGGCCGCGCCCGGCGCCCGGGTGCTCGACGCCGGAGGGGCCGTGGTCGTGCCCGGCCTGGTCGACGCGCACGTCCACGTCACCGCCACCACCGCCGACCTCGGTGCGCTCACCTCGCTGTCGCCGTCCTACGTGGCGGCGCACAGCGCCCGCACCCTCGGTCAGATGCTCGACCGCGGGTTCACCACCGTCCGCGACGCCTCCGGCGCGGACTGGGGCCTGTCCCTGGCGCAGGCCGAGGGCGTGCTGCGCGGACCGCGCCTGCTGTTCTGCGGCAAGGCGCTGAGCCAGACCGGCGGGCACGGTGACGTGCGCGGCCCGGGCACGCGCGTGCACGACTCGCACCAGTGCTGCGCCGGGCTCGGCCGCATCGCCGACGGCGTGGACGAGGTCCGCACCGCGGCGCGTGACGAGCTGCGCAAGGGCGCCCACCACATCAAGGTGATGGCGGGCGGCGGCGTCAGCTCGCCGACCGACCGGATCGACTCCACCCAGTACTCGATGGACGAGTTGCGCGCGGCCGTGGAGGAAGCGGAGGCGGCCAACCGCTACGTCGCCGCGCACGCCTACACGGCACGGGCGATCAACCGGGCGCTGGAGGCCGGCGTGCGGTCGGTCGAGCACGGCAACCTGCTCGACGACAGCAGCGTCGAGCTGTTCCTCGCCCACGACGCGTTCCTGGTGCCGACCCTGGTCACCTACTGGGCGCTCAAGGAGGAGGGCCGCGAGTTCGGGCTGTCCGAGGCGAGCTGGCGCAAGGTCGACGAGGTGCTGACCGCGGGCATGGAGGGCCTGGACCGCGCCGCGCGCGGCGGCGTGCGGCTCGTCTACGGCAGCGACCTGCTCGGCGGGATGCAGCGGCACCAGGGCAACGAGTTCCGGCTGCGCCGGGAGGTCCAGGACGCCATCGACGTCATCCGCGCGGCCACCGTCAACGCGGCCGAGCTGCTGGGCCTGGCCGGAGAGGTCGGCACCCTGGCCGTCGGCGCGCACGCCGACCTGCTCGTCCTCGACGGCGACCCGCTGGACGACATCGGCGTGCTGGCCACCCCGGAGCGCATCCGCCACGTCGTGCAGGCGGGGGTCGTGCTCGACCGGTGAGACCCGGTGCGGACAGGTCTGCCGCGCCGCGACCTGTCCGCACCGCCCGCGCCGCTGCCGCCCGCCGGGCGCGGCGACGTGGACCGGGTCACCGCACGGTCGGCCGGCGCGCGGTGACCGGCAGCGCGGCGACGTAGGCGGACAGGACGCGCCCCGCGGCGAGCAGGGGTTCGGTGGAGCGCTGCGCGCGGGCCAGCAGGAAACCGCCTTCGAGCGCCGAGAGCAGCGCGTGCGCCACGGTGCCCGCGTCGTCCTCGGACAGCCCGCGGTTGACCAGGTAGCGGCTGCCCGCGCCCACCAGGGACGCCATCACCTCCGCGCCCACCTCGCGCAGCTCCGGCTCGGTGTCGGCGACCTCCGCGGTGACCGTGCCGACCGGGCACGGGGTGGCCCAGCCGGCGTCCGCCACGTCCTCGGCGGCGGACGCGAACGCCGCCTCGACCGCGGTGGCCAGGTCGGCGTGCCGGTCGAGGAGCGTCGGCAGCAGCTCCAGGTAGACGGCGCCGGTCTGGCGCAGCGCGGCGGCGGCGACCTCGCGCTTGCCGCCCTTGAAGTGGTGGTAGATCGAGCCGATGGGCGCCTCGGACGCCTTGGCCAACTGCTGGATCCCGGTCGCCGCGTAGCCCTGCACGCGCAGCAGTTCCGCCATCGCCCGCACGATTCGCTGGTCGGTTCGCACCTCCCCATGCTAGAACAGATGTTCTAGAGCGGCCGTTCCACGCAGGGTGCCGAGGCGGACCGGGCCGGACGGGAGGTCGATTCCTTGCGGTCGCCCCGCGGACTAGTGTCGCCACCTGCTCGCACCAGGTCCTGGGGGGACGATGACCGACGCCGCGCCGCTCACCACCGACACCGACCTCGTCCGCCGCTGGCTGCGCGGCTGGGTCGAGTGCCGCGGCTGGGGCCCGGTCGAGGAGGTCCGCGACGGCCTGAGCCTCCTGCCTCGGCAGGAGGGGCGGCACCGCGAGGTCGTCGCGCTGCACGACGGGCCCGACGCCCTGGCCGCGCTCGCGGCGGAGGTCCCGGGTGGCGCCGGACCGACCTGGCTCACCGTGCCGACCACCCGCCCGGACGAGGTCGAGCGGGCCCTGCGCGAGGCGGGGCTGACCGTGAGGGGCACCCGGGAACGGCTCATGACCCGGGACCTGCGCGCGCACCCCGTGCGGGGAGCCGCCGCGCCGTACCGGTGCGACACCGAGGTGGACGGCCCGGTGGTCCGGGTCCGGGTGCGGCACGAGTCGGGTGACCTCGCGGC
The DNA here is from genome assembly GCF_039527585.1 of Saccharothrix xinjiangensis. Taxonomy (NCBI): domain Bacteria; kingdom Bacillati; phylum Actinomycetota; class Actinomycetes; order Pseudonocardiales; family Pseudonocardiaceae; genus Saccharothrix; species Saccharothrix xinjiangensis. The sequence goes on along the minus strand of NZ_BAAAKE010000008.1, from coordinate 46,511 downwards.
GAGCGGGGCCGTGTCCGTGCTCGGCGGGGACGCCGTCGCCGACCGCGTCGAGACCGCCGTCGACCACCGCCGGCGCGGGTTGGGCAGCGTGGTCATGGGGGTGCTGGCGACCGAGGCCGTCGCGCGGGGCGCGACCACCGGCCTCCTCGTGGCCAGTCCCGAGGGCGAGCGCCTCTACTCCGCGCTGGGCTGGTCCGCCGGGCCGGCCGTGGTGATCGCTTCCGCCTGACGACTGCGGGTCCGCGACCGGTGCGGGGCGCGGGAGCGCGAGGCTCAGGTGTGCCGTCGCCGGGGTCGCCGGGGTTCGGGTGCGCGGGATGACCGGCGTTCGGGCGTGCGGGTTCCCCCGGGTTCAGGCGCGCGGGTTCGCCGGCCACCGGTGGCCGGCCGCGCCGAGGGCCGGCCCGCGGCGACCGAGGGTGTCCTCGATCCTGGCCAGCACCTCGGCGTCGTCCGGCGCGGCCTCCCACACGGCCTCGGGGTCGACCAGGTCGGCCCGTTCGCGCAGCAGCGAGGCCGTCATCTCGGCCTCCCGCTCCTGCGGGTCGGTGTAGCCGCCGCGCTGGAGCGTGGCCCGCACGACCGCGGGGTCCAGCTCGGGGAACAGCAGGCTCGCGCCCTCGTCGGTGAGGGTCTCGCGCCCCGGCTCACCGCGGTGCCCGCAGATCATGTGGGCCAGTTCGTGGGCGATGATGTGCTCCTGGTGGGAGCGGCTGGTGTCGGCCGGGTAGGCGACGATGTCGGTGTCGCTCGCGGCGATCCACAGGCCGTAGGCGGGCAGGTCGCCCGTCGCCACCGGCACGGTGACGATGGGTCGCCCGCGGCGCCGGCTCAGGTGCTCGCACAGCTCGGCGACGCCCCGGTGCGCGGGGAGGGCCAGCGCGGACAGGCGGGCCTCGCAGTCGCGGCGGAGCCGGCGTGCGGAGCGGTCGAAGAGCTTGGCCATGCCTCCATCTTCACTCCTCCAGCGGCGGGAGGCCTTGAGCTTTCCTGACCTGGTCCAGCACGACCCGGACGATGGCCAGGTTCTCCGCGCTGAGCCCCTCGGCCCGCAGGGCCACCGCGCGCACCCCGCTCTGGTCGAGCGCCCTGAGGGCCGCGAGCTGGCTGTTCACCCGCTCGGCGTACTCGTCGTCGAAGAAGTAGGCGGGTGAGATGCCGAAGAACTTCGCCAGCGCCGTCAGCAGCTCCGTCGACGGGTTGGTCCGCTTGCCGGTGCGCAGCGACGACAGGTAGGAGCCGCTCACCCGCAGGCTCGGGTTGATCACCTTGAGCTCGTCCGCGACCTCCTGGTTCGTCCAGGTCCGGCCCTTGGGGCGGACCGACTCGAACAGGCGGCGGAGTTGCTCGGTGAGCGGTCTGCCGCCTTCGTGCCCCATCGGCCCTCCCTCGTCGCGCGACCTCGGGGCACCATTCTAGGTTCGACTGCCAGTCGAATGAGGGAGATCGGTCTTCGACTGGTGGTTGACAGTTGCCAGGGGTGATGGGCAGCATTGGACTGGCAGTTGAATCGAGGATCGGTCAACTGGTGGTCGACAGGGGGTAAGACACATCATGGGCAACCGACTGAAGGTCGAGGTGCTCGGTCCGCTGGGGCTGAGCCTGGGCGGCGTGGACGCGGTCCCGAGCGCGCCCAAGGAGCGCCAGGTGCTGGCGGTGCTGCTGCTGAACGAATCCCGGGTGGTGCCGGTGTCCGCGCTCATCGACGAGCTGTGGGGCGACGAGCCGCCCAAGAGCGCGCTCACCACCGTCCAGACCTACATCGTCAACATCCGCAAGACGCTCGTCGAGCGCTGGGGCCTGCCCGTCGCCCGGGTCCGCGGCGAGCTGCTGACCACCGTGAGCACCGGCTACCGGTTCAACACCGACCACGCCGACCACGACCTGCGCGAGTACCGGCGGCTGGTCGCCGCCGGGCGGCAGGCCTTCCACGCGGGCGACGAGGAGGGCGGTGTCGAGCTGCTCCGGCGCGCGGAGGAGCTGCGCAGGGGACCGGTGCTGGTCGACGTCAAGCGCGGCAGGCACCTGGACACCGAGATCGCCGGGCTGGAGCAGGCCCACCTGACGGTCCAGGAGTCGCGGATCGAGGCGCAGCTGCGCCTCGGCGAGCACCGCGAGCTGCTCGGCGAGCTGTTCACGCTGACACCGCACCACCCGTACCACGAACACCTCCACGGCTACCTGATGCTCTCGCTGCACCGCTGCGGCCGGCGCAACCAGGCGCTGGAGGTGTTCCGCGGGCTGCGGGAGTCGATGGTGCGGGAGCTGGGGCTCGAACCGTCACCGTGGCTGCTGCGCCTCCAGCGCGACATCCTGCGGTCGGTCGAACCCGCCGACCCCGGGCTCAGCGCCGGCTGACGCAGCGGGTGCGGGCGCCGCGGTCCTCGCGGCGCCCGCACCCGCCGGGGGCGCCGGTTGGTTCAGGAGAAGTCGGCGGCGTGGTCCAGCGCCCACTGCTCGAACGTCCGCGCCGGGCGCCCGGTGACCAGCTCGACGGTGTTGATCACGGGCACGGGCACGCCGTCGTTGTCCGACAGGTAGCGGAGCAGCTGGTCGGTGAGCTCCCCGTTGCTCCACTGGTCGAGCGTCGCCCGGTACTCCGCCGGGGTCTGCTCGACGAACTCGACCTCGCGGCCGATGGCCTTGCCGATCAGCTCGACCTGGCGGCGCTGGGTCAGCGACTCCGGGCCGGTCATCAGGTGGGCGCGGCCCACGTGGCCCGGCTCGGTCAGCGCCCGGACCGCCACCTCGGCGATGTCGGCCTCGTGGATGGCGTCGTTGTGCGCCTCGGGGTACGCGGCCCGCACGACGCCCTCGGCGCGGATGGACCACGTCCACTGGAGCGCGTTCGTGGCGAACGTGGCCGGCCGCAGGAACGTCCACGGCAGACCGGAGTCGATCAGCGCCCGCTCGGCGGAGCGGTGCATCCGGGCCAGCGGGTTGCGATCCGGGTCGGCCGACGTGACCGGGCTGGCCGACAGCAGCACCACGTGCTCGACACCCGCTCTCCCCGCCTCGTCGAGGAAGCCGGCGATCCCCTTCGGCTCGGCGTACAGGAAGACCTTCGACACGCCCTCCAGCGCGGCGCGGAAGGTTTCGGGGCGGGTGAGGTCCGCCTCCACGAGTTCGACGCCGGCGGGCGCCCCGGTCGCGTCCGGTTGCCTGCTCGCGACCCTCGGCTCGTGCCCGTGCTCCAGCAGTCGGGCCACGACGGCGCGCGCCACGTGCCCGCGTCCTCCGGTTACCAGAATCGTCACCGCTGTCCCCTCGATCCCTCTCGCGCGGTGTGCCACCGCGACGTGTTCCCGCTCACCAGAAGAGTGGCTCGGGCGCCACCGGGAACACAGAGACCCGCTTGTCCTAGTACCCGCGGTACTACCTAGAACGGGTGACCCAAAATGGGTGATTCACTGAATGTGATCGGAAGAATGGTCCCGGGAGGGGCGCGGGGAACGGATCAGGAGCCGGTCGCCACCGTGTTCCGCAGGAAGCGCAGCGCATCTGCCGCCGGGGAACCCGGCGCGGCGGTGTAGAGCAACAAGCGCTGGTCCCTCTCCGGGACGAGGACGACTTCGCAGTCCAGTTCCAGCTCTCCCACCAGCGGGTGTTCGCTGCGCTTCCTCGTGCTGCGCTGCACCACGATCTCGTGATCGGCCCACAGCGACGCGAACTCCTCGCTCAGCAGGCACATCTCGTCGACGAACCCGCGCACGGCGGGGTCGTCGGCGTACCGCCCGCTGGCCCGCAGGTCGGCCACGCACTCGCGGGGGAACTGCCACCGGTCCGGGTCGGACATCCAGGTCGGGTCCTGGAGGAACAGCCAGCGCAGGGTGTTGCGCGACCGCTCCGGCATGGCGCCGAAGTCCCGCATCACCGCGGTCGCCATCCGGTTCCAGGCCAGGATGTCGTACTTGACGTCCACGACGATGGCGGGGATCTCCTCCAGCCGGTCCAGCAGCCGCAGGATGCCCTCGGGCACCAGCCGCGACACCGGCGTGCTCGCGGCCTGGACGGGCGCCGCGCCGACCAGCCGCAGCAGGTAGGTGCGCTCGTCGTCGGACAGCCGCAGCGCCCGCGCCAGCGAGTACAGGACCTGGGAGGAGGGGCGGGGGCCGCGGCCCTGCTCCAGCCGCACGTAGTAGTCGGCGCTGATGCCGGCCAACCGGGCGGCCTCCTCCCGGCGCAGGCCCGGCGTCCGCCGCCTGCCGGCGGTGTCGAGGCCGAGGTCGGCCGGGTTGACCCGCGAGCGCCTGCTGCGCAGGAAGGCTGCCAGTTCCGCCCTGTCCATCACCCCAGCATGCCCCACCTCGGACGCCCGGCGAGTCGGGAACCGCCGGGGGAGCGAGGAGTTCCACCGGCCGGGCGGCACGCACGGGCCGGGCGCTCGTGGAGGGCCGAACGGCTCTTCCGCGTGGGGCGCTCCGCACGCGCCGAGTGCCCCTGACACGCCGAACACCCCTCACTGGTCGGCGGGCCACACGTGCCGGGCGTAGTGCTCGCTGTTGCGCTCCGCCCCCAGCGCCGCGTGCGAGGTCGCGGCGTGCACGTCCCGCCACGCCCGCTCCAACGGGTCGGGCGCGGCCTGCGCCCTCGTCCCCGCCGCGCGGAACAGCCGCTCGACCGCGCCCAGGACCAGTTCGGCGGCCACGAACGAGTCCCGCGCGGTGCGGGCGGCCGGTCCGTCACCGGAGTCGGCGGCGGCCGCGGCGCGCTCCAGCAGCATCCCGGCCGCGTCCAGCTCGCCGGATGACCTGGCCAGGGCCGGTGCGGCGGACGCGCCGGCCGGCCGCTTCGCCGTCCACGACCGCAGGCCGCCCCGCGCGGCCCCCAGCGCGGTCGCGGCGAACAGCGGCGGGTGCCCGCCGAGCAGGGGCGGGCGCAGGAACGCGGGCGCGCCGGGGTCGTCGCTGCCCCGGAACACCGCCTCGGCGGGGAAGACGAGGTGGTCGGGGACGGTGACGCCGTCCAGGCGCAGCGAGTTGCTGCCGGTGCCGCGCATCCCGACGGTGAACCAGGTGTCGCGCACGGTCCAGCGGCGCCGGGGCACGGCGAAGAAGCACGAGTCGCTCCCCGAGCCGACCGGCGCGCGCACCAGCGCCCACTCGGCGAACTCGACGGCGCTGACGAACCGCCACTCGCCGTCGACCCGCCACCGGTCGCCGACCCGCTCGGCCCGTCCCGCCGGGGTCAGCCCGGTGGCGATCGGCACGTCGGGCCCGTCGCGCCACAGCTCGGCCCGCCCCGCCGCGGGCAGGAACCCGGCCATCCGGGCCGACGTGGCGAAGATCAGCCCGCACCACGACGCCGACGCGCACGCCTCGCCCACGGTGACCAGCGCCCTGAGCAGCTCGGTGAACGTGCCGCGCGCCGGCCCGCCCGGCGGCGACGCGAAGTGCCCGGCGAACCCCGCCCCGGCCAGCGCCGCGACCACCTCGGCCCGCAGCCGCCGGGCCCGGTCGGCGGCCGGCGCGTGGTCGGCGGCCAGCTCGGCCACCCCGGTCGCGGCGGCGGCCAGGGACGTCCCGGCGGCGGTGCCGAGGCCGGTCACGGGACCTCCCGCGCCCACTCCAGCAGCCGGCGCCGCGGCCGGCCGTCGACGAGGGCGACGCCGACCAGGGTGAGCCGGTCGCCGTCCAGCACCGCGTCGCGGACCTGCTCGGTGTCGACCCAGGCGGGGTTCGGGGTGATCCCGACCGAGTGCAGGACCCGGTCCCCGTCGACGCGCCAGCCGCCCGCGTACCCCATGTAGCGCGTCCCGCCGGGGTCGGCGCCGTCGCCGCGCATCATGTTCACCGAGACGTGCCCGTCGGCGGTGTAGACGAGCAGCCCGCGCGGCTCGGCGCCCAGCGGGCCGGTGGAGCGGTCGCCCCGGTCGTCCAGGTCGTGGAAGGCCACCAGCCGCCACGTGCCGACGAGCGCGGCGGCGGTCAACGCCGCACCGGTCCTCACCTCGTCACCGGAGGCGGGCCGAACCACCTGGTCAGCGCCTGTTCCAGGGACTCCGGGGCGAACCGCTCCCCGGTGGGCAGGACCCAGGCCACCACCCCGTCCGGGCGCAGCGCCACCGCGTCCACCCCGTCCGGGCCGGTCGCCGCGGCCACCGCGTGGACGCGGGGCGACCAGGGCGCCGCGGTCTTGAGCACCTCGGCGTCGCCCACCAGGTCGAGCACCGCGCCGCCGCCCTCGGGGAAGACCTCCCCGCCCGACGCGGGCAGCGTGCCCACCAGCGGGTGGTCCTCGCCCAGGTCGTGGCGGACGTCGAAGCCCGCCAGCAGGTCCACCACGTGCCTCCTGACCTGCTCCAGGTCCAGCAGCCGGTCGAACAGCCCGCGCAGCGCCGCGCTCTGCGGGTCCGGGCGCATCAGCGCGGTCTGCGCGCGGGTGTTCTCCAGCAGGGCGGCCCCGACGGGGTGGCGCTCGGCGGAGTAGGTGTCCAGCAGCCCCGGCGGCGCCCAGCCCCGCGCGGTCGCGGCCAGCTTCCAGCCCAGGTTGACCGCGTCGGTGAGGCCGACGTTGAGGCCCTGCCCGCCGAACGGGGCGTGCACGTGCGCGGCGTCGCCGGCCACCAGGACCCGGCCCCGGCGGTACCCGGTCACCTGGCACGCCCGGTCGGCGAACCGGCCGCCGGCGCTCATCCCGGCCACCCGCACGTCCAGGCCGCTGACCCGGCGCAACGCCTCCTCCAGCTCGGCCGCGGTGAACGGGCCGGCGCCCGGGTCGGGCGGGCCGTCGAACTCGACCGAGGCCACCCGGTTGACGCCCAGGCCGTAGACCACGAGCCCGCGCGGCGTGTGGTGGAAGCCGTGGGGCAGCCGGTCGTCGCCCGCCAGCTCCACCACGCCCTGCCTGCCGGTGACGGTGGCCCCGGTGCCGGGGAACCCGAAACCGGCCAGCTCGCGCACCGCGCTGTTCGCCCCGTCGCAGCCCACCAGGTACCGGCCGCGCACCCGCGCCCGGCCCGCGGGCGTCCGCGCGGTCACCACGACGCCGTCCCCGTCCTGGTCGAGGTCGACGACCTCGTGCCCGCGACGCAGCTCCACGCCCAGGTCGGCGGTGTGGCGCAGCAGGACGTCCACCAGGGCGGGCTGCTCGACCCGCACCCGCCTGCGCGGGCCGGGCCCGCCGGGCAGGTCGAGCTTCTCCAGGCCCGCGAAGTGCTCCTTCGGCACCGCGTGCGCCGGGTCCGCCCCGGTCTCCTCCGCCATCCGCAGGTAGCGCTCCAGCGTCTCCCGCTCGGCGGCCAGCACCCGCTCGCCGAGGCCGCGCCGGACCAGGGCCTCCACGGCGAGCGGCCCGATGGACCCCGCCTTGGTCATCGGATCCGGCTCCGCCAGGCGCTCCAGCACCACGACGGTCGCCCCGGCCGTGCGCAACTCGCCCGCCAGCATCAGGCCGACCGGTCCGGCGCCCGCCACCACCACGTCGAAATCGTCCACCGCGACGCGCTCCTCTCGTCGGCCACAGGATTCGGCGACGTCCTCAAGAACGGGTCGAGGAAAGCGGCCGACCACGCGCGGAGCGTTCCTCGACTTCGCCTTGAGGCATTTCCTGGAGCGTTCCGGCGAGAACTTCCCACCATTGCCGAGGAGAACTGGGGAACCAGCGTGACCGCACCCACGATCGACGCCATCCGGCCCTTGCTCGACCGCCTCTTCGAAGCCGAGAGGGACGATGTGGCGATCATCGCGAGAATCGCGGCCGACCGGTCCGACGTCGGGCCGGGCGCGGAACGCGCTTCGCTGCACGACCTGCCCGCGGCCGAGCTGTCCGACGCGCTGTCGGGCGTGCTGATCCCGGTCACCCGGGAGACCGGCGAGCTGCTCTACGTCCTGGCCCGCAACCGGGGCGTCCGGCGCGCGGTGGAGTACGGCACCTCGCACGGCGTGTCCACCCTCTACCTGGCCGCGGCGCTGCGCGACAACGGCGGCGGCGAGGTGATCGGCACCGAGCTCCAGGCCGCCAAGGTGCTGGCCGCCAGGGCGAACCTGGCCGAGGCGGGCCTGGCCGACCTGGTGGACATCCGCGAGGGCGACGCCCGCGAGACGCTCAAGGACCTGCCCGGCCCGGTGGACCTGCTGCTGATCGACGGGTTCGCCAGCCTCTACCTGGACGTGCTGCGCCTGGTCGAGCCGCACCTCTCCGAGGGCGCCCTGGTGCTGGCCGACGGGATGCCGGAGGGCCCGCACGTCATCGGCGACTACCTCGACCACGTGCGGGACCCGGCCAACGGCTACGTCAGCGTCGCGCTGCCCGTCGGCGACGGGATCGAGCTCTCGCTGCGCACCGCCGCGCGGTGACGCGACCCGGTGCGCGCGAGCCCGCTACTTCCCCCCAACCCGCCCCCGAGCCAGAGGCTGGAGCCACGATGATCGTGCACACGTTGATCTACAAGTTCGCGCCGAGCGTGTCCGAGGAGGAGCAGCGGCGCTTCTTCGCCGGGCTGCGCGAGCTGGTGCTGTCCTCCGACCTGGTCCGGGCGTTCGACGTCAAGCCGCACGTGTGGCTGCCGGTCGACGACAAGAGCCCCGGCATGACCGGCACCGCCATCGCCCAGTACGCGGCCGACGACCTGGACGCCCTGCGGGCGTTCTCCGAGCAGCCGGAGGTGCACGAGTTCATCCGCGGCCGGCGCTCCGAGATCGAGTACGACGCCGCGTACGCCAACCACGAGGTGCTCGACCTGACCCCGCGCGTGCGCAGGCACACCGAGCACACCCTGACCATCGACGCGCCCGCCGAGGTGGTGTGGGAGGTGCTGGTCGACGTCGAGGGCTACGCCCGGATCTTCCCGCCCACCCACGAGTCGAGGATCCTCGAGAGCTCGCCGGCGCACCAGGTCGTGCGCCTGGTCGTCGACGTCAGCGGCCAGCGGCAGAGCTGGGTGTCCCGCCGCGACATCGACGCCGAGCGCCGCGTGATCGCCTACCGGCAGCTGGAGCACGCGCCGCTGATCGGGTACATGGGCGGCGAGTGGCGGGCGCTGGCCATCGACGCGCGGACGACCCAGCTGGTGCTCACCCACGACTTCCAGCCCGCCGAGCCGGTGGACGGCCGGGTCGCGGGCAGGTTCACCTACGCCGAGGCCGAGCGGCTGCTGAGCGACGCCGTCGAGCGCAACAGCGTGGACGACATGGCCGCGGTCCGCGACGAGGCGGAGCGCCGCGCCGGGGGCGCGCGTTGACCCGCCTCGTCGACCTGAGCGTGGTCACCAGGCACACGCCCAGCGAGGCCACGCCCGTCGTGGTCGAGCCGCTGGACCACCGCACCGGCGCGGTGGTCCTCGGGCTGAGCCCCGAGGACTTCCCCGGCGGCATGGCGATCTCCAACGAGACCGTCACGCTCACCACGCACACCGGCACGCACATGGACGCGCCGCTGCACTACGGACCGGTCAGCGGGGGAGCACCGGCCAAGAGCATCGACCAGGTGCCGCTGGAGTGGTGCTACGGCCCCGGCGTCCGCCTGGACGTGCGGCACGTCCCGGCCGGCGAGGCGGTGACGCCGGCGCAGTTGCGGGACGCGTTGGACGGGGCGGGGCACGAGGTGCGGCCGGGCGACGTCGTGCTGCTGTGGACCGGCGCGGACCGCCTGTGGGGCGGCGCGGAGTACCTGCGGGACTACGCGGGCCTCAGCGGCGAGGGCACCGCGTTCCTGGTCGAGCGGGGCGTCCGGGTCATCGGCATCGACGCGTGGGGCCTGGACCGGCCGGTGCACCGGATGGTCGAGGACTACCGGCGCACCGGCGACCGCGGCCACCTGTGGCCCGCGCACGTCTACGGCCGCACGACCGAGTACCTGCAACTGGAGAAGCTGGCCAACCTGGGCGACCTGCCGGGTCCGACCGGGTTCACCATCGCCTGCTTCCCGGTCGCGGTGGCCGGGTGCGGCGCGGGCTGGACCCGCGTCGTGGCCCTGGTCGACGACCGCGCCGAGGGGGAGGCATGACGACCTCGGCGACCCCGACGACCGCGGCGCACCACCTCGCGCTCGCCCCTGAGGCCCAGGACCTGCTGTTCCGCGAGGCCCGCACGCCCAACGCGTTCAGCGCGGAACCGGTGGGCGACGAGCAGGTCGCGGCGATCTACGACCTGGTGAAGTACTGCCCCACGTCGATGAACCAGCAGCCGATGCGGGTGGTGCTGGTCCGCTCGGCCCGGGGCAGGCGGGCGCTGGAGGCGCTGGTCGCGCCCGGCAACCGGCCGAAGGTCGCCTCGGCGCCGCTGGTCGCGCTGCTGGCCGCGGACCTGGAGTTCCACCGGCAGCTGCCCAGGGTGTTCCCGCACGCGCCCGGCGCGCACGCCGCCTTCGCCGACCCGGTGGCGCGCCGCGAGTCCGCCCGGTTCAACACCGCGTTGCAGGTCGCCTACTTCATCCTCGGCGTCCGCGCGGCCGGGCTCGCGGCCGGGCCGATCGCGGGGTTCGACGCGGACGGGGTGGACGCCGAGTTCTTCCCCGGTGGCGGGCGGGAGGTCGTCACGGTCGTCAACATCGGCCGGCCCGCGGCGGACGCCTGGTTCCCGCGGCTGCCGCGGCTGCCGTTCCACGAGGTCGTCACCACCGCCTGAACCGCTCACCGACACCGATCGACATTGGGGGAGAAGACGACCATGACCAGACGCGTGGTGATCACCGGGATAGGGGTCCGAGCGCCCGGTGGCTCCGGCAAGAAGGAGTTCTGGGACCTGCTCACCTCGGGGCGCACCGCCACCCGCACGATCTCGTTCTTCGACCCGGGCGCGTTCCGCTCGCGGGTGGCCGCCGAGTGCGCGTTCGACCCGGCCCAGGAGGGGCTGACGCCCCGGCAGGTCCGCCGGATGGACCGCGCGACGCAGCTGGCGGTGGCCGCCGCGGACGAGGCGGTCAACGACAGCGGGCTGCGGTTCGACGCCGTGCCGCCGCACCGCGTCGGCGTCAGCCTGGGCAGCGCGGTGGCGGCCGCGACCAGCCTGGAGGAGGAGTACCTGGTGCTGTCCGACAGCGGCCGCGAGTGGCTGGTCGACCACGACCACCTCTCGCCGCACATGTTCGACTACCTCACGCCGGGCGCCGCCGCGGGCGAGCTCGCCTGGGCGGTCGGCGCGGAGGGGCCGGTCACCCTGGTGTCCGACGGCTGCACCTCGGGCCTGGACGCCGTGGGGCACGCGTGCGAGCTGATCCGCGAGGGCACCGCGGACGTGATGGTCGCGGGCGCCTCGGACACGCCGATCACGCCCATCGTGGTCGCCTGCTTCGACGCCATCAAGGCCACCACGCCCCGCAACGACGACCCGGAGCACGCCTCCCGGCCGTTCGACCGGACCCGCAACGGGTTCGTGCTGGCCGAGGGCGCCGCGGTGTTCGTGCTGGAGGAGCTGGAGCACGCCCGGCGGCGCGGCGCGCGGGTCTACGTCGAGGTCACCGGCTACGCCACCCGCCTCAACGCCCACCACATGACCGGGCTCAAGCCGGACGGCCGCGAGATGGCCGAGGCCATCCGGGTCGCGCTGGACGAGTCCCGGGTCGACCCGACCGCCGTGGACTACGTCAACGCGCACGGCTCGGGCACCAAGCAGAACGACCGGCACGAGACCGCCGCGTTCAAGCGCAGCCTGGGCGAGCACGCCCGCCGCACGCCGATCAGCTCGATCAAGTCGATGGTCGGCCACTCGCTGGGCGCGATCGGGTCCATCGAACTGGCCGCCTGCGCGCTGGCGGTGGAGCACAACGTCGTGCCGCCGACCGCGAACCTGCACGAGCCGGACCCGGAGTGCGACCTGGACTACGTGCCGCTGACCGCCCGCGAGGCGCGGGTCGACACGGTGCTCAGCGTCGGCAGCGGGTTCGGCGGCTTCCAGAGCGCGGTGGTGCTGCGCCGGCCCTCGGCGGTGCGGTGGTGACCGGCGTGGTGGTGACCGGCATCGGCGTGGTCGCGCCGAACGGGCTCGGCGTCGAGGACTACTGGCGCGCGACCCTGGCCGGCCGCAGCGGCATCAGCCGGCTCACCCGGTTCGACCCCGGCGGCCACCGGGCGTCCCTGGCGGGCCAGGTCGGCGGCTTCGACGCGGAGGCGCGCCTGCCGGGGCGGCTGCTGCCGCAGACCGACGTGTCGACCCGGTTCGCGCTCGTCGCGGCGGAGTTGGCGCTGGCGGACTCGGGCGTCGACGTGGCGTCGACCTGCGAGTACGACCTCGGCGTGATCACCTCCAACGCGCTGGGCGGCTTCGAGTTCACCCACCGGGAGTTCCGCAAGCTGTGGACCGAGGGACCCGCGAGCGTCAGCGTGTACGAGTCCTTCGCCTGGTTCTACGCGGTCAACACCGGGCAGATCTCGATCCGGCACGGCCTGCGCGGACCGGGCCGGGTGCTGGTCGGCGAGCAGGCCGGCGGCCTCGACGCGATCGGCACGGCCCGCCGCGCGGTGCGCCGCGGCACGCCCGTGGTGGTCACCGGCGGCGTCGACTCCGCGCTGGACCCGTGGGGCTGGGCGGCGCAGCTGGCCGGCGGCCGGGTCAGCGGGTCGGACGACCCGGGGCGCGCCTACCTGCCCTTCGACGTGGCCGCGAGCGGCTACGTGCCCGGCGAGGGCGGCGCGATCCTGGTGCTGGAGGACGCCGGGGCGGCCGCGGCCCGCGGGGCGACCGCGTACGGGGAGGTCGCCGGGTACGCGGCCACGTTCGACCCGGCGCCGGGCAGCGACCGCGAACGGGCGCTGCGCCGCGCCGTCGAGCGCGTCCTGCCCGACGCCGGGACCGCGCCGGTCGAGGTCGACGTGGTCTTCGCCGACGCGGTCGCGCTGCCCGGCCCGGACGCCGCGGAGGCCGCCGCGATCCGCGCGGTGTTCGGCGAGCGCGGGGTGCCGGTCACCGCGCCCAAGGCGCTCACCGGGAGGTTGTACGCGGGCGGCGGTCCGCTGGACACCGCCGCGGCGCTGCTGTCGATCCGCGACGGCGTGGTGCCGGCGGTCCCGGCGGGCGTCGAGGTGCCGCCCGACTACGGGATCGACCTCGTCGTCGGCGCGCCCCGGCGCGAACCGGTGTCCTGCGCCCTGGTCCTGGCCAGGGGCAAGGGTGGTTTCAACGCGGCCGTCGTGGTGCGCCGGGCGGCCGGCCGGACCCGGGTGGGCGCCCGGGTGGGGAACGGAGCGGAGACCCGGGCGGAGGCCCGGGTGGAGGAGGAGCGATGAGCGACGTGACCATGGAAGACCTGATGCGGGTGCTGGCCGAGGCGGCGGGGGACGTCGAGACCGCCGACGTCGCCGCCGCGGACGTGCCCGACACCAGCTTCGAGGACCTGGGCTACGACTCCCTGGCCCTGATCGAGACCGCGGCCCGGCTCAAGCGCGACTTCGGCGTGGTGCTCTCCGACGACGACGTGGTCGAGTTGAGCACGCCGCGGTCGCTGCTGGAGCTGGTCAACCGCCCCGGTTGACCCCGTTCGCCAGCGAGGCGAACGAGTCGGCGACCCGGAGCAGCCAGGTGACCTCGCCGTCGATCCCGGCGAGGTCACCGCCCCCGTCGCCGTGGGCGTCCCCGACGTCGGGGACGCCCACGGCCACCGGCGCGCCCCCGACCTGCCGGGCGCGCAACGCGGTCCACAGCGCCGCCGCCTCGTCCTCGGCCCGCCGCTCGCCGTCGGCGACGTCCGGCGCGGTCGCGCACCGGCGCAGCGCGAGCTGGCCGTCGCGGATCTCGATGACCCGGCGGTAGAGCCGGTACCGCAGGTCGCGCGGCGGCACCAGTTCCCCCAGCCGCGACCGGGGCGGGTCGAGCGCGATGGCGGGCGAGGCCTCGTACAGCGCCGCCCACAGCGGCCGCAGCCGCCGGTAGGCGCGGTACCGGCCGACCCACCCGGCCAGCGCGGACAGCCTGCGCCCCCACGTGGGCACGGTCCAGCCGAAGATCTCCAGCGCGGCGCCGAGGTCGCCGACCAGCCAGCGCAGCAGGTCGACCTTCGCCATGGCCTCGCCGTGGCCCGCCACCTCGGCGAACCCCAGCAGGGAGTAGAGCAGGCACAGCGACCCGCCGACCACGACCGCCGCCATGCCGCGCCGCAACCAGGTCCGGTTGGCCATCCGCGCGTACCGCCAGGACAGCCTGACCGTCTCCACCTGCCCGACCGCCAGCGCCCCGAACAGCAGGCACAGGTACACCGTGTACCCGCCGCCGCCCAGCTGCCGCCAGTTGGTCTCCTCGATCCCGCTCACCTCCTGCCGGGCCTTGAGGTGCGCGAACAGGACGACCAGCACGATCGACACCGCACCGAACGCGACCAGCCACCCGCGGGCCCGCCGCGCCGCCCTGGCGGGCGGGTAGGTCCAGTGCGCCAGGACGACCTGCTGCGCCGCGGTGAGAGCCAGGACCGCCAGGTGCACCACGAGCGAGACCCGGTCCGGGTCGCCCAGCGCGCGGCCCACGGCCGGGGCCACCGCGTCGAGCGCGATCAGGAAGCTCACCCCGGAGCACAGGAAGTACGCGCTCAGCGCCACCGTCGCGGGCCGCGGCCGGCGACGCCGCAGCAGGGCGGGAACGGTGTGGGCGAACGCCGACAACCCCGCGCAGGCGCAGGTCCACTCCAGGACTTGGAACACCACCACCGCGCCGCCCGCCCCCCGGGGTTGCCGCTGGTGCTCACAACGTATCGGAGACGACGACCGGCCTGGCGGGTTTTCACCCGGGCGAGTGCCGTTCCCGGGCGGCGCCCTCGCGACCGGGTCGGCCCTTCGGCCGGTGGAGGTGCTCGCGCGGGTGCGCCCGGGTGACGAGCGGGGCCGGTCGTTCGCCGACGCCGCCGGAGCCCGGTCAGGCGAGGGTGTCCACCACGTAGGCGGCGGCCTCGGCGATGAGCGCTTCGTCGTGGGTCGCGTCGGCGGCGGCCCTGCTGGACATGATCGCGACGACCAGCGGCGCGGAGCCCGGCGGCCACACCACGCCGATGTCGTTGACCGTGCCGTGGTCCCCGGTGCCGGTCTTGTCGGCCACGCGCCACCCCTGCGGCACTCCCGCCCGGATGCGCCGGGCGCCGGTGGTGTTGCGCTCCAGCAGGTCGCGCAGGAAGTCGCGCTCGTCGGCGGGCAGGGCGTCGCCCAGCACGATCCGCCGGTAGTCCGCGCCGATGGCGCGCGGTGTGGTGGTGTCGCGCGGGTCGCCGGGGGTGGCTCCCGTGATGTCCGGTTCGACCCGGTCCATCCGGGTGACGTCGTCGCCGAGGCCACGCAGGTACGCCGTCAGCTCGGCCGGGCCGCCGAGGTCGCGCAGCAGCAGGTTGCCCGCCGTGCCGTCGCTGAAGCGGACCGCGGCGTCGCACAGGTCGCGGATCGTCATGCCGGTGGCCAGGTGCCGCCGGGTGGTGGTGGAGCTCTTCATCAGGTCGGCCTCGGTGTAGGTGACGACGGTGTCCAGGTGCGCCGCGGGGTTGCGGTGCAGGACGGCCGCCGCGGCGAGGCCCTTGAACGTCGAGCAGAACGCGAACCGCTCGTCCGCCCGGTGGGCGATGGTCGCACCGGAGCCGGTCGCGACGGCGTGGACGCCCAGGCGCGCGTCGAACCGCCGTTCCAGGTCGAGCAGGCGGTCGTGCCGCTCGGGCGGTGGAGAGGAGGACGGGGCTGGGGAGGACGGAGCGCCGGTGGCCGGTGCGTCGGGCTCCGTGGTGGCGCACCCCGCGAGCGACAGCAGCGCGAGCGCCCGGAGCAGGGCGCGGCGGGTGGTGGGTCGTGACGTGGTCATGGTCCCCCTTGGGCTCGGTCGTGGGTGGGAGCAGGCTCGCAGGCGGCGTCGGATGCCGTCCAAGACGGGAAGGGCGGGATTGATGCCGATCCGGCATATAGGGTGGTCACGTGGACCTCGTCGCGGCCTGCAAGGCTTTCGTCGCCGTGAGCGGGCACGGCAGCTTCACCGTCGGCGCGGCGGCGGCGCGCATCCCGCAGTCCGTCGCCAGCCGGCGCGTCGCGGCCCTGGAGGAGCACTTCGGGGCCCGGCTGTTCACCAGGTCCTCGCGCAGCGTGGCGCTGACCGGGTTCGGGCGGGAGGTGCTGCCGTCGGCCCGCCGCCTCGTCGAGCTGGCCGAGGCGGTGGAGCACGACGCCGAGCAGGCCAGGATGCGCCCCTTCCGGCTGGCCGTGCCGGAGGTCTGCGCACCCCGACCGCTGGCCCGGCTCATCGCCGGCGCCCGTGCCCACGACCTGAACCTCGACCCGCGCCCGGCCGGACCGGACCGGCGCGCCGAACTCGCCCGCACGCTGGAGGCGCGCGCGGCCGTCGTCGCGGCGCCGCCCGACGACGCCGCGTGGCGGGTGCCGCTGGGCCTGGCCGGCCGCGACGACCCGGGCGGCGCTGCGGCGATCCACGTGGAGTCGTTGCGCGCGGGCCGGGCCGGGCGGGACGCCCGCCGACGCCGGGTGCTGCTCCAGGCCGAGGACGACGTGCCGCACGTGCGGGACCGCGTCCGGCGGCTCGGGCACTCGGTGGGGCTGCAACCCGCCCAGGTCGTCGTGACCGGTTCGCTGGTCGCGGCGACGGCCGAGGTGCTGGCCTCGACCGACCTGCTGCTGTGCTCGCGCGCCCAGGCCGACGAGCTGGGCCTGCACTGGCGGCCCATCGGCGAACTGCCGGGCGCGGCGCGCGGCTACGACGTCACGGCCCGGTCGCGGGAGGACGTCGCGCGGGTCCGGTCGCTGCCGCCCGCGCTGATCGGGCACTGCCTCGGCGTGCCGGGAGGGGAGGCGCCGTGGGCGTGACGAAGGTGCTGCGCGAAGCGCGGCAGGCCCTGGACGACGCGGGCCTGCGCGGCTCGTTCCTCGTGCGCGACCTCGACACCGGCGACGAGCTGGGCCTCGACGCCGACGTCGAGCACCCGGCCGCGTCGCTGGTGAAGGTGCCGCTCGCGGTCGCCACCCTGGAACGCGTCGCGCGCGGCGAACTCGACCCGGCCGCGCCGCTCACCGTGCAGCCGGGGCGCAGCGCGGCGCCGGGACCGATCGGCCTGAGCAAGTTCCGCCACCCCGCCGTGATCGCGCTGGACGACCTGCTCCACCTCAGCACCTCGATGAGCGACAGCGTCGCGGCCGACGCCCTGTTCGCCCTCACCCCGCCCGCCGCGGTCACCGCCGAGCTGCGGCGGCTCGGCCACGACGGCATCGCCGTCCGCCACCTCATGGCGGACCTGGTCGACACCCCGGCGGAGCGGTTCCCGCGGGCCGAGGTCCACCTCGCGCACGCCCTGGCCATCTCCGCCGGGACGGCGGGCCACGGGCACCCCGTGCCGCAGCTCGACATCAGCCGCGCGAACGCCGGGTCCGCCCGCGCGTTCACGGACCTGCTGCACGGCCTGTGGCGGCCGACGACCGTCCGTCCGGCCGTCGCCGCCCGGGTGCGCGAGCTGATGGGCGACAACGTGGTGCGGCACCGGCTGGCGCCGGACTTCACCTCGGACTCGTCGCGCTGGTCGTCCAAGACCGGCACGCTGCTCAACCTGCGGCACGAGGTGGGCGTGGTGGAGCACGACGACGGGCGGGCGTTCGCCGTCGCCGCCCTCACCGAGTCCCGCGTGCCCGCCGCCGCGCAACCCGGCGCGGAAGCGGTGATGGCGCACGTGGCCCGGACGCTGCGCGACGCGGTGCGGACGGGGTGAGCCGGTCCCCGACGCCGACCGGGCCCTACCGCCGGTGGACGCGCGGCCGGCCGTCCTCGTCGGTGGTGAGCCGGCGACCGCCGCCGACCGGCTCGACGTCGTAGGCGTCCCGGGCGCCCGTGTCCAGCGGTCTGCGCGCCGTCCTGGCCCTCGCCGACGTCGAGCAGCACGTGCGCGCCGCCCGGGTGCGCGAAGTTCGGCCGGTAGAGCCACACCACGGCGCCGTCGAGGGAGAACGCGCAGTCGGGGCGCGCGATGAACCGGTTCCCCCTGCGGGCCCGAAGTCGACCCGCCACAGCTCGCGGCCGTCGCCGTCCGGGCACACCAGCGCGTCGTCCACCGCGTACGCGAGCCGGCTCAGGTCGGGCGCGGCGGAGTGGCCGTCGGGCACGACGTCGCCGGGCAGAAGGCTGTCCGGTGAAAATCTCCAGTCGTTCGGAGGCTGACCTGCGCGACCGGACCGCGAACCAGTCCACAGTGGACCACGATCGGGGATTCCCGCCCGCACCCAGACCCGGAAACGTCGCCGGGCACGCGTGGTCGCCTGACGCGGGAGCCGGTCGGCGCTGGCGTGGAACCCGGACCTGAGCCACACAACGGGGGGTGTGCGATGAAGAGATCGACCGCGCTGCCGGTCGCAGTCCTGGTAGCCGCGTTGCTGCCGGGTGTCGCCGCCACCCGCGGCGGACCCGGCTGCCCGGACGCGCCGGTGCCCGCCTACGACAGCGGCGACCGCCTGCACCCGGGCGACGCCGGGTACCGGGCGATGGCCGAGGCGCTGGACCTCGCCGACCTCTGACGGTGCGGTCCGCGGAGGCTCCCGCACGGGCGCCTCCGCGGACCCGGGGGCGGATCAGACCGTGCTGAAGGAGATGTCCGCGACGCCCCAGAAGCAGTTCGAGTTGGCGGTGGAGGAGTAGTCGCCACCGTACTGGTTGTTCTGCCAGTTGCCGTAGTACGTGCTGACGCTCAGGGTGCACCTCACCTTGGCCCGCCAGTACCCGGTCTGGGTGCCCTCGCAGGCGAGTATGCCGTCGTAGTCCACCATGGTCTCCAAGGCCCGGCAGGTCAGGGCCCCCTGCTGGAACTCCGACCCCGGCGCGACGGCCGAGGCCGCGGGCGCCGCGACGATCGTGACCCCGGTCAGCACCGCGGTGACGGCGGCGGCGGTGGCGAAACGGCGGGTGAGGTGCCGCATGGCGTGCTCCTTCGTCGATCAACGGTGCGGTCGTGTCCGCTCCCGCACCGATCCTGGTGCGGGAGGGCGGCGCACCCCAGGGCCACTGCGCGGCCTCTCGCGGTGCACCACTCCGCCGCGCGCCCGCCGTCCCGGCGGCCGCTCCCGGGGCGTCGCTAACCTGCGACCATGCCCACCTTCGAGGAGATCACCCGGCACCACGACGAGAACCCGGACGAGGACCCCTGGGTCGTCGGGCCGCCCGCGCCCGAGACGGTCGAGGTCGTCCCGTACGACCCGGACTGGCCGCGCCGCTACCTGGCCCTGTCGGCGGAGGTCCGCGGTGCGCTCGGCGACGTGGTCCTGGGCGTCGAGCACGTCGGGTCGACGTCCGTCGAGGGGCTGGCCGCCAAGGACGTCGTCGACATCGACATCGAGGTCGCCGACCCCCGGGACGAGGACGCGTACGTGCCCGCCCTCGAACGCCTGGGCTACGTCCTCGTGATCCGGGAACCGTCGTTCCACGAGCACCGGTGCCTGAGGCTCGCCGAGCCCCGCGTCAACCTGCACGTGTTCGGGCCGGACTGCCCGGAAGCCATCAGGCACCGCATGTTCCGCGACTGGCTGCGGGAGCACCCCGAGGACCGCGCGCTCTACGAAGGGGCGAAGCGGGCGGCGATCCCCGGTGGCGGGAACGTCATGGACTACAACGCGCGCAAGCAGGAGGTGATCCGCGAGATCTACGACCGGCTCTTCCGCGCGGCGGGGATGCTGTAGGGAGGGGCGCGGCGGCGGGCGTCCGGTGAGCCCGGGTCACCGCGTGGACCCGGGTCACCGCAGCCTGCCCGCGCCCCGCGAGTAGTACCGCTCCACGTAGTGCTGCCCGATGCTCAGCAGGCTGGTGATGACGACGTACCAGAGCGTCGCGACCAGCAGCAGCGGGATCACCAGGTAGTTGCGGTTGTAGATCAGCTGCACGGAGTGCAGCAGGTCCTGCACGGCCAGCACGCTGACGATCGAGGTGCCCTTCAGCGTGCCGATGAGCAGGTTGCCCGCGCCCGGCACGATCGACCGCATCGCCTGCGGCAGCACGATCCGGCGCAGGATGCGCCCGCGACCCATGCCCAGCGCCAACCCGGCCTCCACCTGACCGGCCTCCACCGACAGGATCCCGCCGCGCACGACCTCCGCCGCGTACGCGGCCTCGTGCAGCACCAGACCGATGATCACCGCCGTCATCGGCCCGATCACCGCGGTGGAGCCGGCCAGCGCCGGGTAGAGCGCGCCGATGTTGAACCAGAACAGCAGCTGCACCAGCAGCGGGACCGAGCGGAACAGCCAGACGTAGCCCCAACCGACGCCGACCAGCACCGGGTTGCCCGACAACCGCATCACCGCGAGCAGCCCGCCGAGCAGGAAGCCGAGCACGAGCGTCAACGCGGTCAGCCACAGCGTGAGCCCCAGGCCGCGCAGCACGGCCTCCGCGGTGAAGTACCGGGCCACCACCGGCCACTGGAACTGCTCGTTGGTGATCGCCGACCACAGCACCAGGCCCAGCGCCACCAGCACGAGCCCGGCGGAGAACCACCGCCAGGGCCGGCGCAGCGGCACCACCCGCGGCGCGGGCGCGGTCTTCGACGACGGGACGACGGTGGGGGCGCTCATCGGCTCGCTCCAGGGCACGGGAGGACACGGGGAGGTGCGCCGCGCCCCTCAACGCCGCGCGCCGATCGTCGTGCGGTTCTCCCCGCCGGGTCAAGGGATTCCGCGATCTGGACGCCCGCCGCCCGCCGTTGACGCCCGCGCGCCGGTGCTGCTGGACTCGGGGCGTGGACACCGTGCGGCTGGTCACCCGCGACCACATCGACCTCGGTCGGGTGTGGTCGGCGTCCTGTCACGCCTGAACGGCCCCGCACACCCGCGCGTCCACCGCCGGCGTCTCCCTCAACGCCCCGCGACGCGCGGCTACCACCCACTCCACGACGGAAGGTTCGACCGTGCCTGTTGAGTTCCTGGGGATCGGCGGCACCAACGACGGGTCGGAGACGCACGCGCGCAGCGGCCCGTCCTTCGACAAGGACTACGCGCTGCGGCTGGCCCGCGCCCACGAGGACCACGGCTGGGACCGGGTGCTGTTCGCCTACGGCTCCGGCTCGCCCGACCCGGCGCAGGTCGCCGCGTTCGTGGCGACCAGGCTGGAGCGGTTGCAGGTCCTGCTGGCACACCGGCCCAACGTGTCCTACCCGACCTTCGCGGCCAAGACCTTCGCCACGCTCGACCACATCAGCGACGGCAGGCTGACCGTGCACTTCATCACCGGCGGCACCGACCACGAGCAGCGGCGCGAGGGCGACTACCTGACCAAGGACGAGCGCTACTCGCGCACCGCCGAGTACATCCGGGTGGTGAAGCGGGCGTGGACCTCGCGGGAGCCGTTCGATCACGAGGGCGAGCACTACCGCTTCGCGGACTTCGTCAGCGACGTCTTCCCGGTGCAGGAACCCCGGCCGCGGGTGTCGTTCGGCGGCTCGTCGCCCGCCGCCTACCGGGCCGGTGGCGCGGAGGCCGACATCTTCTGCCTGTGGGGCGAGCCGCTGGCCGAGACCGCGCAGCAGATCGCGTCGGTCCTCGCCGCCGCCCGGGACGCCGGGCGCGCCGACGTGCCGAGGTTCCAGGTGGCGTTCCGGCCGATCCTCGGCGCCACCGAGGAGCTGGCGTGGGAGAAGGCGCACCGCGTCGTGGACCGCATCAAGGCGCGCACCGCGGGCGGCGTGCCGCTGACCCGGCGGCGACCCCTGGCCGACCCGGAGAACACCGGTTCCCGGCGGCTGCTGGAGATCGCCGCCAGGGGCGAGCGCTTCGACCGCGCGCTGTGGACGGCGACGGCCTCGGCCACCGGCGGCGCGGGCAACTCCAACGCCCTGGTCGGCACACCGGAAACCGTCGCGGCGGCGCTGCTGGACTACTACGACCTGGGCGTGGACGTCATCTCGGCCCGCGGGTACGACATGGTCGACGACACCATCGACTTCGGCCGCCACGTCATCCCGCTCGTGCGCGAGGAGGTCGCCAAGCGCGACCGCGAACGCGCCGCCCGCCTGGCCGGGCGGCCCGCGGCGGCCGCGGCCGGCACGTGACCGTCACCGCGCACGAGGTGCGGCGGGTCCGCGCGGACGACCCCGCCGCCGCGCCCATGATGGCCGAACTGCTCGACGAGTACGTCCACCGCTACGGCGAGTCGGGGCGCGAGGAGATGAGCCGTCACCCGGTCGAGGCGTTCGCGCCGCCGCACGGCTCGCTGCTCCTGCTGCTCGACCGCGGCGACCCGGTGGCGGGTGGCGCGATCATGCGCCACGACGACACCACCGCCGAGGTCAAGCGGGTCTGGACGGCCAGGGCGCACCGCCGCCGCGGGTGGGCGCGCCGGGTCATGGCGGAGCTGGAGCGGGAAGCCGCCGCCCTCGGTTACCGCCGCGTGCACCTGACCACCGGCCCGCGCCAACCCGAGGCGCGGGAGCTGTACCTGTCCTGCGGTTACGCGCCGCTGTTCGACGTCGACGACCCTCCCACGAACGGGCCCCTGCCCTTCGAGAAAGCACTGGGGTGAAAGTGCCGTGAGCACGAGATGCCTGGTCGCCCTGACCGCGCTGCTGGCTTTCATCACCGCCGGGTGCGGCGCCGCCGCCGACACCGGGGCGCCCGCCGGCAACGGCGTCGAGCCGTCGCGCGACGTGCTCTCCGCGGTCGTCGTGGACGAGGCGGCCGCCGCCCTGCTGCCCGCCGACGTCAAGGCCCGGGGCGTGATCAGGTTCGCGGCCTCGATCGGCGGCACGCCGCCCTCCGCCTACTACGCCGAGGACAACAGGACCGCGCTGGGCCAGGACATCGACATCGCCGAGGGCGTCGCGAAGGTCCTGGGCGTCCGCGTCGAGCGCGAGGCCGCGAGCTTCGAGGCCATCCTCCCCGCGCTCGCCGCGGGCAAGTACGAGGTCGGCACGGGCAACTTCGGCGTCACCGAGGCCCGCAAGCAGACCATCGACTTCGTCACCTACGTCAACGACGGCCAGGGTTTCGCGGTCCGCGCGAACGACGACCGGCTGTCCGGTGTGGACCGGCTCGACCAGCTGTGCGGCCTCAAGATCGGCACCGGCACGGGCACCACGTTCGAGGCGACCCTGGAGCGGGAGAAGCACGTCTGCCCCGACCAGGGGAAGCCGCCGTACGAGGTGCTGCCCTTCTCCGAGGGCTCGGCGGTGTACCTGGGCTTGCAGCAGGGCCACCTCGACGTGGTGATGAACACCATCAACGGCCTGCGCCACGCGGCCGCCAACCAGCCGAACCTGAGGTTCCTCGGCGAGTTCAAGCGGCTGGACGTGGGGTTCGCGCTCAAGAAGGGCTCGCCGCTCGCGCCCGCGTTGCAGGCGGCGGTGAACGAGCTCATCGAGAGCGGCGCCTACCGGCAGATCCTGGACAAGTGGGGCACCACCGACTCGGCCATCCCGAGGTCGGAGATCAGCCCACCCGAGCACAGCTGACCGCCCGCGCCCGACCGACCGCCCGACCCTGACCGCCCGCGTCCGACCGCCCGGCCCCGACCAAGGCCCCGACCGAGCCCGGCCACCGCCTCCTCAGCCCTCTGAACTGCGCGTTCCACGTTCTCACAACGCTCGCGCAGCGCCTCGTCCCCACCATCCGGGGCGGTTCGGGTCGTGCAACAGGGGGGCGGGGTCGTGGTCGGTAGTCGTCATGCGCACCGGGGGGCGGGGTCGTGGCTCGCGGTGCTCGCGCTGGTGGTCGTCTTCGCACCGCTGCCGGTGCTCCCATCGGCGTCGTGGCAGCCGCCGCGCGCGGAGCCCGCGCCGGTCACCGGGGCCGCCGGGTCGGGAGAGGCCCTGGCGGCGGCGCGCCGCCAGGGGACCCCGGTCGAGGTGACGGGCTTGACCACCTCGTCGCGCCGGGTGTCAGCCCAGCCGGACGGCACGCTGACCGCCGAGCTGACCGCGGTCCCGGTGCGCGCCCGCGAGCACGACCGCTGGGTCGACGTCGACCCGACGCTGGAGGTCCGGGGCGACGCGGTCGTCCCGGCGGCCGTCGACCTGCCGGTCACGTTCGCCAACGGCGGCGGTGAGCCACTGCTCACCCTCGGTGAACCGGGCCGCTCGCTCGGCCTGACCTGGCCGGACGAGCTGCCCGCGCCGGAGCTCGACGGCCCGACTGCGACCTACCGGGACGTCCGCCCCGGCGTCGACCTGGTGCTCCGGGCCGAGCCGGACGGCGTGGCGCAGCACCTGGTCGTGCACCGCCCCGAGGCCGCCGCGCACGTCGCGGAGGTGGGCTTCGGCCTGCGGGCGGACGGTATCACCGTGACCGCCGGCCCGGGGGGCGCGCTGGAGTCCCGCGACGCCGGCGGCGCGCTGGTGCTGGCCACCCCGCCCGCGACGATGTGGGACGCCACGGGCGGGCGGCGGGCGCCTGTCGGCGTCCGGGTCGAGGCCGACCGCCTGGTCCTCACCCCGGACGCCGGGCTGCTGCGCGAGGGCGCCTACCCGATCACCATCGACCCCGACTGGCGGACCGCCGAGCGCCCCGACTGGACCAAGGTGTTCCGCGGCAAGTCGGGCAGCACCCACTGGCACGGCGGCAACGACGTGGACACCTGGGCGAAGGTCGGCGACTGCACGTCCTGGGCCGGGTGCAACGGCATCGGCCTGACCCGCTCCTACTTCCAGTTCGACACCTCGTTCCTGACCGGCAAGGCGGTGCTGAGCGCGAACTTCAACGCCACCATCGTCTACGGGCCGAGCTGCGCCACGGCCAACCACCAGCTGTTCATGGCCAACGGCCCGATCAACCCCGGCACGTCGTGGGACAACGCACCGCAGGGTTGGCACGTGCAGACCAAGCCGGCGGAGAGCAACTACACCGGCTGCGCCGGGCACAAGGGCATCGGGTTCGACGTGAAGTCGGCCGTCAACACCTCCGGCGCGTCCACCTACTTCATCAAGGCCGAGCACGAGGGCGACAGGTTCGCCTGGCGCAAGTACGACGCCGCGGCCACCAAGATCTTGATCAACTACAACAGCCGCCCGAACCCGCCGACCGACCTGGGCACCGAGCCGCGCCTGACCGCGTGCAAGTGGTGCGGCGGCACGCCCCACGTCGGCACGGAGTCCATCCGCCTGCTCGGCGAGCTGGCCGACGCCGACAACGACCAGCTCACCGCGCGCTGGGACGTCTACGCTGACGGCGTGCGGCAGCCGCACGTGCAGGGACCCACCTTGGGCTCGGGCAACACGTTCGGCACCGACGTGGACCTGCGCCACCGCCACGGCCAGCAGCTCACCTGGACGTTGTGGGGCACCGACGGCATGGACGGCGGTGAGTGGCGGTCGGGGCCGACCGGGTTCGTCGTCGACCGGATCGGCGTCGACCGGGCGCCGAACGTCACCGGCGGGCTGTACCAGGACGACAACCAGTGGCACGGCGGCGTCGGTGTGCCGGGCACGTTCACCTTCGACGCGGCCGGCGTGGCCGACGTCGACCACTACCTGCACGGCTGGAGCGACCCGCCCACCACGAAGGTGGACGCCGACGCGCTGGGCGGCGGCGCCACCGTCACCACCGCGCCACCCGGCGACGGTCCGCGCGACCTGTACGTGCAGAGCGTGGACCGCGCGGGCCACCGCAGCCCGACCAAGAAGCTGCGCACCTACGTCCGCGCGGGCAACGGGCCGCTGGCCCAGTGGTCGTTCGAGGGAGACACGCGCGACACCGCGTTCCTCGGCAACCGCCACGGCACCGTGAGCGGCACGACCGCCTACACCCCCGGCGCGGTCGGTTCCGCGCTGGGCCTGGACGGCGCGACCACGTCGGTGTCCGCTCCGCAGGCGGTGCGCGCGGACCTGGGCTACACGGTCTCGGCGTGGGTCAGGATCGAGGGCGGCGCGGCGCAGACCGTGCTGGCCCAGGACGGGTTCGGGCTGTCCTACCGGCCGGAGGACGGCGGACGGTGGGTCTTCACCGCGGGCGGTGACGCGGTGTCCTCGGGCGGTGTCGCCCGGACAGGGGTCTGGACGCAGCTCACCGCGGTCCACGACGTGCCAGCCGACCAGGTGCGGCTCTACGTCGACGGCGAGCTGTCCGGCACCACGGCGCGCACCGCGCCACCGCCCGGCGGAGCGGGTCGGTTCCGGATCGGCGGCGCGTCCGGCGCGTTCACCCGGGGCGCGGTCGACGAGGTGAAGGCGTACGACCGGGTCCTGGCCGACACCGAGGTGCGTTCCGCGGTGACCCGCGACAACGTGCAGGTCGGCTACTGGAAGCTGGACGAGGCCGACGGCTCGACCGCCGCGAACGCGGTGGCCGGCGGAGTGATGGGCGTGCTCCAGGGCGGCGCGGAGTTCGACCGGGCCGGTGCGGTCAACGGTTCGGCGCGGTTCGACGCCGCGGAGGACGTCGTCTCCACCGGCTCGCCGGTCGTGCGCACCGACCAGAGCTTCTCGATCTCGGCCTGGGTGCGGCAGGACCAAGCCGGTGACGCGGTGCACCAGCGCGGGGCG
Organism: Saccharothrix xinjiangensis; assembly: GCF_039527585.1. Taxonomy (NCBI): domain Bacteria; kingdom Bacillati; phylum Actinomycetota; class Actinomycetes; order Pseudonocardiales; family Pseudonocardiaceae; genus Saccharothrix; species Saccharothrix xinjiangensis. Next base: position 20,171 of record NZ_BAAAKE010000008.1, on the reverse strand, counting down.
GTCGCCACCGGTTTCGCGCTGGGCTCGGCGGCCGGCCGGTGGCGGTTCGCGCTGGCCCGCGCGGACGAGGCGGGCGCGGCCGAGGACGTCGCCCACGGCGGTGGCCCGGTCGACCCCGGTTCCTGGACGCACCTGACCGGCGTCTACGACGCGCCGGCGCAACGCATCCGGCTCTACGTGGACGGTGTGCTCGCCGCCGAGGCGCCCCACGCGACGGGCTTCGACGCCATCGGGCCGCTGCGGTTCGGCGGTGGCTCCTGGCGCGGCGGTGTGGACGAGGTCCGGGTGCACAGCCGAGTCGTCTCCGAGGAGGAGATCCGCGGCATCGTCGGCCAGGACGACGTGACCGCGGGGGAGTGGCGGCTCGACGGCGACCCGCAGGACTCCTCGACGCGAGGTCTGCACGGCACGCCGCACGGTGGCCCCGACTACACCAGCGGCCAGTCGGGCCTGCCGGACCCGGCCGACCTGGCGCTGCGCCTGGACGGCACCGCCCGCTGGCTCAGCGCCCCCAACGCGGTGCGGGTCGACCGCAGCTTCTCGGTGGTGCTCTGGGCGCGGGTCGAGCAGGTGACCGGCACGCCGACCGTCGTGTCCCAGGACGGGGCGAAGACCAGCGCGTTCCGGGTGCGGGTCCGGCCGGACGGGCGGTGGGGCTTCGCGATGTCCGCCGCGGACGACGGCGCCGGCGTGGCGGAGGCCATCGGCGGGTCCGCTCAGGTCGGGCAGTGGACGCACCTGGTCGGCGTGCACGACGCGGAGGCCGGGCAGCTCCTGCTCTACGTCAACGGCGTGCTGGCGGGCAGCGCCGCGCACAGCCAGACGTGGTCGGCGACCGGTTCCCTCCTCATCGGGCGGTCCAAGGCGGGGGATTTCGTCAGGGGTTCGGTCGACGACGTCTCGGCGTACTCGCGGGCCTTGTTCGCCGGCGAGGTCCAGACCATGGCGGGTCGCGACCTCACCCTCGTGCACAACCTCCGACTGGACGAGTCCAGCGGTTCGAACGCCGCGGACGCGGTCGGCACCCGGGCCGCCGCGCTCGCCGGCGGCGCCACCTTCGCACCGGGTCGCGTCGGCAACGCGGTCGCGTTCGACGGCGTGGACGACTCGGCCGCCACCACCGGCGTGGACCTGCGCACCGACCAGGCGTTCACGGTCTCGGCGCTGGTCAAGCTGCCCTCCGGGCACTGCGAACCCGCACCGCGCGAGTGCCGGGTGGACGCGGTCACCGCGGACGGCGCCCACACCAGCAAGTTCCGGCTGGGTCACGTCATCGACTCGGACAACAACATGTTCGGCGCGTGGACCTTCGAGATGCCCGAGTCGGACGCGCCGCACGCGGTGGTGACCAAGGCGGCCGTGTCGACCCTGCCGTCGGAGGTCGACACGTGGGTGCACCTGGTGGGCGTCTACGAGCCGGGCGCCCGGAAGCTGTGGCTCTACGTCAACGGGACCCGGGTAGGTGACGGCACGCTGAACACGCCGTGGTCCGCCACCGGTGGTCTGGTGCTCGGCCGCGGCAAGGCGGGTGGCGCGGCGACGGCGTACTGGCCGGGCAGCGTGGACGACGTGCGCCTCTACACCGGGCAGTTGGACAAGGACCGCATCTCCGACCTGTTCCGCTCCTACCCGGCCGAGGCCGCCGCGCCGACGCTGCCGACCGCCGACGCGGGCTGGTGGGAGTTCGACGAGGGCTCCGGCGCGGTGGCCGCGGACGGCTCGGGCCGGGGCAGGACCGCGACGTTGAAGGGCGGCGCCGGCTGGACCGGCGGCCGCACCGGGTCGGGGGCGTGGCTGAACGGCTCCTCGGCGCACGCCGAGACCGCGGGTCCGGTCCTGGACACGGGCCGCAGCTTCTCCGCCGCGGCCTGGGTGCACCTGACCAACGCCGACCACACGTACAAGGCGGTGCTCGGGCAGGACGCGAACCGGCTCAGCGCCTTCACCCTCCAGTTCGACGGCACGTCGAAGAAGTGGTCGCTCATCGCGCCCACCAAGGACGAGGACGACCCCGCCACGAACTCCGTGGTCATCCTCAACTCGGTGGACCCGGCGGCGGTCGGCGAGTGGACGCACCTCGCGGTCACCTACGACGCGGGCGCGGGCCAGGTCCGGCTCTACGTCAACGGCATGCTGTCCGGCGCGCAGGTCGGCGTGCGGGTGCTGCCCTCGTCCGGGCCGCTGACCATCGGCCGGTCCAAGTGGAACGGTCAGGCCACGGCGTTCTTCCCCCGCGGGGTCGACGACGTGCGGCTGTACTCGCGCGCGCTCCTGGACGGCGAGGTGCGCCGGGTCCACGACGACGTGGCGCCCGCCGACTTCGGTCACTACCGGTTCGACGACGGCACCGCCCGCGACCGCACGTGGCGCGGCTCCCACGCCACCACCGGCGGTGGCGCGACGTTCGCCGCCGGGCTCGACGGCACGGCACTCCACCTCGACGGCACCACCGGGTCGGCCACCACCACCGGCAGCCTGCCGATGCGCGACAGCTTCACCGTGTCCGCCTGGGCCAGGCTGAGCCGGGACGACAAGGCCGGCGCGCTGATCAGCCAGGACGGCCAGCGGATGAGCGGGTTCGCCCTGCGCTACCGACCCGGGCCCAGGCGATGGGTCTTCGGCTCCACCGCCGCCGACAGCGACGGGTCGCCGTTCGTCGAGGTCGCGGCGGTGGCGACGCCGAAGGTCGGCCAGTGGACCCACGTGACGGGCGTGTACGACTTCCCCGGCCGCCAACTGCGGATCTACGTCAACGGCGAGCTGTCCGGCACGCGCGACGACGTCGTGCTGTGGCGCGCCACCGGGAAGCTCGTGATCGGCCGCGGCAAGGTCGACGGCGGATCGTACGGGTTCTTCCCCGGCGCGCTGGACGACGTCCGGGTCGCCGAGGGCGTGGTGACCGACGCCGCGCTCGTCGAGCGGGGCGGATGGGGCGCGCCGCGACCGGGACAGCTCGGCCGGTTCGTCGACGCCGCGGGTGAGCGCCGCACGGCCCCGACGGACCAGGTGCCCGCCGGCTACCGCTTCCAGGCGCCGCTGGGGCTGCCCGCGACACCGGGACCCCACACGGCGACGGTCTACGCGTGCCGCACCGGCGCGGACGCGTTCACCTCGACCGACGCCTCGTGCGAGGGCGCGACGCCCACGGGCCTGGTCTACACCCGGCAACCGCTCAACATCCCGACCGCGCCGCTGTACCGGTGCGTTTCGGGGAGCGACCGGTTCGACTCACCGGACCCGGCGTGCGAGGGCGCCACACCGGACGGGCTGTTGGGCTACAGCGTCGCCTACACCAGCCTGACCCGGTACGCGCTCGACGGCGTCGACCACACCAGCACCAGCGGCGAGGCGCCGCCCTCGTACCGGTCGGAGGCGGACCAGGGCCTGCTGGGCCTGGCCGGGCAGACCGGCACCCGGCGGCTGATGACCTGCCGGGACGGTGCGGACCACTTCGTCTCCACCGACCCGGCGTGCGAGGGCAAGGCGGTCGTCGGCGTCGCCGGCGACATCTGGACCACCGCGCCCTCCGGCGGGGTGGCGCTGTACCGGTGCCGGACCGGCGGCGACAGCTTCACCTCGATCGACGCCGCCTGCGAGGGCACCACCGTCGACGGGTTGCTCGGTTACGCGCTCGCGGGCCGCCCCGCGGTCACCGCGCTGTTCGAGGAGGAGTCGTGACCACAGGGGGAACTGTGCGGAGATCCATGGCGGGATCACTGGTCGTCGTGCTGACGGCGTCGGTGGTGAGCGCCGTGCTCACCGGCGTCGCCGCGGCCGCCGGGCCGTCCGTGCCGCTGCCCGGCACACCGTCGACGCCGGTCACCGAGCAGGAGATGGAGTCCAGGGCGCCCGACCAGGCCACCACGGACGCGCTGCACGGAGACCAGCCCGCGGGCGGCGCCACCAAGGACGGTGGCGGCACCAGCCGGGCCACGCCGCTCAAGCAGTCCGCCACCTGGGACGTCTCCGAGCAGACCGGGGACTTCTCCTGGTCCTACCCGTTGCGGGTGCCGCCCGCGCCCGGCGGGTTCGAACCGGAGTTCTCCCTGTCCTACGCCTCCTCGGAGGTGGACGGCGTCACCAGCGCCACCAACAACCAGGCGTCCTGGGCCGGTGACGGCTGGAACGTCGGCGCCGGATTCGTGGAGCGCACGTACGGGGCGTGCGCCGACGACAAGACGGGCGGCACCACCCCGCCCGACGGCGTCGGCGACCTGTGCTGGCGCAGCGACAACGCGGTGGCCGCGTTCGCGGCCGGCGGGGGGCAGCTGATCCGCGACGACGCCACCGGCGGGTGGCGGGCCAAGGCCGACGACGGCTCGCGCGTCGAGCGGCTCACCGGCGCCGCCAACGGCGACGACGACGGCGAGCACTGGCAGATCACCACCGCGGAGGGCACGCGGTACCTGTTCGGCTCCCGACCGGGTGCGCGGTCCACCTGGACGGTGCCGGTGTTCGGCGACGACGTCGGCGAGCCATGCCACAACGCCTCCTTCGGCGCCGCGCACTGCACCCAGGCGTGGCGGTGGAACCTGGACCGGGTCGTCGACCGGCACGGCAACACGATCACCTACGACTACGCGCCCGAGTGGAACTCCTACGGGATGAACAAGAAGTCCGCCGCCGTGCCCTACGTGCGCGGTGGCACGCTGGAGGTCGCGGAATATGGTCTGCACGAGGGGTCGGACCAGCCCGCGACCGGGCGCGTCGAGTTCACCGCCGCCGACCGGTGCGTGCCCGGCAGCGATTGCGTGCCCGACAAGAAGGACAACTGGCCTGATGTGCCGTGGAGCGACAAGTGCGACACGGCCACGTGCGCCGACCGGCACTCGCCGTCGTTCTGGTCCACCAAGCGGCTGGCGAAGGTGACCACCGGGGTCCGCTCGGGTTCCGGCTACGCGGACGTGGACTCGTGGACCCTGGACCACCAGTTCCCCGCGCCGGGTGACGGTGAGAAGGCCGCGTTGTGGCTCAAGAGCGTCACGCACACCGGACACGCGGGCGCAGCCGTGTCACTGCCGCCGGTCACCTTCGAGGGAACGAAGATGCCGAACCGGGTCGAGAAGGTCGACGGACTCGGCCCGTTGCTGCGCTACCGGGTGACCGGCATCGTGTCGGAAGCCGGCGGCGTGACCACCGTCGACTACGCCGAGCCGGACTGCTCGGCCGGCTCGCTGCCCGCCGCGCCGGAGACCAACACCCGCCGCTGCTTCCCGCAGCGCTGGGCCAAGCGGGACTTCTCCGAGCGCACCGACCACTTCCACAAGTACGTGGTGGCGCAGGTCGTGCAGTCGGACCGGATCGCGGCCAACACCGAGCAGGTCACCTCCTACGAGTACCTCGGCGGTGCGGCGTGGGGGTACGACGCCTCGGAGTTCACCAAGGAGGAGCACCGCACCTGGAACGACTTCCGCGGTTTCGGCCGGGTCCGGACCAGGCAGGGCAAGCCGACCGACCCGAGCGGTCCCGTCACGATGACCGAGCAGCGCTTCCACCGGGGCCTCGACGGCGACCGGCTGCCGTCCGGCAAGCGGTCGGTCACGGTCACCGACTCCGAGGGCGGGACACGCCGGGACGACGACTGGCTCCGCGGTCAGCAGTACGAATCGCTCGTGCACGACGGCGAGGGCGACCGGGTCGTGTCCAAGACGATCTCGACGCCGGCGTGGCAGGGCCCCACGTCCACCCGCGGCGCGTACAAGGCCTACATCGTGCGCCCCGGGACCGAGGTGGCGCACACGGCGCTGGAGGCCGGTGGTTGGCGCACCACCCGCACCGAGAGGACCTACGACGACCGGGGCCAGTTGGTGGCCACCAACGACCTCGGCGACACCTCGACCGACACCGACGACCGGTGCACCACCACGACGTACGCCCGCAACACCGACCGCTGGCTGCTCACCCTGCCGTCGCGGGTGGAGACCGTGGCCGCCGCGTGCGGGACGACTCCGGTGTTCCCGGCCGACGCGATCTCCGACACCCGCACCGCCTACGACGGCCGCGACTTCGGCGCGACGCCCGACCGGGGCAACGCCACGCGGGCCGAGGTCGCGGCGGAGCGACCGGCCTCCGGCCCGGTGTACGCCCCGGCGTCGACGGCGGGCTTCGACGTCCACGGCCGCACCACGTCCGCCGGTGACGCGCTCGGCCGGGTGACCACCACCCGGTTCACCCCGGAGACCGGTGGCCCGGTGACCGCGACCGCCACCACGAACCCGGCGGGGCACACCACCACGACCGCGCTGGAGACCTCGTTCGGTCAACCGGTGGCGGTGGTGGACGCCAACGGCCGCAAGACCGAGACCGTCTACGACGCGCTGGGCCGCAAGACCGAGGTGTGGCTGCCCAACCGCCCGCGCGGCCCGGGTGTCGGCGGCAACCACCGGTTCGCCTACACCTACCGCAACGACGCCCCGACCGTCGTCACGTCCTCGAAGTTGGGGCCGAACGGCGACTACACCACCGGCGCCGAGCTGTACGACGGCCTGCTGCGGCTGCGCCAGGCGCAGACCCCCGCGGTGGGCGGTGGGCGGCTGGTCGTGGACGCCCGCTACGACTCGCAGGGGCGCAAGCACAAGGTCACCGCGCCCTACTTCACCGACGCCCTCGTGGACGACCGGTTGTGGGTCGCGAACGACGTGGACGTGCCGATGCACGTACTCACCAGGTTCGACGGCGCGGGCCGCCCGGTCGCCGAGATCGCGATGGCGGGCGCGACCGAGAAGTGGCGCTCCACCACCGCGCACGGCGGCGACCGCGTGCACGTCACCCCGCCCGCCGGCGGCACGGCCACCACGACCGTCACCGACGCGCGCGGCCGCACCGCGGAACTGCGCCAGTACCACGGGCCGGAACCGGAGGGCGCGTTCGACCGGACCACCTACCGGCACACGCACACCGACCTGCTCGCGGAGGTCGTGGACCCGGCCGGCAACACCTGGCGCAACTCCTACGACCTGCGGGGGCGCAAGGTGCTGGCGGAGGACCCGGACCGGGGCCGCACGACGATGGGCTACGACGACGCGGGCCAACTGGTGTCCACCACCGACGCGCGGGGCGCCACGCTGACGAACACCTACGACGAACTGGGCCGCAAGCGGTCGACCCGGCACGGGGGAGTGGTGCTGGCGGAGTGGGCATTCGACACCGCGCCCATGGGTAAGGGCCTGCCCGCCTCCTCCACTCGCTACGAGGGCGGCGAGGCCTACACGTCCCAGGTGCTGGGCTACAGCGCGCTCAACAGCCCATTGGGCACGCGGGTGACCATCCCGCGGTCGGAGGGCCGGTTGGCCGGCACGTACACCGCCTACACCAAGTACAACGTGGACGGCAGCACGTCGAGCACGACCTACCCGAAGATCGGGGACCTGGCCGAGGAGGCCGTCCAGCACTCCTACGACGGCCTCGGTCTGCCCACCACGACCTCGGGCGGCTTCAACGGCGCCACCAGCGAGTACGTCACCGGCACCGAGCACACGCGGTACGGCGAGGTGGCGCGGGTCCAGCTGGGCGGCGGGACCTCCAGGGTGTGGCTGTCCCGGTACCACGACGCCAACACGCGACGCGTGGAGCGCACCACCGTGGACGTCGAGGCGCCGTCACCGCTGCGGTCCGACGTGCGCTACACCTACGACCCGGCGGGCAACATCACCTCCATCGCGGACCGCGCGCCCGGCGGGCCCGCCGACGTCCAGTGCTTCCGCGCCGACCACCTCCGGCGGCTGACCGAGGCGTGGACGCCGGGCAGCGGCTGCGACGCCGAACCGGGCGCGCAGGCCCTGGCCGGACCCGCGCCGTACCGGCAGTCGTTCACCTACGACCCGGTCGGCAACCGGCTGACCGAGACCCTGCGCACCGCGGACGGCGAGACCACCCGCACCGCGACCCACACCGGTCACCGCGTGGACGCGATCACCACCACCGACCCTTCGGGCGCCACGACGAAGGGCTTCACCCACGACGCGACCGGCAACACGACCGCGCGCGGCGACCAGCGGCTGGACTGGGACGCCGAGGGCAACCTGACCAGGGTGGCGGAGGGCGAGCAGGTCACGGCGTTCGTCTACACCGCCGACGGCGACCGGTTGATCCGCCGCGACCCGAACGGCACGACCCTGTACCTGGCGGGCCAGGAGCTGACGCTGACCGAGGCCGGCGGCCTGCGCCCCACGAGGCACTACCGGCACGGCGACCAGGTCGTGGCGGTGCGCGACGCGAGCGGCCTGACCTGGTTGGCGGGCGACCACCAGAACACCTCGACCACCGCGGTGACCAGCGGCGGCCTGTCGGTGGTCCAGCGGCGCCAGCTGCCGTTCGGCGCGCCGCGCGGCGGCCTGGTGGACTTCCCGGGCGGGAAGGGCTTCGTCGGCGGCACCCCGGACGCGTCGACCGGCCTGACGCACCTGGGCGCCAGGGAGTACGACCCGGTGCTGGGCCGGTTCGTCTCCGTCGACCCGGTCATGGACCCGGCCGACCCCCAGCAGGTGCACGGCTACACCTACGGCAACAACAACCCGGTGACCAACTCCGACCCGACCGGCCTGTTCTTCGGCAAGCTGCTGAAGAAGGCCGTCGACTTCGTCGACCGGCACAAGAACACGATCGCCTTCGCCATGGGGCTGGTCGCGCTGTGCCCGCTGGTCACACCGGGGATGGCGGGCCTGTACTTCATCGGGGGGCTGGCCCTCTCGCTGTGGGACACGGCGCAATCGGCGAAGGCGGAGACGCCGAAGCAGCGGGTGAACCTCGGGCTCAACTTCGCCGGAGCGCTGGTGGGCGGGGTGGGAGCCGGGATCAAGTCGATCGGCAGGGCCGCGTCGGCCAACACCTTCGGCGGGACCCCGTCCGGGGGCGCCCTGGACGGGAGCATCGTGCGGGGCAAGCAGGCGCTGGCCGCGGACGCCAGTGCCGTGGTCTACACGGGCGCGGGCGCGCGCCTGAGCAACCACCCCGACAACTGGGGGATGCCGACGCCGGGGAGCCCGGCCGGCACCGCCCCGGCGCCCTTCCGCCCGAGCTGGAACTGCTACCACCCGGACGGGGCAAACGGCCCGGCGGGGCCTCACCCGTGCATCGAGGGCTACATCATGGATCCGATGAAGAACTCCTACTGCAATTTCGTGGGAGCCTCGCCCGAGTGCGCGAAATGGGACGCCGAGGACCACTTCCGACCGCGGGCGCCGTACCGGCCCGGCAAGTCGCCCAAGACCTTCTACCAGGCGAAGTGGGGGCCGAAGAAGGTGCCCGCCTCCCAGTGGGTCAACCCCTCGGGTCCGGGCTGGTACATGAGCAACGACGGGATGCACCACCGCACCGACGGCCGGGGGCGCGCCTGGTTCTGAGGGCGGCGCGTCGGCCCGGTCACCGGGCCGACGCGCGTTCCCGCACGTGCAGGCGCACGAAGGCGTCCAGGCGGTAGCGGTCCGGGGCGCAGCGCCGGACCAGGTGCGTGCTGCCCAGGCGGCGCAGCAGCTTCCGGGCGCCGGCGGGCGTCGTGCCGGTCAGGCCGGCCACCTCGTCCGCGGTGAGGTCGTCGCCGGGCAGCGCGGCCAGCGCGGTGAGCGCCTCGCGGTCGTCCGGGCTCAGCGCGCCGCAGGTGCCCGCCAGCACCGTCCGGAGGTCGGCCGAGCTCTCACCGAGGTCCAGCGCGTCCAGCGGCGCCTCGCGCAGCTCCTCGACCAGCTCCTCCAGCGGGTGGTCGGCCGCTCGGGCGGCGACGATGCCCAGTGCCAGCGGCAGGCCGGCGCAGTGCCGGACCAGCTCGTCCACCGGGCCGGTCAGCCGCGTCGGCGGCAGGCGCTCGGCCAGCAGGGCGCGGGACTCCGCCGGGTCGAGCGGTCCCAGGTCGAGCACCGGGACGCCGTGCGTGGTGGTCAGGCTCGTCAGGCGGTTGCGGCTGGTGACGAGCACCGAGCAGGTCGTGCCGCCGGGCAGCAGGGGCGCGACGTGCGCGGCGTCCCGGGCGTCGTCCAGGACCACCAGCATCCGGCGGTCGGCTACGGTCGCCCGGTAGAGGGCCAGCCGGGCGTCGAGCCCGGTCGGCGCCGGACCCGCGCCCAGGCCGTCCAGCAGGCGGTCCACGGCGCGGGAGGTGGTCAGCGGCCCTTCGCGGGGGTCGAAGCCGCGCAGGTCGACGTGGAGCACCCCGTCGGGGAAACCCGCGTCATGCGCCCACCGCAGCGCGAGCCACGTCTTGCCCACCCCGCCCGGTCCGGTGACGACCACCTGGCCGGCCCGCCGGACCGTCCGGTCGAGCGACTCCAGCTCGGCGGCGCGGCCGACGAACGCCGCGGGCGCGGGCGGCAGCCGCCGGGGCGCGCGGGACGCGGTCGGCGCGTGCAGCAACCGCTGCCGGACCTCGCGCAGCTCCGCGCCCGGGTCGACGCCCAGCTCCTCCGCCAGCCGCCGCCGGACGAGGTCGTACCGGGCCACCGCGTCGGCCTGCCGCCCGCTGCGGTGCAGGGCCAGCACGAGCTGCCCCGCCAGCCGCTCGTCCAGCGGGTGCTCGTCGGCCAGGGCGACCAGGCCGGGCACCAGCTCGGCGTGCCCGCCCAAGCGCAGCAGCACGTCGTGGTGGTCCAGGCGGGCGGCGTGCAGCTCCGCGTGCAGGACCCGGCGCACCTCGCCCAGCCACGGTGACGCCACGCCGGCGAACGGCTCGCCGCGCCACAGCCCGAACGCCTCGGCGCGCGACGCCGCCGCCCCGGCGTCGTCCGCGTCCCGCGCCCGCGCCAGCAGGTCGCGGAACACGTGCAGGTCGACGGCCGACCGCGGCGCCCGCACCCGGTAGCCGGCGGGTGAGCGGTCGACGTCGACCGGCAGCACGGCGCGCAGCCGCGACACGTAGCTGCGCAGCGTGTCGACCGCTCGGGCGGGCCGGTCCGGGCCCCACACCCGGTCGGCCAGCACGTCGGGCGGCACCGGCCGGTCCGGGTCGACCAGCAGCACCGCCAGCACGACTCGCCGCATCATCGGCCCCGGGTCGACCGGCAGGCCCGCCACCTCCGCGCCGATGTCCCCCAACAACCTGAACCGCACGACCACGCGATTCCCCCTCGCATTTCCCTCCCGGTGGGTATAGCGGTTCCCGCCGGCGAACGCCAGGCAGGATGGTCTCGTGGAGTTCTCGGTCCTGGGCCCGGTGCGGGCCGCGGTCGGCGGGCGGGACGTCGACCTGGGTCCCCGCCGGCAGCAGGTGGTCCTCGCCGCACTGCTCGTCGACCTCGGCCGGCCGCTGCCGCCGGCCGAGCTGGTCGAGCGGGTGTGGGGCGACCGGCCGCCGCACCGGGCCTCCGCGACGCTGCGCACGTACCTGTCGCGGCTGCGCGCCGCGCTGCCGGTCGACATCGAGCGCACGCCGGCCGGCTACCTGGCCCGGGTGCGGGAGACGGCCGTCGACCTGCACCGGTTCCGCGCGCTGCTGGCCGCCGGCCAGCCGGACCAGGCGCTGGCGCTGTGGCGCGGCGAACCGTTCGAGGGCCTGGACAGCCCCTGGCTGCGCCGCGTGCGGTCCGATCTGGAGGCCGAGCGCGACGCCGCGGCCCCGCCCGCCGGCCGGCCCGCCGGTGGGCGGGTCGTGCCGCGCCAGCTCCCGGCGCGACCGCGCCGGTTCAGCGGGCGGACCGAGGAACTGGCCGCCCTGGACGGCTCCGGCACGACGGTCGTCTCCGCGCTCGGCGGCATCGGCGGCGTCGGCAAGACGTGGCTGGCGCTGCACTGGGCCTACGAGCGGCTGGAGCGCTTCCCCGACGGTCAGCTGTACGCGAACCTGCGGGGGTTCGACCCGCTGGGCGACCCCGTGCACCACACCGCCGTCGTGCGCCACTTCCTGGACGCGCTCGGCGTCGACCCTGCCGTGGTCCCGGACGACCCCGGTGCGCGCGTGGAGCTGTACCGCGCCATGACCGCCGGCCACCGCGTGCTGGTCGTGCTGGACAACGCCCGGGACAGCGATCAGGTCGTCCCGCTGCTGCCCGGCGACGGGTGCACCGTCGTCGTCACCAGCCGCAACCGGCTCGGCGCGCTGGTCACCAGGCACGGCGCGCGCCGGGTCGCGCTGGACGTCCTGGACGGCGCCGCGTCCCGCGCGCTGCTGGTCGAACACCTCGGCGCGGCCCGGGTCGACGCCGAACCGGGTGCGGTGGAGAGCATCACGGCGTGGTGCGGCGGCCTGCCCCTGGCGCTCGGCATCGTCGCCGCCCGCGCCTCGGCCCACCCGGAGCTGGCCCTGGCCGCGTTCGCCGAGGAGCTGCGCGACCACGCCGAGCGCCTGGACGCCCTGGACACCGGCGACGACCTGGACCTGCGCGCCGTGTTCTCGTGGTCCTACGAGGCGCTGAGCCCCCGCGCGGCGGTCCTGTTCACCCTGCTCGGCTCGGTCCCCGGCCCGGACGTCCCGCTGCCCGCCGTCGAGGCGCTGCTCGACGGGGGACCGGCCCGCCGACCGCTGCGCGAGCTGGAGGCAGCCCACCTGGTCGGCCAGGTGTCACCCGGCCGCTACCGGATGCACGACCTGGTGCGGCTGTACGCCGCCGAACGCGCCGGTGACGACCGCGACGCCGCGTTGGCCCGGCTGACCGGCTTCTACCTCCACAGCGCCCACCACGCCGACCGGCTGATCGACCCCGAGCGCCCGGCCGTCGAGCTCGACGCGCCGGTCGTCGCGCCGCACCGGCCGGCGGACCCGGAACGGGCCTGGGAGTGGCTGGCCGCCGAGCACGACAACATCGTGGCCTGCCTGCACCTGGCGGCGCGGGAGGGCCGCCACGCGGTGGTGTGGCAGCTCGCCGCGGTGCTCGACACCTTCCACTTCCGCCGGGCGCTGTTCACCGACCACCTGGAGGCGTGGCGGCACGGGCTGGCCGCCGCGGAGCGCGCCGGCGACGAGGCGGTGGTCGGCCGGGCCCACCGCAACCTCGGCAACATCCTGGTCTACCTCGGCCGGGTGCCCGAGTCCCACGACCACCTGCTGGCGGGCCTCGCCGTGGCCGAGCGGACCGGCGACCTCCAGCTCCAGAACCACCTGCACCAGATCCTCACCCGGACCTGGTCGGGGCTCGGCGACGACCGCCGGTCGCTGGAGCACGCCCGGCGCACCCTCGACCTGGCCCGGCGCATCGGCGACCGGCTCCAGGAGGCCAAGGCGATCAACCAGGTCGGGTGGGTGCACGTGCTGCTCGGCGAGCACGACGAGGCCCACGAGCACTGCACCCGGGCGCTGCGCCTGCTGGAGGAGCTGGGCTCGGACATCGGCAGGGCCGAGGTGCACGACAGCCTCGGGGTCATCGAACGCCGACGCGGCAACCAGGCCGAGGCGCTCGGCCACTACCGCGCCGCCGTGGCGCTGCTGGCGGGCGCGGGCCACACCCGCGACCAGGCGGCCGGCCTGGTGCACCTCGGCGAGGTGCACGCCGAACTGGGCCAGGACGAGCAGGCCCGCGCGGCGTGGCGCGAGGCGCTGACCCTGTTCCGCGCGCAGGAACGGCACGCCGAGGTCGCCGAGGTGGCGCGGCTGCTGGGCGAGGACCACCGCGCCTGACGGCTCGCGCACCGCCGGCCGTCAGCTCGCCGGGGTGTACTCGTCCTCGTCCTCGTCCTCGTCGGCGTCCTGGTCCCCGTCCTGGTGGGGCAGCACGGTGGCCAGGTAGGAGCGCAGCGCGGCGGTCGTGCCCACGTCGCGGCCCGCGTTCTCGGACAGGTACCAGCGGTGCACCAGCACCTCGTGGAACAGCTCCGCCGGCGCCAGCACGCCGAGCAGGTCGGCCGGCACGGCGGCCACCACCGGGTCGTACACCTGGCTGCGCCACAGGTGGGCCGCGGTGGCCTCGGGCACCGGCCGGCCGTCGCGCTGCTCCAGGTAGGCGCGGAACGAGCGCAGGTCGTTGAGCAGGCGGCGGGCCTGGTTCTCCTGGGCCTCCAGGCCGGTGAGGCGGAACAGCTCGCGGCGGTGCTGGCCGCTCTCGGCGACCCGGATGTCCACCCGCAGCCGGGCGCCCGCCCCCGAGGTGATCAGCTCCACCTCGCCGACGTCGAAGCCCAGGTCGTTGAGGCGGCGCAGGCGCTCGGCCACCCGGTAGCGCTGCTCGTCCAGCCGGAAGAACTCCTCGCGGGTGACCTCGTTCCACAACGCCTCGTAGCGGCGCGGCACGCTGTCGGACACCTCGATCGGGTCCAGCTCGGCGGGCAGCAGGCCTCCCGCCTGGAGGTCCATCAGCTCGCCGCCGATGCGCTCGCGCGCCAGGTCCACGTCGTGGTTGCGCTGGCCGTCGGACAGCCGGGGGTGCCGCTCGACGGTCTCGGCGTCGACCAGGTAGGCGGCGAGCTTGCCCGCGTCCAGCCGGAACAGGGTGTTCGACAGCGAGCAGTCGCCCCAGAACGTCCCCGACAGGTGCAGCCGCACCAGCAGCTCCACCAGCGTGTCGACCAGGCGGTCGGCCGAGTGGTCGTCGCCGCGCGGGCTGGAGAACAGGTACCGGTAGGACATCGAGTGCTCCAGGTACCTGGTCACCAGGACGGCCTGCTGGTCGTCCGGGCGGTCGACGCACAGCCCGAGCACCGACACCGCGGGCATGCCCTCGTGCTCCATCTCGCCGAGCACGGCGTACTCGTGGCGGGCCAGCCGCTCGGAGATCTCCTTGAGCGCGTAGACCTGCCCCTCGCTGGCCACGAACCGCACGACGTGCCGCGAGATGCCCCGCTGCGGCACGGTGAGCAGCAGGTCTTCGTCCCACTCCTCCAGCGGCTGCGCCCACGGCAGCGACAGCAGGCCGGTCGCCTCGCTGGCGGGCGGTCGGAACAGGAAGCGCATCGGGTCCTCCGGTCGTGCGTCGACGAGCGGAAGGTACCCGCTGCCGGAGGCTCACCCGGGTGTGTGACTGCTCACCGGGACCGCGGCACGCCCGCCCGGCGCCGGCCTGGGGAAGGCCGCCCGGCGCGCCTGCGGCAGGCGAGGCGGCGCTGCCCGCGACGACCGGCCACAGCCACCCGCACCCCGGTGCCCGATACCCGCCGCCGGTGGACGCGGCCCCGGTGGTGGTGCGGCTCGTGGTGGCCGCGCACCCTGACCCGCCCGGCCACCACGACGTTCCGCGAGCACGCCGCGACGCTCGCCGAGCAGCGTTCCGCAGCCCTGGGGAAAGGGCTTTCGTCGAACGCGCGCGTCGAATGCCGTCGAACTTGAACCGCTTGCGGGACAACACTTCCCATCTCCGCACACGCCTGGTTACAGTGCGATTTGGGAGCGCTCCCAGTTATGCGGACATCCTCAACGAGGAGGACAGAGTGGCGCTCAAAGCCATCCCTGCGAGAAAGAACCTGCTCGCCAGGGCCTCCGCGACGGTCGCCGCCGTCGCCGGGCTGCTGGCGGGTGTCCTCACCGGCGTCGCCGACGCGCACGGCTCCACCACCGACCCGTCGTCGCGCAACTACGGTTGCTGGCAGCGGTGGGGCAGCGACTTCCAGAACCCCTCCATGGCCCAGCAGGACCCGATGTGCTGGCAGGCCTGGCAGGCCGACACCACCGCGATGTGGAACTGGAACGGGCTGTACCGCGAGAACGTGGCGGGCAACCACCAGGGCCAGATCCCGAACGGCCAGTTGTGCAGCGGCGGTCGCACCGGCGGCACGCGGTACGCGGCGCTGGACAACCCCGGCCAGTGGAAGACGACGACCAAGTCGCGCCAGTTCACCCTGACCGTCACCGACCAGGCCCGGCACGGCGCGGACTACCTGCGGGTCTACATCACGCGGCAGGGTTTCGACCCGACCACGCAGCAACTGGGCTGGAACAACCTGGACCTGATCACCACCACCGGCCGCTACGCGCCGGCGGGCCAGTACCAGGTGGCGGTGAACGCGGGCAGCCGCACCGGCCGCCACGTCGTCTACGTGATCTGGCAGGCCAGTCACATGGACCAGTCGTACTACTTCTGCTCGGACGTCGTCTTCCAGTAAGGCGAGTGGGTCGACGGCCCCTCGGCCCGCTGTGCGCGGGCGGAGGGGCCGTCGGTCGTGCCGGGGCAGCCGTGCTCTGGGCGGCCGTCGGTCAGCGCTCCAGGGCGCGGCGGAGTTCGGCGCGCGAGTCGGCGCCGAGCAGGGCGTGGGCCTCGACCACGAGCTTCCGCGCGGTGTCCAGGTCCAGCACCACCCCGTGCGCGATCTCGGGTTCCGAACGTCCCTCGGCAGCGAGGCGTGCCACCCGCCGCAGGAGTGGTGACAGGGCGTTGAGCCTCGGCGGCGGATCGGCGGTGACGCCCAGGCGGCCCAGTTGTCCGGCGAGGTCCTCCCTCAGCGCGGGTGCGCCGCACTCGTCGGCCAGCGCGACGGCCCGGGTGAGCGTTCGGCGGGCGTCGTCGGTGTGCCCGGAGCGGACGAGCGCCGCGCCGAGGTCCGCGAGGGTCCGCAGGTACTGCCACCGGTTCGGCGCGTCCCGCAGCACCCTGGCCGATTCCCCCAGCGGCGCCAACGGGTCGGGCTCGAACGCGGCGAGCGCCCGGAGCGCCTGGCCTCGGGTGTTCGGGTCGGCGAACAGGTCGGCCTGCCGTGCGCCCTCGGCCGCCACCTCCCGCGCCTCGCGCGGGGCGGAGCGCCCCAATGCCCGGGCGAGGTCGAAGCGCCACCCGCAGACCGCGGGATTGGGCGCGGGCGCGGCGTCGAGCCACCGCCCCACCTCGCGCAGCGCGGCGGCGGCTCGGGCGTGGTCGCCCCGCGCCAGCGACAACGCGCCCACCACGGCCCTGGGCACCGGCAGGACGACCGCGTCCGGGCGGTGGTCGCGGTAGCCGCGCTCCGCGCAGACCGCGGCGGCCCGGTCGACCTCGCCTCGGGCGAGCAGCGCCTCCAGGAGCGTGCCGGTGGCGAACCACTCCGCCGGTGTCCCGGTGCCGCTGCGGAGCGCCAGGCGCAGAGCGATCCCGGCGTCGGCGACGGCGTCGGGCAACCGGCCGAGCAGCAGTGCCGAGTGCCCCCGGTTGGCGTGGGCGAACGCGAGGTGCGTGCCGCGCCAGCCGTGCTGCTCGAACTCGTCCACCGCCTGGTCGAACAGCCGGTGGGACACACCCGCCTCACCGGAGTACAGGTGCACGAAACCGGTCACGGTGGCGACTTCCATGCCCTTGTCCACGTCGGCGAACACCACACCGGCCCGGATGACCCGGTCGATCACCGCGAGCCCCTCGGCGCGCGGTCGGCCGCGCAGCACGAGGCTCCACGCGTGCAGTGCGATCAGCAGCCGCTCCACGTCGACGTCCCCGGTCAGCGGCGGCGCGATCCGGTCGAGCAGCTCCGTGCGCTCGGCGCGGAGCGGGTCGTCGGCCCACCACGCGGCCCACAGCAGCTGCTCGGCGAGCAGCCGCTGCCGCTGCCGCTCGTCGGCGCAGCGGTCCAGCGCGGTGTCGAGCAGGCGCACGCCGTCGCCGAGCCGGTCCGCGTAGCCGTGGGCCTTCGCCAGTGCCACGGCCGCCTCGGTGAGCAGCACGTCGTCCGGCGCCCGCCGGTAGGCGTCGCGCAGTTCGGGGAGCGCCGCGGTCACCTGCCCCAGCGCGAGGGCCTGGCCGTGGCGCAGCCGCAGCCGGCACTGCCGGTCCGGCGGTGGCGGCTCGTCGACCGCCCGCTTGAGGTAGCGCGCCGCCGTCGCGGCCAGGCCCGAGCCGAGCGCGTCCTCGGCGGCGGCGCTCATCCGGTCGACCACCCAGGGGTCGCCGGCGGCGTGGACGTCGAGCAGGTGCGCCGCGACGGCGTCGGGAGCCGCGCGCTCTTCCTGGAGCAGCCGCGCGGCGTCGAGGTGCAGGTCGCTGCGGCGGGACGGGTCGATGTCGTCGTAGACGGCGCTGCGGATGATCGGGTGGCGGAAGTCCGCGGTGGGTCCGGGTGCGAGGATCGCGCCCGCGCACAGCCGGTCGTACTGGCGCTTCGCCTCGGCCGCGGTGAGCCCGGCGAGCCGCGCGGCGTCCCCGAGCGCGCGCCCCGGACCCAGCACCGCGATGGCGTGGGCCAGTCGTCGCGCGACGGGGCCGAGGCCGGCGAGCCGCTCGGCCAGGTGCAGCACGACGTGGCGCGGGGTGAGCGCGTCCACCGCCGTCGCGCCGGCGGCTGTGGGCGCCAAACCGCGTTCCCGCGCCACGTCGAGCATCCACCACAGGTAGAACGGGTTGCCGCCGCTGCGATCGAGGAACGCGGCGCAGAACCCCTCGTCGGGTTCGACGTCCCGCGCCGAGCGCGGCAGCAGGCCGCGGCGGACCATCGCCCGCACCGCTCCGGGGCCGAGCGGGCGGGGCCGCACGACCTCGGTCGCCCGCAACGCGAGGCGCGTGAGCGCGGACCGCTCGTGCGGGCGGTGGGCGAGCAGCAGCACGACGGGCAGTCCGGCGAGCCTGTCACCGAGGAACTCCAGCCACCGCAACGACTCCTCGTCGAGCCAGTGGGCGTCGTCGACGGCCAGCAGCAGCCCCTCCTCGCCCTCGCCGGCGCCGAGCAGCGCCGACGCGTTGACCACGAGCCAGTACAACGCCTCCGTCAGCCCGATCACCGAATCCGCGCCGCGATGACGCTGTTGCGGCAGGCCGAGCGGCACGCGCGCGAGGTCCGCCGCGCCCGCGAACAACACCCGCTGCTCCTTCTCGCCACGACCGGTGACCCAGCGGGTCAGCAACGCGCGGGTCGCGCCGAACGCCATCGTCCGGTCCCGCTGGTTGCCCCGCACCGCCAGCGGCACGACCCCGCGCACCGCCGCCTCGGCGCACACCTGCGCCACCAGTTCCGACTTGCCGATCCCCGCGGGGCCCTCGATCACGACCGTCGCGCCGACCCGGGCGCGCACCGCGTCCAGCACCGTCGAGCAGCGGTCCAGGTCGTCGTCGCGCTCCAGGATGCCCCTGTCGGACGCGGTGTGCCCCGGCAGCCGCAACGCGTGCAGGACCCGCCGCACCTCCAGCGGTGCGTGCCCGTTGGCGCGGGCGGACACGACGCACCCGGCGACCACCTTGCCGACGAACTCCGCGCGCGGCCGGCGCTTGCCCGACATCACCTCGGAGAACAGGGAGGCGGAGATCCCGCCGCGTCGCGCCAGGACCGCGTCGGACGGGGCGCCCACCACGCGTTGCAAGGTGCGCAACCGCCGTCGGACCTGGTCGTCGGGGTCAGCCTGCGCCATGCCCGCCTCCGCCTCGGTGATGGCCGCCGACCTGCGGGGAACGGGCGCACGGCGGCGTCCGACCAGGCTAGCGCGGTGCCCGGGACCGTTCGGTTCTTCGACGCCCGTTCCCGGTGCCCCGGGCGCCGCCCACGCTGGTCCGCGACCGCACGAACCAAGGCGGTTCACGACCGCCGGAACGGAAGACCACATGAACAGGATGGGACGGAAACTGGCGGCGCTGGTCGGCGCGGTGGTGCTGGTGCTCGCCGGGACCGGCATCGCCCAGGCGAGTTCGAGGAGCTTCCCGGAGGGCTTCGAGTGGAATCCGGCCGGCTCGTGGGGCGTCTGGGTGCTCGGCAGCGGCAACGGCGGGTTCGATTACGACAACGGCACCGCGCGCAGCGGCCGGGGCAACGGGTGGTTGCACTCCGGTTACCGGGACAGCGCTGCGGCCGCCATGGGCATCTGGGTGCCCACGGGCGACAGCGGGCGCAGCGACTGCGTGGCGCACATCTACGCCAACCCGCTGAACGACCGGAGCCGCGAGATCACCGTGGAGCTGTTCAACTCGGCCGGGGCGCGGATCCACCACGGGGAGCGCGCCCTGACCTACCCCGGCTACCAGCCGGTCGCACTGGAGTTCTCGCTCGTGGGCTTCCACTCGGTGTACGTGCGCTACCTGCTCCAGGACAGCGGTCGCGGGCACGACGGCGAGTGGGTGCGGCTCGACGACTTCCAGCTGACGTGCTGGTGGTGACGTGGTAGACCGCGTCGACGGCGGCCACCGGGTTCGACCCGGTGACCGCCGTCGACGACGGCCGTCGCGCACCGCTCCGACCGCACCTGGTGGGGTTCGTTCAGCAGGTGCCGTTCGATTCCTTCATGCCCGTGTTGGCGCCTGCGGTGCGGCTGACGATGCCGGGCACGCAGGTGGTCTGGTCGAGCGTGTAGGCGTAGGGGATGGAGACCGTGGTGGTGGACTTGACGTCGGGGCCGGCGGGGTTGGTGTCGCTGCCGGGGGCGGACCAGGTCGCGTTGTCGA